>CAXTMY010000062.1:0-17774 GCA_964245565.1 uncultured Acidobacteriaceae bacterium | reverse complement strand
GAGGCCCGGAAACATGGGCCTCCTGCTCTTGCACTTCTCGCGAAGCGACAAGAACGCGTCTCGAAGAGACCGCAAGCCGCGCAGGCGGTTTTGTTTTTCGTTCTTACTCCGCCTGCTTCAGTTCCAGCTTCACCAGGTTACGCACTGACCGCGCCGGCATCCGGTCCTCTTCCACCACCAGCTTCAACGGCCCCTGCTCCGTATCGAGCGGTTTGCCGTCGAGCGTGTCGGCCACCAGCACCTTGCCCGGGTGGAACCCGGATTCGATCTCGCCAAGCGACAGCACCGCGTGGTAATTGTCGCTGCCTGTGGCGACCACGTACTCCGACATGACTTTTCCGTGAATCGCACCCGGCTCAGGCGCGCCCACCTTTACGAGCAGCGCGTCGAGCGGTACGCCCGAGTAGGTCTCCTGCCGGTGCGTGTGGCCGTTCGTCACGGTCACGGTCTCGTGCGGCATTGCCTTCAGCGCGGCGACGCTCAGCGTGGTCTGCTGCCCAGGTCCGGCCAGCGCCAGCATGCCGCTCGCGGGGGCCTGCGCAGCGGCAGCCGCCGTCAAAACAGCGCACACAAGCGTTGCTGCGGGGAACTGCACAAAGGCGCGGCCGCCGGCGATGAACATCGGGATCTCCTGGCAGGCAGCCTGGCAAAATCAAAACCGCCGAAGCCTCTACCTGCATCGGTATAATAGCGCTATGTCGATCGTTCGCAACATCGCAGGCGTGGCCAAGGGCATGAGCATCACCTTCGGGGAGATGTTCAAGCCGACCGAGGTGGAAAATTACCCTGACGGCAAGGGCCCCAACCGCGGTGCGGTGCTGCAGGAACGCTTTCGCGGCGCGCACGTGCTGCAGCGCGACGAAAATGGCCTGGAAAAATGCGTTGCCTGCTTCTTGTGCGCGGCGGCCTGCCCGGCGAACTGTATTTACATCGAGGCTGCTGAGAACACCGAGGAAAAGCGCATCTCCAGCGCCGAGCGCTACGCCAAGGTCTACAACATCGACTACAACCGCTGCATCTTTTGCGGCTACTGCGTCGAGGCCTGCCCCACCGATGCCATCACCCACGGCCACGGCTTTGAGCTGGCCAGCCTCAATGCCGGGACGCTCATCATGCGCAAGGAAGATATGCTGGTGCCGAACCTCGGCATGCCCGATGCCATCGCCAAGGAAGCAGACTCGGTCAAGTAGAACAGCTGCAGCATCGTTCGATCCATCCCGCGGCGGCCTCGTTTTCAGGCCGCCGTTTTCTGCGTCTGGAATGCATCCAAAAATAGGGAGGCAACAATCACATGGCGACAGTGAGGGTGTTTGCGCGGGTAAAGGCAAAGACAGGCCGGGAGCAGGAGCTGCGTGGCATTCTGCTCGATCTCGTCAAGGCGAGCAGGGCAGAGGACGGCGTCGACTTCTACGAGCTGTTTGAAACCACCGACGGCGGCGAATTCCTGTTTAGCGAGCAGTATGCCAGCCCCGAGGAGTTCGAAGGGCACAAGAGCTCAGATCACTTTAAGAAAGCGGGCGAGCAGATGCAGCCGCTGCTTGATGGAGAACTGACGATCTGGGAGGTTGACCCGGTCGAGCCGGTCCTCTAGCCTGCGCCGTCTACAATGAAGGATGGCGCCCGGTTTCCGCGCCATCCCTTTCTTATGCCTGATTTCCTGAAGCTGCTTGACGAACGTGTGCTGGTGTACGACGGCGCAATGGGCACCAGCATCCAGGGCCATGCGCCCACCGTGGATGACTACTGGGGTAAAGAAGGCTGCAACGAGCTGCTGACGCTCTCGCGGCCCGATATCATCCGCGGCATCCACGCCAGCTTTTTCGAGGCAGGCTGCGATGTCGTCGAGACCAACAGCTTCGGCTCCACGCGTGTGGTGCTGGATGAATACGAGATCGGCGACCGTACGCGCGAGTTGAACCTCGCCGCGGCGCGGCTGGCGAAGGATGTTGCGCGGCAGTACTCCACCGCGGACAAACCGCGTTTCGTCGCCGGTTCCATCGGTCCCACCACCAAGCTGCCGTCTCTGGCGCACATCGGCTACGACGCCATGGCCGCGATGTATCGCGAGCAGGCCGAGGCGCTGCTGGAAGGCGGCGTCGACATCCTGCTCATCGAGACCAGCCAGGACCTGCTCCAGGCCAAGATCGCGCTCGCCGCCTGCGAAGACGCCATGCGCGCCGCCGGGCGCCGAGTCCCGGTGCAGATGCAGGTCACGCTTGAGGCGACCGGCACCATGCTGCTGGGCTCGGAGATCGGCGCGGCACTCGCCGTGGTCGAGTGCTTCAACCCGGACATCATCGGGCTCAACTGCGCGACCGGCCCCGCGGAGATGAACGACGCCGTCCGCTTCCTCTGCCAGAACTCGTCACGGGCCATCAGCGTTCTGCCCAATGCCGGGCTGCCGCAGAATGAGGGCGGCGTCGCCGTCTACAAGCTCACCCCCTCTGAGCTCGCCGCCTACCAGCGGCGGTTTGTCACCGAGTACGGTGTGCAGGTTGTCGGAGGCTGCTGCGGCACCACGCCTGCGCACCTGCGCGCCGTCGTTGAAGCCGTCAAAGATGCGGTACCCGCGAAACGCGTGGTCAAGCCGCAGGGCGTCGCGGCCAGCGCTTTCGCCGCCACGCCGCTCGAGGTCGATGGCCAGCCGGTCATCGTCGCCGAGGAGATGAACACGACCACGCGCGTCGCCGCCTTCCGCGACATGGTGCGCGCGGGCGACTACGACGGCATCCTGGCCATGGCGAAGCGCCTGGCGAGCGAGGGCTCGCAGATGCTCGACCTCTGCTGCGCGATCGTCGGCGAAGACGAAAAGCTGTACATGAACAGCGTGCTCGAGAAGATCGCGACCCGCGTCACCGCGCCTATCCTCATCGACTCGACCGAAGCCGATGTGATCGAGGAAGCGCTGAAGCGTGTCCCCGGCAAGCCGGTCATCAACTCCATCAACCTTGAGGATGGCGAGAAGCGCACCAGCCTCGTTCTGCCCATGGCCCGTCGCTACGGCGCGGCTGTTATCGCGCTCACGATCGATGAAGACGGCATGGCCCTGACCGCCGACAGAAAAGTCGCCGTGGCGAAGCGCATCTACGAGATGGCGACCGAGCGCTACGGCATGCGCGGCGAAGACATCCTCTTCGACCCGCTCACGCTGCCCATCTCCACCGGGCAGGAAGACTACCGCACCGCCGGCATGGAGACGCTCGAAGCCGTGCGCCGCATCAAGCAGGAGCTGCCCAAAGCCAAGACGATTCTCGGCGTCAGCAATATCTCTTTCGGACTGAACGCGTATGCGCGGCGCGTTTTGAACAGCGTCTTTCTCAAGGAGGCGGTCGATCGCGGCCTGGACGCAGCCATCGTCAACTACGCGAAAATCTACCCGCTCTACAAGATCCCGGAGCGCGAGGTAGAGCTCGCGCGCAAGCTCATCTTCCGCGATATGAGCGAGGGCGACCCGCTGCAAAGCTACATGGGCCACTTCGCCGGGCTCGACCCCAACGCGAAGCAGGAAGCACTGGTGCCGGAGGACCTGAGCACCGAGGAAATGCTCAAGCAGCTCATCATTCGCGGGGAGCGCTCGCTCGGCCAGGGCGCGGAGAAGCAGTCGCTCGAACAGGTAATTGAAACAGCGCTGGTGACGTATTCACCGCTCGAGCTCATCAACACCGTGCTGCTCGACGGCATGAAGACCGTCGGCGAGCTGTTCGGCGCGCGCAAGATGCAGCTGCCGTCCGTGCTCGACTCGGCCGCGGTCATGAAAGCCGCCGTCGCTTACCTTGAGCCGAAAATGGAGAAGGTTGAAGGCACGCAGAAGGGAACCATCGTGCTCGCCACCGTCAAAGGCGATGTGCACGACATCGGCAAGAACCTGGTCGACATCATCCTCTCGAACAACGGCTACAAGGTCGTGAACCTCGGTATCAAGCAGCCTGCCGACGTCATCATCAAGGCCGCTCGCGAGCACAAGGCCGATGCGATCGGCCTCAGCGGACTGCTCGTCAAGTCCACGCTCGAGATGAAGTATGTCATCCAGGATCTGCAGCGTCTCAAGATGGACACCCCGGTGATCTGCGGCGGCGCTGCGCTGACCCGCAAATATGTCGAGCAGGACCTGCGCCAGGAGTACTCGTCGGCCGTCTTCTACGCCGAGGACGCGTTCGCCGGCCTGCACGTCATGAGCGACCTCACCAGTCCTGACGACGCACGGGCGCTGCGTTTGAAGGAAGGCAGCACCGTCAAGCTGTATCCCACCGCAGCGCATGTGCTGGAAGCGCAGGCCGCCGCGCCGTCCGATGCGCCCGCGGTGCGCTCAGGCTGGGTCGTGCCGCAAGAGCAGACCCCCGTGCCTGCGTTCTTCGGCAACCGCGTCAGGAAAGACTTCGATCTCGATCTCATCTTTTCCTACCTCAACGAGACCGCGCTGTTCAAGAACCAGTGGCAGCTCAAGACCGCTTCGGCAACCGACTACCTTCGTCTTGTTGAGGAGAAATACCGGCCCATCCTGCACGAGCTGAAAGCGGAGATCAAGCAGAAGGGCTGGTTCTGGCCGAAGCTCGTCTACGGTTTTTACCCCGCGCAGGCCGATGGCAATGACGTCGTCGTATACGAGCCGGAAGACGCGTCCGCCGAATCGCCACGGGAACGGTTACGAATCAACTTCCCGCGCCAGCGCGACGGACGCAAGCTCTCCATCGCGGATTTTTTCCATCCGAAAAGCTCGGGAAAAATGGACGTGATCGGCTTCTCGGTTGTCACCATCGGCGACCGCGCCAGCGAAGAAACGAAAAAGCTCTTTGACGCCGGCGACTTCACGCGCTACCTCTACGTGCACGGCCTGGGCGTCGAAACGGCCGAGGCCCTGGCCGAGTACGCCCACGTTTTGATCCGCAAAGACCTGGGCATCGACGGCGAAGACGCGGGCGAGGTGCGCGAGCTGTTCCACCAGAAGTATCGCGGCTCCCGCTACTCCTTCGGCTACCCGGCCTGCCCCAATCTTGAGGACCAGACGAAAATCTTCGCGCTGCTCAAGCCGGAGGAGACCATCGGCGTGCGCCTGACTGAAGGCTTCCACCTGGAGCCCGAGCAGAGCACCAACGCCCTTATCGTGCACCATCCCCAGGCCAAGTACTTTGTTGTGTAAGAAAAGTTGGCCGGCAATTAGCAGACGGATTGGAATACTGGAATGAGGGCGGCCGTTTGGTCGCCCTCACTCTTTTCCGGAGGCAATGCGATGGCGCCAGCAGAGTTCTTAAAGAAAGCAGCAGCGGAGGCACGGGCAGCCGGGCACATCTTCCCGGAACACGCAGCCTGCGAGGCGGCGCTTGAATCCGCCTGGGGCGCGTCCGAGCTCGCGGTACGTGCCAACAATCTCTTCGGGCAGAAGCAGACGCACCCTGCGCACGGCGCCTCGCTCGCGCTCGAGACCCGCGAGTTTCTGCACGGGCAATGGGTCACGGTCACGGCCGAGTGGATTGCGTTTTCCGGCTGGCAGGACTGCTTCGCCCACCGCATGGCGCTGCTGCGCCGGCTCGCTACGGCCTACCCACATTACCGGCTTGCCCTGGCCGCACACTCCGGCGACACCTTTATCGTTGAGGTCTCGAAAACCTGGTCGACCGATCCCGGGCGGGCGGAAAAAGTCCTGGCGCTTTACCGCGAGTATTTCGCCGCCGGCGGGCCCATGCTGCGCGCCGTGTAGGCCCCACAACCGGTTTTCCCGGCCCGCGAATAGCCCCGCGTGATTTCGCGTCCTGCCTCTCGTCCGCTACATCTTATACTGGCAGCCGGCACCCTGCCGGGTCCTCGGGCCGCACCGGAAGAAAACTCTGCCATGCCGTTCACCCATCTCTTTCTCGCGCACGCCTACCTGGTTCTCTGCCTGTGGGTATTTACCGAGCAGATCGGGCTGCCTGTTCCGGCGGCGCCGCTGCTGCTCATGGCCGGTACGCTTACGGCCACGCACCGCCTGCACCTTGTGCCGGTGCTCGGGGCCATCCTGCTCGGTTCCCTGGTAAGCGATGTCAGCTGGTACTTCCTCGGCAAGCGCTATGGGCACACGGTGGTGCAGCTGCTTTGCCGGTTCGCCGGCAAAGACGCCTGCGTCCGGCGCACCGAAAACTACTTTGAGAAGCATGGCGCAGGCACCCTGCTGGTAGCCAAGTTCCTGCCCGCGCTCAACACCATGGCTGCGGCTATCGCCGGGCAAACAGGAATGAATCCCCGCCTGTTTCTGCTCTGCGATGCCGCCGGCGTCCTGCTGTGGGCGCTGGCCTTCGTGGTCGGCGGCCGGTTCTTCGGCGACCTGCTCAAGCTGCACCCGCACGCGCTGGCCTGGGTCGCGCACTTCGCCGTTGCGCTGTTTCTGCTGCTGCTGCTCGGCTTTGTCGTCAGCCGTATCGTGCGGCGGCAGCGCTCGCTCAAGGAGATTCGCACCGACCGCGTCTCCCCGGAAGCCCTGCTTGCCATGCTCCAGCGCAACGAACCGCTCTACCTGGTCGACCTGCGGCACCCGCTCGACTACCTGCCCGACCCGCGCACCCTCCCCGGGGCCGTCGTCATGACCCCTGACCGGCTCGTCGAAATGAACGACAGCATCCCCAAGGACCGCGATGTCGTGCTCTTCTGCACCTGCCCCAACGAGGAAACGGCCGTTCACATGGCGCTCACCATCCGCAAGATGGGTGTCTCCCGCGTGCGGCCCCTTCTGGGCGGTGTCGAAGGCTGGAAAAAGCTCGGCTACCCGCTGGTCGCCATCCACGGGGTCGATACCCCCTTGGCGAACATTGAAGCGCCCTAGGTGCGGAGCCCGTTGCCGCGATTCCCGTCTTTCCTCCGCCCACCCCTTACCATCGGTTAGCCCGTGGCGTTTTCTGAGCATGCGGCGGTTGCAGCTTGTGCTAACGTGCCTCAGGAGACCGTCGGCCTCGACCGCGGCAGCCTCCACGGAGAGCCCACCCCCATGAGCTGGACCGAGACCTACCACTGCGATGTGTGCAGCAAAGCCAAGATCGAGCGAAGCGGCGACTGGTGGCTCGCCTGGATGGGCACGACCTCCGGCGAGCCCGGCTCGCAGAACGAACCCATGCTGAAGATGACCGGCTGGAACAACGCCCTGTCGCATGCAGCCGAGGTGCGCCATCTCTGCGGCGCACGCTGCGCTCAGACGCTGCTGGACCGGTGGATGAGCGGCCAGGCTTGATGCGGCCTCGAGCCTGAACCGGCTGCCATCCGGCTCCGCGTGAAGCACGGATCGTCTGACCAGGAACCCACGGATCGGCACAGCAGCATGCGTTGGCGAGGAGTCTTGATGGCGCCGGAAAAAGATCCGGGAGCTCCAGCTTACGCACCTTGAGAAAGCCGATCCCAATTATGCAAGGCGTGTACAGACGTTCCTGGTCGAAAACGAGCACCCCGACTTTTCGCGCGGCCCGACGAAAGCCGAGTACGCGACGCGCCTGCCGGAGAAGTAGATCAAAGCCGCTCTGCCGCACAGCAAAAGGCGCTCCCAACCGGGAGCGCCTTTGTTTACCGCGATAAACGTTACTGCGGCTTGCTGTCCTGGACCTTCTGCTTGTCCTGGTTCAAGTCGTCTTTTGCCTGCATGTGCGCCTGTGTATCGCGGTCCTTCACTTCGCTTTTCTTGGCCGCACTCGGGTCAAACACCTTCTGCACACCCTCCTTCGACTTGTCGTAGCCCTTCACCGTGCCTTCCTTGGTCTTATCGGCTACCTTCGTCGTGTCTTCCTTCGTGCCGTCGTAGGCTTTGCTGGTCCCGCTCTTCGTACTGCGCGTCGCTTTGTGTGTTGTACGCTTCGTGGCATTCGCACTCTTGTGGTAGGTCTTTTTCGTGGTGTGCGAGACAGCGTGACCGGTATTCGTGGTGGCATTCTTTGTGTCGGTGCCCGCGTTGTGCATGTCCTGGCCTGCGGTTTGTGCAAAGGCAACGCATGGCAGCGCCAACGCGGAAACCAGCACGACGTTTACAAGCGGTGAGAAGACGCGCAATTTCTTCATAAACTAGTAAGAGATTGTATTTTTACCAAGGGTTGCTGGAGACGGTAAAATCGTTTGACGGCAGCCTTGTGCTGCACCGTTCTATGGCCTCTCCGGTTCCCATTTCGGCCAGGATGGCCCCGCAGGTGTCCCGCGCGGGATCGCCACCCGCCGCTGCATCGACTCTGCTCCAGCGCTACAGCTGGTTCGTGGTGGCCTTCAACGTTCTCGTTATCCTGTGGGGCAATGTCGTCACCGCCACCGGCTCCGGCAACGGCTGCGGCGACCACTGGCCGCTGTGCGGCGGCACAGTCGTTCAGCATTGGCAGACCGCGGCCTCCATCATCGAGTTTGCGCACCGCGCGAGCTCCGGCCTCGATGGACTTTTTGTGGTCGCCCTGGTGTTCTGGACCTGGACGGCCATGCCCCGCCGTCACCTCGCGCGCATCTCCTCCGCAATCGCCTTGTTCCTCACCTTCAACGAAGGCCTGCTCGGCGCGCTGCTGGTGCTGCTGCACCACACCGGGGCTGACCAGTCGCCGATGCGCGCGTTCTGGCTGTCGCTGCACCTTGTCAACACCCTGCTGCTGCTCGCCTCTGTCGCGCTTACCGCGCACTTCCTGGGCCGCACTACCGGCCGCATGCGCGGCGGCGTGGAGCTCCGGCACGGGCTCGCCGCTCTCGTCGGACTCACCGCCACGCTCGCCGTCGGCGTCAGCGGCTCGCTCGCCGCGCTCGGCGACACACTCTACCCCGCTCGCTCACTCGCCGAGGCGTTCGCGCAGGATCTTTCCCCGCATGGCAGCTGGCTGCTGCACGTTCGCTGGATCCATCCCGCTCTCAGCCTGTTCGCAGCCGCCTGGATCCTGTTTCTCGTGGCGATGAGCCGTAGAGCCGGCAGCCGCGGCCTCGGCGGCTTCGTCGCCGCCATGGTCGGTGTGCAGCTCGCCCTCGGCATCGCCGATGTCCTGCTGCTCGCCCCCACCTGGCTGCAGGTCACGCACCTGCTCGGGGCAGACGTGCTCTGGATCTCGCTCGTCGTGCTCTCCGCCCGGCTCTGCATCCGGCCGGTCGGCTGCAAGGGTATAGGCTGCGCGTCGGCCGCAAAGCCGGTTCAGCGCGTCGCGAGCCCTGCCCCGGTGTCCGCGGCTACCGGCGCATAGCGCTTTCCGGTTCGCGCGCATAGACCGACCGGTACCACTCCACCGTCTGCCGCAGACCCTCTTCAAAGCTCACCTTCGGCTCGTACCCGAACGCTTCGCGCGCGGCCGAAATATCGGCCAGCGAGTTCTGGATGTCCCCGGCCCGCTCCGGTCCATGGATCGCCGGCTTCTCAAAGCCGAGCAGCCCGGCCAGTACCGCGAATGTCTTGTTGAGCGTGTGCCGCTCGCCGCAGGCGATGTTGAACACCCGGCCCGCCACCCGCTCGGCCGGCGCCTGCGCGGCCAGCAGGTTTGCCGCAACCGCATTGCCCACAAACGTAAAGTCGCGCCCCTGTTCGCCGTCGCCGTAGATCAGCGGCTGCTCGCCCCGCATCATCTGCAGCGTCCACCGCGCCGTCACGCCTGAGTACGGCGAGTCCGGCACCTGGCGCGGGCCGAAGATGTTGAAGTACCGCAGCGCCACCGTCTCCAGCCCATACACCTGCCAGTACGACCGCATGTAGTGCTCGCCCATCAGCTTCTGCACCGGGTACGGCGCGATGGGCATCGGCACCATCGTCTCCACGCGCGGAAACCCCGGCTGGTTGCCGTAAGCCGACGACGAAGCCGCGTACATCACCCTCCGCACGCCCGCTGCCCTTGCGCCCTCAAGCAGGTTGAACGTCCCGTCAATATTCGCCGTGTGCGAGGTGCGCGGGTCTTTGATCGAACGCGGCACCGAAGGCAGCGCGCCCTGGTGGAAAATGATCTCCACGCCTTCGCACGCGCGGGCGACCGCCCCAGCGTCCCGCAGATCCGCCCGGTGCAGCGAGAACCTGCCCCCACCCTCAGCCGCCGCCTGCTCGACCGCCGCTACATTTTCCGCGCGCCCGGTTTCAAAGTTATCCAGTCCGCGCACCGCCTCGCCCCGCCGCAGCAGCGTGTCCGCGATCCAGGAACCGATGAAACCGGCACAGCCAGTAACAAGATATCGTGCCATGCCCCATCCTATCCGTTACCAATGCTCACGCGTCCGGCCATCCCTTTTCCATCGAACGGCGGGAAATGCGGCATACTGGGTGGCATGGATTCCGTGACGCTGCTCTCGCCGTTCAAGCTTGCCCCGTATTTTTCGACCCGCGTCTGGGGTTTTGACGATCTTGCCCCGTGGTTCGACAAGAAGGCCGCTCCCGGCGAGCCGATCGGCGAGGCCTGGCTTACCGGCCCGGAAAGCGTCGTCCTGACTGGCGAGCTGGCCGGGCAAAAGCTCATGTCGGCAGTGAAGAAGCACCCGGAAGCTATTCTAGGCAAAGCGTTTGCTGCCGATGCCGAATACCCCCTGCTGATCAAAGTCCTTTTCCCGCGCGAAAAGCTGAGCGTGCAGGTGCATCCTGACGACGTGCTCGCCCAGCAGAAGGGCGAGCCGCGCGGCAAGACGGAGTGCAGGTACGCTCTGGAAGCCAGACCCGACGCGAAGGTCGCGCTGGGCCTGAAAACCGGGACGACTCCGGAATCCGTACGTAGCGCCATCGCGGCGAACAGCCTCGAAGACCTGCTCGCCTGGGTGCCTCTCAGCACCGGCGACATGGTGTATGTCGACGCCGGGACGGTCCACGCGATCTGGCCCGGGTCGGTCATTCTTGAGACTCAGCAGACCTCCGACACCACCTATCGCCTCTACGATTACGGCCGCCCCCGCGAGCTGCACGTCGATGCCTCGCTCGAAGCGATGCGCGTGGCCACCGGCGCGGGCAAGATCGCGCGGAAGCCCGGCATGCGCGGCGAATCGGTGCTGATCGACGAAAAATACTTCCGCGTGGAGCGCTGGGCGGGCGACGCGGCGGGGCTCAGCGAAGCCGGCCGCGAAGAGCCGTCGACGCAGATCCTCTTTGTTGCCGGCGGCACGCTTCGCATCGAAGGCGAAGGTTTCGAGCCGTTTACCCTCGCGCGCTGCGAGCTCGCCATCGTCCCCGCTTCAGCGAAACCGTGGCAGGCACTGGGCGAAGCGGAAGTCATGCGCATGATTCCCAGAAACGGCGCCGCCGGAACCGCTGCTGCATAAAGGCTGACAATCCCCCTCAAGCAGGCCGTCCGTCCGGACGATACTCTCCTGACGGAGAAAAGAACGAGTGGAGACGAACTGAACATGGCAGACAAGCAGGATTTTCGGCCCATCATTCTCGCCGGCGGCAGTGGCACGCGCTTCTGGCCGCGCAGCCGCAAGGCCCGCGCCAAGCAGGTGCTGGCGCTCGACGGCGAGCGCACCATGATCCAGCGCACGGTCGACCGGCTCGGGCCGCTCAGCCCCGCCAGCGACGTGTGGGTCATCACTAACGATCTGCTGTCCACTGAGATCTGCGGGCAGCTCGATGCCGTGCCGGAGGACCAGGTCGTCTGCGAACCGGCGGCCCGCAACACGGCCCCGGCTGCCGGCCTGGCGGCGTTCCTCATCGAGCGGCAGAACCCGGACGCGGTTCTCGGCATGTTTCCGGCCGACCACGTCATCGGCAACGAGCCCGGCTTCGTCGCGGTGATCCGTCGCGCCATCCGGCTCGCCGCAGCCGGGGAAAATATTGTCGTGCTCGGCATCAAGCCGACCCGCGCTGAAACCGGTTACGGCTACATCGAGACCGGCGAGGCGATGCCCGCAGGCGAGCTGCGGGTCCGGCGTTTCACTGAAAAACCTAACCAGGAACGCGCCGAGGCATTCGTCGCCGCCGGCAACTATCACTGGAACTCCGGGATTTTCATCTGGAGCGCCCGCACCCTCGCCAATGCCATGCGCGAGCACCTGCCGGAAACCGCGCCCCTGCTTGAAACCATCGCCGCCGCCTACGGCACGCCCCAGTTCCGGGAGGTGTTTGCCGAGCTGTACCCGAAGTGCGAAAACATCAGCCTCGACTATGCGATCCTCGAGCCGCGTTCGGCCAAAGGCGAGCATCAGTCCAGGCTCTTCTGCCTGCAGGCAGACTTCGACTGGAACGACCTGGGATCGTGGGCCGCCTTGTATGAGCACCAGATCCAGAAAGATATTTCTGTCGACGCCCAGCAGAACGTAACCGAAACCCCCGGTTTTCTCGGCGTCGATGCGCAGCGCAACTACGCCTACAGCCGCCAGAAGTTTGTCGCCATGGTCGGCGTGCATGACCTGGTCGTCGTTGAAACCGAGGACGCGATCCTCGTCACCACCCGGTACCACTCGCAGGACGTGGGCAAGGTCGTCAAGGAACTGGCGGCAAAAGGCAAAACCGAACTGATCTAGCTTTTGAGGGAGAGAGCAACAACATGGGAGCGGAAGCAATCAAGTTCGGCACAGACGGCTGGCGCGGCATCATCGCGGACGACTTTACCTTTGAAAATGTGCGGATCGCCGCAGCGGCCATCGGCAGCTACCTTCTGCGCGAAGGCGGCCGGGAAAAAGGCGCGGCCATCGGCTACGACACCCGCTTCGGCTCCCAGGCGTTCGCCGCGGCGGTAGCCGAGGTCCTGGCCGGCGCGGGGATTCCGGTGCTGCTCGCCGACCGCATCACCCCCACCCCGGCGCTTTCCTACGGCGTGCGCGCGCATAACTGCGCCGGCGGCGTCATGATCACCTCCTCGCACAATCCCTTCCAGTGGAACGGCGTCAAATACAAGGCGTCCTACGGCGGCTCCGGCCGCCCCGCCATCATCAGCGAGATCGAGAAGGAGCTCGGCAGGCCGCTCGCCCAGGCCTCCACGCCGGCAAAAATTGAAGAGGTCGACTTCATCACGCCCTACCTCCAGGCCATCCGCGCGTTCGCCAACCTCGACGCTATCCGCGCCTCCGGCCTCAAGTTCGCCGTCGACTGCATGTACGGCGCGGGCCGCGGCATCCTCTCCGGCATCTTCACCGAGCTCGGCGTCGACCACGTCGAGATCCGCTCTGAGCACAATCCGCTGTTTCCCGGCATCAATCCCGAGCCGATCGAGCCGCACATCCGCGCGCTCGGCGAGGCGACGGTCGCGCACCGCTGCGCCGCCGGCTTCGCGACCGACGGCGACGCCGACCGCATCGGCGCGGTCGATGAGCACGGCAACTTCGTCGACCCGCACAAGATTTTTTCCATCCTGCTCGAGTGGCTGCTCAGGACCAAGGGCTGGCCGGGCGGCGTCACCCGCGCCTTTAACACCACCGGCATGCTCGACCGCATCGCCGCGAAGCACGGCCGCAAACTCTACGAGCACGGCATCGGTTTCAAATACGTCTGCGACCTCATGCTCGAAGAAGAGATCCTGATCGGCGGCGAGGAGTCCGGCGGCATCGGCATCCAGAAGCACCTGCCCGAGCGCGACGGCCTGCTCAACGCCCTGCTGCTCGCCACCGTCATGTCGGAAGAAAAGAAGACCCTCGGCGAGCTGGTCGCCGCGCTGCAGGCCGAGTACGGTGAACACCAGTACGGCCGCATCGACCTGCACATCAAGGACGAGCTCAAAAACGCCACCATCGCGAAAGCCAAAGCCGGGGTAAAAGCCTTCGCTGGCATGGAGGTTGCGCGCGTCTCGACCCTCGACGGCATCAAGTTCTTCGTGAAAAATCCCGAAGCAGCAGGGAAGCCGAACGCCGCGGAAAGCTGGCTGCTGCTGCGCGCCTCCGGCACCGAGCCGCTGCTGCGCATTTACTCCGAAGCCTGCTCAAAGCAATCTGTAGACAAGCTGCTGGAGGCCGGACGGCAGTTCGCGATGACCAGTTTGGATTGAGGCCCTGTGACTTTATTTCTATTAAGAATGCTGTGAGGCGCAGAGCAGGTCACCAGTAATCCCGGCTCCATGGGAAGGCAGACGTGAATCACTCCGCTGGCAAACGCACCGAACCGGGTACAAGCGCGAGCGCTCGTCTCATACTCGCGCTGAAAGCTATGTTCACGAGCTGGCTGTTTTCATGCGCTTGTCTCGAACTGCTTCGGCTGACGTTCCAGCCCATGCTGCAAGTAGAACTGCTGGCTCTCTGGTCCGGTTCGATGGCTATCGGAACCTATGTCGTATTTGCGGCTCCCGCTGCTGCCATACCACCGCGCCGTCTTCAGCTCCGTTATCCCTACATTTTCGTGTTCTGTTCACTGCTCTGGAGCACGCTTTTATTTCGTGTTTTCTTTCGGGAGCGGCCCTGGACCGATTTGCGCGAGCCTCTTGTAGCCGGCTTTTGCCCGGTTTGGATCGGCGGCTTCACCGTATGCTCTGTCGGTATTGATCTGGTGCTACTGGCGCGAAGTGCGCACACCTGCGGAAGCAGAATGCCCTTCGTGTGTCAGAAGAACAGCAGTTAGTTTCGTCCCCAACCCTAACTCGCCTTCTTATGCGGGTTCGCATAATGAAACAATGCCGTCGCCCGCACCTTATCCGGATCGCACGGCTCGTTCGTATGGATCGTGCGGTAACCCCAGAACAGATACAGATTGCCCGGCTGCATCTTTACGCGCGTCGGCCGGCTCGGGTTCCGCTCCACGGTGCGCCGCAGCAGCTTCTGCGCCAGCCTGTTGTCCAGCAGCACCTTGTCAGCCGCATTCAGCAGGTAGGCCGGGCGAATCGAGCGCGTGTTCGGAAACAGCAGCAGGTCGCCGCTCTTGCCCTCGGTCGGGATCACGATCGGCACCAGCGCCGTCACCACGTAGGAGTCGTAGTGAAACATCCAGGCATGCCTCTGCCCGGTTTCCCCTGCCAGGCAGCGCAGCACATGGTAAAGCTCCTGCGGCGGCCCCGGCTTGCCCGTGCCCCGCTCATACACATCGCGGATCAGCTTATCGAACGCCGGTGCGTGGTACAGCTCGTCTAAACCCGAGCCTGCTACTTCCTTCGGACCGCCGAAGCCGATGTACTGATTCCCGGACTTCTTCATGGCCTCGCACACAAACGCCTGCATGCGCCGCAGGCCATCCGGCTGAATATAGTTGGGGATGAAGGCGTAGCCAGTTGTGTTGAGCTCAGTAACCAGTGCGGACACGCTGGAGTCGGAGATCTGAGGTACGGAAAAACTCATTCTGGGACTCTCCGCCGGGCTTTGCTCCGGCATACACGAGGATAGGACTGCACGGGATTATGACGGTATCCGCTGCCCAACGCAACACATTTGCGACGACTACTGTGTCAAAACAGTGCATATTTTACCGTGCTCTGTACAAACGGCCGCCGCATTCTGCCCGGGCAGACGGAATGCGCCGCGCGCTCGGCCCGGCAAACGCGCATGCGGCTTTCCTCTCCCGGTAGAATCGAATCCGATGACTCCGCGCACGTTGGCGCACCCCAGAAAGGCCGTGACTGCATGAGCACTCCCGCTGCTGCCCTAAAAACTCCCCTCACCCAGCTTCCCGCATTTCAGGCACTCCAGGCCCACTACAAAACCATCGAACCCCTGCACCTGCGCGCGATCTTCAAGCAGGACCCGGACCGCGGCACCCGCCTCACCGCCGCCTTCGAGGACTTCTACCTCGACTACTCCAAGCACCGCATCACCGACGAGACGATCAAGCTGCTCCTCGAGCTGGCCGAGCAGAGCGGCCTCGCTGCGCACCGCGACGCCATGTTCGCCGGCAAAAAGATCAACGTGACCGAAGGTCGCGCCGTGCTCCACGTCGCCCTTCGCGCCCCGAAAGATGAAGTCATCGAGGTCGACGGCAAAAACGTCGTTCCCGAGGTCCACGCGGTGCTCGACCGCATGGCCGCCTTCGCCGACCGCATCCGCTCCGGCGAGTGGAAGGGGCACACCGGCAAGCGCATCAAGACGGTCGTCAACGTCGGCATCGGCGGCTCCGACCTCGGCCCGGTCATGGCCTACGAAGCGCTCCGCCACTACTCCGAGCGCGAGCTCGATTTCAAATTCGTCTCGAATATCGACAGCACCGACTTCACCGAGGCTACGTACGGCCTCAGCGCCGACGAAACCCTCTTCATCATCTCGTCCAAGACCTTCACCACGCTTGAGACCATGACGAACGCGCATACCGCGCGCGAGTGGTCGCTCCGGCAGCTGGGCGGCGACGACAAGGCTGTCGCCAAGCACTTCGTCGCCGTCTCGACAAACGCGCAGGAGGTCTCGAAGTTCGGCATCGACACCGCCAACATGTTCGGCTTCTGGGACTGGGTCGGCGGCCGCTACTCCATGGACTCGGCCATCGGGCTTTCGACCATGATCGCTATCGGCCCGGAGAACTTCCGCGAGATGCTCGCCGGCTTCCATGCCATGGACGAGCACTTCCGCACCGCTCCGCTCGCAAAAAACCTGCCCGTAATCCTCGGCCTGCTCGGCGTCTGGTACAACAACTTCTTCGGCGCGCAGACCGTCGCCGTGCTCCCCTACGACCAGTACCTCAAGCGCTTTCCGGCATACCTGCAGCAGCTCACCATGGAGTCCAACGGCAAGCACGTCACCCTCGCCGGCGACGAGGTCAACTACCAGACCGGGCAGATCTTCTGGGGCGAGCCCGGCACAAACGGCCAGCACTCCTTCTACCAGCTCATCCACCAGGGCACCAAGCTCATCCCCTGCGACCTCATCGGCTTTAACCAGAGCCTCAACCCGCTGGGGCCGCACCACGACTACCTGACGGCGAATGTTTTCGCCCAGGCCGAGGCGCTCGCGTTCGGCAAAACCGCTGAAGAGGTCAAGGCCGAAGGCACCAAACCTGAGCTGGTGCCGCACCGCGTCTTCGAGGGCAACCGTCCGACCAACACCCTGCTCATCGACAAGCTCACCCCGAGGTCTCTCGGCAAGCTCGTCGCGCTCTATGAGCACATGGTGTTCACCCAGGGCGTCATCTGGCAGATCGACTCCTTCGACCAGTGGGGCGTCGAGCTGGGCAAAAAGCTGGCCTCCGCCATCATCGGCGACCTCGACGGCTCGCAGCACAACCAGCATGACAGCTCGACGACCGCGCTGCTCGAGCACTACCGCAAGGGCCGGTAGAGGTGTAAAAACCGGGGGAGGGCAAGCGCGCTTCCTTACCTTCCCCCCCCGGCGTTACTTTCCCACTTCGGAACCGAGGTCACGCCCGGTCTGCAGGTCGCGGCAACTTTTTCCGTCCAACCGTGTTCTTGTTACTGCAAGGGCGCATTACGCGCGCAGTCGCGTCATGCGGATCTCATTGAGAGCAGGAGCAGAAGAGATGACAACGGAACGGCTTCTCCGCAAAGCAAGTCAGACACTGAGCGCGGCAGCGGGCACGGGGGTGCTGGCAGCTGCCCTGCTCGCCGTGCCCGCCCAGGCGCGTGCGCAGTACGCCGTAAGCGACAGCCAGTTGCAGTCCGCCGTAACCGCCGCGCTGCACAACGACACAAAACTGTCCGGCGCTGCCATCAACGCCACGGCTTCGCAGGGTGTCGTCACGCTTACCGGCACCGCTACCGGCGAGAATGAGCTGGTCGAGGCCGAGCAGGTCGCGGCCGGCGTGAGCGGCGTACGCTCCATTCAGGACAACATCACCGTGCCGGCCGGCGCCGCGGCGGCGAGCCCGGCCTCCGCTCCGGCCGGTCAGGACCAGGCCCCGGCTCAGGCCAGCCCCGCGCCTGAAAATCAGGCTCCGCAAAATCAGGCCCCGCAAGATCACGCCCAGTCGAACGGCATGCCGCCTCCGCCCCCCGCCGACCCGGGTACCGCCGCCAGCGGCATGCCCCCGGCGCCTCCGTCCGACC
>CAXTMY010000061.1:3305-17947 GCA_964245565.1 uncultured Acidobacteriaceae bacterium | reverse complement strand
GGGGGGGGCGCGGGGCTCAGGCCGGGCCCGGGCGCGGCGGGGGGGGGGGCCCCGCGGGGGGCGAGGCCGAAGGTAGCGAGCATGGCGGCGGCAAGCGGGAGCGGGAGGCCGACGACGTTGCTGTAGTCGCCCTGGACACGCGGGATGAAGCGCGCGGCGCGCCCCTGGATGGCGTAGGCGCCGGCCTTGCCGAGGGGCTCGCCGGTGCGGACGTAGGCGGCGATCTCAGCGGCGCTGAGCGTCTGGAAGGTGACCCAGGTGAGCGCGGCGGCGACCTCGACGCGGCCCCTGCCGCAGAGGCAGATGCCGGTGACGACGGAGTGGGTGGCGCCGGCGAGCAGGGCGAGCATGCGCGCGGCGTCGGCGGCGTCAGAAGGCTTGCCGAGCAGCTCGCCGGTGGGCGCGGCGACGACGGTGTCGGCGCCGAGAATGACGGCGTCTTGAACGGCGGCGCCTGGAATGACGGCGTTTTGAACGGCGGCGTCGGGGCGGATGGCGCTGACGGCTTCGGCCTTGAGCCGGGCGAGGCGGATGGCGAGGGTGACGGCGTCTTCGCCGGGGCGGGCGGTTTCGTCGACATCGGCGGAATGGACGTCGAAGAGGAAGCCGGCCTGGAGGAGCAGGTCCCTGCGGCGCGGAGAGGCGGAGGCGAGAATGAGGCGGGGCATTAGTAGCCGGCGGGGAGGGACAGGCCGGTGCGGAGGCCGTCGGGCGCGGCGAGACCCCAGGCCATCTGCGGCGTGTTGTGGGCGAGGCCGACGCGGCCTTTGCGGTCGATGAGGATGATGCCGCCGTGGCCGCCGAGCCGTTCGAAGAGGTACTGGATGGCATCGACGGCGGCCTGCTGCGGGGTGGCGCCGGCCTGGACGCGGTCGACGGCCCACTTGCCGAGGACGAGCTTCATGATGGGCTCGCCCCAGCCGGTGAGCGAGACGGCGGCGCTGTCGTTGTCGGCATAGCAGCCGCAGCCGATGAGGGAGGAGTCGCCGACGCGCCCGGGGGCCTTGTTGAGGGTGCCGCCGGTGGAGGTACCGGCGGAGAGATTGCCGTGGAGGTCGAGGGCGACGGCGCCGACGGTGTCGTGGGAAGCGGTGCCGGGCGAACCGGCGAAGGTGGTGTCGGGCAGGCCGGCGCGCTGCCTGGCCTGGGCGAGGCGGAGGTTTTCCTGCTCGCGGGGGATGACGAGCTCCTGGTTATCGACAAGAGGCATGCCGTGGGAGGCGGCGAACTGCTCGGCACCGGGGCCGGTGAAGTAGACGTGGGGACTTTTTTCAAGGACCAGGCGGGCGGCCTGGATGGGGTTGCGCAGGCGTTCGACGGAGGCTACGCCGCCGGCGCGGAGGGTCGCGCCTTCCATGAGCAGGGCGTCGAGCTGGACGCGACCGTCGCGGGTGAGGAAGGCGCCGCGGCCGGCATCGAAGGTTTCGTCGTCTTCAAGCAGAGAGATGGCGGCGGTAACGGCCTCGACGGCGGAGGCGCCGGACTGCAGCAGGCCGTAGCCGTGGGCGAGGGCGTGGCGGATGCCGGACTCGTGCGCGGCGCGCATGGGTTCGGGGATGGCCCAGGCGCCGCCGTGGAGGAGGAGAAACGGCTGGTGGCGGTCCGCCATGCGCTACCGCCCGGCCGCCGGCGGCAAGCCGGTACCCATCTTGCGGGTCATTTCATAGGTATAGGCGATGCGGTGGATGACGGTGATGGTGGAGAGCACGGCGAGCACCCAGAGCACGGGGGCCATGACGCCGAAGCGCGCGAAAAGGGCGCCGATGAGGATAAGGACGATGCGTTCCGGCCGCTCCATGAAGCCGACCTTGCACTTGCCGATGAGGGCCTCGGCGCGGGCGCGGGTGTAGCTGACCAGCAGAGAGGTGACCATGACGAAGGCGACGAGGCCGACATAGAAGAAGCGATTGCCGCGGGCGTAGTAGACGAGCAGGCCGAAGAAGAGGGCGACGTCGGAGTAGCGGTCGATGACAGAGTCAAAGAAGGCGCCGAAGAGGGTGACCTGGTTGGTCTGGCGGGCGACGCGGCCGTCGACCATGTCAAAGATACCGGCGCCGATGATGACGAGGCCGGCGTAGAGGAACATGCGGACGAAGTTGTGCTCATTGGCGTAGCCGAAGAGGAGGGCGGCGGCGATGTTGATGAGCAGGCCGATGAAGGTGAGGACGTTCGGGGAGATGCGGGTAAGCGCGAGGCCGTTGACGATGGCCTGGAGGAGGACGCCGCAGCCGCGGCCGAAGGCGCCGGTCCAGGTTTTGGCGTAGGGCACGGCGTGGGGCGAGGGAACGGCCAGGGGCTGCAGGCGGTGGCGGCTTGCGCGGCGAACGTTTCGAAGCATTTTCGGGCTCAGGCTCGCCGGCTGGCGGCAATCAGGCGACTACGTCGTGGATGGTCGTGAACTTGAGGATTTCGAGATCGCGTTTGCCGTTGGGGGTGACGACGGTGGCGGTGTCGCCGACCTGCTTGCCGACGAGCGCGCGGCCGATGGGCGAGGTGGTGGAGATGAGGCCGTGCTGCACGTCGGACTCTTCGCTGGTGACGAGCCGGTACTCGAGCTCTTCATCCTTGGCGGTGTCAAAGACGGTGACGCGGGAGCCGAAGGCGACGCGGTCGTGGGGGATGTTGGAGAAGTTGACGAGGGCGAGCTCGCCCATGCGCTTCTTCATCTGGCCGAGGCGGGCGTTGACGAACTCCTGGCGCTGCTTGGCCATGTGGTACTCGGCGTTTTCGCTGAGGTCGCCGAGGGAGGCCGCTTTCTTGATCTCCTGCGGGAGCTCGTGGGCGAGCTCGTGCTCGAGCTGGCGGATTTCGTCGAGCAGCTTTTTCTTGATGTGCTCAGGGATGCTGTTTTGAATCGGTTCAGGCATATCGATGGTGTATTCCGGGCGCAAAGTGAGGAGAAAGTGAACTGCGGCCATGAAACGGCCGCGAAGCCTTATTATACCTGTCCCTCAACCTTCACAAAGATCACACCCGCCAATTTGCCCGGCCATACCAAAGATGCCATGCAAAGCTGACCGCAAAGCTCACCCCCCCTGCCCAACGCCGAATAAGTCGTTTGATTCCTTCTGCTGGAGCGCTTTTGGAAGGCTCCTGAACGGGGCTCCCGGGAAAGAATTTGACCCTGCCGTTGCGTCATGCTCGAAGATGTTCAAGGTGGAACCCATGAGCACCTTTCGCGTCCAGGAGTTCGCAAAGCTTGCCGGTGTCACTGTCCGGGCCTTGCATCATTACGACCGGCTCGAGCTGCTGTCGCCGGCGCAGCGCTCGCAACGAGGCTACCGGCTCTACTGCCACGGGGATCTTGGTCGGCTGGAGCGGATTCTCGTGCTGCGGCACCTGGGGCTCTCGTTGCGCGAGATCGCCGCGGTGCTGAATGCACCGGTCGGACGTGGCGGGGAACCGCTGACAGTCACGTTTGCGCGGCAACGGGCGGCGCTGCTCCAGCGGCGCGATGGCCTGGATCGCGTCCTGCGGGCGATTGAACATGCGCAACGACGCGCACAAAACCCGGAGGAGCCCGAGTGGCTTCTCTGCCAGACCATCCTCAAGGAGATACACATGCAGGAAGTGACCGACTGGACGGAAAGGTACTACAGTCCGAAGGCCATGGAGTCACTTCGGGACCGTCGTGCAGCCCGGACACCTGAGCGAAACGCGGAGATCGGTACACAGTGGCAGGCACTGTTCACTGACATCCAGAGCGCGCTCGACTGCCAGGTACCAGCGGACAGCGCCGAAGGGCGCGCGCTGGTGGCACGCTGGATGCGCCTGGCCGACGAGTTCACAAACGGAGATCCGGAAATAAGCGAGGGTTACCGAAGGATGGTTGAGGACGAGAGCCGTTGGCCGGATGACGAAAGAGCCGCCCGGCTCAGGGCAGGCTTGCCAAAACCCGAGTACCAGGCTTTTTTTCACCAGGCGATCCAGGCCTGCCTGCGGCACGGCTGATACCGCGGCCCGCTCCACTCGCATTGAGTCGCTGCTATCGAAGCACTGGAAACGAGGAGAGAAGGATGGTCGCGCCCAGGAAAAACATCACCGCAGTCATTCCGCTTCTTCTTGTGACTCCGCTGGTGGCGGAGTATCTGCTGGGGGACCTGCCGCTCAAGCTGCTGCCGGCACTGATTGTATTGGCGCCCGCATATGGCGGCGGTGCGGTACTGATTCGCGAGACAGCCCGACGAATGGGTCGTGGCTGGCCAATGATGCTCATGCTGGGCGCGGCGTACACCTTGCTCGCCGAAGGTTTGGTGACGGAATCACTGTTCAACCATGACTACCTAAGGATGCACATGCACCTTCTGGACCATGGTTATCTTCAGACGCTGGGCATCGGGGGGTGGTGGACGGTGTTCATGTTCAACCTTCATGTGTTCTGGAGCATGGGCGTCTCGATTGCGCTGGTGGAGGCCCTTTTTCCTGCCGATAGTGAAGCGCCGTGGCTGGGATGGGTCGGCGATACGGTTGTCGCTGTCATGTTCTTGCTTGGCACAGCCGCGAGCTTCGGTATCGGATTCAAACAGAACCAGTTCGTGGCATCCAGTTCACAGATTCTCAGCGCGGCAGTGCTGGGTGTGTTGTTGGTGGCGGCTGCGTTCCTGATTCCGGCGCGGAGGTCCCGAGTGACTAGCGGCAGGGTGCCGGGTCCATGGGTGACCGGAGCTACTGCGTTCGTACTGGGCATGGGTGTTCTGACCACGCCGCCGGCGTGGGGTTGGGCTGCTGTGGCTGCGTTACTGGTGATCGACTCGATTTTTCTCGCTCTGGTCGCGTTCTTTTCGCGACAGACCGGATGGAATGCGCTGCACCCCCTCAGCCTGGCGGCCGGCGGCGCTCTGGATTACGGCATTCTGGCGTTTCATCGAAAGTCCTTGGTGGGAGGGTTGCTGTGGATGCGCATCAGCAACACTGTGTTTTTAGCCGCCGCGCTTTGGATCATATGGTTGGGAGCAAGCCGCATCCTCGGCTCCAGACGCTCGCATACCGCGTAAGACAATACCAAATGTTATGCAGGCAGAGAGCTGGGCGGTGTGCCATGCGCAGGTGCGCCCAGCGTTTCGAGGAAGCCCTGAAGGATGAGGGTGGCGGCGACCTGGTCGACGACCGGGCGGTGCTCCTGGCGGGGACGGCCGGCTTCGCTGAGGATGCGGTGGGCTTCGAGGGTGGTGAGCCGCTCGTCGTAGAGGTGGACGGGAAGGCCGGCGGCCTGGCCGAGCTGCTGCGCGAAGGCCTGCGTCCTGGCGGCCTGGGGGCTGGGCAGGCCCGACATGTGGAGGGGATTGCCGGCGACGATGGCGGTGCAGCCGTACCGGCGCAGGAGCCGGGCGAGGGAGCGGATGTCTTCGCGGGGGTTCTTGCGGTAGAGCGTGAGGACAGGCTGGGCGGTGAGCCCTAGGGGGTCGGAGACGGCGACGCCGATGCGGCGGCTGCCGATGTCGAGGCCGAGGTAGCGGGGGACGGCGGTCTGTTCTTCCTGCGGCATGGTCTTTATGGTAAGGCGGTTCCACACTCCGTCATCCCGTCCCCGTCACGGATCGGGACGGACAGGCGAAAGGTGCTTGCTCGCCGGAGGGCTCGCGCCCTAAGCTAAGTGTGAGGTTCAGGCCCTGTCCATGACCAATGCCCAGTTCTACACAGCGGTGGCTCTGCCCACGATTATTCCTACGCTGGCTGTGATCCTTTCCGTGTTGCGTATGGACAAGCGAGCGGACAGTACGGACGCGCGGATCGATAAGCTGGAAACGCGCCTCGAATCCAGGCTCGGGATCATCGAGGCCGACCTGCGCCGCTTTTTCGAACTTTTCGGACGGCACGACGAGGCGATCGATACGCTCAAGAAGCGATCGTCCTGAACGCGGAGCGTCCAACGGCTGCCCGCAAGGAACGCGGCCTGCTGAGACCCTGGCGGGCGTCGGCTTCGAGGCGGCTTAGAATCGAGCTATGCGCCGGTTGTTTGCTGTTGTCGTGGTGTTGGGCCTGCTTGCGGGAGCGGGATGGGCTTGGTGGGTGTTTGCGTGGCCTAGCGGGCCGCGGACCGAGACGTTTGTCGAGATCCCTTCGGGCACCTCGACCGAGAGGATTGCGGCGCAGCTGTACCGGGCCGGGATTATCCGCTCGCCGACGGGGTTTGAGGCGCTGCACCTGCTGGGCGGAACGCTGAAGGCGGGCGAGTACCGGTTTGCGCATCCGGCGAAGCTGGCGGAGGTGTATCGGCGGATTGTGCGGGGCGATGTGTACACGGTCGCGGTGACGATCCCGGAAGGCGCGAACCTGTTCGACATCGCGAACCGGATCGAGGCGGCGGGACTGGGCACGCATGCGGGCTTTCTGGCGGCGGCGAAGGCGGATACGGCGCTGGTGGCGCGTCTGGACCCGAAAGCGACGAGTCTTGAAGGCTATCTTTTCCCGTCGACCTACCGGTTTGCGCGGCACACGGCGCCGGCGGCGATCCTGCGCACGATGGTGCGCCAGTTCGCGGTGGAGGCCGCGGCGCTGGACCTGACGGGGGACCTGCACCGCACGGTGACGCTGGCCTCGCTGGTGGAGCGGGAGACGCCGATTGCCGCGGAGCGGCCGCTGGTGGCGAGCGTGTTTGAAAACCGGCTGGCGAAGGGGATGCCGCTCGAGACCGACCCGACGGTGATTTACGCGGCGCTGCTGCGCGGGCAGTACCGGGGGAGCATTTACCAGTCCGACCTGCAGTTCGATTCGCCCTTCAATACCTACCGGCATGCGGGGCTGCCGCCGGGGCCGATCTGTAATCCCGGGATGGTATCGCTGCGCGCGGCGATGCATCCGGCGCACACGGATTACCTGTATTTTGTGGCCGCGGGCGCCGATCCGCTGGGGCAGTCGCGTTTTGCCGCGACGCTCGAGGAACATGAGCGGAATGTGGCGGCGTACCGTGCGGCGGTGCGGGCGGGCGCGGCGCAGCATTAGGGGAAGCATTGCTCCCAGTGCTGTGGGACGCGACTGCGCACGAGTGTGCGAAATCCGCACCTTTGCAACGCCTTAGCGCATCTTCCCGCGGGTTGATTACATCGAAGTGTTCCAGGCGGAGACACAGCTATACTTTAAGTTTGCGCGTCAGGTTTGCGCTGTCACTCCCCAGGGTTTTTCAGGATCGAACCATTCGGATATTTTCCCAGAACGGCGGCGGCATCGGGCGACTCGCCGGCTGCGCGGCGCTGTTGCTGCTGCCGGTGCTGAGCGGATGCTTTGTGCATACCTACCGGGTGCAGCAGCCGCGGATGCCGACGAGCGTGAAGGACGCGACGACCGAGCAGCTGGTGCAGATCGTCAACGACGAGAACGCGCATATGCAGGCGCTGAAGGCGAACGTGACGTTCCAGCTCTCGGTGGGCGGGGAGCGCAAAGGCGAGGTGACGGATTACACGTCGCTGACGGGGTACATCCTGCTGCAGACGCCGGAGATGCTGCGGGTGCTGGGCCTGCTGCCGGTGGTGCGCACACAGGCGTTCGACCTGGCGAGTGACGGCAGCCAGTTCACGCTGGTGGTGCCGCACAACAACAAGGCGTACGTAGGATCGAACGCGGTGACGAAGCCTTCGCCGAACCCGATCGAGAACCTGCGCCCGAACATATTTTTCGACACGATGATTTTGAGCGCGATCGGCCCGGACGACCTGGTGGAGCGCTCGACGGTAAGCCCGACGCATGTCGACCCAAAGACGCACCAGCTGATGGTGGACCCGGAGTATGAGCTGACGATCGTTCGCCGCCGGGACAATTCGCAGGAGCTGATTCCGGAGCGGCGCATCCATTTCGACCGGACGACGATGCTGCCGAGCGGGGTGGATATTTACGACAATACCGGGGCGATCCAGACCAGTGCCGAGTACGGGCCGTACGCGAGCTTCGGGGACCAGCGCTACCCGGCGACGATCACGATTCTGCGGCCGATCGAAGAGTACCGGATTGTGCTGGCGATCCAGAAACTCACGATCAATCAGCAGATGCCGGCGAACCAGTTCGAGCTGAAGATTCCGGACGGGTACACGGTGCAGAAGATGGACTAAAGACAGGTAGAATGGCTGTGCGGGCAGCTGGGCGGCCGCTGCTGAGCTGCGCAAGCGGGTCTCAGGAGAGGAAAGTCCGAACTCCGCAGGGCAGTGTGCCGGATAACGTCCGGGGTCGGAGCGTAAAGGCTCGCGATACGGCCAGTGCCACAGAGAAGATACCGCCCGGCAAGCCACGCAAGCGGCTTACCGGGTAAGGGTGAAAAGGTGCGGTAAGAGCGCACCGCTCCGGCGGTAACGCAGGAGGCAGGGTAAACCCCACACGGAGCAAGACCAAATAGGAAGGGAACGGCAGCCGGGTCCAGAAGAGCTGCCGTGCGTGCCGGCCCGGTGCGCCAACGTGGATCCCGGATGCTGCCTGCGAGGGCGGCATGCGGCGGAAACCTTCGGGTAGGTTGCTGGAGCGCGCCAGTAATGGCGCGCCTAGAGGAATGGCCGTCGCGGATGCAAATCCAGACAGAATTCGGCTTACAGGCTGCTCGCAAAAGAAAGTACAAAAAGCCACCCTCGCGGGTGGCTTTTTGTGCGCCACACGGTTGCAGATGAATTATGTACTGACGATGGCGCCGTTGAAGCCGCTGGGATAGAAGCCGCCGGAGGTGATGCCGGTAAGGGTGTTGGCATAGACGATCATGAGCACCTGGGAGGTATTGCGCTCGGTGTTGAGGCCGGTGGTGGTGTTGGTGTTGAAGATAGCGGTGGCGGTCGGAGGGATGTCCATGGAGTCGACGGCGGGCGAGGTGACGCCGTTGGCGACGCAGTACTGACGGAGCGCGCCTTCGTGCTGGGCTTCGGCGTCCTGGATCTGCGCGGCGTAGGTGAGCGCTGTTGCGTTGGAGACGAGGTAGTCGATGGCGCCGGCGTAGGCGCTGGTGCCGGTTGTCTCAAGGGCGCGGGCGATGGCGAGGAACTGGGCGTCGTTGGTGATGGGGCCAAGCGCGCCGAGGTCGAGTGCAGGCATATCGACCGGGGTGATGCTGAGCGAGCTCATAGTGGCGCGGAGGAGCTCGACATGGGCCTGTTCCTCGGCTGCGAGCTGGTTGACGAGGTCCTGCACGCCGGGGTCCTGGAAAGCGACTTTGCCGAGGCCGCCGGTGACGGCGCCGGGGCTGGAGCCCATGTCGGCCGCGGACAGGCCGGTGCCGGTCGCGAGGGTGAGATAGAAGGTCGCCTCCAGGTATTCGAGGTTGAGCGCGAAGTTGAGGACATCGGCGACGGAGACGGGAGTGGCGCTGGTAGTGGGCGCGGTGGAGCTGCTGCTGCAGCCGGCGACGGCGATGGTTCCGGCAGCGCCGGCCGAGGCGAGAAAGCCGCGGCGGGTGAGGCGGTCGGCCCGGCGCTGCAGGGTGAAGATGTTCGTTTCCGTACTGGGCTGCCGGCCGGTAACGGGCTCACCGGGCTGGAGCAGCGACTGACTGGGAAAGTTCGGCATGAGCGTGTCTCCTGAAGGGCTGAAAGCTGCTTTTCCGGTTCGTGCGGCGGGGGGATGCGCCGAGCGTTAAGTGGAGGTAATGGCGCCCCCGACGCCGTTGGGGAAGAAGCCGCCCTTGGTGGTGCCGGCGGCCGGGGTGGTGGTCGAGGGGGTAGAAACCCCGTAGGCCACACCCAGAACCTGCTGCGGGGTGCGCGCGATGCCGAGAGCGGGCGCGGGCGCGCCCGCGGCGTAAGGCACGGTGCCGATGGGGGTAACGGTGAAGATCTGGGCGGTGCCGTTGGGCGGGACATCCTGGGCGTCGATCATCTTATCGGTGGCGGGGGTGATGCCGAGGGTGACGCAGAGGTAGTTGACGACGCCGAGGTGCTGACCTTCCGCGCCGAGGATCTGGGCGGCGGTAAGCAAAACGCTTGGATTGCTGACGAGGTCAGCGGCGGCACCGGCGTAGGCGCTGTTGCCGAGCGCGGTAAATTGCCGGGCGGCGGCGAAGAAGGCGAGATTGGTGGTGACGGGGGGCATGGTGCCGCCGGCGCTGAAGTCAATCGTGGGCTCGGTGATGGCTGTGCCGCCGAGCTGACCGATGGCGGACTGGAGCAGGGCGATGTGGTGGGCCTCGTCGGTCATGAGGGCCATGGCGACGTTCTGCTGATTGCCGGAAAGCGTGACCATGGGAGGGTTGGAGACATTGCTGGTGGTGATGGTGGGGATGTCTGCGGTAACGGTGCCGGCGGAGACATTGGCGGCGAGGCTTTTACCGGTCGCGCCGTAGGAGTAGAACTCGGCCTCGAGGAACTCAAAGTTCAGGGCGAAGTTGAGGACATCGGCGACGCTGGGCGTGGTGGTTTGCGCCAGGGCGCGCGTACCGGCGACGGCGCCGCCGAGGGTGGCGATGGCGCCGGCTGCCGCGATGGAGGTGAGAAAGCGGCGGCGGTTGAGCGCGCGAAGGTTTTGCTCGAGCGCGCGGATTCCCTGTTCGGTTGCCAGTTGCTCCTCCGTCACCTTGGAATGGGGAGCCAGGATAGATGTGAACATTGTGTTGGGCACGCTCGGAACCTCCTGAAATCAAGGCCGTTCCCTCTGTGGTACCTGAGGGAAAGACATTGACTTAGTTCCAAACGGCCCAGGCGGGGTTGTGCTCCGGGCCCGAGTTCTGCGAAAGCCGTTTTCACCTTGCGGTTTTCGGGGAGTGCCCTGGGGAACGGCGGCCGCGACCCGCCCGACGTGCGCGCAATGGCAACCATTGTGGTTGCAGCTGGTATTTGCCGTTCAGGATCACCGTTCAGGCAAGCGCGATCGATGCCCGGGAGGAGAGCCCTCGCCTGGACGAGCCGGAGAGCGCATGATGCACCCGAGCGAGAATGGGACAATTGCGATGAGGAATTCCCAGATGCAAAGCGGCTTGTATAAGAATCTTCTACTTAAGGGTCTTGAAGAAGCCTCGATCGCGCGCCTGGGGCTGCGGCGGGTCACCTTCGAGCGGCGGCGGGAGATCGAGTATCCGGGCAGCCCGATTGCGAACCTGTTCTTTCTCGAAGAGGGAATGGCGTCGATGACGACGACGTTCGCGGACGGCTCGCAGGTGGAGGTGGGCATGTTCGGCTACGAGTCGGTGATCGGGGTATCGGCACTGATGGGAACCAGGCTCAGTTTGAACCGGGTGTATATGCAGATCCAGGGATTCGGTTATGCCTCGCCGGTGGAGGCAGCGCGGCGAGAGTTCCAGATGGGCGGAACGTTCCAGAAACTGGCGCTGCGGCATGTGCAGGCGCAGCTGGTGCAGGCGATGCAGTCAGCGGGCTGCAATGCGAAGCATAGCGCGGAGCAGAGGCTGGCGCGCTGGCTGCTGCTGTGCGCGGACCGGGTGCGCAGCAGCGAGTTCAGGATGTCGCACGAATTCCTGGCGGACATGCTGGGCTCGACGCGGCCGACGGTCTCGCTGGCGGCCGAGGTGCTGCAGAGGAAGGGGCTGATCAGCTACACGCGCGGCCTGATCAAGCTGGTCGACCCGGCAGGGATTGAGAGTGTTTCCTGCGAGTGCTACCGGGCGATTCGCGATCACCTGGACAGCCAGGCCCGGTTTGACAGCAGCTCCGGGGCGCACCAGGCGGCGAGCCACGTGGCGGTCTAGGGCCTGCGTCGTGGCTTCCATCGATAAGTCTGAGAAGGTGCCGAGAGCGAGAGATGGAACCGCAGATCCTTCGACTGCACAGGGCTTTGCCCTGCTCCGCTCAGGATGACCCGCTTGTGTGTTCGCTTTTACGGTCGCTACGCAGGGAATGGGTGACCCATTGTTCAGGGGATGGATGCTTCGGGAGACCGGGCAAAAGGAGGGCCGCTTGCTGTCTCCTTTTGCCGTTGTAGAAGCTTTTGTGCGGATATGCACAGGTGCGGGGAAAAGTGGATAAGCGGGCGGCTGTGGAAAACGGCCGGAGAGTATCGCCTCCACTGTCGCGCGCGGAGACGGGATTTCCTGATCGCGGGGGCGGTTTGCACACGGACGGGGAAGCGGCTTGTGAGGAAGTGGGAAGAGCGGGGGCGGAATCGGGGTTGGGTATCCGGTTGTTCCGGTTCCGCAGAATGGCATGCACGGGTTATGGAAAACGGGGTTACGGATGGCGAGCGCCGGGGACGCAGTTTCGAGCCGGATTTCCTGTTTTCCTCCGCGAACGATTACTGCTGCTGATTCCTTACCTGTTCAAGAAATTTAAAAGCAGTCGTCGCGGCGGTTGGGGCGTGCGTTGCAGGTTGTGCACAGAAGCGCAGGTGGGGGTGGAAAAGATGTTCCGGCGCCCGTGGCCGTGGAGTGGAGAGACCGGGATGGAGCTGCCCCGGTTTCCCTCACCGCGGGACTGCTTTTTAAGAGTGGGCGTGGAGGCTGCCTGCCTCGTAGAATCAGGGAGCGGGAAGCAGGGAGCATGCTCATCGATCGAGGCGGAGCTGCTGGTGTAGAGTGGCGCCAGCGGTGAACGGGGCGCCGCGGGTAGGGCAAAGGGGCTGGCGATGGCGGATGCAGGGTTGGAGCAGGAGAGGATCGGATCGGGCGCGGAGATGGCGGCGTTTCTGCAGGGCGAGGAGCCGGGGACGGGGGTGAGCCATAACGCGGTGATGGAGATTGCGGTGAGCCGGGCGGAGCTGCTGCGGGAGCTGACCGCGGCGCAGAGCGTGGTGGAGCGGAAGACGACGATCCCGATCCTCTCGAACTTTCTGTTTGAGGCGGTGGGTGACCGGCTGCAGATCACGGCGACGGACCTGGACCAGAGTTTACGGACGAGTTGCGCGGCGAAGGTGAAGAAAGCGGGCGCGTGCACGATCCCGGCGCGGAAGCTGTATGACTACATCCGGCTGCTGCCGGACGGCGAAGTGTCGATCAAGCTGATGGACAACCACTGGGTGCAGATCCGCGCGGGCCGTTCGAATACCAAGATGGTGGGGATGGCGCGGGCGAACTTTCCGCAGGTGCCGGAGTTCCCGGTGGGTACGGGGACGCGGATCCCGGCGACGAGTTTGAAAGGGATGATCGCGAAGACGATTTTTGCGATCTCGAACGAGGAGTCGCGGTACACGCTGAACGGGGCGCTGCTGATTCTGAAGGCGGAGTCGCTGGCGATGGTGGCGACCGATGGGCACCGGCTGGCGCACATCGAGAAGACGGGCGAGAACCTGGAGAATGTGAGCGGGGAGCGGAAGATCCTGGTGCCGCGCAAGGCACTGCAGGAGCTGCAGGGGCTGCTCGGGAATACCGAGGCGACGGAGATCGATTTCGCGGACGATGAGCACCAGCTGTACTTTCGAGTGGGTACGAGAGTGTTAACCAGCAGGAAGCTTTCCGGGAATTTTCCGAACTACGAAGCGGTGCTGCCGCGGGACAACAGCAAGTTCCTGGTGGTGCGCAGCGAAGAGCTACAGCAGTCGATTCAACGAGTTGCGCAGTTCGCGGACGAGCGGTCGGGAGCGATCAAGATACGGCTGGAGCAGAACGAGCTGCGGATCTCGTCGTCGTCGACCGAGGCGGGCGAGAGCGAGGACGTGATTGAGACGCCGTATCATTTCGACCCGATCGTGGTAGGGTTCAACTCACAGTACCTTCTAGATTTTCTGAAGGCGATCGGCGGTGCAGGCGAGGTGCGTCTGGAGTTCAAGGATGCGCAGTCAGCCGGGCAGATGCGGCCGGAAGACGCGCAGGAGGATGCGCGGTACCGGTATATCATTATGCCGATGCGTATCTGAGCCGACGGGCGCGACAGGGCTGAAACATGCGTTTGGAGCGGAGATGACGCCAAGAGTGATAGCGGTGTTCGTGGTTTTGTACGGAGCCGTGGTTGTGGGGGAATGGTTCACTTATTTGAAGGGGTTCGACACGCACCAGTGGACCTTTTCAAACTGGATGATGCTGGTGTTTGTGCTGCTGGCTGAGGCGGGGGCGATGGCGATTATCACGGTCGCGGTGGATCGCGCCCTGCCGACGGCGGCAAACCGGGCGCCGATGAAGACCTCGACGCAGAAGCGGCGCGGGTCGCAGAGGCATCCGGCGCGGTAAGGGCCGCTGCGCAAAAGTGTTTGCGCGGCGGGGACCAACCCCGGAGTAAGAATTGGCCGTCCACCCTGCATGACTACGCCTCCGGCTGGCAAGGGTGTTCGCAAGCATACGGTACTGCGGTCGCTGGGTCTTGGGCTGATTACCGGCGCGGCGGATGACGACTGCTCGGCGATCGGCACGTATGCACAGGCGGGAGCGCAGCTGGGCTACGGCGTGCTGTGGACCGCGCCGGTAACGCTGCCGATGATGGTGGCGGTGGTGTACCTGTCGGGCAAGCTGGGGCAGGTGACGGGCCAGGGCCTGTTCGCGGTGCTGCGCAGCCATGTGCCGCGGTGGCTGTTGTGGGCGGTGCTGGGCGGGGTGGTGTTCGGCAACGTGATTGAAGCCGGCGCGGACATCGGCGGGATTGCGGCGGCGATCGGCATATTCATCCATGTGCCGCGATGGCTGGTGCTGGCGGCGATCACGGTGTGCGCGCTGGTGTTCCAGGTATGGGGCTCCTATCGGGTGATCCGGAACGTCTTCCGGGTGCTGGCGCTGACGCTGCTGGCGTATGTGGGCTCGGCGCTGCTGGCGCACCCGAAGCTGGGCGAGGTGGTGCGCGGGACGCTGGTGCCGGCAGTCCACT
>CAXTMY010000061.1:0-3295 GCA_964245565.1 uncultured Acidobacteriaceae bacterium | reverse complement strand
TGGTCGCGATCGTGGGGACTTCGCTCTCGGCCTACCTCTATACATGGCAGTCAAACGAAGAGGTTGAGGAGAAGATTGCCGAGGGCAAGACAACGCTGCGCGAGCGGAGGGGGACGACGGACGCGGCGCTGAAGACGAGCCTGTTCGATGTGATCTTCGGGATGCTGTTTTCAAATGTGGTGATGTATTTTATCATCCTGTCGACGGCGGCGACGCTGTTTGTCGCGGGGCGACACCAGATCGATTCGGCGACCGAGGCGGCGCAGGCGCTGCGGCCGCTGGCGGGCAAGGCGGCGGGGCTGTTGTTTGCGCTGGGGATTATCGGGGTGGGGTTCCTGGCGATTCCGGTGATGACAACGGGGGCGGCGTATGACGTATGCCAGAGCGCGGGCTGGGTAAACGGGCTGTCACGAAAACTGGGCGAGGCGAGAAAGTTTTATGCGGCGCTGGCTGTGTTTACGCTGGCGGCGACGGGGCTGAATTTTATCGGGATCAACCCGATGCGGGCGCTGGTGGTGGCGGGGATTGTGCAGGGGTTTTCAACGCCGCCGCTGATGCTGCTGATCATGGTGCTGACGAACCGGCGCGCGGTGATGGGGGAGCGGGTGAACGGGCGAGCGATCAATGTGCTGGGATGGGCGACGACGGCGGTGATTTTCGCGGCGTCGGCGTGTTTGCTCGTGAGTTACGTGCGGGGGTAAGTGCGTTGGTGGGGGTGCTCCACATCCGACTGGGTTTTAGCCCGGCGTAGACGGGCGGCGGGTCTCGCCGCGGACGGGTGCCGCGGCAGCTCCCTAGCCGAAGGCCAGCGCCGCCGACCGCAGGTCATTGCCTGAGCTCGACGATGGTGGCGCCCTGGCCGCCTTCGTACTGATCGGCTTCGGTTACGGTTGCGACGTGCGGGTGATTGTGGAGGGCGGCGCGGAGGGTGCGGCGCAGCACGCCCATGCCGGTGCCGTGAACGATGCGGACGCGCTTGAGGCCGGAGAGGAAGGCCTGGTCGACGAATTTTTCGACGTCGTCGCCGGCCTGGTCGGCGGTGAGGCCGATGACGTTGATCTCGTGGCGCATGCCGGTGCGGAGCTCGTCTTCACTGTCGCCGGCGGCGGTGCGGACGGTGATGTTGCGGCTGCGGGCGGCCTGCACGGGCGTGGGTGAGGCTGCCTGGGGCTGGGCCGATTGCAGGATGGCGGCGATGTCGGCGCGGCGGACGCGCATCTTCATGCTGCCGATCGAGACTTCGACGGTGTTGGGGTCGAGTTCGCGGGTGATGCGGCCGGACTGGCCGATTTTGAGCTTTACGGTATCACCCAGGGAGGCGAGGCCGGGGTCGCGACGGTGGGCGGCGGCCTGCGCGGCCGCGGCCTGGAGGGCGTTGGGTTTGCGGCTGCGCACGTGCGCGGTGAACTGCTCGGAGAATTCGCGGCGGAGGCGGGCGACGCGGCGCTCGGCTTCGGCGGAGGCTTTTTCGCGGGCGGCGCGGTCTTCGATGGCCTGCACGGCTTCTTTCGACTGCGATTCGAGCTCGCGGAGCAGGGTGTTGAGCTGTTTTTCGAGCTCGCGGGTGCGGTCGCGCCACTCGGCCATGCCTTCGACTTCGAGGCGATGGCGCTCTTTGCGGAGGGCTTTTTCTTCGGAGGCGAGGGCGAGGCGCTGCTCGCCGAGGGAGGCGATTTCAGAGTGGAGCCGGTCGAGGAAGGTGCCGATGTCGAGGGCCTGGGTGGTCATGCGGGCGCGGGCGCGGTCGATGATGGAGGGCGCGAGGCCGAGGCGGGCGGCGATGTTGATGCCGGCGGAAGCGCCGGGGACGCCCTGGCGCAGCTCATAGGTGGGCGCGAGGGTGAGGGCGTTGAAGCCGACGGCGGCGTTGACGACGCCGGGGGTGGTTTCGCCGTAGATTTTGAGCGCGGTGAGGTGGGTGGAGAGGATGGACCAGGCGCCGGAGTGGAGGATGTGCTCGGCGACGGCGACGGCGAGCGCGGAGCCTTCGTCGGGGTCGGTGGCGGAGCCGATTTCGTCGATGAGGATGAGCGTGGCGGGAGCCGCGAGCGCGCTGAGCCGGTTGAGATTGGTGATGTGCGCAGAGAAGGTGGAGAGGTTCTGCTCGATGGACTGGTTGTCGCCGATGTCGGCGAGGACGGTCGTGAGGATGGGGAGGTTGGCCTCAAAGGCCGGGACGGGGATGCCGGACTGGGCCATGAGGGCGAGCAGGCCGGTGGTTTTGAGGCCGACGGTTTTGCCGCCGGTGTTGGGGCCGGAGATGATGATCTGTTTTGCTTCGGGTTCGAGGGCGAGGGACAACGGCACCACTTGCCGTGGGGGCGGCGCCGCCTGCGGCGGGGTGGTGAAGCTGCCGTCAGCCGCGGCCAGGCCTGTCGCGGCGTCTACGCCGTCGCTGGGGTTGCTGCTGTGCGGAGGAACCGCAGATCCTTCGACTTCGCTCAGGATGACCCCTTCAATTGGAGTAGAGGTCAGACTTAGTTTGTGGTTGACTTTAGCGCCACTCTCGCCACGCAAGTGGGCGCCAACCGCGTAGGCGGTCTTGCTTTGCTCGCGGAGGCGGTGTTCGAGCAGCGGGTGGCGGGCGGCGACGAGGCGGAGCTCCGCGCGGGGGCCGGTGAGGAATTTCGGGCGGATGGCTTCGTAGTCGTCGGCGAAGCGGGCGCGGATGAGGAGGGTTTCGACGGTGGCGAGGATGGAAGCGCCGGGGACGAGCAGGTGGGACTGCGCGGCGAGTTGGGCGGTGATGGCGAGAAAGATGCGGTGGATCTCGGCGAGCTCTTCTTCAAAGAGGCGGACGAGGTCGTTGTTGAGCTCGATGGTTTCGAGCGGCTCGAGGTAGACGGTCTGGCCGGAGGAGGATGCGCCGTGGACGACGCCGGAGACCTTGCGCTTGGCCTCGGCTTTGACGGGGATAACGAAGCGCTCGCCGCGGATGGTGATGAGCTCGTCCTGCGCGGTACCAGAATCGGACAGGCGGCGCAGGGCGGAGCGCAGGGAGTTCTCGATGGAGCGCTGCTGGGCTTCGATGGCGCGGCGGATGCGTCCGAGCTCGGGCGAGGCGGTGTCAGCGAGGGTGCCGTCGGGGAGGAGCTTGGCGCGGATGGACTCGACGAGGGGGTGGAGATCGGCGGAGAGGATCGGCGCGGGGCGGGGGCGGCGGGGGGTCGGCGGCCTCGCCGACGCCGAGATAGCGGCCGCGCGCGTCGCGCCGGGGGCCGGCGCGGTGCGCCTGGAGGCCGATCACCTCGCGCGCGCCGAGCAGCGCCGCCGGGTAGTCGCCGCTGTCGTAGTG
>CAXTMY010000060.1:0-18163 GCA_964245565.1 uncultured Acidobacteriaceae bacterium | reverse complement strand
GCCACAAACAGCCCCGCCACCGTCGGCACAACAAACAGCCGCGCCTCGTGCGCGTGCGGCGCCGAGCCCAGCGTCAGGATCTTGATCCACTCGATCGCCACCCGGAACGACACCACCAGCAGCCCCGACAGCACGCCGATAAAGATCGACAGCACCAGGAACAGCCGCTCCTCGCGCTTCGGCGCAATGCGCTGCATGTCGAACGGCTCCGCGCTGCCTTCACTGCGGCGCGGCAGCTCCATCCGGTCCCCGGGGCTGATCGGCGCCGGGCTTGCCGCGTTCTCCTCCGGCATCTTCCCCGGTTCGTTTTCCACGCCCGCGTTCGCCGCCCCGTCCGCCGCGCTTATCCGGTTCGCCCCGCCGGCCCGGTTTGCCGTGTTGCTTGCCGGCGTCATGGCTGTGCCTCCGCCGGGCTCATCACCTGCCCCGGCGCCTCGGCAATCCTCAGCAGCAGCGCGTCCTCACCGGTCGGCGCTCCGCACATCCCTGCCGTTGTGCGCTCCGTGTCATACACCAGGTTCAGCGTGTTCTGCTCGAAAACCGGGTCGGCCAGCAGCTGCTGCCGCAGCGTGGTGCCGGTTGCCATTGGCGTCCACCGCGCAGCCAGCGCGGCCAGCGGATCCTGCACCGCGGCTGCATTGGGGGCCGCCGCGGGCGCCGGGGCGTTCGCCGCCGCCTGCGGGGCGGCCAGAGGATTCAGCTTCTTCAGGTGCGCGGCCAGGGTGCCCAGCAGGGCAGCCCTCTGCTGCGCCGCGCCGCCTGTCCCGGCCGGCGTTGCGGTCGCGGCCGTCGGCGGCGTTCCACCGGCGTTCGCCGGGCAGCCCAGCAGCCAATCCGCTCCGCCCGCTCCCTCGCGCTCAGGTTGTCCGCCGGGAACAGCGCCAGCACCCCGTTGGCTGTCCCAAGCGTCGCGCGCACCTCGTCCCGGGTCGCCTGCGGCTGGCGCGCAAACGCCGGCTCGCCCACCGCCTGCGTCAGGTACTGGTGCACCAGCGCATAGCGGCCCAGCGCTGCCGCCGCGGTGCCCTCGCCTTCAAGCGCGGCAAGCCGCGTCGCCCGGCTTGCCGCTGCCTTGCGGTACACATCCATCGCATCCGCGGCATCTCCGGCCTGCATCAGCAATCCCGCCACCTCCAGTTGCAGGGGATGGTTCTCCGGCGCATTGCCCGCGGTAATCAGCAGCAGGTTGCGCGCCTCGCTCAGCCGATGCAGCGTCATCAGGTATTGCGCCAGTTCCAGCCGAATCTCCCTCCGCCGCGTAAACGCATCCCCGTTCCAGGTGCCGTCAATCGCAGCCTCGTAATGGTCCACCGCGCCCTGCGCATCGTTCTGCCGGATCGCCAGCCGCGCCAGCTGCAGGTTGATCGCCCCGCTGCCCGGCTCGGTCTCGAGCAGCGTGCCGAAGTAGACCTTCGCTTCCTGCGTATGGCCCGCCGCCGCCAGCGCCGTCGCCAGCTCGATCTGCAGCCCGCGGTCGTCGGGGGCATACGCCAGCGCAGAGTGCAAATCGTTCAGCGCGGCGTTCGGCTCTCCGGCGGCCATTGCCTTTTCCCCGCGCACCCGCCACCGCGCCTCCAGCATCTGCCGATGGCTCGCAAACGAGTGGTACAGCTCGTAGGTCACGAACGAAAGCACCAGCACCACTCCGGTGAGGGCCGCGAGCGTTACCGTGTCGCTGAGAAATACCCTGTGTTTTTCCCGCCGTTCCGCGGCGGTCAGTCTGGCGCTCTGTTGCAGCACGTGCTCCGGTCCTGTCTTGCTCTACTTTACCTGTAACCGGCGTCAAAACGTCCGCCGCGGTAAACCCGGGTAACCGCGCTCGCCACCGGCTCATCTCAACAGCCCGGGAGCGTGCCATGGCATCGACAGTATGGAAGGGCTACATCTCCTTCGGCCTCATCTCCGTGCCGGTGCGCATGTACGTCGCCGCGCGCGAGGAGCACATCGGCTTCAACCAGATCCACAAAACCTGCGGCACCCGCATCAAGCAGCAGCTCTACTGCCCGCTCGACGAGCGCGTCGTCGAGCGCGATGAGATCGAAAAAGGCTACCCCGTCGGCGACGGCACCTACGTCCTCATCTCGCCCAACGAGCTCAAGGCGCTCGAAGCCGAGTCCTCCGAGACCATGGCCATCCAGCAGTTCGTCGAGCTCGACGAGGTCGATCCCATCTACTACGAGACCTCCTACTACACCGTCGCCGAAGAACCCGGCCGCCGCGCGTACTCGCTCATGATGCAGGCCATGCACAAGCTCAGGCTCGGCGCCATCGCCCGGCTCACCCTCCACCAGCGCGAGCAGGTCGTCCTCATCCGCCCCTACGAGCACGGCCTCATCCTGCACACCCTCTACTACCCCGAAGAGGTCCGCGAAATCCCCGAGTACGGCGACCAGTCGCCCCTCGAGCTCCAGGATGCCGAGATCAAGCTCGCCGAGCAGTTCATGGGCTCGCTCCGCGCCCCGTTCCACCCCGACGCCTTCCACAACACCTACCAGGAGAAGGTCGAAGCGCTGATTGAGAGCAAGAGCGCCGGCGAAGAAGGCCCCGAACCCCCGACCAAAAAGAAGCCGATGGCCCCCGTCATCAACCTCATGGACGCCCTGCGCGCCAGCCTCGCCAACAAAGGCGTCACCGCCCTGCAGCCCGCCGCCGAAGCCCCCAAAACAAAAACCGCATCCGCCAAAAAAACCGCTCCCAAACCAGCCGCCAAACGCCGCAAAGCGAGCTAATCTTGCCTGACATTGCCTCATCGAACAGAGGGGTCATCTTGAGCGGAGCGCAGCGAAGTCGAAGGATCTGCGGTTGACTTTCTCGACTGTCAAATCTCCATGAGCGTTCACGATTGCGGCGCGAAGTTGCCGAAGCCGGCCTTTCTAGAGAACGTCGGATCGACACTGAAAGTCATAGCTGTCGCGAAGCCGATCTTTCGGCACTCATCCGTGGTCGGCGAGCGTATTAGCCATTGCCGCTCGTTGACTTCGTGACCGAATCCAGGGAGCGCTGTTGAGACTCCGAAGTGCTGTACACCGGTGGTAGGCAAGCCGCATCGTTAGCGGCCGAACATGTGGCCATCTGGTTCAGATCGGGTAAGCGATAAATCTCAGAGCGTAACGAAAACATCCCGAACTTCAATTACCAGCGTGTTTTCGTGAATCGACGACATACCTATTCCAGACAAGCCCTTCGCTCGCACGATTCGTTCGACTTCCTTTGTGCCGGGTGGGAGAATCTTCGCTCGCTTAGTTGATTCCGCAAATTCAATCCAGCGCTTCCCGTGGAGCGTGCGCAATGTTTGTATAAAGTGCCGCTTATTTTCGTACTCTGTCCATTCCAGGAGCTCTTGGGCGGAAACATCAGGCACTGATGTTGCAATCAAAAGAAGCAGTTGCTGCGGCAACTTAAGCGTTGGTTGCAACACGCGCTTTACGCTGCCATCAGACCAAATGATCGGAATCCGCATCTCGGCAAGAGAGTCCACTACCTTTTGTGCGTCAGCGGTGGCAAGTTTGTGATACACCCTTACCAACTCGCACATCACCCAATTGCACATAGCAAGCACTGCCGCCGAGTCCATGTGGTTTGGGTTCACATCCCCACCAACGTGACCAACGCTACGGTTGTTGCGGATTTCGTAGAGAGCAGGGAGCAGACGCGGAATTAATATTTGAAAGCTGCGGGGAACGTGAGAGTTGCTCTCCAAAGCCGCACAGGCAGCCTTGAAGTTGCTGGGCTTTGCCGGGGCGGATGCGTAGCTTCCCGACGCGTCACCGGCTAGGATCGTATAGACGATTTCGCTGAAGCGGCCTCCGCTAAGCTCAGAGGGCAACCAGCGGTGTTCGAGGAAGTTTTGAACAATGCTTTGGTACTCGGCAATCAGCGGAGTCTTCAGACCCGGAGGAATCGCGGATAATGCGGACGATGCGGTGACCATCATTTACCCAAGCTAGTCCTTCCGTCGGGAGTGACATAGAACGCTTTGCCGTCCTTTACGCAATGCCCCTTGCTCACATTTTGGTTTAGACAATTGGCGGGGTTCGTGAGCTTCCCTTGGCTATGGTTGTTGAGTGCTACTGAAACGTCTTTAGTGGTGAGCCGGTCCTTTTTCTCTGAGCCATGCAACCACGCGGAGGTTGCGAGGAACTTGCGAACCTGATTGGCTGTCGAACCCGTGGACTTCAGATAGGCGGCAAGTGTGCCGGAAACTTTCCAGGTCTGCTCTGCCCCACCGTCATTCCCGCTGCTGCCACCATCATTATCATTCTCTCCGTTCAACTGCGGCGCAACGGCAACCAACTCGGGAATTTTGGCGAGTACCTTGTCTAGCTGCTTAGAGAGCCACTCATCACTGCCCTCTCCGCTGAAACTAATTGAACCACTTTGATCTCAATCTTTGAATCGGCCACGACATCTCCCCACGGCAGCGCTGTCAATCAAGGCAGTGCTCAAGGTACGAATCTTAAATGCACCCAAATAGTAGCAAACCGCGACTCTCGCCGGGTGCGGGTGCCCCACATCTCGATTCTGAGATGTGGGATCACAACTGCCCGCACCCACAAAAGGGGCTATCCTCAGCGTAGTTTGGCGCGCACTTCGCGCCAAACGCAGTCGAAGGATCTGCGGTTGACTCCCGTCTACCACACCCGCGCCAACTCTACGCCAGCACATCCGCAACCGCGTAACCTGCTCACTCGCAGGCACTTACCCGCTTCACTGCACCATCGATAATGCAAATCCAAAACGTTCCACGTGGAACGTTTTACACGTGAACCACCCGCTACTCCAGCTTGCCCGTCTCCAGCACCGCGACCCCAAACTTCGGCAGCTGGAGCGACCCGCCCGACATCACCGCGCCCTCCAGCAGGCTCTTCGCACCGAGCGACGGCGGCAGCATCACCGACGCCGGCTCGCTGCCATGGTTGATCAGAATCACCACCGTGCGGCCTCCGCCGGCGCGAACGCACACCTCCACCTGGTCCGGCACGCCGGCGATCATCGGCTTCGCGCCGCTCTCGTCGAGCAGCCGGTCGGTCAGCTTTTTGAGCGACGCGTCGTCCAGCCAGGCGCCCAGGTAGGTGATCGAGCCCTGGCCGACCTGGCGCGTCACCGCCGCCGGCTGCCCGTCGAGCCAGCCGTTGCTCGCGCCATAGGTCGCCAGCGTCTTCGTTTCCGGCGAGCTTGTCTCCAGCGTCTCTGCCCATATGTTCGCCGTGCCGCCCCCGTCGCCCATCGTCAGCGGCACCGGCTGGGCAAGCGCGTAGAACTGCGTCACTTTCGCACCCAGCGCGTCCTCCAGCGGACCCGGCTGCTGCTGCGGGTTCAGCCCGTCGTCAAAGTTCTTCATGCCGGAGCGCGGACCCAGCAGCAGGTGGCCGCCGGCGCGCACATAGGCCAGCAGCTTGTCTGCCTGCGCCTGCGTCAGCACGTTCAGGCTGGGCGCGACGATCAGCTTGTACTTCGCCAGCGGCGCATCCGGTCCGCCGGCGTCCAGGCCGATGATGTCCACGCCCTGCGCGCCCTCGCGCAGCGGCCGGTAGAACGCGACCATCTCGGTGACCGGGTCGAACTCGACATTGTGTCGCTGGAAGTTGATCGCCCAGCGCGAGTCAAAATCGTTGATCAGCGCCACGTCGGCCACCGGCTGCGTGCCGGCCAGCGCGCTGCCCGCTTCTTCAAACTCCTTGCCGATCTGCTGCACCTCGGCGTACACCGGCGCGGGCGTACCGTCGGCGCCCACCAGCACGCCGTGGTACTCCTCCTGCCCGTTCAACGCCGCGCGCCACTGCCAGTACTCGACCGCGTCGGAGCCATGCCCGATGGCCTGCCAGGCCAGTTCGCGGACCTGCCCTTTTTCAAGCGGTGTGTTGATCTTGCGCCAGTTCACAAACGCGGGCTCGGTCTCCATCACCCAGAAGTTCTTCTGCTTGTAGCCGCGCGTCAGGTCGTGCCGCGCCGCATTGTCGGCCCAGTCAAAATGGTCGGTCGAGATGTAGTCATCCCATGCGGCGATATCGAGCCCGGCGTGTTCCTTGTAGGCATTGAAGCCGTCGAACCAGCCCATCGTGTTCGTGGTGATGAACTGCCGGCTGTCGGCGTGCGCGCGGATCGGCTCGACCTGGTTCTGCGTATAGCTCACCCAGGTGTCGGTGACGAAGCGCTGCCAGTCCAGCAGCAGCGCGGGGTTTTCCTGCTTGTCGTGCACCGGGATCTGGTCGAAGTCGTTGTAGGTCTGCGACCAGTAGCTCGTCCACCAGCGCTTGTTCAGCTCGCCGATGGTGCCGTACTTGGCTTTGAGCCAGGCGTGAAACTGCTGCTTCGCCTCATCATCGAATGAGGTCGCGGAGAGCTCGTTGTCGATCTGCCAGCCGACCACGTCCGGGTTGTGGCCGTAGCGCTCAGCCATGCGTTCGGCGACATCGCGCGCCAGCTCGCGGTACTTTGCGTCGTCAAACGAGAACTGCTGGCGATTGCCGTGCTCATCGCGTTTGCCGTCGTTATCCACGCGCAGCGTCTGCGGGTATTTCTCCGTCAGCCATGCCGGCGGCGCGGCGGTCGGGGTGCCGAGCACGACGACGATATGGTGCTTCGCGGCGGCGGCGATGGCGCGGTCAAGCCACGCCCACTGCCAGTCGCCCTCGGTCGGCTCCATGGTGCTCCAGGCAAACTCACCCACGCGGACCAGGTGGATATGCGCGGCTTCCATGCGGGCCAGGTCCGGCTCCCACTGCGACTCCGGCCACTGCTCCGGGTACCATGCCGCGCCGAGCAGCACAGGCGGCGCGTCCTTGTACTGCGTGGCCTGCGCATGCGCGGCGTTCAAAGAGAGCGTGGAGGCAAGAGCGGCACAGAGCAGCAGGGCGGGCGTTTTCATGCAGGGGCTCCCTCGATCGTTTGCGACATGGGAAACGTAACCTTCGCACAGCAGGTGAGGCTCTGGCAATCAGCCATGCTGCAGCACACCGGCGGAGACGTAGGCTGCGCCGTCGAGCTCGGTCGAGACCTGCGGCAGCTTCGGCGTCGCGCTCAGCAGCTCGATGCGGCCGTCTGCCAGCAGCGTGGTGTCTTCGACCTTGCCGCCGCGGCAGCTCGGGTTCCAGGCGAAGGCCTCAGTCGCCTGCACGCGCCGGGTTCCGCCGGGCGCAGCGACCCATTCGCGCTCCAGGTAGCCGCAGGCGCCGCCCTGGTGGTGCAGCTGCTCTTCGCCCGGGTAGCCTGCCGCGGCATAGGCGGCGGCTGCCGTGTTGAAAAGAGCACCGGCGGTTGCGCCTGCGCGAGAGCCGTGCTGCAGCGCGGCATTGACCTTCGCCGCGACGGCAAACCCGCGCTCGAGCTCGACCGGCATGCGCCCGAAGTGGACGAAGCGGGTGATGCTGACGACGAGGCCCCAGCGCCGGGCACACAGGTTGAGCATGGCGAAGCGGTCGACGCGCGCGCCGCGCGCAACCGCGTGCTTGTAGCTGAGGATGCGGCGGTCCGCGGCCATCAGCAGCACGGAAGGGAAGATGCCTTCGCGCAGCAGGCGCTCGGCGGTCCAGGCCTCAAGCTCGTACTCGCTGACGCCGGGCTGCACGGCGAGCAGTGTCTCGCTGACAGCATCGGCGATCCGGCGGCCCAGGATGCGATAGCGGGCGGCTTCAGCCGGCATGAGCGGTGCGCGCAGGGCGCTGAGATCGACGGCTGCGAAGCTGCCGAGCGGGGCGTCGGTTGCGATGCGCCCGGCGGCAAGGTTCTTTGTCTCGGCTTCCAGGTCGAGCGCATGCCATGGCCGCACGACCAGCTCGCAGCCCAGGCCGGTGAGCTCTTCGTCATCGAGCCGCGGCGCTTCATTGTTGGGCGCAAGGGCAAAGCGCCGGCCGTCGCGCAGCAGCAGCAGGGCGATGACGGCGAGCTCGCTTCCGATGCCGACGCGCGCCTCGATCTGCCCGGCGCTGACCCAGGCGAGGTTCTCGTGCCGCCGCAGCAGGACCCCGTCGAGGCCTGAGCGCGCGAGCCATTCGACCAGACGGCCGCGCTTGCTTTCCAGTTCACCCTGGCGCGCGCCGCCACCGCCGCTGGCCGTGTCGAGTGCCTCAATCTGCTCTGTCACCGTTACTTTTACCTTCCCCGTGCTCGGCGTTCGTGACCAGTGTAGCCGCTTACCTGGCGGGCGAGGGTGGGAGTGAGCGGATGTACTGAACCAGCTGCCACAATGCGGGATCGCCCAGGGAGCGCCAGGCCGGCATGCCGTGGCTCCGGCTGCCGTTGACGAGTATCCAGTGGATGTCGCCGTCGCTCTCGGCGCGGACGCGCGCAGTGCGGAGGCTTGGCCGTCCGCGCCGGCCAAGCCCGCCGGTGTTGTGGCAGCCCGAGCAGTAAAGGCTGTAGGTATCGCGGCCCGCAGACACGTTCGCGGTTGTGGCGGGAAGCGGGTCGGGTTGTTGATGCTCCTGCGCCGGCACCTTTTGAAGCCACGCGCTTGGCTTGTACGGGGCGCTGCAGCCGGCGAGCAGCAGGAGCAGAACGAGCACAGCAGGTTGCCAAATCTTCACGTGGAACCATCCTGCGAGACAATACAGATCATATGAACAGTACGTTACCCATGCCTGAGACGGAACCGGAGCTGCTGATATTCGATTGCGACGGGGTGCTTGTGGACAGCGAGATCCTGGTGTGCACGGCGGTGAGCGAGGAGCTGACCCGGCTCGGCTACCCCATTACGCCGCAGGACGTGGTGCGGCGGTTTGCCGGCAGGCCGGAGCGCGAAATTCTTGCCGAGGTGGAGGCTGAGTGGGGCCAGCCGGTGCCGCGGGCCTACTTTACCGCGATGAAGGAGCGGGTGAGCGTCGCGTTCCGCAGCGAACTGCAGGCCGTGGCCGGGGTCGCCGAAATGCTCACGCGGCTGAGACTGCCGAAGTGTGTCGCCTCATCGAGCGCGCCGGCCAAGCTGGAGCAGGGCCTGCGGTATGTCGGGCTGTTCGACTTTTTCGCGCCGAACGTGATGAGCGCGCAGCTGGTGGGGCGCGGCAAGCCGGCTCCGGACGTGTTTATCTTTGCCGCCGGCTGGATGCGGACCCCGGTCCATCGCTGCGTGGTGATTGAAGACAGTGAGCCGGGGGTGCGGGCTGCGCGCGCGGCAGGCATGCGGGTGCTGGGCTTTACCGGTGGCAGCCACTGCGTGCCGGACCACGGCGAGCGGCTGCTGGCGGCGGGAGCCGAACGCGTGCTGACCCATATGCAGGAGCTGCCGGAGGCGCTGCCCGCGGCTTTCAGGCAGTGGGCGCCGGCGTAGAGGACGCAAGCGACAGAATGGGGCGACAGAGCGGGACAAGGAACGGGCCGGAACGGTGCGGGCAGCGCCTGCGCCGAGCGCCCGCGCTATGCTATAGTCAGTCTTGCCGGTGCAGCGCATCCCCGCTCCCGGCCAGGCGCTCCCGCGCTGTTTCGCCGCACAACTACCCAACTGGACGCGTAGCTCAACTGGCAGAGCATTCGACTCTTAATCGACAGGTTGAAGGTTCGATTCCTTCCGCGTCCACCATTAAATCTCTTAAATGAATGGGTTAGATGATTCCGGGGACAGAAGGCCCGGTTTTCGTCTGGTGCATGTTTGACGGAAATAGCACCATTCGCCTTCCTTCGCCCTTGCGCTACACTTCACCCATATCCTTCCACGGGGCTCCCGCCCGCCTCATTCTCGTTATGTCCTGCAAAGGCTGCCAGCGTGTCATTCTCGCGGGCGTGCCCAGCATCCCGGACAACGCGACCACGATCCGCTGCTCCACCTGCGGCGAGGTTCGGCAGTATCGGCCATCAGAGATTTACGAAGGTCGTGCTCCGCTCCAGTTCACCGGTGCCAAGCGGTGACCATCAGTCGAACGCGGCCAACAGGATAAGCACAACGACGACCACACCGTATAAACGACGAACACAAGTTTGTGGAGAGTTGCAGAGGCGCTGCATTTCCGGCTTAAAAAGTCCCTCCATTTTGCCGAGCGAGACACGGAAGAAACGAAGCGGCGTGCGCGCTGCTTGAAACATTCGCTGGATCTCGCTGGAAAGATTGATTTATCTGGATGAAAGCGGCGTCACCACTTCCAGAACCCGGCTGTATGCGCGCAGCCGTGGCGGGGCGCGTATCCATGAAGCTTCGCCCGGAGGCCACTGGAAAATCCTGACCATTTCGGTCGCCCTCAGTACCCGAGGCATGATCGCAACCATGACCATCGAGGGACCCACCGATGTCAGTGTCTCTCTTCTCCACTGGCACATTTCAAGCTGGGCACTCCACATCCAGTCAATCAGTTGAACTCGTAACTATAGCAGGTGGTTTATGGATGACATGGAAAACGGGAACGACTCAGATCTATCTGCGATCAACGTGCGGAGCACTCCTCTTCGTAGCAGCAGCGCTTGTCTTTCCAACAACAGCCTCGGCGCACGTTAAGTGGTTTGCCAACTATGATGTAACAACCCGCCCCAAACCGTTTCCCGAGGTGGCAACCACCACATTCTTCGCGATCTTCGCGGCGTTTCTAGCCATACTCTTTCTGGGGTTCCTGGCAGACGGCTGGGTGGCGAAGCGGTGGCCGCGGGTCCTGTCAGCCGGGTCATCGTTCGATGCCATACACGATAAGTGGGTACGCCTCGGGACAGGCGCCTTTCTGCTTTGTACCTGGACGATTCGACTCAACATCCTGACCCCGGAGCTGCACACCCAAACAGGGTGGATCTTTACGATTCAGTTCCTCAGCGCTCTCTTCATCGCGTGGAGGCGAACCTGCGTTCTGTCCGCGCTGGGAATCTTTGCCCTCTATGTGTATGGGATCACGCGGTACGGCATGTTCCACATGCTCGATTATGTCTATTTTCTAGGCATTGCGGCATACCTAGCCGGCATTTCCATATCCCGCATATCGCGGATCCGGGTCCCTGTCATGACGGGATGTCTCGCATTCAGCATCATGTGGACCGCCATTGAAAAACTCGTCTATCCACAGTGGACCGCGCAGATCTTGCAGACGCACAGCCACATGACCATGGGGATACCCTTCGGGCCCTTCATCGTGCTTGCCGCCTTCGTGGAGTTTACGCTCGCCTTTTATCTGGCAACGGGACGCGGAATGCTGCGTCTGGGCTCACTGGCTCTGCTCCTGGTCTTTGTCGCGGCCATGCCGGAGTTCGGGCGTATCGATGTTGTCGGCCACCTCCCCCTGATCGCTATTCTGGGTGTTCCGCTGATGCGGGGCAGTTCATCGTTACAATGCTTCTGGCATCGACCGGGCCTTGGAATCATCCTGAATGCGGCCGCTGTTTGCCTGTTGTACACGCTCTCGCTCTCACTCTTTTTTCTTACCTACTACGGTGTGCAATGGCTGGAGTATCGACATGCCTGAGTAGATCACAGTAGATGTGTAATGCTCTGTTTCACTCCCCCCCACTGGTCTGCTTCTGCTCCGCTCTCAACATTTACGTTCCATCCGCTTGTCCAAAGGTGATCCTGGCCCAGAGTTAGCGGAGCATGCCGATGACCATCAGAAACAAAGAGCGCAAATGGTACGGATATTGGAACAGCGGGAAGGTTTCTAAGGGGGGGCGAGGCGTGCAGAATGAGATCCGCTTTGTCCACTGCATCTTCCAAATCGCTTCCTGACCGTCAGCCCGAATATGGGTACGCTGCGTCTCACGCCTTTCATGCAACAGAGTCTGTGGCAGACCGAAACTAAATGGAAAGGTTGAGGACACGGTTGAGACGCTTCACAAAGGAAGCCGGGTCCTGCAGCGCTACCCCCTCCATAAGAAGTGCCTGGTCGAACAGCAGCCATGCGGCGTCCTGCGTGACGGCGTCGTCATCACGGGTAAGCAGCTTTTTGACAATCTCGTGATCCGGATTGATCTCGAGTGTCGGCCTGGGCATCGGCATCTCCTTCTGACCCATGGCACGCAGCATCTGTTGCATCTGAAGGGAGGGCTCCTCTTCGTCGGAGACGATGCAGGAGGGGCTGTCGGCAAGGCGTACGGATGCACGTACTTCCTTCACCCGTTCGCCGAGCGCAGACTTCAACTTATCGAGCAGAGGCTTCAATGCCTCGGACTGCTCCTGGTCGCTTTCATCTTTCAGGTCATCACTCGTGGCAGCTTTGTTGATGGCTTTCAGCTCGATGTCGCTGTACTTGTCGACTCCTGAGAAAACGATCTCGTCGATCTCGTCGTCCAGAATGAGAACTTCAAGATCCTTCTTCCTGTAGATCTCAAGCAGCGGCGAAGTACGGAGCAGCGACTCCTGGCCGCCGGTGATGTAGTAGATGCTCTTCTGCCCTTCCTTCATGCGCGTCTTTACGTCTGCGAGGCTGGTGAGGCCTTCGACCTTCGTGCTTTTAAAGCGGACAAGCTCGAGCAGCAGCTCGCGGTTCGCGTAATCGCCATACAGCCCTTCCTTGAGCGGACGATTGTACTGGCCGATGAACTCGAGGTATTTCTCCGGCTGCGCAGCGGCAATGTTCTTCAACTCAGAGAGGATTTTCTTGACGCTGGCGCTCCGAATGCTCGAGAGGATCCGGTTTTGCTGGAGAAGCTCGCGGCTGACGTTGAGCGGAAGATCTTCGCTGTCGATGATGCCGCGGACGAAGCGCAGGTACTGGGGCAGAAGCTCTTTCGAGTCGTCGGTGATGAACACGCGTTTGACGTAGAGCTTAACGCCGGGCTTGTATTCAGCCTGGTACAGGTCGAGGGGAGCCTTTGCGGGCAGGTAGAAGAGGGTAGTGTATTCGAGGCTTCCCTCGGCCTTCGTGTGGAACCAGAACAGTGGGTCTTGCGAGTCGCCGGTGAGGGATTTGTAAAGCTCCTTGTAGTTTTCGTCTGTGAGCTCACTCTTCGATCGACGCCACAGTGCACTGGCGGCATTGACCTGCTCGGTGGTGCGGATTTTGTCGGACTTTTTTTCGGCTTCGTTCCACTCGTTCTTGTCGTAGGTGAGAAAGATGGGAAACGCGATGTGATTGGAGTACTTCTTTACGATCTCCTGCAGGCGCCAGCTGTTGGCATATTGTTTGCCTTCGTCGTTGAGATGAAGAAGGACGGTGGTGCCGGCGACAGCGCGCTCGGCCGGCTCGATGTCGAAGCCGGTCTTGCCGTCACTCGTCCAGCGCCATGCGGCATCTTCGCCGGCTTTACGAGAGACGACTTCAACGCGGTCAGCGACCATGAAGGCGCTGTAGAAGCCGACGCCAAACTGCCCGATCAGGTTCGAGTCCTTCCTTGCATCGCCGGAGAGCTGAGAAAGGAAGTTCCTGGTGCCGGAACGAGCGATGGTGCCGAGGTGCGCGACCAGGTCTTCCTGGTTCATGCCGATACCGGTGTCCGCGACGGTGAGGGTTGTATTCTCTTCGTCGAGATCCAGCTCGATCCGGGGGGTGAATGGAACTGCCTTGAAGGCGTCGTCGGTAAGGGTCAGGTGCCGAAGCTTGTCGAGGGCATCTGAGGAGTTCGAGATCAGCTCGCGCAGGAAAATCTCGGGGTGGGAGTAGAGAGAGTGGATGATGAGCTGCAGCAGCTGACTGACTTCGGTCTGGAATTCACGCTTCGACATAGACCTCTATTATCCGCAATCCTGCAGCCCTGGCAAAAGCCGCGGTTGAAGGACGGGAACGCTGTTCGCGTGATTTCCGGCAACGTCTCCCGAGCAGTCCTACCAAAGCCCAGGCTCCGCGGCCCAGGTGCATGCGGTCCGTTAAATTCATGCGGTTTCCGAGGGCATACCCGCATACTGCTTCGGGGCGAAGTATGCTCGTCGTGGTACGTGCTGAGCGCGCTGGGCTTTTATCCGGTGTGCCCGGGCAGCCCGGTGTACGAGCTTGGCAGCCCGCTGTTTGCGCGGAGCGTGATCACGATGGGCGGCGGCCGTACGCTGACGATCGTGGCGCGGAACGTCTCTGCGCAGAACAAGTACATTGAGGGCGCCACGCTGAACGGCAAGCCGTGGAACAAGCCGTGGTTTGCGCAGAGCGATATTGCCGATGGCGGCACACTGGCGCTCGACATGGGACCGACGCCGAACAGGCAGTGGGGCAGCGCACCGGCGGACGCGCCGCCTTCAATGAGCAACGGCGAGTGAGGGGTTGCGCGCGCCAGCAGGGAAGTTATGCAGGACTCAGGACCGGGTCTTGTATAAGGCCAAGAGGGTAGCTCGGTGTGTCCGCTGTCCATTTCACCGCTGTCGGGTTGTTTGCAAGACTTTTCATATAGTCTCCCAGTGTCGTGACTATCCGGATGGAAATTTCGTTTTCGCCGCGCCGGATAGCGTTGCTCACCGAGTAAACATGCTCGCCGTACCAGCGAACGCCCAGGGCCTGACCGTTCAGAGTGACCTCGGACAGGGAGCGCACAAGGCCGAGTGAAAGCCACTGCGGTGTTTGCAGACTTATCGCGAAGTTCTGTGAGTAGGTAATGGTTCCGGCGAACGCTTTGAGGTCATCGCGATGATTGAAGTCGATCAGCTTGCTGAGGGTGATGGTTCGGTCGGTGCCATCGACGTGCTGAAGACGCACGTTCCACGGGCCGGTAAGAACTTTCAACGCAGAGCTGCCCGCGCCTGGCACTTGGGGCGCCGCTGTTCCGGCATCGCGCAGCGGCGCTGCGTCCGACGGCTCGAAGACGATCAGCTGCGACTCGGATGGCCCGAGCGAGATTGTCATCGAGCCATCGCGGCCTTTGCTCAACGCGGTACGCGCTCCGGTTTCAGGATTCCAGAGCGAGGCTGTTGTTTCTTTCTTCCCGAAGCGTGCTTGAAAGGTGTGGCGCTCTGTTGGTCCATAGTTCGTGAAAAAGAAGATGTCTTGTTCCCCGTGCCGGTAATGGACCTGGCTAATGAAATCCCTCGGATCGCTGATGAAGACGTCCGGCTGCAGGGAGAAGCGTTGCTGCACGTCACGGTACCAGCCGACCATGTCCGTCTGGCGAACAGAAAGGAGCGGTGTGCGCCCTGGATGTTTCTCGCGTGCCGCGGAGAGGAGAGCATGCACCTTCCGGCTTTCTTCCGCGTGCCGGGTAAGTCCGTCAGAGAGGTGTGGCACCGTGTCAAAAAACAGGATGGTGCCGCCGCTCATGACGAAGTCGTGGAGCTTTTGTGCAGTCGCGGGATGAAGCGAATCTACCTTTGGAAGCAGGAGCGCCCGGTAGGATCGTGTACCGAATCGCAGCTTGCCGCCGCTGATCGTAGAGCGTCCGATGATTGCTTCCGAAAGGTAGTCGCAGCCGCTCCCGTTCTGGTGGATGACTTCCCAGAGCTTAAACAGGTAATCCGGGTACGAAATCTGCGGAAAGGGATCCCGTTGGAACCCGTACTTCGAAGCAAGGTCCGCCTCCGGCGGAAGGATGGCGATGTTTGCCTGCATCTCGCACATCTGAAACAAGGCTGAGAGGCGTGCCTGATAAGTCGTCCAGAGATGAAAGTAGGGCCACCAGGTGTTTCGCTCACTGAAGTACGTACCGTAGCGGACCCATCCAGGAAACGGCGCGCGAGGAGGGCTGTAGTTGAATCCATGCAGAACAGCCTGCGTGACACCGGAAAGCATGCTCTGGTCGCCCGCTATTTTGATCCGCTCCATGGTTGTGTGGAACGGATCTTCGGTGTTGGTCATCTCCTCGCAGCTGATCAGCTGCTTGCCGGCCAGGTGGGCGGCGGAGGATACGAACTTGTTGATCATGGAGTAGCTTCTGCCCTGCGTGTACGAGCCAGAGCCGAAAGCCTCGATCTTATCCGAGTGGATCCACGTCTCGCACTCGGGGATATCAAGCATCATTCCGGCCGCGATAGGATCGCACTCCCTGCCGTATGCCTGCATGCGAGACTTGACCCCGAGCCTGTGGCACCATGCGACGAAAGTCGCGACGAATCGCTCGGTAAAGAGCTCTCGCTTGAGAGTTTCAAAGTCGTACCGCACTTCTTCAGTCTTCTTCTGGAATTCAGGCGAGAACCGGGCTCCGTAGGGCGCCGAGACTGTGTTACCCATCTCGCCTACCTTGAAGAGAATGAAGGGCAGATAAGGGGAGAGATCGTAGCCGCGCCGCTGCTGGAACTGCTGCAACATATCGTCGCACCAGTTTGCACCTTCAAGCTCGATGCTATCGGTAAAGAAGGCGCGCACTTGCGAGTGCAGCGGCCCAATCTTATCCGTAAGCCGATCGGAGATCCGGTTCAGGTATCGTGCGACTGCCGAAGCATCGTAGTGATTGAGCACGGGCCCGCTCGCGCCCGGAGCCCCGTTGATCACCGCCATGTAGCCGGTAAGCTTCACAAGGAAGTAGAGGACGTGGTGTCCCGCGGGCACGTCAACCTCGAGTATCCCTTTGCGCTCATCCCAGGGGATCGGGACGGCCTGGTCTGCCGCAGAGAACTGAGACGGAACAAGGCTCGCCGATACAAGTTGCTTGAGCGGATCCTTGTAAGGAGAGGCCAGCTGCGGGTGCACGTCGGCCAGCAGCTCTTCTGCTGTGCACTGAAGGTGCCGGGGCCCCTCAAGATCCCGGGTTCCGAGCGCCATCATCTGTATCTGGTCTTGACGCGCGAGGAACTCGCCGCCGAACGGCCAGCCGGAGCCGACAATCATGTCGCAAACCATGCCGCGCTGTTTTGTGCCGTCGAGTACGGCTTTGAGCGCGGCAATCCATTCGTCGCTCATCCAGATCAAGGGCCTGGTGTCGAGCGGATCCGCGTCGGAAGGGAAGCGGATCGGGTTGACCTCGACGCCTCCGATCAACGCGCCGTGCAGGACATCCAGCTCTCGCAGAAGTTCGTCGACGACGACGCGGTCGCCGTTCCACCACCAGCGCACCATGGGCCGGTACTGGTTCGTTGGAGAAGCGAAAAGCTCGTAGAGCGCCTGGCCCGAGAGGCTTGTCGACCCTTCAGAAGAAGTGCTGCCGATGTGTGTCGGAAGCAGCTCAGCCCGTCCTGGAAAGTGAAGCGCGCCCGCGCTCAGGGACGCGAGCCGGATGAAGTCTCTTCGAAGCATCGTAGCCTCTACTGTTCAGTGTCTGCTTCGCAAAGCATAACGGAGGCGAAGCCATACACAGCCGAGCATCCAAGATCCACAGGTCATACGATGCTCTCCATCACCACTTACTTCGGCCACCTCGCCCTTACCCGCCTGCTCCTGCAGCGCGGCATGGCTGCCATTTATCTTGTCGCCTTTCTTACCGTCCGCAACCAGGCTTTGCCCCTTATCGGCAGCCGCGGCCTCCTCCCTATCCCCGGCTTCCTCGAAGGCGCCACCTTCAGCGAGGCTCCCAGCCTGTTCCACTGGCGCTACTCCGACCGCCTTCTCAACGTCGTCGCGTGGATGGGCCTGGGCATTTCCGCCTGCGCCCTCCTCGGCCTCACCGAACTCGGTCCCATCTGGCTCTCTGTGGGCGCCTGGCTCCTGCTGTACCTTCTCTATCTTTCCATCGTCAATGTCGGCCAGAACTTCTTCGGCTTCGGCTGGGAGTCCATGCTGCTCGAAGCCGGCTTCTTTACCGCTTTTCTCGGCCCGCGTCACACCGCACCGTCCATCATCCCGGTCCTCATCCTACGGTGGATGTTCTTCCGCACGGAGGTGGGCGCGGGCCTCATCAAGCTCCGCCATGACCCCTGCTGGCGCGACCTGACCTGCCTCTACTATCACTACGAAACCCAGCCCCTGCCGAACCCCCTCAGCTGGTACTTTCATCGCCTTCCGCGGTTCTCGCACCGCTTCGGCGTGCTCTTCAGCCACTTCCTCCAGGTCGTCTGCCCCTTCGGTCTGTTCGCCCCGCAGCCTATCGCTTCCGTCGCCGCCGTCCTCTGCATCACCCAGCAGCTCTGGCTCATCGTCTCCGGCAACTACTCCTGGCTTAACTGGCTGACTGTCGTGCTCGGCGTCGCCGGCTTCTCCGACGAGATCCTCCGCCATGCGCTTCCATTCCTCGCGCCCTCCGCGCTTCACGCCGCGCCGCTCGCCTTCACCATTCTTCTCTGGTTGCTCGCCGCTGCCACCGTCGCCCTCAGCATCCAGCCCGTCCTCAACTTATTCTCGCGGCACCAGCGGATGAACTTCAGCTACAACCGCTATCACCTCGTCAACACCTACGGCGCCTTCGGCTCCGTCACCCGCGAGCGCTACGAAATTGTCCTCGAAGGCACCGCCGATCCTATCCCTACACCCCTCGCTGT
>CAXTMY010000059.1:6030-18352 GCA_964245565.1 uncultured Acidobacteriaceae bacterium | reverse complement strand
CCCGATAGCGCCGGCCCCGCCCCGGCCACGACCACCCCCGCTCCGACCCGACCTCGATCGCCACCGCCGTGTACGCCCCCGGCGCCACCTCGCGCACCGTCCAGGTTCCGTCCGAGTCGCTCTCCTCCTGCCGGTATAAGCCGGTCTGCGAACTGTCCCGCGGCACCAGCAGGACCATTACGCCCATCGCAGGCGCTCCATCCATCCCCACCACGCGTCCTGAAATCGACCCGCTCGCCGCCGCGAACGTCGCCGCCAGCATCACCGGATCGGCGCCCACATGCAGCTCCAGCGTGTCAGAAATCTCCCCGCCACTCGCCGCGGCCCCGGCCAGTACCAGCGGCCTGCCCGCCGTCCCGTCCGCCGCAATCCGGTAGTCCCCCGGCGGCACCGCCGCGCGAAAACTCCCATCCGCCCCGACCGCAACCTCCACCGGCCGCTCCCCGAATCGGCCGCCGCCGGAGAAGCGCGTCGCACCGCCGGCAGAAGCATCGGGCACAATCTGCAGCGTCAGCCCGGGCGGAAGCGCGCCGCCATCGGCCATCGCGAGCCTGCCGGTTATGGCCACCGGCACCGGGCCGGCCGCGCTCGGCAGGGTCGTGTCGGCCGTCAGGTTCACAGCCGCCGCGCCCGCGCCTGTCCCCAGCGTGTAATTTCCCGGCGCAACGGAATAATTCATCGTCGTCACCGGCTCCTGCCCCGGCTCCCGGCGGCTCATGCCCACTCCTGCAATCACCCGCACAGACCCGTCGAAGGCCGGCACACTCAGCGCCGGGGGCATCGTGCCCGGCTGCATCGGCACCGCGACATGCACCGCGGGCACAGCATTCAGCGAAAAATCCGCCTCCGCTGTCTCCCCTGCCTTCACGGCAATCGGCTGCGCCCCGGCGGCGCTGGCGCCGTTCGGGTAAAACGTTAGGCCATACGCCACATCCAGCGGCCCGGCGCCGGAGCCTTGCGACCCCATTACCGCAAACCAGGGCTGGCCCGTCGCGGCCACCGCGTACGTACCGGGGGCCAGTCCATCGAACACATAGCCTTCCCCTGCGTGCTGCATCACCGCGCTGCGCACCTGCCGCATCCCCGCCGTCCCATCCGGCGCCTGCATAAACAGCGTCACCGAGGCCGCCGGCACCGCGTCGCCCGAACTGTCGCGCACCGTCCCCTCGATCGTCGCCGTCGGCGCCATCGGAAACACGATCCGATCCGCCTCCGTCTGGTTCGGTCCGGCAATCACCGCCGCGAAAAAATCCCCGTGCTGGTCAAGATTTCCCGCAAGGTAACCGCGCCGCGCCGCGCTCAGCCGGTAGCGCCCCGCCGCCACGCCGGGAAACGCGAAGCGTCCATCCGCCCCCGTCGTCGTTCCCGCCATTGCCTGCGGCTGCCGTCCCCAGGCAGCTGTCTGCCTGCGGACGCCCCCGTTTTCCTCCACCGGCTCGATCGCCACCGCCGCATGGCCCACCGGGCTGCCGGAGAGCGCATCCACCACCCGGCCAGCCACTCTGTACACCGGCCCTTGCGCCGTCGCCACCGTTGCCGCAAGCATCAAGCCCACGAACACGAGCCGGAACCGCACCTGCATAAAGCCCATTACGGCGCCCCTGTCGTTCCGGCGGGCGGCTCGAAGAACGCCGAAACCGTCGCCTGCGCCGTCCCGCCTGGCGTCACCGTCACCCGCGTTCCGGTCAACTGCGCCAATACCCCGGGCTCCCGGAACGCGATCCCCGCGCGTTCCTCGGTCGCCAGCACCAGATAGTCCCCCGGCGGCACGTTCGTGAAGCTGGCTGTCGCGTCGGCCGGCTGCACCGTCGTCGTGCGCGCCGGCCCGCCCGGTGCCAGGGGAATCAGCTGCAGCACGCACGGCTGCTCTGCCGGCCCTCCGCTGCGCACCACGCTCACGGCCCCGCCATCCTGCCGGATCGCAGCCTCGAGCGCCGGCGCCGCCCCCGCAACCACGGTCAGCGGCTCCGAGAAAAGGTTCGTTCCATTGCTCGTCAACGCCGCGACATACCCTCCGCTTGCCACGCCGGAAACCCAGTACCGCCCCGGGCGCACGCCCCGATCCAGCACCCCCGCGCCGTCGCTTCCCGTATACGAGACAGATTCTGTGAGGGCCGGCTGCACGCTGTCTCCTGCCGGCAAAAACGTAAGTAGGTTAAGCCGCGCCTGCGCGCCCGATGCCGTCCCAGCCGAATCGTCACTGTTCGCCACAGCGTCGGACACAACCGCGATGCCGGCCGCCGCGTCCAGCGTCACGCTCACCCCGGAGACCGGCGCGCCGTCCACGTGCAGCGCCAGCTCGCCCTGCGACGCCTGCCGCCCGCCGCCGCTCGCATGCAGCACATAATTCCCGCTCGGCAGCTCCGTCGTCAGCGCATCGTCTTCTCGCGAATACCGCGGCGTCCAGTTCGTAAAGCCGTTCCCGGTAATCTGGAACGAGCCCATCCCGCCGCTGCCGCCTACGCGTACGCTCACCGGGTAGAACGGAACCCGCGTCATCCGCAGCCGCACATCGTCCGCCTGCCCCGGCCGCAGCGCGTATACGGTCGCGGAGGCAATATCCTCGGCATCCGGCGCGAACACCGGCGCGTACCCGGCGCGCATCCCCGCCGGCATGTCCGCCGGCACGGGATCCTCCGATGCCTCGGCATGCACCACGTAGCTGCCCGCCTGCAGCTCCGCAAAGCTGAAGCTCCCATCGCCCCGCGCCCGCACCGTCTGCGCTACCTCCCAGCGCCTGCGCCCATCCTGCACATGCGCCTCGTAAAGCTCCAGGCGAATGCCGGCTGCCGAATCTCCCTCGCCCAGCACGATCTGCCCGTGCAGTGAAGCTGCCGCATCGAGCGGCAGCACCTGCTCCGGGGCGTCCGCCGTCAGCATCACCTGGCGTGACGCCTGCTCCTGCCCTGACAACGGATCGAGGTACCCGGGACGTCGATAGTGCAGCTGCACTGAGCCCAGCGGCACATCCGGGAACGCAAACTGCCCGGCGCTGTCCGTCAGCACCGCCTGGCCGCCTGCGGAGGGGTACACCATCACCCGTGCGATCGGCTGCCCGGTCGCCCTGTCCATCACGACTCCGTGCAGCGTTGCAGTCGTCTCCTGCGCGAGCAGCACACGAACACCGCACAGCAGACCCGCGCCGCCCAGGCAGGCGACGATCAGGCGCCGGAGCGCACCCCTGCGCGGACGTGTCGACAGCATAAGGGCCGGAAGCGAAAAAGCCATGCGAGTACCCTGCGCTCTGCATACCATGCTTCCCCTGGCGCGCGCTCGCTGCAGCCCATGTTCCGGCTGGACTGCAGCGGCAAGGCCGCCGGAAAACCGCGTGAGCCGCCCGCAGGCCTGCAACCGAGAGAAGAACTGCTCTACTGCCCTGCGTGCCCCTTATGCGTTCCAGCCCCGGCCCCGCCCGTAGCCGATACCGCCTGGTCGAGATACGCGTACAGCATCTGCGGATCGGTCACCTGCACAAACGGGTGCCCGGGGTCGTGGCTGTGCTCGGTCACCACCCAGATTGTCGGCGTCCGGTTTACCCCCAACTCGCGGCCCAGGTCGCGGTCGGCGCGAATCGCGCCGGCCAGTTTGCCCTGCGGATCGACCACGAACGGCAGCTGCACGTGGTGCTCCTGCGCAAACTTCTGCGTCGCCTGGTTCAGGTCCTCGGGCGTGCTGATGGTCTGCTGCTCGGCAAAAATTGTATTTCGGTAGTCGTTGCCCAGCTGTTTCGACTTCTCGTCGAACCAGCGCGCATTGACCGCTGCCTGGAAGCTCCAGTTGTGCTGGGGCAGGGGGAAATCATGGCGCATCCACGGCACGTGGTACTTGCTCACGGCCGTCATCAGGATCGGGTTTTCCGCGGCGCATGCCGGGCACTCCAGATCCGCGAATTCCACGATCGCCACGTTGGCGCCCGGTGGCGGCTTCAAGACGGGCGAGTCCATCATCGCCTGTGGTACCTGCGGTGCTTCAGAAAACTGCGCGTGCGCTGCCGGGTACAGGCAGGCTACGCTTGCCAGCGCAAACAGCCCGCTACGCCACGCCATGCGGTTCCATCGAGACATGCACTTGCTCCTCTTTGCTTCTTCGTCCCCGGCAGCCTGCCGGGTTGTAAACTCAAGTTGATCGGCAGACAAGCGGCAACTTGCCCCTGGAGCGTTCTCCGCACATGCGTATTCTGCTTTCCCTGCTTGCTGCCCTAGGCATTATCGTATCGTCGCTCGCCCTGCGGGTCCACTACTCTACCGACGCCCAGCCCTGCGACATCAACGCCCACTGGGATTGCGGCATCGTCAACCACAGCCGCTTCGCCATGTTCCACGGCATTCCCGTCGCCGCCATCGGCATCGCCGGCTACGCGCTGCTGCTGGTCCTCGCGGCCTTCGGGCTCCGCAGGCTGCTGCTGGCCGCCTCGGTCGCGGGCTTCTGCTACGCGCTTTACCTTACCCACATCGAGCGTAGCGTACTCCAGGTCTGGTGCCTCTACTGCGTCTGCTCGCAGGCCGTTATCGCGCTGCTCGCCCTGCTCGCCGCTGTGTGGGTGTTCCTCGGGCGCCGGCGCCCGCTTGCCTGAAGCCGCTTGGCTTTACTTTAAAGGAGGCCATCTCCAGCCCGTGCTCCATGCCTCACATGGACAATGACAACGACTTGTTTCTTCAAGTCGATGCGATAAAGAATGCGGTACACATGGGGCAGCGAGCCGTATACGAGCTGCCTGTATTGCGGATGCGAGGGAAGCGATGCTCCACGCTCAGGCAGCACATGCAGGCTTGCAGCCTTGGCTTCCAGACCCGAGAACCATTCTTTAGCTTGCGCGCTATTGCTGGCCTGGATGTACCAGGAAATCTCGATCAGATCGTTCCTGGCTCGCCTGGAGACCTCAACGCGGAATGCCAATCGTTCGCCTTATCTCTTCAAATACCTCATGCACGGGCCGCGTTCGCCCCATGCGAACATCTTCCTCACCCTGGCGGATACCCTCTTCTTCACTGGCCAGTGCGGCGAGATCCAGCAGCCGCTGGTACTCCACCATATCCAGAACGACGGCCTCGGCACGGCCACTGACGGTAAGCACAACCGGCCGCTGCGTTTTCTGGAGCTGCCGCAGGATGTTCGCGGCGTTCTCGGGGAATACAAGCAGCGATTGATCCTGTTCCTGAGCTTTGAGCATCGTCGACACCTCACCAATACCCTACCGCACCCGCGCCCTGCCGGGTAAAGGAGCGCGCCCAGCTACAGCTTGAACAGCTCCCGCAGCCGCCGCGTCTGGGTCCGGCTCACCGGCACCTCTGACCCTTTGCGGTCGTCCATCCGCAGCTGGTAGCTGCCCTTGAACCACGGCACCACCTCGCGGATATGGTTCAGATTCACGACATAGGACCGGTGCGCCCGCCAGAAGATCGCCGGATCGAGCAGCTCCAGCAGCTCCTCCAGCGTCCTGCACTTCGACTGGCCTTCCAGCGTCGGCGTCACCACCGAGATCGCGCCGTCCTCCACCGAGACGAAACAGATGTCCTTCTGGTCCACCAGTAGCAGCCGCGAGCCGGCCTGCAGAACGATCTTGTGCGCCGGGTGCGGCTTCGCCGCGCTGTTCTGCTCGATCAGCCGCAGCAGCGCCGAGAGCTGCGCCTCGGCTCCGGCCGGCTGCTCCAGGCTCTCTTTATCGCTCTTCTCGCTTGTTCCCGGCGCACCGTCCCGCTCCTGCACGCGCGCCCGTACCCGCTCGATGGCCTGCAGCACCCGCGCCCGGTCAAATGGCTTCAGCAGGTAGTCGATCGCGTTGACGTCGAAGGCGCGCACCGCGTACCGGTCAAACGCCGTGGCGAAGATGATCTGCGGCAGCGCTTCCGCCCCGCCGCCCTCGATCATCTTGCGCAGTACCGCGAAGCCGTCCAGCCCGGGCATCTGCACGTCCAGGAACACCACGTCCGGCTGGTGCATACGGATCAGCTCGACCGCTTCGATGCCGTTGCTGCCCTGCGCCAGCACCTCCACATCGTCGCCTTCGAGCAGGAACTCCAGCTCTTCGCGCGCCAGTTGCTCGTCGTCGATAATCAGCGCGGTCAGGGTCATACGGCGCTGCCAGTATACCCCTCAGCCGTTACGCTTCATCGCGGAAGGCATAGAGCCGCTGCGGCGTCTCCTCCTGCGAGCGGTCGTACCCGCACTCCACGCAGAAGCGGTCGGCCAGCCCCATGCTGCTGTAGCAGCGCCGGCAGCTGGCCTGCAGATGGTAAGCGCACTGCGGGCAGAAGTGGTAGCTCGACTGCACGCGCGTGCTGCACGCCGGGCAAAGCGCGATCAGCGGCTGCCGCAGCAGAAAGTACAGCACGGAGCCGATGCCGCCCGGGAGCACCAGGCAGATGATGATCCAGACGCGCGCCCGCATGCCGCGCCGCACCGTATCCCCGCAGATGTAGCCGACCATCAGCATGTACAGCGCGGAAAGCGCGCTCCAGGAAAGCGCGAAATACAGGCGCAGCCCAAAGGGAAAGCGGTGGTGGGGATGTTGCCCGGGAATCACCACCCAGAACAGGTACAGCATGCCCACAAACGCCGCTGCCGCCGCTGCGACCGACCACCTGGGGATCAGCTGCAGCTCCGAGGTGAATGTCTGGACCTGGTCGTCATCTGTGGTGCGGCGCTGCGCGGAGTTGTTCATGGAGGTACGTGATTTCTGCCAGAGGTTGTGAAGGAACGTTGTGACCTAGCGACGCGGATGCCGCTGCACTCCCGCATCGCGATCCCGGGTCAGCAGCGAAAACACCGAAGCCAGCGCAGCGAACAGTGTAATGCCGAACGCAACCACCATTCCAGGCAGATCGAGCAGCGTTTCCCCGCCCAGCAGGTCGTCGATTCCCGCCCAGATAGCCGGGGCCATTGCGAACACGAACGCGCCGGCTATCAGCAGGACGATAAAAAACTGCCGCCGCCCCTGCTCCCGGTTCGAGCGTCGCGCCACCTGGGCGCTGTACACCGCGCGCCGGGTGCGCAGGGCCAGCGCCCGGTCCTGGGTCGCGCTCCCCCCGGTCAGTGAGGCCACCACCGCGGGATCGAAACTCCGGCCACACGCCGCCACGGCGTCTCCCGCTTGTTCCCGGTCCAGCCGCTCCCGCTCGAGCTCTCCCCCCGCCATCATTGCCGCCCCTCCTGCGCCGGGGGAACCTGCGCCTGTTCGATACGGGGGCGCAACGCCGCCAGCCCGCGGTACAGCCGCGACTTCACGGTGGAGAGCGGCGCGCCGGTCACCGCCGCGATCTGGTCCAGCGCCAGCTCCTCATGGAACCGCAGCACCAGCACCTCGCGGTGCAGCGGGTCGAGCGTCAGCAGCGCCGCGGCCACCAGCGAGCTGTTCTGCCGGCTCAGGTAATTGTCGAACGGTGTCGGGTCCGCGCTTGCGACCTCGAACGGCCGGTCGTTCTCCGTGTTCTCTGACATTTCTTCCAGGCTCGCCATCACCCGGCGGCGGCGGAAGTCGATCACCAGGTTGCGCGCGATGGTAAACAGCCACGTATCGAACCGGGAGTTGCCGTTGAACTGCGACCCGCGCACCAGCACCCGCATCCAGGTCTCCTGGAACGTATCCTCCGCCAGCTCGCGGTTCCCCGTGAGGTAGAGCAGGTACCGCAACAGCCGGTGCTGGTACTCCACAATCAGCTCGTCGAGCAGGAGCGGGTCCTGCTTCTTCAGACGCTCGGCAATGACCGCGCTCGCCGTCTGGGCCGAGGCGTCCATGGTGCGCAGGTGAACCGCGTGGCTGTTCATACTGCACGATCAGACGCCGGGAAGAGGAGAAAGGACGCGGGAACCCTGAAAGAAATTTCCCGCCGGGAATGCCCCGGACACTGCTCCCGCTCGGCATCCCTCGCCCCGGCAGCGCCCGATACACTATATAGATGGAAATCCTGTACGGCCTCCACCCCGTGGAGGAGGCGGTGCGCGCCGGCTCCCGCACCTTTGACCACGTCTGCCTCGCGCGCGACCGCGCCGACGCGAAGCTGGACCGCCTCGCCGCGCTCTGCCGCGAGCGCGGCATCCGCCTGCGCATGGAGCCGCGCGACCACCTCACCGACCTCGCGAAAACCGCCGCTCACCAGGGCGTTGTCGCCCTCGTCCGCGGCCGGCAGCTCGCCGAGCTTGAAGACTTCCTGGTGCCCGCCAAAGTCCCCGGCAAAAACTCCCTCCTGCTCGCGCTCGATGGCATTGAAGACCCGCAGAACCTCGGCGCGCTGCTGCGTACCGCGAACGGCGCCGGCGTCGACGGCGTCATTTCAACCGAGCGCCGTGCCGCCCCGCTCAGCGCCGTCGCCGCCAAAGCCTCGGCCGGCGCAGTCGAGCACGTCCGCATGGCCCGGGTCGTCAACATGACGCGCGCCCTCGAGCAGATCAAGGCCGCCGGCATCTGGGTCATCGGCCTCGACGAGCGCGGCGCCCAGGACTACGACCGCTTCGACTTCACCGCGCCCTGCGCCCTGGTCCTCGGCCGCGAAGGCGCAGGCCTCCACGACCTGGTGCGCCGCACCTGCGACCACCTGCTCCGGATTCCCATGGCCGGGGTCATTGCGTCTCTCAACGTGTCGGTCGCCGGAGCCGTCGTCCTCTTTGAAGCCGCCCGCCAGCGCCGCGCCGACCTCCTGGCGCAAAACGAGCCGCCTCCAGCCGAGCCGGCCCGTCTAAAGAAGCAGAAGGGTCTGGGTTCATTCTGAGCTACCTGTTGCTTCCACGCACCACCGGCTCCCGCTTCTCCATCCGGTTCGGCCGCGCGCTCCTGTCCGCTGCTCTCGCCGTAGCCTGTCCCTGCGCTCTGCCCGCGCAATCGGTCCCACCGCAGGCCTCACCCGACGCCAGTCCCACGCACGGCCAGGTCGTCTTTTCCCGCTCCGCCGGCGCACCGGTAGCTCCGGCAACCCAGGCCGCCGCTGAAACCGCGCCGCCCGCGCTCGCCGCCGCTCTGACCGACGCCATGCGCGCCGCCCCGGTGTTCACGAGCTACGACTTCACCATCCACCTCGATCCCGCCACCGCCGCGCTGGAAGTCGAGCTCCGCGCGACCCTCACCAACAGCGGCAGCGTGAGCCTCGCCGCGCTGCCGCTCCAGCTCAGCTCCACGCTGCGCTTCGAGCACATCCGCCTTTCCGGCGGCCGCGCGCTTCGCTTCGCCGTGCACACCATCCAGAGCGACGCCGACCACACCGGCGCCCTGTCTGAAGCCGCCGTTGAGCTGCCCTCCCCGCTCGCGCCGGGCGCACATCTCAGCCTCACCATCGACTACTCCGGACCGATCGCTCCCTCGAGCGCCCGCCTGGACCGCATCGGCGCGCCCGCTCTGCTCGCAGCCCAGTCCGACTGGGACCGCATCGGCCCGGACTTTACCGGGCTGCGCGGCTTCGGCGACACCGTCTGGTACCCGGTATCCTCCATCCCCGCCATGCTGGGCGACGGCGCAAAACTGTTCCATGAAATCGGCCGCCAGAAGCGCGAAAACAGCGCCGCCGTCGTCAGCATGGCCGTTACTGCCGAGTTCACCGGCGAGCCGCCCGCGTTCGCCGTGCTCGACGGCCATCGCATCGAGCCGGGCGCGCCCGCGGCCATGCCCGCCGCGAGCTTCCCGGGCGTCGTGCGCGTCTCGCTCCCACCTACCCCGCTCGGCTTCAGGGTGCCGTCGTTGGTGCTGGCCACGCGCGTCGCCGCCGCCGCTACCCCTCTGGTGCAGGTCGCCTCGCTGCCCAGCCACCTGGCGAATGCGCCCGCGTACACGGGGGCTGCCGGCCTTCTGGAGCCGCTCTACCGCGACTGGTTCGGCGCGGCCGCACATCCCGACCCTCTGCTCCTGCTCGACCTGCCGGTCGAGGACGCCGCCGCTGCCGAAGACGGCGACGCCCTCCTGCTGAGCCTCACCGGCACTTCGTCCGCGGACCTCGCCGGCTCGCTGGCCGGCCCGCTCACCCACGCCTGGTTTCACTCACCCCGCGCCTGGCTGCAGCAGGGGGTCGAAGGCCTGATGGAAGCGCTGTGGGCCGAGCGCACTGAAGGCGAGCAAAAGGCGCTGGAGCAGCTGGGCGGCGAGCGCAACGCGCTGACTTTGGCCGAGCCCGCAAGCCCCGGCATCTCGCCCGGCCAGCCGCTGCTTACCGCCGAGGATCCCGTCTTCTACCGCGTCAAGGCGACGGCCGTTCTGTGGATGCTGCGCAGCTACGCCGGAGACGCGGCCCTCGGAGCCGCCCTGCGGGCCTATGACCCGGCAAAGGACACCGCGCCCGATTACTTTGAAAAGCTGCTGGAAAAGAGCATTGCGCAGGCAAATGCGGCCCAGGCAAATGGCTCGGCCGGTGAAAGCGCAGCATCCGGCACAGCCCCCGGCCTCGCCAGCCCAAGCACCGACTTGGGATGGTTTTTCCGCGACTGGGTGTACAGCGATCCGGGTCTGCCCGACCTGTCCATCCGGAATGTCTTCTCGAGCAAAACCGGAGCGGGCGAGCAGTGGCTCGTCGCGGTCGACATCGCCAACTCCGGCTACGCCGAGGCGCAGGTTCCGGTCACGGTCCATTCCGCAGCGACCGCCGTCACTGTCCAGGTGCGGGTTCCGGCGCGGGGCACGCTCTCGCGGCGCATCCTGCTCCAGGGCGAGCCCACCGAGGTCGAAGTCAACGACGGCACCGTGCCCGAGGTCGAGGCGAGCATCCATCGCCGTCTCATCCAGTAAAGAACTCAGTTGCCCGCCGGCTCGGCCAGTGTTCCGGAGATCGCGAGCGGCGCCGCGTCCGGACTGGATACCTCCAGGTGCAGCGTGCGATCCCACCCGATCCTGCCCGAAACAGTTGCCGGTGTGCCGGAGAGTGTGCTCCGGGTGAGCTCAAGGCCGTCCGGCCCGAGCGTTCCGGTCCCGTCCCAGCTGGCGAAATGCGGAAGCACCGGCGCGAGCGAGCCGTGGACCCACGAGGCATGGAACGTGCCTTGGATCGACTGCAGCAGGTCCGTGCTCGTGCTCCCGTTCAGCGTAAACGCAGCCGTGCCCCCGAGCATGCCGGGACCCCAGTCCTGGTTCCAGAGCTGGGCGGCATCCGCCGCGCTCACTCCGGTCGCGAGCAGCCGCACGGCATAGCGCGGGCCGTCGCCGGACCAGCCGATCGTGCCCTGCAGGTGGACGGCGCCGCCGAGCGCCTGGCCGTCCAGGCTTTGTATGCGCAACAGGGCACCGCCGGACGGCTCACCCGTCGTCCACACGGCGGAAGCATTGCGGAGCGCCAGGCGCCCCAGCGTCAATACCCCCGCATGGATCGAGCCCGAGGCCTGCGGCAGCATCGGCGCCTGTGCTCCTGCGTCAATCCGGTCGAGCAGGCCGGACAAAAGAACGCTGCGCGAGGAGTGCAGCGCGGCCTGCAGCGCCTGCGCGTCGAGCGCGGCGGTGCGCAGCGAAACCTGGGCCCCGCAGCTCTCGGGCACTCCGCAGTCGAACGGCACCGAGGCATCCGCGGCGAAGTGCACGGCGTTCGGGCCGGCCGCGATCGCAGCAGAGCCGGTGCTCCACCGCATCAGCCCCGGGCTGAGCGAAACAGACAGGGCCGCGAAGCGAACCGGAACGGAAAGCCAGGGTGGGCTCCAGCGCACATTCGCAAAGCGGATGCTGCCGGTCGCCCGCGCGGCAACACGGTCCGCCGCTTCGTCGCCTATCCAGGCCCCCGCAGCGGTCAGCGCGAGCTGGGCAGTTGCCGGACCCGCGCTACCAGTGCCCGCGCCTGCCGCCAGCGCGCTGGCCCCAAGCGTGCTGGCTGTCGGTAAGCGCAGCGCGCGTGCGGCTGCGGCCAGCGCGGGCAGCGTCGCGCCGCCGCCGGCGTGCAGCGTGTACCCCTGCGGCGTCAGCTCCGCGGCGAGCGCCAGCGGCTCAGTGTGGACGCCGAGGTCCACCGGCGCGCCCGTGATGGCGAGCGCAGGCAGCGAGCCCGGCTCGGCCTGGACCGCGATGTCGCGGATGACCAGCTCAGTCCCACCCATGCCGGCATTGGCGATGTCTAGTTCAGGCATGGCGGCGCTGCCGGTAAAGGTATCGGCGTCGTAGCCGAAGCTTCCGCTCAGCTCGCCGGCAAAGCGCTGCGCGGCCGGTATCCCCGGCCGGGCCAGGGTCAGCACCGAGGCGATGAAGTCGGCCGGCAGCCGGTCCATCGTCAACTCCGCATGGCGCCCGGCCTGGTCAGCACCGCCGCGCAGCACCAGCGCTCCCGCCGCGACCGGCCACCGGCAGCGGAGCGCATCGGTCATCGGCTGCGAACGGCTGTAATGGGCGCCGCAGGTCGCGTCCACGTCAAAGGGCTGTTCCGGGGTAAAC
>CAXTMY010000059.1:0-6020 GCA_964245565.1 uncultured Acidobacteriaceae bacterium | reverse complement strand
TCCTGCCGGTGCAGGTTCAGGATCACCAGGTGGGTGCGCAGATCCAGGTTGTCGATTTCGCCTTTCAACTGGCCGGTGACATCGATCTCCCCGCGCCAGCCCCGGTCGTCGCCAAGCAGCAGGCGGCTGAGCTGGCCGAGCGGCGCATGGCTCCACTCGCCCGACAGGTCGAGCGGCATGGTCCCGAGCGCGGCGGCCCCGAGCCCTGACGTCCCAGGCTCTGACGTACGGTGCAGCTCACCCTCGATACGCAGCAGGCCGGTATCCCCGAGCGCCAGGTCGAGATCGGTGCGTACGGGCTGCCCCTCGAGCTTCAGCTGCCAGCTCCCGGGCCATGCCAGCCACATTGAGAAGTCCGCATTCAACAGCGAGTAGGGCAGTTTCTCATCGCCACGCTTGAAGTTGATGCGGGTGCCGGTCGCCTCAATGTACGGGAAGCGCGGCGCGGGTCCGGGCCGGGTCTGCGCCGTCGGCGCGTTCTGCAGGTGCGAAGCCTGCAGCAGCACCGACGAGATATTCCAGCGGCCGTCCGCGCGCCGCACCAGGTTGACGCTGGCGTCCGTCAGGTCGACCCGGCTCAGCTCGAAGCGCCCGCGCCACAGCGAGGAGAGCCTCGGCTCAATGACGACCTCGGGCGCGATCAGCGCGGGTTCAGCCCCGAATCCCGGATTTTCCCCGACCGTCAGATTGTCAATTGCAAAGGCCGGCCAGGGGAGCAGGCGGAGAGCGATCGAGTCCATGCTGACCGGCCGGCCGATCGACTGGCTGATGGCCGTGGCAATGCGCCGCTGATAACGGCCCAGGTTGATGAGCGGCGGCACGATCGCGAGCAGCAGGAGCAGGGTGCAGGAGGCGACAAGGATCGGCTCTTTGCGTAGCGCCGGTGTCGGTGCGGCCGGGCTCTCCGGCGCGGTCCGGTCAGTGTAGCTGGCGGGTGTCACCGGTTCCGGTTCGGTTCGCGGCGCGGACACGTCAGCGAATCCGGTGGAAGGTCCGGCTCCAGCGCGTCTGGTCGAAGAAGTGGAGCACGATGTGGCCGAACCATGCGACCTGGTCTTTGGTGCTGGTCTGGTCGTTCTGGTTTTCGCCGGTGATGAACGACCAGTACACAAAGAGAGGTCTGCCGATGATGTTCGCGCGGGGCACAAAACCCCAGTAGCGACTGTCGAGAGAAAGCGGCCGGTTGTCGCCCATGCAGAAGTAGTCGCCCGGCGGCACCACCAGGTCTTCGCCCCGGATATGCGTGGGCAACTCCGCGGCCCAGGTTGCGGTCACCCCGGCTGCCTCGCTCGGCGGCACGGCCGGGAAATCATCGACATACGGCAGGTAATTCTGGTCGGTGATCTTCTCGGTCTGCGGCTCGCTCTGCGCTTTGCCGTTCAGGAAGACAACACCGTTGCGCAGGTGGATCCGGTCGCCCGGAATGCCGATGACGCGCTTGACGAGAAACAGATTTGGCTCGCCAGGCTTGTAAAACACGACAACATCGCCGCGGCGGACATTGCGGTAGTAAACGAACGGCGCCCAGCCGGCCTTGGGCGCGAGCGTGATGCGGTCGACCACCACGTGGTCGCCGATCAGCAGCGTCTTGAGCATGGAGCCGGAAGGAATGACCATGTTCTGAAAGACAAACGTCAGGATGAACAGGCCGAAGACGAGCACGCCGCAGATGGAGGCGATGAACTCCAGCGGCGTTTCTTCCGCGGCCGCCTTGACGCGCGCTGTCTGCTGTTCTTCATCCACTGTGCTTGCCATAGACTCCGTCTTGATTCAGGTGCGCGCTCGTGAAGGCTCTAGCGCACGATGCGGAACATGCGGTCCCAGCGCGCGAAGTCCACAACGCCGTTGACCGGATTGACCGGGTCGTTTTCGTGTCCGAGTTTATCATCCGGCAGCGTCGGGATATCGGTCGCCGAGGGCTCGCGCAGCGAGAAGTAGATCACGAACGGCCGCCCGAGAATGTCGCTGCGCGGCACAAAGCCCCAGTAGCGGCTGTCCCGGCTGTGGTTCCGGTTGTCGCCCATCACGAAGTACGCGTCCGGCGGCACCACCACGTCACCGCCCTGCATGTGCGACGGCATCGTCCGCCACCAGTGCAGGTCCACCCCCGGGTCGGTATAGGTGCCGCGCGGAAAGTTGTCCCGGTACGGGTCTGCATAGCTCGGCTCATCCACCGTGAACGGCTCGCGCAGCGCCGCGCCGTTGCGAAACACCACGCCGTGCGAGAGGTGAATGCGATCGCCCGGCATCCCGATGATCCGCTTCACCACGTACTCCGCGGGATCGAGCGGGAAGTGGAAGACGATCACATCGTCGCGCCCGGGCTCGCGATACGGCAGCAGCCAGCCGAAGGCGCCGGCAGGCGCGTAGATCTGCTTGTTGACCAGCAGGAAGTCGCCGACCAGCAGCGTGCGCTCCATCGACTCTGACGGTATCCGGAAAGGCTGGATCACGAACGTGAGCAGAAACAGCGCGATGACGATCATCGCAAGCAGCGAGCGCACAGTCTCGGCGACGGTCGGCAGCAGCGAGACATGGCGCTCTGCAAGGGGGCGCGCCTCGGCCCCGGGGTGCTGTGCCGGCGACGCCTGGTGCGCGCTCATCGTGCGTCCCGGGCAGGCTCGCCGAGGCCGTCCGGCGAAGCCGCCGCAGCGGATAACCCGGCTGCGTCGTTTTCCATCCCGGCTGCTTCCGGGGTCTGCAGCTTGGAATACCCGCGCCGTGCCGCTTCCTGCTCCGCTTTTTTCTTGGTGCTGCCGCTGCCCCGCGCCAGCGCGCGCCCGCCCCCCGGATCAGACGCGGCGGTGCGGACTTCAACCAGGAACCGCTTGCGGTGGTCAGGGCCGGTTTCGGCTTCGACGGTGTACTCCGGCTGCCCGCAGCCGCGAGCCTGCAGAAACTCCTGCAGCGCCGACTTGTAATCGCCGATGGCGTGCTTTGCCTTGAGCTCGCCGTACAGGCTGTCGGCCTGCGGCGCAACGATCGCCCGCTCGACGAACTCCGCCGCCGCCGGCAGGCTGCCGCTGTCCAGGTAAATGGCCGCCGTGACCGCCTCGATGCAGTTGGCCAGCAGCACCGCCTTCTTCCGTCCGCCGTTGCGTTCCTCGCTCCGGCCCATGTGCAGCCACTGGCCCAGCTCCAGCCCCAGCCCGACTTCGCCCAGGTACTTCCTGCTCACCAGCGCCGCGCGCAGCCGGGTCAGCTCGCCCTCGCGCAGCGACGGGAACCGGCGGTACAGCGACTCCGCCACCAGCATGCCCACAATGGCATCGCCCAGGAACTCAAGTCGCTCATTGTCCCGGGTGCTCTCCCGCCTGCCGGCTGCGGGCTGCCCGTCTTCCGGCGCCGCCGTCTGCTGCTCGTGGCGCAGCGAACTGTGGGTCAGCGCCTGCGCCAGCAGGGCCGGCCGGGCGAACCGGTAGCCGAGCTTCGCTTCAAGCGCCGGGGGCGCGGGCAGACCGTTGGCATGTTCCGGCACGTCAACAACTCTTTTCTGCGGATCCGGCGGTTCCCCGGCCAGTCGTCCCGGCCGGTTTCGCTCGCCCAGCGCATTTTCACTCAAAATAGAAGGACCGCCAGTGCGCGCACGGCTGTTCCGCCGGGCTACTCCACTGGAGCGAGAACTCGGGCCTCTACACCAGGAGTGAAAAATACTCTGGTGCCACCCCTCTACTTTAGAAGATGCAGGGTAGCGGCACAGCAGCATCGGCAAAGCCATTGGTACTCAGTCCGTTACTGCGGTTTGCTTGCGTCCCCGGGCTCCGCGCCTGCACCGGCCGTGCCTGCCGCCGCGGCGCTGCTGTTTGTCTGGTTCAGGGCGTAGGGCTGCTTCAGCCCCCTCTCGGCCGCTTCCAGCGTGTCCTGCTGGCCGTCGCGCACCGTCATCGCAGCCTTGTACTCGTTCAGCGCATCGGGCCGCTCGTCGCGCACATCGTCAATGCGGCCCAGCCAGATATGCGACCAGGCCAGCAGGCGCGGGTCCTGCGTGAGCCGCGTCGTCTCCCTGAAGTCGTTCGTGGCCGAATCCGTGTCGCCCTTCATCAGCCAGGTCAGGCCGAGGACGTAGTCGGCGCGCGCCGGGTCGGCCGTGCGGTCCTTGATGGCCTGCATGGCCAGCTTGCTCGCACCCTCCGCATCCCCGGCCTTCAGGTCCACTTCCGCCTGGTCCAGGCCCCGGCTGCTCACCGGGTTGCGGATCACATCGGCCGGCGCCTGCTCCACAAACGTGACCTGCTTCGCGCGATGCACCTCCGCGTCGACATCCATGCCGTAGACCATCGGCCCCATCGCCTCTTTCAGGCTTTCCGGGCCCCGCTCGAACGGCCCCAGCTCCTTGTAGAAATACTCCGTCAGCACGAACCCGTCGCTCATGTCCTTGTTCACCGCCGCCTGCCGTACCGCCTCGGCCTGCTGGATGGAGACATCGTGCCGGTGCTGGAGGCGCGGCAGGTCTTCCCGGGGCGAGTCCGCGGGGAAGTCGAAGATGGTTACACCGGTGTTCATCGTCCGGGCCTCGACGGCGCGGATCATGCTCTCGACGGTGAGCGAGACGATGTCGGAGCGGTATTGGTAATCGAGCGGCGCGTCGCGCACCGTCTTCAGGAACGGCAGCATCCGGTCGAGCGAGCTGGCCCGCGCATACAGGAGCGGCTCGATCATGTAGTGCAGGTAGGTGTGGCGCACGTCCTGCATGTTGATCGTGCCGTTGACCGGCGCGGCGACCACGACATAATCCGAGCCGTAGACGCGGGCGTTGGTCTGCGCGGGGTCCAGCATCGGCTCCAGCACCACCAGGAACCGCGAACCGGTGTAGGTGCTGGCCGGCAGCTTCAGGTACGTGTTCACGTCCAGGATCATCTGCGTCAGCGAATCGTGCAGCTTCTCGCTCTCCGCCTCGTACTGCGGGTGGAAGCGCAGCCAGATGAGGTGCAGCTGGATGGCGTCGGCGAACTTGCGCAGGATCGGCAGCATGTCCGAGACCTGCGTCGCATCCGGCGGCAGGTCGGACTCGTCGACCGAGAGCGCGAGCTCCGGCGGAGGCGTCAGGTAGAGCGCGAGCGAAACATACTGGGAAAGGTCGCGCGAACCCTCGAACAGCCGGTGCTGGGCGACAAACAGGCAGAGCTGGTCCCGCGCATCGCGCACCGCGGCCGAGGCCTGCGCCGCTTTGTTCACCTGGTCGCGCACCTCCTGCCGCAGCGGGTCGGACTGGGCCAGCCCGGCGTCGTAGCCGCAGGCGTTCAGCGCGACAGCGACGTCGAACATCGCCTCGCTCGATTCCAGCGACACGGCAGGTCCGGCCGGGTCGATCAGCGCGGGAGGCTTCGGCATCCGGGGCTGCTGCGGGATCTTGTTGCTGAGTGTGCTGCCGGCCGGCGCCTGGCCGGGTGTGAGCGTCTGGACCGGCACAGGCGCCTGGGCGCGGAGCGGGAGCGGGGCGAGCAGCAGGAGCGCGAGCAGGGCGGGAAGGCTGGAGCGAAAAGGTTGCATGGTCAGGTAACTGGGCATCAGTAATGCTGCACCCAAGTCTAGAGCATTTCCCGCACTGCTGTACGCCCGGGAAAAGCCAACAGAGCGTGCATGTGGGCCTGCATGCCATGGAACACAGGCTCGAACCGCATCCGGGAAGTCCCCGCAGCCGCCGGGGCAGGTACTATGGTTCGCATGAAGACTCGACAACCGCTGGCCCGGACCCTCACCCCGGCGCTCGCGATTCTTTCAGCTCCACTGCTGCCTGGCTTGACCCTGCTGGCAGTCGCCCAGACCGCCACCCAGACCGCTCCCGCGCCCAGCGCGGCCCACAGTTCGGCCCACAACACCCTGGCCCACCGCCGCACCCTGGCGCACGCGTCGGCGGAGTGCCTGCCGCCGCCGGTGGTGCCGCCCGGGCTGCCCGCGGCCGCCGGCGCGGTGCACACTGCGTTCGCCCTGCGCTACGTCGACATCACGACCGGCACCGGCGCCGCGGCTGCGCCCGGCGACTCGTTCACGGTGCACTACACGGGCTGGCTCGCCTCCGC
>CAXTMY010000058.1:6131-19051 GCA_964245565.1 uncultured Acidobacteriaceae bacterium | reverse complement strand
GGCGGTTGTTGACGTCCTGGGGTAGTGGGTAGGCGTGGGTGCCCGCGTTGTGGGCGCCGGTGGCGTCGTTGGCGAGGTAGAGGACCATGGGCGCGGAGGTGGCGGAGGCACCGGCCGCGGCGAGCGGGACGGACATGGCGCGGGCCTGAAAGTGGGCGTCGATGCGGGCGCGATAGCGGGCGAGGAAGATGCTCATGGAGAGCACGGCGGCAAGCAGGGTCCAGAAGAGGATGCGCTCGCCGCGGGAGATGAGAGCGGGGCCGCGCGGCGCGGCGGCGGGCTTGCGGAAACCGCCAGGGCGGGCAGGCGGCGCCGCATTTGCGCGGGGTGCCGCGGGTTTTCCTGGCGTGCGGGGAGCCGGCTGCGGCGTGCCGGATGCCGGCGGCTGGTTTGGGGCGGAATTGGGGCTGGGGCCGGCCACGGCTGGTTGCGCTGGCGGCCGAGGCGCGGGCGCGGGCGCGACGGACGGCGGCCGAGGCGCGGGCGTGGCGGAGGGCGGTTTTGGCGCGGGCGTGGTGGGCGAAGCCGGCCTGGGCGCGGGAGACTGCCAGCCGCGGCGGCGCGGCGGGTCGCCGTCCTTGCCGGGTGGGGTGGGGCTCACGGCGTACCTCCGGAGAGTGCGGGGGGGTGTTCGGCGCGCCACTGGACCAGAGAGGCGGCCAGGGCGTTGAGGATGCGCTGCTGGTAGGCGGGATCGGAGATCCGGGCGTGGTCGTTCTGTTCTGCGCTCATCGGGTTCAACGGCGCGATCTCGACGGCGACGGTGGGGCATTGCATGGAGTCGAGGGGCTGCAGGCGCATCCGGCCGAGCGTGACGGGAATGCCGGAGGCCTGCAACGCGGCGCTGATGCCGGAGGCGAGCTGCAGGCTCTGGGTGGCAAAGGGCGCCTCGGCTGTCTGCCAGGAGGCGAGCGCGGGGCTGGGTTGCGCCAGCGGAAGAGACGACACGTAGAGGTGGACGCCGGAGCCGCTGGCCGTCGCGTGCAGGACGAGGCAGGCGGCGGGATGGAGATGATTGGCCTGGGCGGCGCGCGCGTCGAAGGATGGGTCGGTGTCGTTCTCGCGGGTCGTCAGGGCAGCGATGCCGCGGGCGGTAAGCGCGGAGCGCAGGCGAACGGAAACCGAGAGCACCAGGTTTTTCTCAAACAGCTGCGGGGCGAGCGTTGTCCCGGTATCGGGGCCGCCGTGGGCGGCGTCGAGCAGGACGGTGAATGGCTGGGAGAGGGAAAGGGGCTGAGCGGCAGACAGGGGCGGGATGGCGACGCTCGCGGAGCAGAGCAGCAGGGCGAGGAAGCATGGCAGCGGCCTGGCCGAGGGACGCCACCGGCAGGCGCGGCTGCCGCTTCGCTCGCGTGTTGTCATCCGCCGGAGCATAGGTTCAGCGATCGCCTGCCTGTTCGTCGAGGGCATAGATGGCGAGCCCGCTGAGCAGTTTCGGGTAAAAGTCCGTGGATTTTTGCGGCATCACTTCGCCGGCGAAGGTGTTTTCGCGCAGCTGTGCGAGCGTGACCGGGTTGACCAGGAAGGCGAGCTGGGCGTCGCCGCGCAGCACCGGGGCAACGGCCTCCGAAGCCTCGCGGGCGTATTGAACATAGGCGCCTTCCCGCACTGCTTCGGCGTCGATGCCGAGGAGGTTCGCGAGAACGGCTTCGTGGAGGACGACCATGTCGAGTTGCCGGCGCCGTTCCGGAAGGCCGGGCAGTGCGGCGGCGCGGGCCGCCGTGTCCATGGTGAGCGCACAGACCCGGCTGCGGGTGACGGCGAGCAGGACGGTCGCATTGGGTGGAGCTTTCGCGGTTGCCGCAGACAGGGCGGCGGTCAGGTCCTGGGCGTTGCGCGGGTCGACACCGGATAAGTCCTCGACCGAGGAAAAGACGTTCGCGGCCCGGGCAAAGAAGCCGGGGGCGTCAAAGGCTTCGAGGCCGGAGAGGACGCGGTGGGTCGGCAGGATCTGCAAACCCTCTGCTTCCATGTTGACAAGGGTCATCATGACGGCGGCCTCGGGGTAGGGCGGCTGGCGGCGGCTGCCGACGGTGTCCTTGAGCCAGGCAGGCGCGGTTTCAGCGGCATAGGCGAGGGCGGTTTCGTAGCGGTGATGGCCGTCGGCGATGATCAGCTTCTTATCGCCGAGCGCGCCCTGGACCATGTTGATGGTGGCCGCATCTCTGATTTTCCAGACGCGGTGCACGACGCCGAACTCGTCCCGCACCTCGATGTCAGGGACGGTGCCGGCACTTGCGGGAGAGAAGAGAAGCGATTCGACCGATCGGGCGGGGTCTGAGTAGAGCATGAAGATCTGGCCGAAGTGGGCGCGGGTGGCGCGGAGCAGATTGAGCCGGTCAACACGGGCGCGGGTGTGGGTCTGCTCATGGCGGAAGACGATGCCCTCAGAGTAGGGAGAGACGGCGCCGAGCGCGATGAGGCCGCGGCGCTCGGCCTGCCGGGTGGTCCCGGGAATGGTGAATTGCTGGGCGTAGGCAAACAGGCAGGGCTCGGCCTCCTGCGCGAGGATGCCCTGGGCGCGCCACTCGCGAAAATCGCGGGCGGCGCGGGTGTAGACGTCGTTCTCGCCGGGGGTGTCGAACAGCTCGGGAAGCCCGAGGATGATGCGGACCAGGTTGTAGGGGCTGCGCGCGTAGTAGCCGGCCTGCATGGAGGGTGTGATTTTGTCGTAGGGCTGCGTCAGGCAGTCTTCCACGCGGACGAGCGAGGGATTGTAGCGGAGAGCGCGAAAAGGGTAGATGCGAGCCATTGCGTGGGAACTTTCTTTGTTTGTGCCGGTTCGGTTGATTGTACCGATTCGGTGGAAAGCGGCGCTTGCATTGGGAGTGCGGGTGCCGCAAGATAGAGGCCCGTTGGCACCGGCGGCGCGAGAGCTCACGAGCGCGGCTGAGGGCTGCTACGGACCAGGTGAAGCGGATGATGCGATCGCTCACAGCTTGTCTCGCGTGGCGGAAGACGCGGCGATTCGGCCGAAGGGTGCTGCCCGGTGTTCTCTGCTGGCTGGCCGTCAGCGCCTATGGGCAGAGCGGCAGTCCTCTCGACGAGGTGCATGTGCCGCCGCCGGTGAAAGCCGCGCCGGCGGCGGCTTCTCCGGATGCGCTGACGGGTGAAAAGACGGTGGAAGGCCCGGCTGCGCTGCGCGCGCATGCGAGCGAGAACATCCGCGTGGATGTGAACCTGACGCTGATTCCGCTGACGGTGACGGACCCGATGAACCGGCTGGTGACGGGGCTCGAGAAAAACAACTTCTACCTGTATGAGAAAGGGACGACGGGGCCGGAGCAGCTGCAGACGATCAAGACGTTCTCGACAGAGGACGCGCCGGCGACGATCGGCATCATCCTGGATCTGAGCGGGTCAATGACCGATAAGTTCAACCGTTCGCTGCAGGCGCTCAAGGCGTTTTTGAAGACGGCCAACCCGAAGGACGAATTCTTCGTGATCGGGTTCAACGACCGGCCGGAGCTGATGGAAGACTTTACTTCCTCGGTGGACGATATCGACACGAGACTGGCCATGGCGAAGCCGCAGAAGCGTACGGCGCTGCTGGATGCGATCTACTTCGGCGTGAACAAGATGAAGGACGCGGCTTACCAGAGAAAGGCGCTGCTGATCATTTCAGACGGTGGGGATAACCGCTCGCGGTACACGGAAAGCGAGGTGCGGGCGATTGTGCGTGAGTCGGATGTGCAGATTTTCTCGATGGGGATCTTCGATATATATGCGCCGACGGAGGAGGAGCGGCTGGGGCCGATCCTGCTGAACGAGTTGTGCGAAGACACGGGCGGAGAGATGTTCCGGGTGGACGAGATCAGCGACATGACGGAAGTGGCGGAGAAGATATCGGACCGGATCCGGGAAGAGTACGTGCTGGGGTATCGGTCGAACGACACGAGAAACGACGGCAAGTGGCGTAAAGTGAAGGTGCGACTTGATCCACCGTCGGGGCTGCCGATGCTGACGGTGCATGCGCGGTCCGGCTACTATGCGCCTTCCCAGTAACAAACCGGGTTTTCTGCTGGCAGCGCTGCTGCTGCTTGTGCCCGCGGCGGGGCTGCGCGCGCAGACGGCGCCGCCGGCACAGGAAACGCAGCAGGCCCCGGAGACGCAGCCTTCACTCGATATGGAGCGCGACCCGGTGGTTTCTCCGGATGCGGCGGACAATGCCGCGGTGAAGCCCGGCTCCGGGGCGGAGAACGCGCCCGCGGCCGCGCAGGGCGGGGACATCGGCAGGGAGGACGGCAAGTACACGCTGCGGCGCGATGTGCAGGAAGTGGTGCTGAACGCGACGGTGCTGAACGACCAGGGGCAGCTGGTGAACAACCTGACGAAGGACGACTTCCACGTGTTCGAGGACGGGGTGGAGCAGACGATCGCCTCGTTCCAGCACTCGGATGTGCCGGTCTCGATGGGCATTCTGGTGGATAACTCGGGGTCGATGCGGTCGAAGCGGGGGGCGGTGAATGCGGCGGCGCTGGACCTGGTGCGGGCGTCGAACCCGGAGGACGAGGCGTTTGTCGTGAATTTTTCCGACGAGGCGTTTATCGACCAGGATTTTACCTCGGACCTGAACAAGCTGCGCGACGGGCTGGCGCACTTCGACTCAAAGGGAGGCACGGCGCTGTATGACGCGACGGTGGCCTCGGCGGATGAGCTGAGCAAGGGGGCAAAGCGGTCGAAGCAGGTGCTGCTGATTATTACCGACGGCGAGGACAACGCCTCCGGGCTGACGCTGGAGCAGACGATCCGGCGGGTGCAGGACCTGGGCGGTCCGATTGTGTACTGCATCGGGCTGCTGTTCGGCGATGACGGCGGAGCGCACGAGGCGCGGGAGGCGAAGCGGGCCTTGCAGCTGCTGTCAGAAGAGACAGGCGGGATGGCGTATTTTCCCAAGTCGCTGAACGACGTGGACGCGATCGCGGGCGAGGTGGCGCAGGATATCCGGTCGCAGTACACGATCGGCTACCACTCGACCAAGCCGGCGAGCCTGGGCGGGTACAGGGCGGTGCGCGTGCTGGCACATGCGACGGGCAGCAAGAAGAACCTGAATGTGAGGACGCGCAGCGGGTATTTCCCGAAGACGGCAGGTGCGGAGGACCCGCAGATGTCGACCGGGTCGAACTAGTTTGCGGCATTGGCAACGAGGAGAGGGTGCAGCATGGCGGAGTGTCAGGAGCAGGGATTCAGCGGCATTACGAGCGAGCATTTCGCGTTTTTTCTGAGCAAGGCGGAGCAGCTGGGCATTCCGGGGCTGGCCGGACAGGGCAACAGCGGTGAGGCTTCGCACAGCGGGGTGACGATCCGGTGGAGTTACGACCCGGAGGGCCAGGTGCTGAAGGTGCAGTGCACGAAGTCGCCGATGCTGCTGCCGTGCTCGCTGATCAACAGCAAGATCCAGGAGGCGGTGGCCTCTGCGCTGAAGAACGCGGGGACGGGCGGGGCTGCCGGGCAACAGGCGCAGGCCTAGCGCGTGGAGCTGCCGGCGAAGGGACACGGGCTGCGGGTCGCGGATGACATCCTGGCGCTGATCGGCGCGACGCCGATGCTGGAGATGCGGCGGCTTGCGCCTCGGCCGGAAGGCGAGCCCGGACGCGCGGCGCTGTTGGCGAAGCTCGAGTTCCTGAACCCCGGCGGCAGCGTAAAGGACCGTGCCGCGCTGGGCATCGTGCTGGACGGCGAACGGCGCGGCGCGCTGCGGCCCGGGATGACGATCGTGGAGGCGACGGCCGGCAACACCGGCGTGGGGCTGGCGCTGGCCGGGATCAATCGCGGTTACAGCGTGGTGTTGTATGTGCCGGAGGGGTTTGCCGAAGAGAAGATCACGCTGATGCGGGCGTTTGGCGCGACGGTGGTGCGGACGCCGGAGGCGGAAGGGATGCGCGGGGCGATTTGCCGGATGCGGGAACTGGCGGACGGCAAGCCGGAGTACTTTGTCGCGGGGCAGTTCGACAATCGCGCGAACCCGGCGTTTCACCATGCAACCACCGCGCAGGAGCTGTGGGAGCAGATGGAAGGACGCGTGGACGCGTTTGTGGCGGGCGTGGGAACGGGCGGAACGTTTAGCGGGATTGCGCGGTTCCTGAAGGAGCGGGATGCCCGGGTGCTGACGGTTGCGGTGGAGACGGAGGGGTCGGTGCTGCAGGGCGGCGCGCCGGGACCGCACCGGGTGGAGGGCATCGGGGTGTCGTTTGTGCCGGAGACGTTTGATCCGTCGGTGGCCGATGAGATTGTGCGGGTGGCGGACGCGGACGCGTTCAGGATGGTGCAGAGGCTGGCGCGGGAAGAGGGTGTGCTGGCGGGCTCGAGCGCCGGGGCGGCGGTGTTTGCGGCGCTGGCCGTGGCGCAGCGGCTGGGCAGGGGTAAGCGCGTGGCGACGGTGGTGCCGGATTCGGCGGAGCGGTATTTGTCGAAAGATATCTATAGCTGAGAGCGAAATGAAATGTTTTCTCCGGTGAGCCGTCAGTCCGCGATCGTCCTGATTGGTCTTCAGGCATTTCAGGTTCTTTTTCTCTGGACGCATGACTGGGTTCCGCTTGGACGGCTCAATGATGTCGCCGCGGTACGGGCTCAGGACTCACTGAGGCGGTTGGTTGTTGTTACGCTCGTGCAAAGCGTGCCTTTTACGATTGGTCTCGCGTTCAGCCTGCTGTATGTACGGCAAGCTTTCCCCCACTGGCTCGTTAGCTGGCTCTGGATCAGCTACGGTTTGCTCCTGATCGGCCAGATCCAGGCATGGTGGATACCGTACCTCATCCGGGCAGAACCGGAACGTGCGGCGCGTTACCGAAAAATGTTCGGGAAGACACATTCCTTCCTGCCGCAACGCAATGGAATCGTCCCGAATACCGCGCATATTCTGCTGCACGCTGCTACCGCCGCCACGCTGATCGTTCTCCTCGTAAAGTAAAGCGCCTGATACCTTGGACGCATGGCTGGATTTTCGACGCGCGCGATTCATGATGGGCAGGCACCCGATCCTTTGACCGGGGCGGTGAATGTGCCGGTGTATCTCTCCTCGACGTATGCGCAGGAGGAGATTGGCAGGCACAAGGGGTGGGAGTACTCGCGGGTGTCAAACCCGACGCGCGATGCGCTGGAGACGAACCTGGCGTCGCTCGAGGGCGGCACGAGCGCGCATGCGTTCGCGAGCGGAATGGCGGCGATTGCCGCGCTGGTGACGCTGCTGAAGACCGGCGACCATGTGGTGTGCGGCGAGAACGTGTACGGCGGGACGCCGCGGCTGTTCAATCGGATCGTGGCCGGGTACGGGATCGAGTTCACGTACGTGGATACGACCGACCCTGAAGCCTTGCGAGCAGCGTTGCGGCCGAATACCAGGCTCGTGCATATCGAGACGCCGACGAACCCGCTGATGATCCTGACGGACATCCGGGTGGCCGCGGAGATCTGCCACCGGCATGGTTGCGAATTGTCCGTCGACAACACGTTCATGTCGCCGTACTTTCAGCAGCCGATCGCGCTGGGTGCGGACATCGTGATGCATTCGACGACGAAGTACCTGAACGGCCACTCGGACGGGCTGGGCGGTGTGCTGGTCGGGACGACGCCGCGACACAAGGAACAGTTCGCTTTTATCCAGAAGTGTACGGGCGGCATCCTGTCGCCGTTTGAGGCATGGCTGGTGCTGCGCGGCGTCAAGACGCTGGCGGTGCGGATGCAGGCGCATGACCGCAACGGGCGCGCCATTGCGGAGCTGCTGGAGAAGCATGCCGCGGTTGAGAAGGTCTGGTACCCGGGGCTGCGGCCGCACCCGCAGTACGGCCTGGCGTGCGCGCAGATGACGGGCTTCGGCGGCATGATCGCGTTTGAGCTGGGATCGCTTGCGAAGGCGAATGCGTTTTTGAAGCGGCTGAAGCTGTGCACGCTTGCGGAGTCGCTGGGCGGGGTGGAGACGCTGATTTCGCACCCGGCGACGATGACGCATGCGGCGGTCGATGCGGACGAGCGCGCGCGGCTGGGGATCACGGACGGGATGGTGCGGATCTCGGTCGGGATTGAAGACCTGGCGGACCTGGAAGCGGATCTGCAACAGGCACTGAACGGATAAGGGCGGGATGAGCGAGCAGCCGAAGCGGCGAAAGATCTTGTACGTGGGCCCGTTGGCGCCGGGCAATACCTCGCTGTACCGGCTGGAGGCGTTCCGGCGGCTGGGGCAGGAGATGGTGCCGTTCGCGGTGGATGAGTATGAGCCGCGGAACCGGTATGTGAATGCGCTGCGCTACCGCTATCCGGTGGGGCCGCTGGTGGCGCGCGTGAACGCCGCGCTGCAAAGGCTGGTTCGCGCGGAGCGGCCGGACGTGGTGTGGTTCGACAAGCCGGTACACTTCCACGCCGGGACGGTGGAGCTGGTGAAGCGGCTGGGCGCGACGACGGTTTGCTATAACCAGGACAATCCGTTCGGGCCGCGCAATGACGGTTGCTGGAAGCAGTTCTACAAGGTGTTCCGGCGGTTCGACCTGCACTGCCTGTTTCGCAATGTGGATGTGCTGCGGTATGCGGAGTGGGGTTTGCCGGCGCTGAAGATCGCGCTTTCGTATGACCCGCTGCAGCACTTTCCGCCGCCCGCCGGGTGGAGCGATGCCGACCGCGACCGCGAGCTCGCGTATACGGGGTCGCCGCTCGAGCAGCGGCCGGAGTTTTTGCGGGAGCTGGGGGAAACGTTCGGGCTGCCGGTGTCGGTCGCGGGGCCGCGCTGGGATGGGGCGTGGCCGGAGGCGGTGCGCCGGAAGTACCTGTTCGGCGGGATGATGAAGGGCGAGGAGTATCGCAAGGCGATGTGGCGCTCGCGGATCAACATGGCGTTTGTGACGAAGATGAACGAGGAAGACGTGGCGCATAAGTCGTTCGAGATCACGGCATGCGCGCAGTTTCTGCTGGCGGAGCGGTCGGAGGGCCATCAAGAGGCGTTTGAGGAAGACCGCGAGGCGGTGTTCTACGGCTCGATTGAGGAGTGCGCGGAGAAGGCGCGGTGGTACCTAGAGCACCCGGCGGAGCGGGAGCGGATTGCCGCGGCAGGGCGGGCGCGGGCGGAACGCTCGGGGTACAGCAACGACGCGCAGCTGGCGAAGGTGCTGGCGCACCTGGATGGGCGGCCGTGAGCGCCGAGAGCAAACGCGTCATTCTTGCAATGGATACGTGCGGGGCGGAGGCGACGCTGGCGCTGGGTGAGGTGACGGGCGGCCGGTGCGTGCTGGTGCGGGAGGCGCGGCTGGGCGCGAAGACGGCCGGCTCGCTGCTGACGGGCGCGCTGGGGGAGCTGCTGGGCGCGGTGCGGCCGGCAGAGCTCCGCGCGATTGTGGTGGTGCGCGGGCCGGGGAGCTTTACCGGGATGCGGATCGGATTGAGCGCGGCGAAGGCGCTGGCCGAAGCCGCGGGGGTGCCGGTGGTCGGGGTGTCGCGGCTGGCGGTGCTGGCCGAGGCAAGCAGGGCGGAGTGCGTGGGGCTCGATGCGGGTCGTGGAAGCGTGTACCTGGGCTGCTTTGGCGAAGCGAGGACGAGTGAGGAGCTGTTGACGCCGGAGGAGGTGCAGGCGCGGGCGGCTGCGGGGGCGCTCGGAGCCGTGACGGTTTGCGAAGACAGATTAGGCAAGCTGGCGGCGCTGTTCCCGGAGGTGCGAACAGCAGCGGAGCCGACGGCGTGGACGGCGCTCCAGCATGCGCAGGCGCGCGTGGAAGCGGGCGATTGGGAGGACGCGTCTGCGCTCGATGCGCTGTACCTGTGGCGGCCGGAGCAGATGCTGCGCGCTGCGTCGGCTAGCTCGGCCGGTTTGTGAGCGAGATGTTGGACGGGGTTCGGACGATGGGCGAGCGCGATGTAGCGGAGGTGCTCGCGCTTGCGGCCGCGGTGCCGACGGCGCCGCACTGGCCGGCGCTCGAGTTTTACCGGATGCTGAAGGTGATTGCGGAGCAGCCGACGCGGCGCGGGGCATGGGTGTGGTGCGACGGGGAGCACGTGCAGGGGTTTGCCATGGCGAGCCACATTGCGGGCGTTGCGGAGCTGGAAGCAGTGGTGACGGCCGCTGCGTGGCGGCGGCGCGGCATCGGCGGAGCGCTGGTGCGTACGGTGGCGGCGTGGGCGCGGGAGCTGGGCGCGGAGCGGCTGGTGCTGGAGGTGCGGGCCTCGAACGCGGAGGCGCGGCGGCTGTATGCGCGGCAGGGATTCAGGCAGGATGGCCTGCGGAGGGGGTACTATCGCAGCCCGGACGAAGACGCGGTGCTGCTGAGCGTGGCGTTGTAAGCGGGCATGCGGGCAGCAGCCGCGGACACTATAATCCTCTGGATGGTTCGCGACGGCTATTTGTATGGTATCTCGCTGATTCTGGTCGCGATTGCAGTCGCGGCTTTGACGCACACGTGGTGGTGGGCGGTGCTGCCGCTGGGATTTGCAGCATTCTTCCTGTGGTTTTTTCGCGACCCGGAGCGTGCGATTCCGCAGGAGCCGGGGCTGGTGGTTTCGCCGGCCGACGGCAAGGTGACGAGTATCGAGACGATTGCGACCCCGGCCGGCCCACGGAAGCGAATCTCCATCTTCCTGAATGTGTTCAACGTGCACGTGAACCGCGCGCCGGCGGCGGGCGTGGTGCGCGAGGTGCGCTACCAGAAGGGCGCGTTTGTGAACGCGATGGATGCGGCTTCGGCGGACCGCAACGAGCAGAATATCTGTGTGGTGGCGGCCGAGGACGGCTACGAGATCGTGTTTAAGCAGATCGCCGGGCTGCTGGCGCGGCGGATCGTTTTGCGGCATAAGGCGGGGGATCGGCTGGCGCGCGGGCAGCGGGTGGGGCTGATCAAGTTCGGCTCGCGCACGGACCTGCTGCTGCCGGCCGAGGCCGAGGTGCGGGTTGGCCTGGGCGCGACGGTGAAGGGCGGGAGCACGGTGCTGGCGTTTGTCGCGCCCGGTGCTGGAATGGCTCGTGTGGAGACAGACGGTGAGTGAGCCGACGCGGCTGGTGCCTTTGGGGCGGCCAGATGAGCGGCCAGAAGGGTCGCGGCAGAAGGCGCCGAGGCGCAGGCGGCGCGGGGCGTACCTGCTGCCGTCTGTGTTTACCGCCGGGAATATCGCGGCGGGATACTTCGCGATTACGCAGAGCCTGCAGGGCTCCACGCTGGAGCCGCAGCACTATGACTATGCCGCGCTGGCGATCGGCTTCGCCATCCCGTTCGACGCGATTGACGGCCGCATTGCGCGGATGACCAACACGACGAGCGATTTCGGGAAGGAGCTGGACTCGCTGGCGGACGTGGTGACGTTCGGCGTGGCGCCGTCGCTGCTGGCGTACTGCTGGGGGTTTCACATGCTGCCGGTGACGCTGCGCGTGAGCGCGCGGCATCCGCTGGTGGAGCTGGGAGCGCTGCTGTGTTTCCTGTTTCTGCTGTGCGGCGCAGCGCGGCTGGCGCGGTTCAACAGCACGGGAACGCCGGTGCCGAAGAACCCTGGAAGGCCGGGGCGCAAGTATTTCGTCGGCATGCCGATTCCGGCGGCCGCCGGCGCGATTGCCGCGGTGGTGCATTTCTTCAGCGGCGTGCCGGTTGCGGTGCCGTGGGTGGCGCTGCTGTGGGGGGCATATGTGGGAGCGATCGGGTTCCTGATGGTGAGCACCTGGCGGTTCTGGAGCGGGAAAGAGATCAACCTGGCGCGGACGCACCCGTTCCGGTGGATTGTGCTGCTGGGGGTCTTTCTGTACGCGCTGGTGTTCTTTTCGCAATATGTGCTGGCGGCGATTGCACTTATTTATATGTTCTCGGGAGTGCTGGCCCGGCTGCTGTACTCGTGGCAGCGCAAGAGTGCGCGGACGCGAACGGCGTAGATACGCGCGCGAAGAAAAAGGATGGTATGCGGGAAAGACTGAAGATTGCGATTGTCGGCGCGGCGAGCCTGCACGGCAAGGAGCTGGCGGAGGCGCTGGAAGACAGCGCGCTGGCGGCGGCAGAGTTTGTGCTGATGGATGACGAGGAAGGCCTGGGCCAGATCGAGAGCGTGGGCGACGAGGTCACGGTGGTGCAGAGCATCGATGCGGATTCATTCCGGCACGTGGATTACGTGTTCTTCGCGGGCTCTGCCGCGCAGACCAGCACCCATTGGCAGGCGGCTGAGGCGGCGCATGCCAGCATCATCGACCTGTCAGGCGTGCTCGAGGCGGAGCCGGGCGTGCTGGTGGCGGCGCCCTGGGTGCGGGACGCCATGGAGAACCCGAACATGGCAGCGCCCGACCTGCACACCCCGGCGCTGGTGCCGGCGCATATCGCCGCAACGACGCTGGGGCTGGTGACGGCGCGGCTCCAGGACGTGGGCGCGGTACGCAGCGCGTGGGCGACGGTGTGCGAGCCGGCGTCGGAACATGGGCGGGCAGCGGTGGATGAACTGCACCAGCAGACGGTGACGCTGCTGAACTTCCAGAACATGCCGAAGGACGTGTTCGACATGCAGGTGGCGTTTAACCTGACGCCGGTGCTGGGAGAAGCCGCGAAGATCGACCTGGTGGCGACCGAGGCGCGGATCCGGCGGCACTACGCGCTGCTTTCCGGAGGGCGTTTGCCGGAGGTCGGTGTGCAGCTGCTGCAGGTGCCTGCGTTCCATGGCTACGGCATTTCGCTGGGCGTGGAGCTGGAGAGGGGGGTGGCGCTCGAACACCTGGAAGCCGCGCTGGCCGGGGATCACGTTGACGTCGTTATCGGCGACGGCGACCCGCCAAGCAACCTGAGCAGCGCCGGGCAGGAAGATGTGCTGCTGCGGGTGCGGCAGACGAACGCGGAGGAGGCGCTGTCGACGCGGTTCTGGATCTGGGCGGCGTTCGATAACCTGAAGCTCGCGTCGCTGCATGCGATCGCCTGCGCGGGCGAGCTGGGCCGCCTGCGCCCGCGCGGGAAGGTGCAGTAACGCCGCATCGAAAGAAGCGG
>CAXTMY010000058.1:0-6121 GCA_964245565.1 uncultured Acidobacteriaceae bacterium | reverse complement strand
GGGGGGGTGGGGGGCCGCGGGCGCCGGGGGGTTATGGTCCTTTCCCCCGGCTTCTAAACCCGGGGCGTTACTGCACCTTTTTAGACCGCCTGCGCGGCTGGCGGCCACTTCGTGGCGTGTTCTCGTTTCTGCGCGGGTGCTGGCGTTGTGGCCCTCGCGTTGCTCGGGACTGACCTTTGCTGATTGCTATTTCAGCGCGGCGTGTTGTTGGAGGGCGAAGGTGTCGGTCATGCCGGCGATGTAGTCGGCGATGACGCGGGCGGGCTGCTCGGTGCCGCCGAGACCCTGGATGCGCGCGGAGTATCCGGCGGGGAGCAGGATGGGGAGCGCGACCCAGGTCTCAAAGAGCTTGCGGACGACGGTTTCGGCGACCGCGTGGTCGCGCCTGAGCTCGGGCGAGCCGTAGAGGTAGGTGTAGAGGTAACGTTTCGCTTCCATGCGCGCGGCTTCCATGGCCGGGGAAAAGGCGACGAGGCGGTGGCCGGCGTGGCGAATGGAGTGGATGGCGTCGGCGTTCGCAGAGGGTTCGATGGCGGCGGCGACGCGGCGGACGGTTTCCTCGATGAGGTCGCCGACAAGGGCGTTGAGCATGCGCTTGACGGTTTCGTTGAAGATGAGCTGCTCGCTCGCTGCAGCATGATGCGCGGCCATGGGCGCGTAGAAGCGCTCGAACAACTCTAAATGTGCGCGCAGGTGTGACAGATCGAGCAGCCCGGCTTCCATGCCGTCGTCGAGGTCGGCGGTGAGCCAGGCGATTTCGTCGGCGAGGTCGATGAGCTGGGCTTCGAGGGGCGGGAGCTGGTCGAGCAGATAGGCGGAGAGCTGCGGCTGCTCGGCGAGGGTGTAGTCGTGCGAGTGCTTGATGATGCCTTCGCGCACGGCGAAGGTGAGATTGAGGCCGCGAAAGCCGGCGTAACGCAGCTCGAAGTGCTCGACGATGCGCAGGGCGTGCAGGTTGTGGTCGAAGCGGAGACCGTGCTCGCGGAGGCATGCGTCGAGGGCGCGCTCACCGGCATGGCCGAAGGGCGGATGGCCGATGTCGTGCACGAGCGCGAGCGCTTCGGTGAGGTTGGGGTTGAGGCCGAGGGTGTTGGCGACGGTGCGCGCGATCTGCGCGACTTCCATGGTGTGCGTCAGGCGCGAGCGGAAGTGGTCGGACGGCTCGCCGGCCGCGCCGCCCGCGGAGAAGACCTGCGTCTTGCCGGCGAGACGGCGAAAGGCACGCGCGTGGATGATGCGGGCGCGGTCGCGCTCAAATGGGGAGCGGTAGGCGTGGCTTGGTTCGGGGTGCTCGCGCGCGGTGAGCAGGTCGCCCGTAACTTCAGGAACAGCGCAGAAGGCAAGTCGGGGAGTCATGCAGCGTTAGGATAACGCTGCATGCGAAGCGGGTGCATGCAGGCGGGGGGGAAGAAACTGCCGGCGGCGGCGCAGTGCCTGTTCTTCCGGCGGACTCTACGGATGCTGCTTCTCGTTCTTATCAGTGCTTGTGCCGATCTGCGCCGGGGTTTCGCGGGCCAGCTTCACGCGGGCTGAGTCGAGCTTCTTCTGGACGCGCTGGCCTTCGCCGGGCTCGAGATCGCCGGCGTCGGTCTTTGCGTAGAGTTTCAGGGACTCTTCCCATTGCGAGGCGGCCTGCTTGAGGCGGTCCGTCTTTTCGTAGAGGTCGCCGAGATGCTCGTGGACTGTCGGATCCTGCGAACTGCGCTGCGTGGCTTTGAGGAGATTGTTTTCAGCCAGCGCGTATTGGCCCAGCTTGAAGTAGGTCCAGCCCAGGGAGTCGAGGTCCGCATAGTTCTGCGGGTCGAGCTTGACCGCTTTCTGGATCATGGCCAATGCCTCGTTGAGGCGAACCCCGCGGTCCGCGAGCATGTAGCCGTAATCGTTCAGAACGACGGGGTTGTCCGGATCGAGCGCGAGGGCTTTTTTGTAATTGTCGTCGGCGGCGTCGAAGTGTTTCTGGCGGTCCTCCAGCACGGCGCGCTGGAGATCGACGGTCAGCTTATCCGGGTTGGTGGTGCTGAGCTGGTCGGCTTTGTCGAGGGCTTCGTTCGCGTCCTTCCACTTCTTGGCATTCATGTCGAGCTGGGACAGAGTGATGTACACATCCCGGTCTTCCGGCGTGTTGGTCAGCAGGCTTTTAGCAGTGCGGACGGCCTGGTCGTAATTTCCCTGGGCACCCTGTTGATTGGCGAGTGCGAGCTTGAGGTTGCGGTTCTTGGGAAACTTTTGGACTGCCTGCTGCAGCACGGCGGTTGCCTTGTCATATTGGTGTACTTCGCGATAAGTGTCGGCTTCTGAGCCGTAGGCGTTGAGGGCATAATCGCCGCCGAGCGGGATCATTTTGTTATAGGCCGCGATCGCGTCGTCGGTGCGGCCTTCGTCGCTGTAGACGGTCGCCAGGTGATCGACGAAGAGCGCGTAATTGTTCTTTTCACCGGGCGAGTAATCGTTGGTGGAGTGCTCGGAGTCGGCGACCATCCTGGTCAGCAGGTGTTCGGCGTCAGAGTACTGGCCGAGCTGCTCGTAGACGAGGGCCTCGTTGTAGCGGATTTCGAGCGAGTCCGAGGCCAGGGGCGCAGCCTTCTTGAGGTTGGCCAGCGCTTCTTCAAGGCGGCCTTCGCTGCGCTCGATCTCGGACGCATGCAGATAGGCCGAGGCGTCCGTAGGGTCGCCGTCGATGACATCGTTGTAGGCGGCGAGCGCGGCCTTGTCCTGGCCGTCGCGGTGCAGGGCGTCGGCGAGCGCGCGTTCCACGTCGAGGTTGTCCGGCTCGAGCGCGAGGGACTTCTGGTAGGCGACGATCGCCTTCTTGTTCTCGTGGATCTGGTCGTAGCTGGCGCCGAGCGCGTACTCGGTCTTGGCGGTCTGGTTGGGCTCAGGCAGGGCGCTGAGGACCTGGATGGCGCCGTGAATGTTGTTCTGCTCCGTGTCGATGCGGGCCATGTTGAGCACGACCTCTTCGGAGTTTGGATCGATCTTCTGCGCGGCGGCGAACTGGGCCTGGGCCTGCGCGGAGTCCTTGGCGAAGGAGTAGAGCTGGCCGAGCAGCAGGTGATCTTCAATATTGCCGGGCTCGAGCGCGACGATGCGGGTGTACTCGCCGATAGCGAGCTGCAGCATCTGGTTCTGGCCGGCGCTCTGGCCATCGCCCAGCGAGCGCAGGTAGATGCGGCCGAGGAGCTTGTGCGCGGGCAGGGAGTTCGGGTCACGGGCGATCTCAGCCTGGGCCGCTTCGATCGCGTCTTTGACGCGGCCGGTGCGGAAGTACAGCTCCGCCAGGGCATTGCCGAGCTCGGTTGAGTCAGGCTTGTCGGCGAGCGCGAGCTTGTACTCGTCGATGGCCTTGGCCGCCAGCTCGGGCTGCCCGCCGGAAACCGCCTGCTCCTCATACGCATGGGCCAGCATGGAGTGGTAATAGGCGTCGGCAGTGGGGTCGTCCTTGCCAGGCGCCTGGGTCGGCGCGGGCTTCGACTGGGCGCTTGCCGAGACGGTTGCGAGGAGCAGGGCCGCGTAGGCGAGGAGCGTGGCGCGGCCGGCGATGCGGCGGCTACGCGGAGCGGAGAATGGTGCCGGAGTGTGTCTCGGAGTCATGAGCGTACGGCGCCTGGGCTGCCTTTCAGCCGACCAAGAGACAGCCAGCTTGCTGTACAGACGATTGTAAACGCCGGAAGGATGCGCGCGGCGAGATTCCGTGTTACGGCGGGGTAAAGGCCCACGGCGGAAAGGCGCCGTGGGCCTTTACCCCGCGGGAGGGGGGAAACAGGCTTAAGACCGCCTGCTCGGCTGGAGGCCGCTTCGCGGCGCGTTCTCGTTTCCTTGCTGGCGCTGGCGGGTGTGGTCCTCGCGTTGCTCGGGGCTGAGTGTGGCCGGATCAACGGCGTTTAATTTGGGTACCCGTATGTACGAATAGTCGCAACTTAATGGCGGAAGTGGCGGGTGCCGGTGAAGAGCATGGCGAGGTTCAGGCGGTCGGCGGCGGCGATGACTTCGGGGTCGCGGACAGAGCCGCCGGGCTGGATGATGGCGGTGGCGCCGGAGGAGGCGACGACTTCGAGGCCGTCGGGAAAGGGGAAGAAGGCGTCGGAAGCGGCTACGGTGCCCTGGAGCGGCAGTGTCGCTTTCTGGGCGCCGAAGCGGGCGGCGTCGACGCGGCTCATCTGCCCTGCGCCGATGCCTACGGTCTGACCGTCGCGGGCGTAGACGATCGCGTTCGACTTGACGTGCTTGCATACCTTCCAGGCGAAGAGCAGGGCGCGGTGTTCTTCGTTGGACGGCTGGCGGACGGTGACGACTTTCAGGTCTTCGGGCTGGGCGGAAGCGCGGTCGGCGTCCTGCACGAGCAGGCCGCCGGAGATGTGTTTGAGAACCTGCGCGCCGGCGCTGTGCTCGATTTCGAGCAGGCGAAGGTTCTTTTTGGCGGCGAAGCGGGCGCGCGCGCCGGGGGTGTAGGCCGGCGCGACGATGGCCTCGACGAAGAGCTTGGCGATCTCCTCGGCGGCGGCTTCGTCGACCTCGGTGTTGATGCCGAGAACGCCGCCGAAAGCGGAGACGGGGTCGGCGGCGAGGGCTTTGGTGTAGGCCTCGAGCACGGTGGCGCCGGTGGCCGCGCCGCAGGGATTGGTGTGCTTGATGATGGCGACCATGGCCGCCGCGCCGGGATTGTGCGTGTCAGGGTGGTACGCGTCGCGGCCGGTGAACTCCTGCGCCAGTTCCCAGCAGGCGTCGAGGTCGACGAGGTTGTTGTAGGAGAGCTCCTTGCCCTGCAGCTGGAGCGCCCCGGCGATGCCGCGTTTGGAGCCGTCGGCATAGAGGGCGGCGCGCTGATGCGGGTTTTCGCCGTAGCGGAGCGAGGCCGTGCGGGGCAGTACGAGGCGCAGGGTTGCGGGGAGTGCCGTCGCGGGCAATCCGGTCGCGTTGGTTTCGGGCAAAGCCGGAGCGTCGGTCGCCGGCGGCTCGTCCCCGCCGATCTGGTCGAGGGCGTTGGCGATGGCGACATCGTAGGCGGCGGTGGTGGCGAAGGCCTGCCGGGCGAGCCGCCAGCGGGTGGCGCGGGTGAGCTGGCCGTTGTTCGCGGCGAGCTCGTTGACGAGGGCCTCGTAGTCGGAGGGGCTGGTGACGACAGCGACGTCTTCAAAATTCTTGGCGGCGGAGCGCAGCATGGACGGGCCGCCGATGTCGATGTTCTCAATGAGCTGGCCGAAAGGGACGCCTGCGCGGGCGGCGGTTTTCTCAAACGCGTAGAGGTTGACGACCACCATGTCGATGGGCTCGATGCGGTGCTCGGCGACGGCCGCCTGGTGGGCCGGGTTGGCGCGGATATTCAGGATGCCGCCGTGGACCTTCGGATGGAGGGTCTTGACGCGGCCGTCAAGCATTTCCGGAAAGCCGGTGAGGTCGTCGATGTCGCGGACCGGGAGGCCGGCGTCGCGGAGGGTGCGGGCGGTGCCGCCGGTGGAGACGAGCTCAACGCCGTGGGCGGCGAGGCCGTGGGCGAACGGCACGAGCCCGTCCTTGTCGGTGACGCTGAGCAGTGCGCGGCGTACGGGCTTCAGACCGGTCAAATCGGGTGCCTCCGTGACGATGGTTGCAGAAGTTGTCATTGTACGAAGTGCGTTCCGGGCTTGTCACACCAATGTCATTTGCAGCGAGCAGGTGCAGCCCGTACCGTAGAAGCCATGGGTGAGCAGCAGGAGCGCGGCGCGGTCGACGGAGCGCCGGGGAACGGATTTTACACCGTCGTTGGCAATGGGCAGCCGTACGGCACGAGCCACGGTGAGGTGCTGCCGCCGGTAGCGGGACCTGCGCAGCGCGGATGGGCCGCGGCCCCCGGCACCTACCTGCTGCTCGGCGTGAACTGTGCGGTGTTCGTGGCGATGGTGGTGACCGGGGTGTCGCCGATTTCGCCGCAGCCGGCGCAGCTGGTGCACTGGGGCGCGACGTATGGAGCGTTTGTACTGGCGTACGGCCAATGGTGGCGGCTGGCGACCGCGATGTTCGTGCACATCGGCTTTCTGCACCTGGCGACGAATATGTGGTGCCTGTGGAACCTGGGGCTGCTGGGCGAGCCGCTGCTCGGGGTGGCGGGGCTGGTGTGGGTGTACCTGCTGACGGGCTTTGCGGG
>CAXTMY010000057.1:5715-19848 GCA_964245565.1 uncultured Acidobacteriaceae bacterium | reverse complement strand
ACCGGGCGGCGGCACTTCGATAGCAGTCACCCTGCCGGTGAGCAATCCAACGCCGGCAATCACGGCAATAAATCCAACCACGATCGCCGCCGGCACCACCACACCCACAACGGTTACCGTCACCGGCACGAACTTCATTACTGGAGCCACGGTGCAGGTGGGCGGTAGCCCCCGCTCGACCACATATGTGAGTGGCACACAGCTAATGTTTCAGCTGACCACCGCCGATGAAGCCGCGACGGCGAACCTGAACATTACGGTGCTCAACCCTATGCCGAGCGGCGGAGCCTCTTCCGCGACCATCCTCGCCGTGACAGCGACCACCCCGACACCTGTGCTCAGTTCCGTAACGCCGAACCAGCTGGTCATCAACTCCCCTGACACTACGGTCTCCGTGCTCGGGACTGGTCTGACTGCCCAATCGGCCGTGCAGTGGAACGGAACAAGTCTCGCGACAACCTATGGCAGCTGCTTCGTCGGTTACAGCTACGCACAGTGCCTCGTCGCGACGGTCCCGGCTAGTCTTCTGACGGCCATCGGGACGGCGAACGTCACGATCAACGCGCCTACCGCGACTCCGTCGGTTTCCAATGCCCTGCCGGTCACCATTACAAACCCGCCGGTCCCCACACTGACGTCGCTTTCGGTAAGCGCCGGTCCGATCAACACGGCGGTCTCGGTCGGCTTGACGGGTACGGGTTTTGCGTCGACGTCCTCGGTATTGCTGAACGGGACTGCTGTGCCGACCACGTTCGTGAACTCCACGACCCTCACTGCGAATGTGCCGGCGTCCGCCCTGGCCACGCCGGGCGTCCTCCCGCTCACCGTGGTGACGCCGGCTCCGGGAGGCGGTACAAGCGCACCGCAGTACTTCACCGCCTACCTAGGCATCCCGAACAACAGCATGGTGTACGACCCGGCGAACGGCTTGTTTTACCTGTCCGTGCCGAGCGCAGCGGGCGCTCCCTACGGCAATACGGTCGTCTCCGTCGATCCGTTAACTGGAAGTCTCGGAACGCCGATCCCTGTGGGCAGCGAGCCGAACCGGCTCGCCATCACCTCAGACGGCAAGTATCTTTGGGTGGCACTCGACGGCGCTGCGGCCGTGCGCCAGGTGAACCTGACGACCGGCACCGCGGGGCTTCAGTTTCCGATCGGCTCTCCCGGCTCGTCCAACTACACGGTCGCCGCCCTGGCGGCCATTCCAGGGTCTCCGGACTCTGTCGTGGTCTCCACCGAGTACGACGGCTACACCGAACCGACCGGGGGGTTCCTGACAATCTACGACAGCGGCGTGGCGCGGCCGAACAGCATTACTTTCTCCACCTATGCTCCATTCCCATGGGCGCTGCTGGTGAACGGAACTATCAGCGAAATATATGGTCCCGGAAATGTCTATCCGGGCGACTACATCACGTACAGCTACGACGCGAACGGCGTAACCCAGAAGTCCTCGACCAGTTCGACCCTCACCTATGCCGCCAGTAACACCGATGACGTGCAGATTGCGGGTAACACGCTGTATACCGACTATGGCCAGGGCGTGAATGCTGAGACCGGAGCACTGCTGGGTACCTTCTATTCCAGCGGACCCACCACCGGACAGGGTTCGATCACGGTCGATACGACACTGGGCAAGGCTTTCATCCTGGAAGGTTCGGCCGATGCATCTCCTCTCCCGGGTTCGACGACTGCCAGTGTGACGCTCGGGGCATTCAATACTGCGGACTACAGTGCCACCGCAGACGCGCCAATCAACGTCAGCATTCCCTTCTTCCGCGCCAGCTACCAGTACGCCGGTCCGACCGGCTCGCGCCTGACACGTTGGGGCAGCGATGGCCTGGCGTACCGTGGTACGGGGGGCTTTGTTAGCCTGCGCTCCAACCTGGTGCAGGATCTTTCCTCCGTGGACGCGGACGTAGCCGTCTCGGTCACGGCGCCCTCCTCTGCTTCCACAGGCACGAACGCCTCCTTTACGGCCACGGTCACGAACAATGGACCCTCTTCAGCCTCGAGCGTGAGCCTGATCGCCGCTGTTCCCTCGTCGGGCGTTCTCACCTCGGTGACGCCATCCATGGGCTCCTGCACGACCGGCAGCCCAGTCGTCTGCGACCTGGGCGGATTGGCCAGCGGCGCCAGCGCCAACGTCGTTTTCACCGTTCTGCCGGTGAGCGCGGGCGCCGCCTCGCTTTCCGCACAGGTGAGCGCCTCGGAAACCGACACCGCTCCGTCGAACAACATCGCCAGCGCCTCGGTGACGGTGAGCGGAAGCGATTACAACCTCCCGCCGACGCTGACCGGCATCTCGCCGGAGGGCATTGCGAGCGGGTCGTCGGACACGCAGATCACGTTGAACGGAACCGGTTTCAGCAGCGGTTCCACTGTGCAGCTGAACGGAGCGACCCTGCCGACCAGTCTCGTCTCCGCCACGCAACTCACCGCGACGGTTCCCGCAGCCAGCCTTGCCTCTTTGGGATGGGCCAGCCTCACGGTCTCGAATCCTTCGCCCGGTGGAGGAATCTCGGCGGGCGTTCCGCTCTACGTCTTCTCGGTCCTCGCCGTGAACGCAAGCGACGTCGTTTACGATCCCTACTCGCAAAAGTTGATGGCAGGGCTCTCGACGGGAACCTCGACCCTGGCGGCGAACTCGCTTGTGGCGATTACGCCAGAGACGGCCAGCGTCGGAACGCCGGTGGCGCTGGCGGGCACGCCTGCGACGCTTGCAATTACTTCTGACGGCCAGTTCGTCTATGCGTTGCTGCCGAATGCCACCGCGGGCAGCATCGCCCGTTTCAGTATAGCCACCCAACAGGTGGACTTCACCGCCTCGGGCTTCCAGCCCACCGGGTACAACACCGGCCTCCGCGATCTCGCAACGCAGCCCGGCTTCCCCAACACGGTCGCGGTGGATGAAGGTGAGTATCCTGGAACGTCGATCTTCGACTTCGATTCAGTGAACAGGGTGGCGACGCGTCGCGGGTCGGCGACAGGCATTTACACAGGCACCTGCCTCACCTTCCCTGATGCCTCGCAGCTGTTCGTCACGGACCTGTCTTCAAGCGGCGTCTTTCTTAAGGATTACAGCGTAACGGCTGGCGGTCTACTGAACGGAGCTTATCCGTACTATAGCGGCGACAACCTGATGAACATGAGCTGCACAAAGGTCGATGGCAACCTGTTGTTCGGGGGGGCAGGTGGCGTTGCCAGCCTTTCCGCACCGCTGCCCACGCAGACGGGAACGTTCGAGGGCCTGCCGTTCCTTACCATCTACGGCGCCGGGGTGAAGGACTTCGCGCCGGACACTTCGCTTGGCCGGGCCTTCTATCTGACCAGCATGAATCCTAACGAATCTTCGGCGATCTTCGACAGCATCACGGCATTTGACATCGCAACCTACAAAGCCAGCAGCGTGCTGACGTTGCCGTTCTCGAATTTCGAGACAGGCAACGAATTTACGGGCGTGCAAATGGTGCGCTGGGGGCAGGACGGCTTGGCCATGCTGAGCAGCGGAGGCAACATCTACCTGGTGCGTGGACCCGTGGTGGTTCCCGGTCTTCTGGGTACCAGCACGGCCGCCGCGCTCACCACGAGTTCGTCTTCAACGCTGATGCACGGAAGCGGTAATACTCTGCTCACGCTAAGCGGAACGAACTTTCAGCCAGGCGTTGCGGTCACCTGGAACGGTAGTTATCGCACCACCACTATCCTGAGTCCGACGCAGGTCACCGTCGCTGTCCCCTCGTCGGACCTCGCCGCATCGGGAACGGCGTCACTTGTCGCAACCAACCCCGGCGCTCCTGCCTCCGCACCGCTTACAATCGCGGTTCAGTAGGAACAGAGCCGGCGATGAGAGCCCACATCGGCGATGGGAGCACGGAAGATGTTACTCGCAACGCAGGGCAATCAGCATTGCCCTTCACTGCTGTAACAGCAGCGAACCAGCTATCGCGGACGGATGCCGCCGAGCAGTACACGAGGTGTGCTCTTTCAGTTGCGTATCCATCTACGCCTCACTTAAGCCCCGTCCCAAGCACGAGCTTTCATGGCGAAATTGCCCAATCCGCAAAGCATTTCCCATCTACAAATTTCAGGAACTGTCGAAATCATTCGGCTGCGTCGAGCGCAACGTGCATGGCTACACGTACAAGCTCGTCAATCGAAAGCGCCTCTGCCAACACATACCCGACCAACGAGCCCGGCCCAGTCATGGCGCCCAAAGCTCTAACGTGGCAGTTCCCCGCTGTCGAACAAACTACCGCTTCATACAGCACGCTGCTGACCGAAGATCTCTGACTATCGGCTCGAGACGTTGTTGCTGAGCACGCTGCCTCTAACCGGTGCATGCAGTCCGTGAAGAGCCGAAGCTTAGCCTCGGTCGAAGCGGCTGGCATTTTTGCCGCTAGGGCTGCTCAGGTGTAACGAAATCAGAGGGGAAGCCTCAGACGCAGTTGGCGACAGAATTCCGCATCTGGGAAACGGTAGTACGTGGCTTCATCACGCTATGTACCTGTTCCTGATTCACTTGGGACACTACGCAGATGCCGATGTTCCACTAAGCGCCATTAGATTACGCCGCTGCTCTAGGATCGTAGTAGGCCAACTGCCTGCTCCGGCCCACAACGGGGAGTTCGATGAAGCTGGTCTCTGAGACCGAGTGACAGATCTGCTTGCTGGCTGGCCGATAGTCGGAGGGCTGGGCGAAGAAGAATCGAGGGGACGAAGGGTCTGGGGATTGCGGTCCAGAGCATGCTCACGCTCGACCACAGCGCACCCCTCGCGCCGGAAAACCCCTTCGTTTTCCTGCACTCGGCGGTGGTGCTGCGTGCAGCCAATTCCTGGAGTGCGGACACGCTCTCGCAGGCTCTAAGCCCCACTGCTGTGCTTTCGGCAGCCCTGACCGCCGTACAGGTATACACGCGCAGCCGCCGCGTGCACTCAGGGATGAGTGACGAAATGGTGCGCATGGCTGGCGAGCAGTTGCTGCCGGCTCTCGCTACCGGCATCCTGCTCACGCTCGTTCTCGTGCACTATGTCCCTGCTGTTTTCTGGATACTGCCGGGGTTATGGCAGATTATCTTCAGCCTGGGCGTGTTCTCCTCTTGCCGGTTTCTTCCAAGGCCGATGCTCACGGCCGGAGCATGGTACTTGTTCACCGGTCTGATCTGCATCGCGCTCGGTGACGACCGGGTGCTATCGCCTTGGACGATGGGTATCTCATTCGGAGCAGGACAGTTGTTGGTCGCGGCGATTCTGCTCTTCACTGCGCAGGAGGATGAGCTTGAGGACTAGAAACACATCGCCGGAAGGGCGCTTCGCCTATGAAGGACTGGACCGCGTCATTCACGAACGAGCACGTCTCAGCGTGCTCACGTCACTGCTCACAAACCCCAAGGGCCTCACCTTTGTCGAACTGAAGCAATTGTGCTCCTTAACCGATGGCAATCTAAGCCGCCATCTAAGCATTCTCGAGAACGTTTCAGGCGATCTACTAGCAAATTTATGGAACCTGTAAAGCAACATCGATCGATCCGATGATTTGCCTTCGCTGGGCCTTACCGATGCCGTCGACGAAGTGCTTGTCTTGCCAGATTGCGACAGCCCCACCTATCCGCCCAATGAAGCTGTCTAGGCCCTTATCTCCACCTGACCCGTTTACCCGAATCACATTTGCATTTGGAAAACGTCTTTGGAGAATCTGGTCGATCAGGCTCTCGAAGTCACTCTTCGAGAGCTCCTTTAGGCGTTGGTAGAGAGCGGTCATGTTTACTGCAGCAGTGTACCGCTTTCGGCTCCGGGTTTGAGGTTTACGGGGGATGACGGTGGCGCTGGCGACCTTGTCGTCGGTGCGCCTCAGCCACGAGAGGAAGCATTTGCAATCCGCTCCCCTCGACACCACAATGTAAGAACCTCCGTCGCCGGGCTTCGCCGCCGAGGATGTGCGACTTCGTCAGCCGTTCCATGGAATGTGTCTATCCTCATTGCGCGGGTACGCTGCGCACCGGTCCGGCCAATGGGTTCTGCGCCCTTTGCCGTCTGCCGGTCAGCGCCTGCACTCAATGCGGGGCCTGGAACCGTGCGTTTGCCGTGTTTTGCAGGCAGTGTGGCCGGGCCCGTTCCGTCTGGCGAGAGACCGATCCGGTCGACCCCGAGGCGCTGCGCACCGATCCGCGCCGGACCGTCGTTCCACAGCAGGTCATCACGCTGCCTCAGGCCGCGAATGGGTTCCTCTGGGCTACCGGCGACGGGGGCGATCTGTATCGGCTGAATCCGTATGCCGAGTCCGGTGAGCAGCTCGAGGTGCATGACCGCTTCTGGGCCGAGGCGCAAGCGCATGCCTTCAGCGTCCGCCGCCTGCGGGCAGCCTTCGGCGAGGCAGGAGCTGCCGGATGGCGCGGGGAGAAAGCCGGGGAGGAAGACTGTGCCGTGGTCGCGACATCCGACCGCGTGCTGGTCAGCGGATTGTTCTCGCGGCAGCGCCGCAGCTTTGTGCCCAGCACGGACGAGAGCTTTCTCGTGAACTCCCGGGACGAGTACCAATTCGTTGCCGCGCACGAAAGCTCGATCTTTGTTCTGAGCCGCCGCTCCGAGCAGACCAGCTTCTGTCATATCGATCTGGATACCGGCAAGACGCGACGGTTCTTGGTCGGCCTTGGCGACACCGCCGCTTGCGGTCCGGTTCTGCTGTCTGATGGTGACGGTGCGCATCCCGTGATCTGGTCCTCCACGGCCGTTTTGGTGTACGCGAACGGAGAGCTGACACCTGTGACACTGCCGGAAGCCGTGGAATTGCCGACGGCTCCCGTCGATAGCGGCCTGAGGCTTCCGCTGGGCCGCAGTCCTGCCATCGCCGGTTCCGGGCATTTGTATCTGGCCGCTCGCCAGTTCGGCCGCCCTGCGCTGCTTCGGTTGGCACGCGGCCTCAGCGGCTGGTCCACGACGGCCATCGCTGCGATCGACGAGGGCACGCTGGGGGAATCCACGACCGGACAACCGCTGCTCTCGGCGGCGGGCAAGCTGCTCGCCTGCACGGGCCCGGCCTTCCGGACGCTGGTGCAGGATACCCAGATCGCCACCCGCTTTCCGGCCTGGGCGCACGCGGGGCTTACGTTGTTCTTCTGCGAGGCGGATTACCGCGGTTTGAAACAATGGCTCAAGGGTTACATGGAAGGCACCGAAGTCCCTGTCTCCTGGAATCTGCCGTCCGGCGCGGAGGTGCATGCCTGTGCCGGTTTCCAGACAACGGGAACCGCACTGTCCTCCGTTTGCGTACTGGCAGACCGGGGCTTAAGAACGGAGTTCATCTCTTGGTGCGTCTGAGCGTGCGTTGCCGGTCGGGAGTCAGGCGGCTCCTGCTGAGCTTCATCTGCCTTTTCGCGGTTGGGGGCTCCGCCGCGTTCGCCCAGGCTCCCTCACCGCGAGCAACGCAGGCGCTGTTTCTGGATGACTCCGGCAGCATGCGCCCGTACTACGCAAGCGGGCTCATGCGCGACATCACCCAGCCGCTTGCCGCGGCCATCGACACCCAGAGCTCGATGCAGCTCTACGCCTTCTCAACCGGCGTTTTTCCTGCACGCAGTCTGGAAGCCATAGAAAACGCTCCCTTCGGACAGTACACGTTTCTGGACAAGGTCATCGATCAGTGCCAAAGCCGCCACATCGACGTTGGCTGGATCGTGACCGACAACATCGAGGACACGGGCGAAGCCGGGAATACCGAGCGCTTCTACGCCAGGCTGCGCAGCGATGCCGTCCGCCGCGTCACTGTCTTTCCGGTACGGGCCTCGGCGGGGCACCCGGGCCTGATCGTGTACGCGCTGCTGTTTGGCTCCGGTGCCGGTCCCGTGTATAACGACACGCTGCATAGCTTCGTGGCGAACGGCTCCGGCGTTTTGCGCACCGAGCCGCTGCTGATGAAGCCCGTGAACCAGGACACGGTCGAGGTGACCTCACGTGATCTCGCGCCCTTGACGCGTCGTGGCGGCCCAAAGGTGTACGACACCGGAACCCCACTCCAGGCGCAGGCGGAGGTTCGCTTCCGTTCGCGTCTCGATCACATCGAGATCGTCGATTCCACCCTGCGCATCCTGGACGCGAAACCTGCCTTCGGCCCAGGGAGCCTGTTGCAACCCAGCCAGCGCCAGCTCGCCATCACTCCCAACCGCATTCGCGACCTCGGGCCGGGCGGCGAAACCGCACAGGTCTACCACCTCACGGCAGATCTCGGCGAGATCCGACTCAAAGACTCGCCCGCCGTTTGGTGGCGGGCCGCCTGGAGTCACCCGGAAGAAGAAGCCGAGCTTCCGCTCACCTTCGCCATCGAGGTACCCCAGCAAAACTTCCGTCTGCGCCGCACGTTTCTGGATCAGTGGAGCGCCTCCACGGTCGCCGACGCCCGCGCCACGGGCAAGGTCTACGCCCTGGACCGACTGCTCGCCTCCATCAACGCCGGCGACACGCATATCCAGGTCACCTCGCCGCTGTTTTTCCGTGTGCGGTATCCCGCCTGGCCCGCGGTGCTGTGGATCGTGCTCTTTGCACTGGGGCTTGCGCTGCTGATCGGGCTGGCGCTCGCGGCGCGGCGGCTCCTGCGCCGAAGAACACAGGCCTGGACCGTGCATGCAGCCACGCCGGACGGCCAGCCACTCACTGCCAAACTGCAGGATGCCCGCATTGCCGTCGAGGGTCAGACGATAGCCCGGCTCGAAGGCACGGCCCTCCTGCCGATTCCACCCGCCCGCCTCGCCGCAGGCATCCCACGCGTTCCGGTTGTCCTGAACGAGCCTATCCGGCTCACGCATCGCATGCAGGCGATCGATCTTTTTTTCACCGCCGCAGCCACAGGCACCCAGCCCCCGACAGAGCGAAGCGCCGTTCCGCCGGGAACAGCGCAGCGGACAGCAAACAGCGCAGCACGCCCATCCAAGACACCTTCGGCAACCATGCCCCCACGCCGGCGCTAAACTCACCTCACGCTCTCATCACAAGGAACGGGCTATGGCCACCGCAGCGCTTCAGAAAAACGTCCGGCTTACGCTCAGCACGATCTTCAGCGTGTTCTTCTTCGCCAATGTGCTGGTCTTCGTTCTCTCGCTCTGGGCGGCCTTCGGCGGCGGCAAAGCTGTGTTGCTGCCAGAAGACCTCAGTACCGGTGTCCGCCTCGTCATCTTCGTTGTCGGTGCCGGCATCAGCTGGATCGCCGGCCGCTGGCTCTTTATGCAGTTGATCCACGGCGAGCTCGGGGTAGACGAGAGCTCCAACGCCGCCGTCCTGATGCTTGGATACCTCCTGCTCATGTTTACGGGCATCGCCTTCATCAGTGCGTGGAGCTGGCTCTGGCTGCTCATTCTTCTGCTTGTTCTACTTCTCGGGACGCTGCTCATTCTGCGCCGCATCGTCGGTCTGCCCATAGCTCTTACGATCATCAGCGTCTCGATCATCCTCGGTGTCGTTGTCTACAAGCTGTTCCGCTAGCTCGTTCGCCTTCCGCACCGTCTGCCCAGGAGGGGCACAGCCTTCAGCATGAGTTCCCCCGCCAGTTCCAGCCCCAAAGCCTATCGCCCCGTCTTCTTTCTCGGCCTGGGCGGTACGGGCAAAGAGGTGCTGCTCCGTCTGCGTCTGCGCCTGTATGAGCGCTTCCGCACCTATGACGTCCCCTTCTGCCGGTTTCTCTGGGTGGACACCGACCTTCGCGCGACCGGCGCCCGCGGCGAGGATCTCTCCAGCGCCCTGGCCAGCGTCGCCTTTGACGAGCACGAGAAGTTCGGCCTGCTGCACGGCTCGGTAGGGAAAGACCTCAGCGACATCTTTACCAATCCCACGCAATGGCCGCACATTCACGAGTGGCTCTACCCCGAAGTCCAGCGCTACGGCAGCGAGATCCGTGATGGCGCCGGGGGCGTCCGAGCCGTCGGCCGCCTGACGTTTTTTGCGAAGTACACGGCACTGCGCGAGGCGCTCGAACGCAAGCTGGGCGAGTTGTCGCGTATGGAGACCATCGGCGAAACCCAGCGCTTCTTCCGTGAGCATGGCCTGCCCTCGGTCGTCACCGGCGGAGGCTTCTCGCCTACGGTCTACGTGGTCACGTCGCTGGCGGGCGGCACCGGGTGCGGCACGTTTCTGGACACCGCTTTCCTGCTGCGCGACATCAAGGCCCAGACCGGCAACAGCGCCGACACTTTCGCCTATGCGCTGATGCCCAACGTGTACAACCCAAGCCCACAGGGCGAGATTCCGCAGCGGTCCTTTGCCAACGCCTACGCAGCCCTCAAGGAACTGGACCATTACACCAAGCGCATCAATCCTGCCCACAGCCAGGATGCCAAGGAGCAGAACCCCTACAGCGACTTCATCGTGGGCTGGGAACGCAACCGCGAGCGCCGCATCGTCGGTCCACCGTTCAGCGCCACCTTTCTGCTTGAGATCACCAACGAAGCGCATCTGCCCATCAGCCAGGAGCATCGCGGCGATCTGTTCAGCATGCTGGCCGAAACGCTCTTCCTCGACTTGCTGCCCGGTCCCTTCTCCGACGCCAAGCGCTCTGACTACTCCAACATCGTGGAAGGCCTCAGCAGCGCTGCGGGCGCCAATATCCAGACCGGCAATGTGCATTTTCAACAGGTCTTCGGTCGCCGCTACGCGTCCTGCGGCATGTCCAAGATCTCCGTGCCGCTCGATACCGTGCGCGGTGCCTGTGCCGCTCAGCTTGCAACCGAAATCTTTGACTACGTGCGCCGTGAAAAAGAGGACGCCCGCCACGGCGAGGCAGTTCCCCGCGACCTGGCCGCCAACAAGCTCGACCAGGACGGCATCTTTTCGAGCTTCGGCCCGGACTGGCGCAATATGGTGACGGCAGCCGTCTCCGACGCTGTCGACAGCCATCCGATCAAGGCCCCCGAAGACATTGGACTGCTGCGCGATCGCCTCGAACGATCCGAGTACGACACGGTGCTTGACGACGCCGATCGCCTCGGGACGGCCACGCGCTGGCTGCGTTCCCGCACCGGCGCCGTGACCGAGGACGTGAGGCAGCGCTTCGAATACCTGCTCAGCGACCGTGTGCTGGAAAACCCTGAGCGCGGCCTCTCCACCGCGCTGCGCAAGGGTTACTTCGACCTCCTCATCGCCCGCACCCGTGAGCTGATCGACCCAACACGCGAAGGCGAAAGTGGACGCTTCGAGGCGGAGCGCGGACAGCTCGAAGCCGAAGCGACCCACTATCGCCAACGCCGTGACGAGCAGTTGAACGAGCTCAGCACCGCCATCAAGAGCTTCGCTGTCCGTGCACTCGCCGTCCGCGAGGGGCTCATCTCTACCCTGCTCGCACGCGTGCGCGACAGCCAGGAGCAATACCTGTTCGCCGTTCTGCTGCAAAGCATGACGGTCGAGAGCCGCAAGGTCGCCCAGGAACTGCTGCGAACCATGGTGGAAACGCGCGACGCCCTGCTCACCTTTCTGGAGAAAGCCGACGCGATCCGCGGCGAGGCCGAAGCCCGCCTGGGGACCTACCGTACGCGTCTGGTCACCGGCAACCACGTACTCTTTCTGCAGCTTTACGACCCCGACCGCGACTGGCAACGGTTCTACAAGCTCGGCCTCGATCCTGACTCCAGCCATCCCGCCGCGGTGAACCCGAAGAAGGAGTACGACAACCTCCTTCGCGACCTTGGTCTGGGCAAAGGCCTGCTCGGCCTGGCCACGGAACTGCGCCGCCAGACCACCGCCGAGTTCAGTCGCCACGTACAGCATTTTTGCGAGAAGCGCTTCTACGACGACATGCTCGCCAACCCACGCCAGGTGCGCGTGCTCGAGCACCCCAGTCTGCGCGACCCCGCCTCCGCACGCCAGATCGTCAGCAACTTCGTCAACGCCGCTCGTCCCATGCTGCGACGGGATGCCAAGCTTGCGGCGACACAGATCGAGTCCACCACCTTTGCCTATCTCGGTGTCTCGGACCTTGATTCCCCTGCCACCCGCGAGTTCATTCAGCAGGTTAACGATCTTGCCGGTTGCCGCGTGGACGCCTTCGACACCGGCCACACCAACGAGGTCTACCTTTACTTCTCCACCTTCGCGTTTCCGCTGCCGTCGCTTGCGCTCGTCCAGAACGAGTGCCATCGCGCCTACACGGACTTCTACACCCAGCTGCAGCCTGGCCAAGCCAAGCGCCCCTCGCAGGGCATTCCGCTTCACCTTTCGCAGAAGTGGGAGGGTCGCTTCGACGACCTCGTCACCTACAGCGACCGCGAAGCTGCCCTGCTCGAGGAAGCGCTACTCATCCTGAACCTCGCGCCCGCGCTCCGCGTTCTGGAACCGCAGCTAAACCGCGCAACGGACATGACGGAACTGCAGTATCGGTACGGAAAACCGCTCAACACCGTGCAGCTCCTGGGCAAACGCCGCAATGCCATCGCGCAGCTCATGGCCGATGCGGAGCTGCGCGGGACCCTGCGCGAGGCCGTTCTCTCCCGTGAGGCCGCGCTCACGCCGGCGCAGCTCAAGGCCTACTTCTGGGCTCTCTATGCCCAGATGGCTCACCCCGAGGTCGAGCGTGACAGCCCTGATTATCAGCTCCTGACGCGGCGTTACACGCTGGTCTACGGGCGCATCCAGGCGACGGTTCCCGACCTCCTACCCGAAGTCGATCCGGACCGCCTGCCCGCCAACGATCCCATCACCTTTCTCCAAAGCCAGAACCTTGGCCTGGACTGGACCGACCCACGTTACCCGGCGATCCTCAGCCTGGAACCCTGGCGCCGGCCAGTCGTCTTCCAATAGGAGCGCCATGCAGTGCACACAGTGCGGCCTTTGGGAACTCGCCGCCGGCGATCTCGTCTGTGGGTGGTGCGGGACGAGCTATCTTCGCTTTACGGTCAGCCTCGAACCCGCGGAGCTCTCGGGAGAGGATTACCCGCCGCCGGTTGAACTGCGCGTCGGGAACCAATCGCCGGTGGGTGCCCTCACGCTGGAGCGCATCGACACCGGCCGGGGCTGGATCACCCTGCTTCGGGACCAGATCCTGCCGCAAGCCATTGCGCCCGGAGCTCAGCACACATTTCTCCTCGATGCCGACACCTTCGCCGCGAGGTCCGAACGCGAGGCTGTCATCACGGTTACGGCACGCCATGCGCCGGAGGCCGGAACCGCCAGTCTGCGCGTGCTGGGATCCGGGGCTGACGGGAAGTAAAAGATGAGCTGTTCCGGCCAACAACACCGTTTCGCCCCGGGCTCATCCGCCTGCGACTGCGGCCAAACCCGTTCCGCGCTGTCGACGGGCGGCCTGCCCTACCCGTCCTGGGTGCTGGATGAGACCTCGCGCCGCGGAACCCGGTACAGCAACTACGGAAACGCGACCGACCCACGCACGGGCCGCACGTATCTCGTACGCGAGTACATGGCCGATCCAGTCCCTGAGCCCCTCCTGCAGCGCCGCAAATTCATCGCCGTCGCGAAGTCCTTTCAAAACTCGCCCGTTCGCGCACAGCAAATCCGGTTCGCGTATACCCGCAAAGGCCGTTGCTACACGGTTGCCGACCCGCTGAAGGGAACACCGTTCTCCGCCCTCACCTCCTCTGGGCGAATGCCGGAGTTCGAGTCCTTTGCTCGTCTCGAAACCCTCCTGACGGCCCTCCGGCAGCTTCACAGCACAGGGACCGCCGCCGGCCCGCTCTTCCATGGCAATCTGCGACCCGAAAACGTCCTTGCCTCCAGCTCCGATCCGGCTGCGGATGTCGAGCTGCTTCATTCCGCTTACCTCGAAAACCTGCTTCGCGATCACCCACTCCCCCCGGAACACTTTCAGCAGGGGGACCTCACCGCAGCCGCGGACCTCGTCCTGTCGCTCACCGTTGGCCCTGGAACGCCAACCGACAAAGCCCGCCTGGGACGGCTCACCCATCCCCTGCTTGGCGCCACGCTTGAATACCTCTATGGCGCCCACGGCACGCGGCCAAACAGCTCGAGCGCAGCTCTCGACTACCTCCATTTGCTGCAACGCGCCGCGGCCGGACCCGATCGAGCGCTGTTCCAGCAGGCTTTTGCGCTCTCGCCTTCGCCGCGGCTGTCCACCTTCGCTGCTCCGCCGCCTCCGGCACCACGGCCGCCCCAACCTCCGGCCGCTGCTCCTCCCGCTCCGCC
>CAXTMY010000057.1:1378-5705 GCA_964245565.1 uncultured Acidobacteriaceae bacterium | reverse complement strand
GGGCCAGACCACCCGTGCTGCGCCCGGCACCGAAGCGCCGGGGTGGCTGCGGTGGTTGCCTGCTTACACTTTTGCTGGCCTTTGCCCTCTGCGGCGCGGTCGTTACGCTGCTCCTCAAGCGAACGGAGGTCCCAACCCGTCTCCAGATCTCTGCCGAGCCCAACCCGGCATTGCACAGGACCCGTGTCCAGCTTCAGTGGAGTTCTTCCGGCTTCGATCGCCTGGAACTCGATGGCCGCCCAGTGGGGGCCAGTGGATCGATCGTGGTGGTCGCGAACACGTCACACCGGTACACGCTAGCCGGTATCCGCCCCGACGGCTCACGTCAAGTTCGCGACCTGGAGCTGACCGTGTTGCCTCGTCGTATCGCGAAGCCAGCCCCGGGCGCACTTCTTACCTCGCCACCACCGGAGCCACCTATGCAACCATGAAAATCGTTAACAGTTCTCAGCCCACCATGAGAACGCTTGGCCGCCTCCCTTTCTGCGCCGTGGCACTCTCCGGAGGGTTCGTACCCGCGCAGGCCAAAGCGCTTGCCACGGGTAGCCATCGAAGGTAGCCATGGCGTAAGCTTTCGAAACGAAGGGGTGGTCTTTCTTCCCTCACTGCCAACCAATCTTCAAACTCCCCAAGCCAGAAAATCCCACAACCGCCGCTTACGGGACACCGCCGACTTGAAGCAGATCAACCTGAAGGTGAATGGCAAAGCGCACACGCTGGACGTCGATCCGGAGACGCCGCTGTTGTTTGTGCTGACCGACGAACTTGCGTTGCGTGGACCGCGCTTCGGCTGCGGCATGGCGCAGTGTGGCGCCTGCACGGTGGTCCTGCGCGGGCAGGTGGTGCGGTCCTGCGTGATGCCCGTCAGCGCCGTGGGTCCGGACGAGATCACCACGCTTGAGGGCCTCGGCACACCGGAACATCCACATCCGCTGCAACAGGCATTCATCGAAGAGGGCGCAGCCCAGTGCGGCTTCTGCATCAGCGGCGTGATCCTTACGGCCAAGGTCGCGCTGGACGTAAATCCCCAGGCCACCGACGCGGAGATCCGTACCGCGCTGGGCGGCGTTCTGTGCCGCTGCTTCACCCACACGCGCATGTTACGCGCGATTCGCAAATACGCCGAGGCGAAGAAGCATGACCGCGTCACGGCGTAATTTTCTCAAGGGCTGCGGCGCCCTGATCGTGAGCTTCAGCATGGGCTCCGCCCTGCAATCCCCGGCGCGGGGCCAGGAGGAGTCAGGCAAAAAGCCCCCGCAAACCGACGAGAAGATCGACCCTAAAAAGCTCGATTCCTGGCTGGCCATCGCCGCCGACGGAACCGTAACCGCGTACACCGGCAAGTGCGACTTCGGCCAGGGCATGTACACGGCGCAGACGCAACTGGTTGCCGAAGAACTCTGCGTTCCGCTCGCGCACGTGCGGCTGGTCGAGTGCGACACCTCGCTTACCCCAGATCAGGGCTCCACCTCCGGAAGCCAGTCCACCCCTTCGAACTTCAACACGGAAAATCTCGCGCTCGCGGCGGCCACGGCGCGCGAGGCCCTGCTGAATCTGGCTGCGGGCAAACTCGGCGTGCCCGTCGACCAACTCACCGTCGCGGAGGGTGTGATCAAAAGCCCCGGAGGCAAAGCGATTGCCTACCGTGAACTCGTGGCGGACGGCCAGTTTCACCTGCCGCTGAACCCGGCGGCCAAACGGCGTTCTCCCGCGCAATGGACCGTGCTCGGCAAGCCGGTTCCCTCGCTCGACCGGGCCGCCCTGATGACCGGTCAGTTTGAATTTCTGCACTACGTTCGCGTCCCTGGGATGCTGCATGGCCGCGTGGTGCGGCCACCGGAGATGGGCGCCACCCTGGCGCATGTCGACAGGGACTCTGTACGCCATCTTCCCGGCAACGTGCAGGTTGTTGTTCGCCAGAACTTCGTGGGCGTCGTGGCAGACAAGCAGTATCAGGCCATCGTTGCCGCACGGGAACTGAAGGTGCAATGGACTCCAGGAAGAGGCCTGCCGCCGCAGAACAGTTTTTATGAGTTCCTGCGGCAGCAGCCCTCCAAAGCGGATCTCAGCGTGGATTCGAACGACGTGGACACGCAGCTCGCCGGGGCCAAACACATCGTGCGTGCCCGGTACACCTTTCCGTACCAGATGCACGGGTCGGTGGGCTCTTCGTGCGCCGTCGCCGATGTGAAACCGGACAGCGCCACGGTGTGGTCCGCCACGCAATCCGCGTACCCGACGCGCAGCATCGTGGCCAAGCTGCTGGACCGCGAACCCGACAGCGTGCGGGTGATCTACGTGCGCGGCTCCGGCTGCTATGGTTTGAACGGGGCCGATGCCGTCTCCTTCGACGCGGCGCTGCTTTCGCACGCGGTGAGCAAACCCGTGCGCGTCCAGTTCTCCCGTCAGGACGAGATGCTGTGGGAGAACCTCGGCTCCGCCTGCTTGACCGAGCACCGCGCCGGTATTGCCGGCGACGGCCAGATTCTCGCCTGGGATCGCGAGAACTGGGTCGCCGAGCAGGGCGGTCGGCCCGGCTACGACCAGCCCGGCAACGTGGTCACCGGGGCCCTGGTCGGCTACACGCCCGAGCCGCTGAACATCGGTCCCGCCAAACCGCCGTCAGGTCCATTTCGCAACCAGAGCAACACGGTTCCCGGCTATCTCGCCGGCTGCGTCGACGGCACCTGCGGCGGGAGCGGCACCGTCCGCAGCGCGCGCGTGCTGACCCACACGGTGCGGTCGCCGTTCTTCACCGGCTCCCTTCGTTCCCCCCTGCGCATCCAGAACACCTTTGCCAACGAGTGCTTTATGGACGAACTCGCCGCCCGTGAGAAAGCCGACCCGGTCAGGTTCCGGCTGCAACACCTGCAGGATGAGCGCCTCGAAGGCGTGCTTCGAGCTGCAGCCAAAGCCGCCGGTTGGGACACGCGGCCTTCGCCAAAGCCGCATGCCGCCCACCCCGGCATCGTCACCGGGCGCGGGATCGCGTGCGTGGGCTACGAGGGCAAAAACGGCTTCTCTGCCCTGGTGGCCGAGGTCACCGTCGACACCGCGACGGGCGTGGTTCATCCCCGGCGCTTCGTTGTGGCGCTGGACTGCGGTCCGGTATCGAACCCGGACGGGCTCAGGAATCAGACCGAAGGCGGCATCCTCCAGGGCATGAGCCGGTCTTTGGTCGAGGAGGTCACCTGGGATGACAAACGCATCACCTCGACAGACTGGGAGACCTATCACAGCCTCTATCTCGACTACGAGATGCCGGCAATCGAAAGTGTCTTTGTGACGCCGGAGGGCGTGTCCGCCTGCGGCGCGGGCGAAACCGCCATCACAGTGACACCGGCCGCGATCGGCAACGCTATCTTCGACGCCACGGGCGCCCGTGTGCGCGACGTGCCCTTCACGCCGGAACGCGTGAAAGCGGCGTTGCTCGAAGCGCATCGGGCTGCTGGAGAACACGCTTGAGCCACTTACGAAAGCTTTCGGGCTGGATGGCGGCTGCGGCTGCGTTCTGCCTTCTATGCCTGCTGCTGGCTCGCGCAATCTCCGGAAATATTCAGAACGCGCACGCCGAACCGGTGAGAAATCTTCCATCGGAGGCCCCCGACGCCGCAGTCGCCGTCGCTGCCTTCGAGGCGATCGTGCCCACGCTCCGCAACCCGCGCTGCATGAACTGCCACATGACCGGCGATTTTCCGCGCCAGGGGGACGATAGCCATCCCCACATCATGGACGTCCGGCGCGGTCCCGACGGTCATGGCGTTAATGGCGTGAAGTGCAGCACCTGTCACCAGGACCACAACCTGCCCGGCATCCACATGCCGCCGGGAGCGCCCGAGTGGGCTTTACCCTCGCCGGCGATGCCCATGATCTGGGAGGGCCTTACCGACCGGCAGCTCTGCCAATTGCTGAAAGATCCGAACCGGAATGGGCACCGCACCGTCGGGGAGATCGTCGTACACATGGGTACGCCGCTGGTGCTCTGGGGCTGGCATCCCGGCGAGGGTCGCACACCGATTCCGCAGCCGCAGGCTGAGTTCGAAGCAGACGTAAAGGAATGGGCTGACAACGGTGCTGCCTGCCCGAAATAGCTCTATCGAAGCGCGCCCTGGTCAGAACCATCGTCAGACCGTCTTTGCGACGGGTCATCGAGAGGATCGCGACCCAAGAGCGTATCCACCGCAGCCAGCAACGCAGACGGTCCTTCCAGCCTGGCTATGATTGCGTCAAAGATTCGGTCCCCGCTCTCTCCGTTTTTGCCGATCGCCAGGATCCTGGCATCGGGCCAGTGCTGCCGAACAAAGGCGGCGCTTCGTCCACGTTCGGG
>CAXTMY010000057.1:0-1368 GCA_964245565.1 uncultured Acidobacteriaceae bacterium | reverse complement strand
GGTCAGCGAATGGCAAAGGATGATCACGCGAAAGTCTTTCTTCTCACGGAGCGTCTCCAGCTGCTCCAACGAGCCGGCGCTCACCGCGTCATAGCGCGTCGCCAGCACCAGGTGGCGAGTCGACAGGAGCTGCGGATCATTGCCGAGGCAGAGGACCTGAATTGGAGAAGCAGATGGTGACATGGGGTCTTGGTAAACAAATCAGCGTAACGCGTCCCCATGCAAACTTCTGCCCTGTAGACGACATAGCCATAGCCGCTGTGAAAACAAATATCAGGAACGGTACAGCTGAGTGTAAAGCCGGTGTGTGATCTTGAAGCAATTGCAGGCTGCGCTCTCCAGATTCTCCCGCGAGTGGATCGTCACCTTACCCCGGCTGTAGGAGATCAGCCCGCTGCGCTGGAACGCACCGGCCACCATCACCACGGTCGTCCTTTGGGTGCCCAGCATCTGCGCCAGAAACTCCTGTGTGAGGTGCAGGGTGGTCGCTTTGAACCCGGTCCTGCACCGTCAGCAGCCAGCGTGCCATGCGCGGCTCCGCCTCATGCAGCTTGTCGCAGGCAGCCAGTTGGCTCATGCTCAGCCCTTGCTGCTGGACCATCTCCAGCACACGCCCGCGAATCTCGGCTGAATCGAGGAATATCTTCTTCATCTGCACAGCCGGAACCTGATAACCGCTGGCTTCCATCTGGATGAAGCACCGGGAGGGCGCCAGCGCTGGTCCCAGCATCTCCATCGCGCCGACCATGCCCTCGCGCCCAACCAACGCCACCTCCGCACTGCCGCCTTCCGCGAGCTCGATCACGACGCTGGCGATCCCGGAGGTGATGAAATAGGCGTTCTGAAGCGGTTCGCCCGCCTCGAATAGCGGCGTTTTTACAGGAAGCGGCAGAAGTTTGGCCACGGCGAGTATGCGGTTGCGGCTCTCAGGCGAGAGGACATCCAAAAGACGATTACTCTGAGCAGCAGGCATGGCAACCCTCGGGAAGACTCACAAGGGACCGAAGCGCGCTAGATGGGCTCAAAACAAGCCGTTCACACCTACAAACAGCCGACCTGCTTGAGAGAGCATAGCGGATCGGCGCTGAATGTTCTGTTCGGTACATGTCATAGCAGCGGGACATCGCTGCGTCTCTCGCCGCCGGTCTGGAACGCTCCGCCGGACAGCGGCAACCGCAGCTCCGCTCGGCAACCGGCGCCCTCCTGCCGGTTCGCCAGTGTAAGGCCACCCCGGTGTGCCTGGGCGATGCCCTGCGCCAGCACCAGCCCAATGCCGCTGCCGCCCGGCTTGGTGGTGTAAAACGGCACAAAAAGATTGGCGGTATCCGTAATGCCCGGTCCGTTGTCCTCCACGCGCAGCACCAGCTC
>CAXTMY010000056.1:0-20386 GCA_964245565.1 uncultured Acidobacteriaceae bacterium | reverse complement strand
AGTGGTGAAGCTGCGGTTGTCGTTGGAGCGAACTTCTGCGTCGTTGCCGAGGAAGCCGATGAGGGTGACTTTGTTCTGGTACATGGTGGTGATCTCCGTTTCGTTGTATTTCCCGTATCCTGCTCGGGTCACATTCACAAAGTGAGCGAGTGGGCCCGGCTCCCAAGTGCCAAGGAGTGCTTTCTGGGAGGGGCCCGAAAGAAGTTTGTGCGGCGTTCTTTGCCGCGGTTCTCAAACTTCTTTTGGGAGGAACCGTGACCCCGAAGGGGCAGCGTAGCCGAAGCAGAACGACGCCGTGCCGAAGGGCGCCGGTTTGGCCCCGAAGCCGTGACCGGGCAGAGGACGGGATACGAGGCGGATGAAACCCACTGGACCGTGTCGCCCCAATGCTTCTCGGCTGCGGAAGTCTGCCCAAACCGCAGCGCAATACTGCTGGCAGAGGCTCCGGAAAAGGACGGCTGATCGCCACCTCCGTTGCGCTCTTCGCGGCTCGCTGCTGACGCGCTGAAGAGGCTTAGAGACAGGTGGGGCTGTGCAGCCGGTTTGGCAGCATGTGGGTGCATCGGGAAGACCTCGAATTCGGGTTCGGTTCTCTAGCTGGTAAGCCGGGCGTCAGCTCGGAGGAGCGCGATAGACTTCCTCGGTCTGGAAGCTCTGGTCTGCGTGCCGGTAGCCGCTGACGGTAATCAACTCGCGCACACGCCGCCGGCCATCATGGTCGCGCTCGCAATGCAACACGAAGTCGATGGCCTCTGCGGTCTCCGACCGCATGAATTCGTGGTTGAGGTTCGGCCTCGCACTCAGCGCCAGATTGGAGAGGCGATTTAGGGCGTCCCAAGCGGACTTCGCGTGGATGGTGGAGAGCGTTCCGCCATGTCCGGTGTTCATGGCCTGCAGAAGGTCATAGCCGCATTCGTTGCGGATTTCGCCCATGATGATCCGGTCGGGACGATGGCGGAGAGCGGCCGCTACCAGCTCGCTTGGCGTGATTGCAACTTGACCGGGGATCTCCTCCACTGCTTCCCAACGAACGGCGTTGGGATGTGACACCTTCAACTCGGCCGGTTGCTCGATTATGACCAGCCGTTCGTGGGATGGAACGTGATCGAGTACGGCCTTCATCAGCGTGGTTTTCCCCGAGCCCGTACCACCTGAGATCAAGCCATTCTTCTTGGCAAGCATGAGCCCTACAACCGTGTCGCGAACGTCAGCCGGAAGGCTGCCGGATACGACCAGCTCATCGGAGGTGTACCAGCGGTTGAACTTGCGGATGGTGAGGGTCGGGCCATTGATTGAGGAGGGAGCACCGACTACGGCCACGCGTGAACCGTCTGGCAGGCGTGTATTAAGGATTGGGTTCTGGCTGGTGAGGTCTTGTCCCAGAATGCGCGCAACGCGTTCTATCGCTGCCGTAAGCCGCTCGTTGGTGTACGCCTTGGACAACGGGATATGCTGGAGAACGCCGCCCCGATCCGCATAGACGCCGGTCGCGCCGTTCACCATCAGATCGGAGATCGACGGGTCGAGTAACAAGCTGCGCAGCTCTTCCGGGAAGAACGGCAGAATAAGTTGAAAGCTCATCGCGCACTCCCGGCCGCAGGCGGCGTCACAAGGGCTCCGCTTCTGGTTTGGCTTTCCAGCTGTAAACGATCCACCGAAACACGGCTCTCGTGGAACTCGGTAATCGTGAGGCCGAGCGGGTTAATCGTCTCGAATTGCGGGAAGATGCGGGCCTGGTCGCTGACCTGTTTCGGGTTCAGGTAGTAGGTCACACTGACCATCCAATGCTCCGTTCTCGGCTCACGGCTGTTCTGGGACGAATAGATCCTGTCGAGGCCGATCAGAGCGCTTCCGCGGGCGATGGTTGCGCCTTGCACAACCTCCTGGGACATGGAGGTGATCGTAACGCTCTTCACCTCGTCATCGCTCTGCTCAATCTGGCCGGCATTGACCTGCGAGACGAGGTGGTCCGTGTTGTCGGCGAGCATCAATTTCGAGGCGAGCGGCTGCGACAGAAAGTAGTAGTTCAGCGGGTACTTCTTGAGGATCGTGTCGCGGTTGATCGTATAGCGGTAGTTCGCCCAATCCGTCAGGTAGGTGCGGACTTCGCCTTCGCGGGGCGTGTAGTCGAGATCGGTGTACTGGATGGCCTGGGCCCGGCCCATCTCGTCGATGCGGATGTACCGGTTCGCGATAGGACGGTGCGCGAGCGCGAAATTCGTCCAGAGCGAGGCGAAGAGGACCACCGTGCCGCACCCGATGACGAGCCGATAGGTTTTCCTCTCGGCGTAGTGGGAGGCATAGACCTCGTTGCCGATGCGATCAACGAGAAGGGCTTCAGAGCCGGGCAGAGCTGGCTGGCTAATTGGGGTTGTGTGGAACATTAGTAGGCGCGGTCCTTTCATTGGCGTTGCGGAACGTGGTGACGGCCTGCAAACAGCCGAACAGCAGTATGCCGGCGAAGGCGAGCCAAACGAGGGCACGAAGCCACCATGGCCCTTTCAGGAAGATCGCATAGAGAAGATTGATCATGGCTAGGAGAGCGCGACGATGGCGCCGATTTTGGAAAGCACATTGTCGAGGCGTTCGGCCGCACCCGCGCCGCCGCCGAAGATCATCTGGGTAAGGCTTGGAACAAAGAGCATGTTCACTTCAAAGGCGATGAAGAGTGCGAGGCACGGAATCAGATTCGCAAGCCACATCTTCATCGAGTAGTCGTTTGAAAAGGTCTGGACGATAAAGGCCTGCAGGAAACCGGCCCATACGAAAATGAAGGCACTGGCGACCGCTCGGATCATCGCAAGCGAGAGTAAGACATCGACGAAGTGCAGGAACTTGTTCCGGAACGTCCGGGTCATGTAGAGCGGGATGAAAACCGGCCCGAAGAGCGCCGCAACACCATACAGGATGAAGCCGGAGATGTTGATCAGGAACAAGATGGCGGAAGCAGACCCGAGCATGAGTTCTACGAGGAAATAGCCAAGGATCTCCGCTGGCGCCGTGATGGACGGAGCGACCGTGTTGTCCCCGGCCGTCTTGATGAGGTTCTGGAGGTTCGAGAGCGAGTTCTGATCCAAGGCATGGGAGATGACCTGGGCAAGATAGCTGAACAGGTGATTGAAACCGAAGCTGCCACCGGGCAGCGGGTTCGACCAGTAGTTCTCCGCAAGCAGGCAGCAGATGAGCCGAAGCATGAACTGCACGAAGTCGCCTGCCCGAAGCGGTTCGCGGTGAAAGCCGAAGCTCATCGTCGATGTGCTCCAGGTAATGACCATGTTGACCAGCACCATGAGTGCGATGAAGCTCAGCTCCGTCATGCCGAAGGCGGTGAGCGCTCCGCCGTTCTGGGTCGTGAGGTTGGTCAGGTTCTCGGTGAAGACCGAGAGCCAATCCGTTCCGGGCCCGCTTTGCAGCAGGAAGGCGGCGAGCGGCGATATGGCGTGCGGATGCATGAGCAGGTGCCTTTCCTGGCAGTGAGGGATTAGGGGACGTAGGTGGACCAGGTCTTCGAGCCATTGACAGGGTTCGTGTTGTGCTTCTGCCGCTGCTTGCGCACGAAGTCCCACGTCTCGGCATCGTGCTTCTTGGCAGCTTCAGCGTCGTCCCGCTGCTGCTGGAGCAGAGCGGCGGCTCTTGCAGCGGCAGCCGCCGCGCGGATGTTGACCTCGTGCTCGTGGTAAAGGTACCCGCTAATCGCAACTACAGCAGCGAAGATGGCAAGCAGAATCTTTATCTGGACGGCTTTCAGCATGGTGTCGCCTCAAAAGGCGGGCCGGGTGTTCTCGGCCCGTCAGGTTCAGGGGAGATAGTTCGTCCAAGTGCTTGAGCTGCCTGCAGGCATAGCGTCGCCGTAGGCGCGCTGCTGCTGCACGAAGGCCCATGTGTTGATGTCGTCCGCGGCGGCGTTGCGGGCGTTCATGTTCGCCACCACGGCCTGCGCCGCCATGCAGGTCTGGAGCGATCCTTGCGCCTGGTGCTCGTTGTAGGTCTGCGAGGAGTTGGCGTTCAGCAGGTTGATCTGCTCCAGTTCGCTGTTTGTGCTGACCGAAGTGTCGAACTGGCTGGACTGAAGAGCCGACTCCGCTGGCCGGTTCGCCTGCCGCCCGGCGTTGTAGCTTCCGACCGCTCCAAGACACTGTGTGGAAGCCGCATCGTTGGCCTCGATGGCGGCGAGCTGGCTGAGCTTGCGGCTGTCGCCAACGATCTCGTTCGACCAGAAGCTCGACGAGGTGCCCGCGATGGCGGTGTTCATGATCCGCCAAACAGTCGCCGCCGTGCCGGTGGACTGGCCATTAAGCGTCTCCTGCAGCCCGCTGGTCTCGCCCACGGTGTTTTGCACGGGCATGTTCTGCAGCGCATTCTCCGCCGTACGCCAGAGCTGCTTGACGCTGAAGTATTTGAGGTTGTTGACCATGGTGTTGTAGGTGTTCATGGCCGTGGTGTACGTCTTGAGCGCGGTCGCGGCAAGCTGAAGGTCGGTCATCAGCTGCTGACCGAGTGTCATGTTCGCTTCCGAACCCTGCGCGATCTGTGTGGCCTGATTCGTCAGCGACTTGCCTTCGTTGATGATTTGGCTGGTGGCGTGGGCCGATTGAGTGGGGTCGAAGACGACTCCACCAAATTGCGCCTGGCCCGGCATTGTGTAGAGAAGGGCGGCAAAGCCGACTGCGCTTGCCACGATACGGCGGTTCATAGGTGTGCTCCTTTTCAGAGGGCTGGGTCCACGCGATGCTCGGTGTAGGAAGGGATCAGGATGTCGGTGCCGACATACACGCGCGCCCTAGACCCTTCTTTAACCGTGATCACCGGCAGACGGTTCAGGAAGTGATTGAGGATCTGCTCGGACTCCTGGCTGGTTTGCGAGGAGATGCCGTCGCGGATCTCAGCCGAAGGGCTGAGGACGCTGGCGCTGTTGCCGATCTGCGCCAGCCCTCCTAGGCCGCCGATGGCTGCTGCGGCGGCGAAGCTCGAAAGGATGTGGTTGTCCACGTGCGTGGCAAGGCCCGCGGTGCCGACCTGGTCGAGCCCCGCGTACTTGTCCAGCTCAAGCGAGAAGCCGTCCGGACAGACCGCGCGATGAAAGCTGACCATGAGCTTCCGCTGACCCTGGCTGCCGACGTTCTGCACCGTTCCGATCAGGCGCGTCCCCTGTGGCATGAGTAGCTGCTGGTGGTCGTGGGAGTAGTAGTCGGTCGTGAGCATGACCAGAATGGGACCGCTCAGGCCGCCGTCGATGTGGTTTGTCACCACGCCCTCAAGCACCGTGCCCTCGAAGACCCGGTAGAGCCGGCCCTGATACTGATCGAACTCGTAGGAAGCCATCGGGTCTCCCTTGGCCGGCTTGTGCTCTAAAGCGGGCTCAAAGTCTGCTGAGGAGCTGGTTTCTCTCGCCGCGGCCTGCTCGCCGGCAACCTCGACGGGCTTGGCCGGTGCTGGCGAGGATGCGTCATGTGAAAAGTCGATCGCGACCGTGTCGCTGTCGAGGGCGTCCTGGTGCAGCTTCTCCTTGGCGAGTTGTTTCTGTTTCGCTTCGGCCTGCGCCTCGGAGACGCCGGAGGTCCGCTGCGGTGCATTGGGGCTGTTGCCGTAAATAGCTGCTTTCTGAGCGGGCGTCATCGCCGGTGCGGTCGGCGACTCCGGTCCCGGCACGCTCTGCTCCTGTTGCAGCTCCTGCATCGCGGCGGCAAGCTGCTGCTGCCGCTGCTGGTCCTCAAAGTCGCGCCGCGCTTGGAGCTGCTGCTGTGTCTCGAAGCTCGACACCTGCTGGGCATCCGGCGCGCTCGGGCGCGCGGTCAGCGCGGAGCGGGGTGCATTCTTTTTGCTTCCGCTCAAGAGTGTCGAGACATTGGCAAGACCGATGCCACCGACAATCAACACCATGACGACAATCAGGGGCAGTCCCTTCCGGAGAGGTGTCTTGATTTCCGGCTGCTCTGGAATGGTGGGTTGAGCTTCGTTTTGCTCGGGCATGGCTAGTTGCTCCCCGTGGTGCGATGGAACTCGACCTTTTGCTTGCCGATCGCGAGATAACCGTTCTCCAGCTGCTTCGGAACGGTATACAGACCGTCGCTGAAGTCGAAGTTGATGAGCGAGAGCTTCTTGTCTTTGACCTCGTAGAGGGCGGGCGTCTCCTGGAACTTGCCGCGCAGATAGGTGAACTTGTCGTCATGCCAGATCTGCTCAAGGCCTAGTTCTTTGCCCTTTTTCTCGTCCCATGTGTAATCGAAGCGCAGTGAACCGGGGTACTGGCTGCGGTATTGCTCGGCCTTTGTCGCCTCGGATTTCAGCTCCGTGGCTTGCGCGGCCTTGGCTTCCGCAGCCTCGGCCCTGGCCCTGTCGAGGTCAGCAGCAGGCACAAAGACCGGCAAGTCGGTGAGGCGCTGTTGCATGGCCTTGTCTCCGGCATTCAGGAAGACCTTGGAATCGAAGTGTGTGTCTCCCTCGGCCGAGACCTCATGCAGCTGCAGCGTGTACTCGTTGCCGTGGTCCGAGACGATGTGAATGTTGGTCGAGCTGCCGGCCAGCTTGGGCTTCACACTGATGAAGCGCGAAGCGACATGGCCGCCGTCGAACACCCAATCCACCGTGTCACCTGCGAAGACGTTGGCAACCTTCTCCTCGGCAGGTAATACGATCAGCGTCGATTGCAACAGGCCAGCCCGAACGATAGGTGGTGTCGCCGACTCCGAGACGGTGACGGTACGGGGTGAGTTCGGTTCGAGCGGGTGCGCGGGTGGGAGTGCCCGGAGCGGGGCCGAACCACACGCGAGGCCGATAGCGATGTAGATGGGGATGGGCGGTTTCACTGTGTGAGTCCTTTCTTATGCGGTGTCGCCCTGGGCGAAGCGGGCGATGCCTTCGGTGAGTCCGTACTTCGCGATCAGCTTGGACCGGCGTATCCGGTCCTTCGGCTTGGTCGAGAACGTCGCGTAGCTGCGCGGGTCGAGGTTGAGTGTGACCACCTTCGTGATCCCGTCACGGCGCATGTACAGCGCCTCGCGATCCTGCAGGCTCTCGAAGAGCGCAATCTGCTGCTCGTTCATCTTGAAGAGCTCGGCGTAGCGCTTCCGGTTGAACGTGGCGTCCTTCAGGAACAGGAATGACGTGCAGGAGTTCACGATGGAATCGGCGTTCTCTCCCAAGTCCTCGGCCGACTGGCCGATCAGGGTGACGCCGCCCAGGTTCTTCCGCACCGTCTTGATGGAAGCCAGCGCGCCTTCAAGGAGCTGCCGGTTCTTCATCGAAGAGAAGATCTCCTCGATGAGGATGTGCTTGGGCACGCCCAGATTGGCCGGGTCATACAGCACATCGTTGATTCGGCGCAGGAGCCAAACCATCAAGGGCTCGATCAGGTCGGCGTACTGCTCGTTGTTGACACCGGCGAAATCGAAGCACTGGACGCGAGAGAGCGAGAGCGAATCCTGGACGTTGTCAAAGATCGCGTTATACACGCCCTTGCCGACCCACTTGGACATGTACCGGTCGAGCTTCTTCGGCAGAAAGAGATTGGAGAGGCGGCGGTTCTCAGGGTCGAGCAGGTAAATATCCTGTACGGCCTTGTGGATCACGTCGTCGTCTTCGGGCTCCAGCTCCGCGCCGCCCTTCGTCAGCAGCAGCTTGACGAAGCTGTACAGGAACTTGATGTTGTTCTCGGTCGGCTCCAGCGCGAACGGGTTGACGCGCGGGCCGTCCTTGCCGATGCGGTCTACCTTGCCACCGTACAACTCGACGACGCTCTCATAGCTGCCGCCGATATCGAAGACGTAGGTGAAGCCGCCGTACTTCTGCTCCAAAGCAACGAGAGTGTTGCCGTGCACCGATTTGCCGGTCCCCGTGGGCCCGAGAATCAGCATGACGCGCACGCCGTCTACATAGGCATCCTGGAAGAACGGCGTCCGGGTGCGTGTCTCCAGTACATTCAGGTACTCGGCATCGAGGTCCTCCGAGCGCGGATGTCCGAGGTGCGGAGCAAACACGGAGGACAGCCGGGCATGGTGCTCTTCCGAAAGCCACAACGAAAAAACACTGAACTTCTGATTGCCCGGAAACATGGCATAGAAAGCGGACAGGTTCCCGAGTGTTTCTTCCACGACTTGGGCGCGAGCGGCGACGAAGATGCGATGGACCGTCGGCACTGCGTCCCTTAACTGCGTCTGGTCGTCTGCTGCAAGCAAGAGCCGGAGCGAGAACTCACCCTGCGCCTTCTTATCGAGGGAGCGGATGACTTCGCTCAGGTCATCGACCGCGTTGTTCGCAGCTTTCGCGCCTGCGCCGGTGTCGAGCGATGCGGTGTCGCGTCCGCTCATCACGCGGTTCAGAACACCCACCTTGAAAAAGGAAATGAACTTTTCCTGCTGGTCGATCTCACGGCGAGCCGAAGCCGCGGACTTCACCCGCCATGTCGTGCATAGGACGCTGTCGCAATCGAGAGTGAGCAGGTCTGAGAAGAGGCCGGGCCGCGACGCCTCCGGCGCAGCCTGGAGTGAGAACATCTGGACGTGCCGTCTGCCGACTTCCAGGTGATCGCTATGCCACGCGAGCGGGTTCTTCACAACTTGTCTGTCTACGCCCTCGTCGCTGCGAAGCCGGTCCTGTTCCGCCCAGTCTTGGAGATTGAAGAGATGGCTGAAGAACTGAAACACAGTTTGTTTGTCGAGCAATTGCAGGCCGATCGCGCCTGTGAGGTGACCTTCCAACAATTTCGCGGTTTTCTGCAGCTCCGCAAGCAGTCGCGCGTTGGCGGCGGCGTTCTCATCCGGCTTGCGGGACAGTGCCTTGATCTTGGGCGGCTCTAGCGTGAGGCACCAAAGCAGGTCTACGCGGCGGAAGCGCGCGTTCTGCGCGAGATGAGCCGCGCGGTCTGAGATGAACTGTTCGGTCACAGCGTTGCTGTAGCTTGCCTGCCTTTGAAGTGACGCACCGGACATCACGCGCGTGTACTGGTAGAGACACGAGCCCTCGGGCAGACCGCGGAGAGCTCCTTCGACCGAGCGGACAAGTGCCTCCAGTTCCTGGTCCGTCTTACCCTCGTCGTCCACGCCGGTCAGCGAGAAGAGGCATCCGTAGCCGCCGCCCTTGAGCGCGAACGTATTCGGCCCGACGAAGCGAGAGAGCGGCACGATGCTGCACGCTGCTCCGGCTTTAGCAAACCATGGTGTGTGCTTCTGTTGCTCAGCGTTGGCGCGGGTCATAGTAGCCCTTCTGGTTGAGGCTCAGGCCCCAGAGTTGGAACATCTTCGGGTGTTTGCGGACGATCAGCCATGCTCCAGTTGCGAGCGATGGAAAGGCGAGCATCGCGAGAAGGCGAAAGCCGACGAGGAAAACCGTTACGCAGACGAAGACGATCGCCATCCATGCTGTGAGGTCCAAACCGAGCTTGGCCCGGGGACGATTCAGCGCTTGATTGATCGGTAACGGTTCTCCACGCTTGGCCATGTCGATGTCACCTCCTACATCGACTGCCCGGTGAGAGAACCAATCCAACCGGCTCCCCAGCCGAGAACACCGGCGCCAAAGAGAGCGCCGAAGAGACCCGGAATGGCGTCCTGGAAGCGTCCGCTCATCATGCGGATACCCGCGAAGATGAGTCCGCCGAAACAGATAACCGCACCGGCGTAGATGGCAAACGTCTTGAACGTCCCCATGAGCGTTTGCGCGCCGGAAAAGTCCATCGTGCCTTGGGCGTGCGCGACGCTGGCAAGCGAGAGCGCGAACAGGGCGGGAAAGAGGGTACGAACCGCACGCCTTACCCGCTGCCCAGTGGCGGCACCGGACAGATGATGATGGGCGCGGGAAAGCTCGGCGCGGCCGAGACGAACGGGCAACCGGACGGATGCGTTATCCGAGCGGAGAACCGGGTAGAAACGCTGCATTTGCACCTCCGCTGACGCTTGATACGTCAGCCATGGAGCAAACCTAAAATCCGTTCCGCAACCCGTCTAATACTTTGTGCTCGATTGGCTATAGTTTTTGTCTATGGCTCGGGTCACGCGAGCAGATCGAACTTGAGGGCATATTGCGGCCGCTCTGAGCGCACGTCCTTGCGGATCGACGAAGCCGTCGCGCGAGTCAGGTGTCGGCGCAAATACGACAGGGCTGGATGACGACTCTCGGTTGAATAAACCAGAGCCGTTTCGCTCGTCCAGGCGACACCCGAGATGGGCTTGCGCGTCAGATTCGACTGAGAAGGCATATCGGCATCCACAAGCGCCCATCCATAGCCGTCGCAGACGAGCAACTGAATGTCCTGCGGCGTGGCTGCCGAGCACGTCACATTCACAGGAACACCCGCATCCATCAGTGCTTGCATAAGCTTGGTGTGAGCAAGTGGATGGGCGTCTGGATCACGGAACACCGTGAGCCGCTGGGCGAGTTCTTGCAAGCTCAGTTCGGCCCTGTCCGCGAGCTCATCGTCAGAACGCATACACACCACCATCGGTGCGCTTGCGATCTGTTCCACCACCCACTTTGGGCCTTCGATAGGCAGCTGTAATAGTGCGCAGTCCAGATCTCCGCGCTCCATGCGATGGAGAACGTGAACCGTATCGCCACCGGACAGCTGAAGTACACACGATGGAAAATGCTTCTCGTAGAGGGACCGAAGCGTCTGCAAGTGGCGCGAGTTCACGAAGCAGGAAAATCCGACCCGCAGAGGCGGGATCGCGCCCAAGGTAATTTCTCGCGCCAGGCGGAAGACATGGTTACGTTCAGCAAGAGTCGCCGTTGCGTAGTCCACAATCATCTGACCGACCGGGGTTGGAAACACTCCATCTCGCTGACGTTCGAAGATCTGAACACCTGTCTCGATCTCCACGTCCTTGATCTGCTTGCTCAGCGAGGGTTGCGAAACATACAGCCCCTCCGCAGCACGCGTGAAGTTCCCGGCTTCCGCAACGGCAGCAATGTACTTCAGATCCCGAAACTCAACATGCTCTGACATAGCCCGTTGTGCTCCACTGGGCGTCCAAAGTGTCCTCAGACCGCAGACAAGATCGGAGCCCGATCGAACGGCACATCTATGGTTCTCAGCGGACTCAGAATTGTCAATAAGTCACCCCAAGGTGACCTCGTCCGTCCGTGGTGACGGCTATAACAAAAGCGCTGTTTGCCATAGACAGGAAATATTGGACGCAGATGCGTAGTCCCTTGAGGCTCAGAGCTGTTGTGGGCACGGCCATCACTCCAGAGATGGTCTCGCCAGGGGAGGCCAGCATGGCACAGCCGCTTCAAAAGCTAAACTCCGTGGTCACCATTGGAAGCGATTCGGTTTCGAGCCCAACTGAATTGAACAGTGGCTTGCGCAAACCACCCGCAAGCGCTCGGGACATCGACCCTCTGTTGACTGCGGAGGATGTGGCCAATCGACTCCGTGTCAGCACGGATTGGGTATGGGACCACTCTTCACGAAAGAAACCTTTTCTTCCCGTGATTCGAATGGGCGACGGTACGCTGCGCTATCGCCAGAGCGGAATCGAGGCGTTCATTGATGAACGCGAACGCCTTTCCACAATGGGTTTGCGTCGCACTGGCCGGTAGAATGGGAATGCCCACTGTCTTCCCCACAGGAACAGAGGAATCATGGGTACATCGCACCAGACGGGGTCGGTGGTCCAGCGTGGGAAGTGCTGGTATGGCTTCTTCCGCAAGGAAGCGCTCGATCCCGAAACAGAGGAAGTCCGATCCGTACGTATCTGCGTGCGGCTTGGCCTAAGGACGGAGATGACGAAGGCCGCAGCCCGCGAGGTGCTGCGGAGTGAGATCGCCAGAAGAACCGGTCAGCTTGCGGACGGCAGAATCCAGAAAGACTCTGTCACCTTCGAGTGGTTCGTCCGGCACCGTTACTTTCCGCTTCGACAGGGAGACTGGCGGCCGGAAACGGCAAGGGAGAAGACAGCTCAGATCGAGTTCGATCTGATCTCCAAGTTCGGTACCCGCAACCTGGAGACAATCGATAAGTTTGAGTTGCAAACGCATGTGAACCACTTGGCAAGGACGTACTGCCAGGATCGGGTGAAGCAGGCGCGTTCCTATCTCAAGTCGATCTTCGATGAAGCAATCGAGCAGGAGTTTCTGGTTAAGGATCCAACCCGGACGCTGAAGATCCCCAAGAATCTCCGGCCGAAGGACAAACAGATTCTGACCTGGGAGCAGATGGGAGCCATCTTGGCGAGAGCCAAACGACGCGACCAGCTAATCCTTATGCTGGACATGACGGATGCTCTCCGTCCCAGCGAGCTCTTCGCTCTTCGCTGGCGGTCCTTCGATAACGTGAATACGTTGTCGCTGACGGAAACGGTTTACCGGAGGCAGCTACGGCCGTTCGGGAAGACCACAAAGAGCCTGGGCAAGATGCATCTTCCCGATGGTCTTGCGGCTGAGCTCAACCTCTGGAAGCGGCAGTGCTCCGATCCCTCCCCGGAAGCGTTTATATTTGCGAACGCGGACGGTGGCGCGATCGACACCGCTAATTACCGGAGCCGGATTCTAAGACCTTTGGCAGAGGAGCTGGGCATTCCCAAGCTGAATTTCCAGGTGCTGCGCCGCACGATGGCGACGCGGGCTCAGAACCTTGGATCGGTGAAGGATATCCAATCCCACCTGCGGCACTCGCGAGCGGACACCACGGCGAACGAGTACATGCAGGAACTGCCGGAGAGCGTGCAGCAGATGGTCGGTTCGGTCTACCAGATGCTCACCACAGCAGCGACGCAGCAGCGGTCGATGTAGGGAGGATGCAGCCGGGGGAACCGGCGCTCTTGATGCCAGCCGGTGCAGTTTGGCATCAAATGGCATCAACTTACCTTTGCCAGAGCCGCTAAGTTGTTGATTCTATGGTGGGCACAGCAGGATTCGAACCTACGACTTCCACCGTGTGAAGGTGGCACTCTACCGCTGAGTTATGCGCCCGGTCAGCTCATGTCCTGCTCAAGCCCCTCGGGCGAGCAACGACTCCCTGACTATAGCACCGCTGCAGCCGGGGGCTCAATGCCGCCGCAAGCCCATGCGGTCCAGCCCGCGTACAATTGCCGGACGGCGTTCCTATGCAATCCTCTCAAGACCCCATCTCCCGGGCACGTGCACAGGCACGACAGCAATCCGCCAGAGCGGACAGGGAGCGGGATCAGGTCGAGCCCCACGACCCGGGTACCGAACCGGAAGCGGTCGACGACCCGGATGGCGAAGAAGCGGTTTCAGCCGATGCCGCTCCGGACGATGCCGGCGAACCGGAAGAGACGCAACCTTTTCAGCAAGATGGTGTTCATCAGGACATGGCTACCGCTGCTTATGACCGGAGTTGGCCTGGTACGGCTGGTCTCCCCATCGGATCCGGGGTGGCGCGCGCCACCTCGGCTGCTGCGCCTCCCGAAGACGGCTCCGATGCCGCCATCATGCTGCGGGTTCGGGACGGCGATGATTCCGGCTTCACCTACCTGATCGAGAAGTACCGGAAGCAGATCGTGCACCACATGTTCCGCATGACAGCCAACCAGGCGGTTGCCGAGGAACTGGCGCAGGAGGTGTTCCTGCGCGTTTACCGTTCCCGCGAGAGCTACCGAGCGGAAGCCAAGTTCTCCACCTGGCTGTACCGCATCGCGACGAACCTGGGCGTAAACTATGCCCGCGATCACCGATACGAGCGCTCCGCACAGAGCGTCTACCTTGACCAGCCGGATGCCGAGACCGGCACGACGCCCGATGTGGCCGACAGCCGCCTCACGGCCGAGCAGGGTTTATTGCGCGCGGAGAGATTAGCCGGCATTCGCGGCGCGGTATTGGCGCTGCCCGAACGCCAGCGCCAGGCAGTACTGATGCATAAATACCAGGAGATGGATTACCGCGAGATCGGTGCGGTTCTCAAGCTGTCGGAGTCCGCAACCAAATCGCTGCTGTTCCGCGCTTACCAGACGTTGCGCGAACGGCTGAAGGAATACGTCTGATGGAGCACGCGATGACAAAACAGACGAAACAGACAAAACCAGTGAACTGCCAGGCGGTTGAGGCGGCAATGCCTGACCTGCTGTTCGAACCCGGAAATGTGTCTGCCGCCATCGAGGCGCACCTGCAGATCTGCGCCCGCTGTACGGCTGAACTTACCTCACTGCACGGGACCATGCGGATGCTCGACAGCTGGGAAGCACCGGAGCCTTCTCCCTACTGGATGGCGCGTATGGGGGCGCTGCTGCGCGAGGAACAGGCGCAGCCCCGGCGCGGATGGGCGGGTTTCAAGGAACGCTTGTCGACACGGATATGGACCAGTAAATACACACTGAAGCCGGCTGCCGGCATTGCTGCGCTGGCTCTGGTGCTGGCGGCAGGCGGGGGTGCGTGGCTCGATCTCGCAACCACGCAGCCGGTTCCCACCGGGTCGCAGGCATCCAATACGGTTCGCGATCTCCAGTCCCTCAACGAAAACGCGCAGGTCTTTCAGCAGCTCTCCGCTCTCGATGGCCCGGATACCGACGGGCAGGGCAACGATTGAACACGCAGCCGAGAGCGCGATCCGAGCGCAGCATCGCAGGGTGCTGGCCTGGGGGCGCTACTATGGTGAGCACATCCAGAAACCCGGAACACAGAGACGCCTCGCATAATGAAGCAGCACGGTACAGGACGGGCAGTCGACAAAGCAGTTCTTCTGCTGCTTGCGCTCTCCTGTACGCAGGCGACCCCTCTGCATGCGCAGCGGGGCGGCGGCCAGCGGAGTGAAGCAGGTAGTCAGCGCATGGGCGGGTCACACCCGGGTGCTCCCGTCCGTCGCGGCCCGGGTCCGGGCGGCCAACACCTCCCGCAATGGTTTGCGCAGCATCAGGGCATGCCCGCCAATCAGCAAGAGGACGCCTTACGCCGGGAGCCCGGCTTTTCCAGGTTGCCGCCCGGGCAGCAGCAGCAGCTCATCAACCGTCTTCACCGCCTGGACATGGAGCCTCCTGCCCAGCGCCAGCGCATGATGGAGCGCAACGAGCGTTTCGAGGCGCTGCCCCCGGAGCGTCAGGAAGAGATCCGTGCCGCGAGCCAGGCGCTGGGGCAGATGCCGGCCGACCGCCGCCGCTTCGTCACGCAGGCCTTTCGTGACCTGCGTAACCTGCCCCCCGGGGAGCGGCAGGAAGCGCTCAACTCCGCGCGCTTTCAGGCCGAATACACGCCGCAGGAACGCACCATCCTGGCCAACCTGCTTTCTTTTGAGCCCTGAGGCTGTTTTCAGCAGCCACTTGCGCTAACTGCGAAACAAGTTCTTCGCCAGGAACAGGACATTCGCCGGCCGCTCCGCCAGGCGCCTCATAAAATACGGGTACCACTCCCGCCCGAACGGAACATAGACCCGCACCCGGAAACCCTCGGCGATGAGCTGCCGCTGCAGGTCGCGCCGCACCCCGTACAGCATCTGGAACTCGAAGCTTCCCTGCTCCAGCTTCCGTTCCGCAATGATGCGCTTCGCTGCCGCGATCATCGCCGGGTCGTGCGTGGCGATGCCGTGATACACCCCGCTCGTCAGCAGCATTTCCGTCAGGCGAACGTAATTGGCGTCCACGTCTGATTTCGCGGGAAAAGCAATGGCTGCCGGCTCCTGGTAAGCGCCCTTGCACAGCCGCACGCGAATGCCTTCCCGCACCAGCATGGCGATGTCCTCGGCGGATCGGCGTAGATACGCCTGAATCACGACACCGACACTGCCGGGAAACTGCCGGTGCAGCCGGCATACCAGGTCGAGGGTCACCTGCGTGTACGCCGAGCCCTCCATGTCCACGCGCAAAAACGTGCCTACTCTTCGGGCATGCTCCACCAGGCTGCCCACAATCTGCTCCGCAAGACCCGGGCCCAGGTCCATGCCCATCTGGGTCAGCTTCACGCTCACATTCGCATCCAGCGCGCGCTCGCTGATCGCCTCCAGTAACTGGTGATAAATCGCCGCTGACCGCTGCGCTTCTTCAGGCGTGTGTACGTTCTCACCCAGGCTGTCGAGGGTAGCCATCAGGCGCTCGCGGTTTAGCGCCGCGGTGGCACGCAGTACATCTTCAATCTCAAGACCCGCGACAAAGCGCGAGGAGACGCGGCGGCCCGCGGCTGAGGCTTCAGAAAAACGGCGCAACGGCTGGTTACGGGAGAGTGAAATGAACGTAGAACGCAAAATTGCCATACGCAGTCAAGGGTACAACCTGCAACCGCTTGCTCAGCAGCGGTCTACCCGCCGATGTGCACCATCGTGCGACCCGGCTGCAGAAAGCCGGCCTCCCCGATATGGTGCCGCGCTTCCTTCTTCCGGATCGTCGCCTGGATAAATTCCGCGAGCTCGTCATCGCTGCCTCCCCGGCGCAACACCCCATGCAGGTCGTGGTCGAAGTGCGAGAACAGGCAGGTCCGGATCTTGCCGTCAGAGGTGAGCCGAACCCGGCTGCAGGCGCCGCAGAATGCCTGCGATACCGGCGCAATCACGCCGATCTCGCCGATGCCGTCGTCGAACGTATAGCGACGGGCCGTTTCGCTCGGTACGTTTGCCGGGAGCGCAACCACGGGACGAAACCCGCGCAGCCGCTCCAGCACTTCGTCGAGCGGCACCACAATGTCCGGCGCCCAGATGCGATCCTCTTCGAGCGGCATGAATTCGATGAAGCGCACGATGACGTTCTCCCGCCGCGAGAACTCCGCAAACGGCACGATCTGGTCGTCGTTGAAGCCGCGCAGTAGCACGCAGTTCACTTTCACCGGTCCAAGCCCGGCATCCCGGGCTGCGCGCACCCCGCGCAAGACGTGCTCAAACGAGCCCGGCACACGTGTGATCTTTGCAAAGATCTCCGGCTCGACCGCATCCATGCTCACCGTCGCACGGTTCAGCCCTGCTTCGCGCAGCGGCCGCGCCAGCGCGCCGAGCAGGTGCCCGTTTGTGGTCAGCGCTACGTCCGGATGCCCGCCGTCAGCCGTTCGCAGTGCCGCCAGCTCCTTTACCAGCCCGGTGAGGCCGCCGCGCAGCAACGGCTCCCCCCCCGTCAGGCGAATCTTTTCAATCCCAAGCGACACAAACACCCGGATCAGCCGCAGATAATCCTCCAGCGGCAGCTCACTAGGCGGGGCGGTCGACTCGCCCGCACGGCAGTACACGCAGCGGTAATTGCACCGATCCGTCACCGAAACGCGCAGATCCGTGATCTGTCGCCCAAATTTGTCCATTAGCCGCCCACGCGGTCCAGGTGCGGCCATGTGCGGCAGGCGTGTCGGGATTTCAGCGAAGGTCGTGGCCATAGCGGTCGGTATCTATCTGATGCGCGGGCAGCGCCGGGGACGCATTTCGGCAGCGCATGCGCATTCCTGCCCAGGGTAACGGCCGCACTCCAGGTTCTTTACGGTCCATCCGTACCGGTGCCAAGCGGCTGAAACGAGCCTTTATTTTCCGGCGCCATCGGATTTACCCCGAAATCCCACCCGTCCTGGTTAAACCCGGAGCCGGGCAGAATCTCGATCAGCGTGTACTGCCCCAGGTTCAGGTCGCTCCGCGGCTGGACCCGCATCCAGTGTCCACCCGGCAGCACGTCCTTCGCGGTCGCGATCACCTCGGCGCTCCCGTCCGCATCGCCGCCGCTGCCCAGGTTCCGCAGCTGCTCGCCCGCAGCGGTTCGCTCGCCCTTCCACACCCGCAGCCGCACCAGCGCATAGCTGCTGTCCGGGGAAGCCTGCCGCGTCTTGTCCGGCACCGCGGACGATGCGCCGTGCGTATCCACGACCATCGCATCTTCTCGCGCCGTTTCCGGCGGGGTGTCAAGCGCGATATAGAACACCGGACGCGCCACGTGGAACGACACCGCTGCCTTGTACCCATCCAGGCGGATCAGGTCGCGCGCGCCTCCGGTCGGGATCGCCGCGCCCTTCACGCTGTGGCCCAGGTCCAGGTTCATGTCGCCATCGCTCTGGCGAATCCGCACCAGCTCCGGCGTCCCGTTCCAGCTATCCAAGCCCCACACGCCGCTCTCATCGGGAAGCCTCAGCCCCGGAGCCACAACCGGCTGCCGCGACGCTTCTTCCGCGCGGGCCGCCGCGGCTTCCCGATCCAGCTCCGCTGCTTCCTGCGCAGACGGGTCGCCCGGCGCCGGCGGAGCGCCCGGCGCATGGTCATGGTTCCACCGCGCCGTCGCATCCCAATCCACCAGGTTTGCCGGCACCTCTTCCCAGTCGCCCCGCTCAGCCGAGCGAAACCGCACCAGGCCTGCCTTGACCTCGTAACGCAGCACCACCTGGTAGGTGCCGTCCTTCAGGATCAGCCGCTGCCTGCCCGGCGCATCCTGCGCGTACCCAGGAGGCGCCACGAGTGCGGCAATCAACAAACAATGCACCAGCCGAAGCATCGCCTTCCCCGCCTACTCGGACGCCTGCGCTCGGCGCACATACATGCGAAATCCCACTGGGCCCGGTTCAAACATGCCGAAATCCTGCTGCGACACCAGAATGTAGTTCTTTGCCAGATATTCCTGGAACCAGGGCCACAGATCGAGCTTGCGATACTTGCCGGGCCCCTGCGGGAAGAGCCAGCTCGACACCAGAACGACCCGTGGCGGGTTCCGCAGCAGCGCTGTTTGAAAGCGCTGCCGGACTGCCACGACAGCCGCCGGGAGAGCGCTCCCCGGCGCGGGTCCGGCGTAAGGAACGTCCCACATCGCCGGCGTCTGCGGAAACAGCATTTCGTCGTACAGTGTGCCCGTCGCCTGTCGCAGGCGCAGGTGCAGCAGGGTATCGACACAGCCGAAAACCGTGTCGATGCACTGCACGTGGCCATCCAGGCTTCGCAGGCCATCGGCGCCCGCAACCGTAAGCAGGTCTTTTTCAAGTGCCGGCACTGCGGGTGTTGCCGAGCGTGACTGGGCCGCTCCACGCAGGTACGACGGAGCGCAGAAGATCACGCCGAAGATCAAGCCGCTGGCGCCTACGACTCTCAAAAGCACGCGCCGGCTCCGCACCGCCTCGACAAACTCCAGGGCGGCCAGCAAAAACAGGAACGCCACAAAAGGGTACCGGTGGTAGGGATACCCTTTCCCCTGCACCAGGAACGACAGCAATCCAAACACGACGCAGGCAACTAGCAGCAGCCGCTCCGCGCCCCCGTTCCAGGCTTCGGCCCAAGGCTCGGCAGCGGGCCGGCGCGTCCACAACCGGTACACGCCGCTGCGCCAGCCACCCGCCAGTACACCGGCCGCCACCAGCAGGCACAGCAGCTTGCGGATCGAGGGGATGGCGCTTTGCAACAGCAGTTGCTCCAGCGAACCTCGATGAAGGCTTGCATGGTACGGCAGATACACGCGCAGCACCTGCAACATGGCCGCGCCCGCATGCCAGCGCAGCACAAACAGAAGCGCACCACCCAATGGAACGGCAAATCCTGTAAAGGCTGCAGCCAGCAGCGCCAACAAGTTGTCCCTGCGTTGCCGCCACAGCAGCGGCAGCAGGCAAAACAGGAATACCGCCTCAAACGGCTTGATGGTCGTCGCCGCCCCAACAAAGGCACCGAAACAGCCGATCCGCCACGCCTGAGCACGGCGCTCCGGCTGCCGCATCGCCGCAAACAACATCGCGATCGCCCACAGCAGCAACATCGTCGCCCACAGGTCGCGCTGGCCGGCATGCTCAATGCCGTCCCGTCCGTGGTACAGGGCAAACAGCACCCCGGCGAACAGGCCCGCGAACCAGCTATGCGGCCGGGCAATCCGCACCATGGCAGCACCGGCCAGCACTGCCGCTGCTGCATCCATGACGCGCCACATGGCCGCGTAGGACACGTGGAGCGCCGATGCCGCCTGCATTGAGAACCACTCCGGCGCGTAGGCTCCCGGCAGGTTGTAGTCGCCAATCTGCCGGTACGGCGCCATCCCGCGCTCCATCAAAAAGACCACGTAGTGCATCAGCGCCGGGTCGTTGACCAGCGGCCAGTGTCGGGTCGCCCAGACCGAGGCGGCGAAGCACCCCAGTAGAAAGACCGCCACCAGACCCGTCCCGAGACGTCCGAATTCCGCCCACGCCGGGGCAGACACCGGCTTGGCAGCCACGGCTGCAGGCTCGGCTTCAGCCGTTCGGGTTAAAACCGATACTCTCATTCGCTATCCCGGGTTGATCTCTTCTTTGCGCAGGGAAGCGCCTCTGCGATACTGGATCGTACCTACCCGCAATTTACTCGGTACGCCCACTGTTCTACACCGATTCCGCACGATTCCGGGAGGTTCTGTGTCAGCCAACTATATTTTTATTACAGGCGGGGTTGTTTCCTCACTCGGCAAGGGCCTGGCCGCAGCCTCCATCGGCTGCCTGCTCGAGAGCCGCGGCATGCGCGTGAACCTCATGAAGTTCGACCCCTACCTCAACGTCGACCCCGGCACCATGTCGCCCTTCCAGCACGGCGAGGTCTTCGTGACCG
>CAXTMY010000055.1:4499-20668 GCA_964245565.1 uncultured Acidobacteriaceae bacterium | reverse complement strand
CTGCTGCGGCGCGTGGACCGTGCCGCCGCCGGGCGCATTCATCCCAACGACCAGCCGAAGCTGATCCGCGCGATCGAGGTCGCGCTGCTCGCGCCCGCCCAGGCCGGCACCCCGGCGCGCGACCCGCTCACCGGGTACCGGCTGCTGCGCATCGGGCTCAACCCGCCGCGCGCCGAGCTGTACCGGCGCCTGGATGCGCGGGCAGCGGCGATGTTCGCCGGCGGCCTGCTCGAAGAAACCGCGCAGCTGCAGGAGCGCTACGGCGGCAAAGCGCAGGTTCTCGGCGCGCAGGCTCTCGGCGCGCTCGGCTACCGCGAGGCAGCCGGCGTGCTCGCCGGGGCGCTTACCCTGCCGCAAGCCGTCGCCGCCACCCAGCAGGGCCACCGGAACTATGCCAAGCGCCAGCTCACCTGGTTCCGGCAGGAGCCGGATGTGCACTGGATCGAGGACTTCGGCGACATGCCCCAAACCGCGCACACGGCCGTGCAACTGGTTGAGCAAATGCTGCGGTGACAGAAAAGGGCCGCGCAGCGCTGCGCGGGCCCTTTTCGATCCAAACCGGCCTATTGCACTGGCCTATTGAACGACCAGCGAAACGGTAATGAGCGTCTCTGAGACGGCTGAGCCCTGGCTGCCGTCCACCGCGATGGTGATGGGGTAGGTCCCGGGCGGCGTGCCGACGGCAATGGACGGCGCATGCTTGAGGTAATCGTAGCGCTGCGAGCAGCCGCTCAAGCCGAGCCCCGTCCCGGTTACCAGCAGCACCACGCCCAGCATCTGCATGCCTCGTCTGCGGCGCCCCAGCGTCAGCAACGCCAGCGCGCCGGGAAACACCAGCGCCAGCGCAATGCCGGTCGAGCGCGGCAGCAGGCTGGTGGTCGAAGTGCCGGAAGGCGCCTGGGTCGCGATCTGCAGCGTGCTCAACAGTGTGCCGTTCGCCGGCAGGTTTGCCTGCGTGGGGTTGAAGGCGCAGGTCACCTGCGCAGGCAGTCCCGAGCACGAGAGCTGGATCGATCCCGTGTAGCCCGCCACCGAGGCCACCGTCAGCACCGAGGTGCCGTAAGCGCCCGGCGTCACGGTCAACGTCGTCGGGTTGGCGGTCACCGTAAATCCCGGGGTCGGCGCCGTCGCCGCCGGAGTGGCGACGTCCGTCACCGCCGACCGCGAACCGGTGTACTCCGCGGCCGATTCCGCTGCGCTCGTGGTTGGGTCCGTGGCGCCCGCTGCCGGGTCCGCTGCGCTCGCTGCCGTTTCGGGCGCGTTGTATACCGCTGTGATCCCCAACTGACCCGCGCCTGCGACCGAGGTCGAAGTGGCTGCCGGCAGCCTGGTCAGCGTGAGCGTCGCGGTCCCGTCCGCCCCCACGATCGCCGAACCCAGTGACTGGCCGTTCGCCAGATCGAAGTCCACTGTGCCCGCGCTCACGGGCGAGCCGGTCGTAGTCACCACCGTCGCGGTCAGCGTTTCGCCCGCGCCTGTGGCAGCGGCCGTTACAGCCTGGGCCGCCAGGGTGGTGCGCGTCGGGGTCGGGCTGTCGGCCAGCGCGGGTGTGCAGGACGCGAGCACGAGGAGCACGGCCGCCAGGCCGGAAACCGCCGACCTGGAAAACGCCAGCCGGGAAAGCAGGAGACGTTCGGTTCTGCTGTTTGTTCTGCTCTTCGTTACGGAGCCTTCAGGATTGTTGAGAAGTCTGCTCGAAAGGTACATCTGCCGCATTGTCAGGTTTCGTCTTCCTCTCCCCGCGCGGGGGTAAATCCGCAACGTGCGAGTGCGGCTCAAGCGCTATTGTAGCCGGGGCCGCCCGCATCTGCCTCCCGTCGATGGGAGAAATGCTCTAAACTAGGCGTTCCGGAAAGGTTCCGCTTGCCCCAGAAGCCGAAAGTACCCGCTCGAAAGCCCCACACCTACGCCGCCGCAGGGGTTGACATTGCTGCCGGCGAAAGTGCCAAGCAGCGCATCAAGACGCTCGCGCAGACCACCTTTACGCGCGGGGTGCTCGGCAACATCGGCGGCTTCGGCGGCCTGTTCGCGCTCGACCTCAAGCGCTTCCCGGAGCCGGTGCTGGTTTCGAGCGCCGACGGGGTCGGCACCAAGCTCAAGCTCGCGTTCGAGCTCGGCATCCACAACACGGTGGGCTCCGACCTGGTCAACCACTGTGTCAACGACATTGCCGTGCAGGGCGCGACCCCCCTGTTCTTCCTGGACTACCTTGCCGCCGGCCGCCTTGCGCCCACGGTGATCGAGCAGGTTGTCACCGGCATCGCCTCTGCCTGCCGGGCCAACGGCTGCGCGCTGATCGGCGGCGAAACCGCGCAGATGCCCGGCTTCTACGCCGACGGGGAATATGACCTGGCCGGCACGATCATCGGCGCGGTTTCGCGCCCGAAGCTCATCACTGGCAGCGCCATCGAGCCCGGCGACGCACTGCTCGGCCTGCCGTCCACCGGGCTGCATACCAACGGCTACTCGCTCGCGCGCAAGCTCTTTTTCGAGGTCGCCGGCTACGACCCGAAGCAGCGCATCCCGGCGCTCAAGGCCGGGGCAGGCGCGGCGCTGATGGCGACCCACCGCTCGTACCTCGCACCCATCCAGGCCCTGGTGAAGGCAGGCGTTGTCGCCGGCATGGCCCACATCACCGGCGGCGGCATCACGGAAAACCTGCCCCGCATCCTGCCGGAGGGCACCGCGGCCGAGCTCGAGCACGGCTCTTGGCCGGTGCTGCCCATCTTCCCCCACCTCCAGCAGCTCGGCTCGGTCGCCGAAGAGGAAATGTTCCGGACCTTCAACATGGGCCTGGGGCTCATCTGTGTCGTGCCCGCAGCGAAACTTCGCCGCGCCCGGGCCCTGCTCGAAAAACTGGGCGAGCCCTGCTTCGTGATTGGCAGGATTGTCGACAGCGAGGCGAACGATGCGGGCAACCGAACCGTGCAGTATCGGGGTACGCCCGACGCTGCGCGTCCCGGCAAAACAGCGAAAACCTCCCGAAGCACAGCATGAAGCACAAGCTCGGCATACTGCTTTCCGGCCGCGGTTCCAACTTCCTTGCCCTGGCCCGCGCGATCGAAGCCGGCGCCATCCCTGACGCCGAAATCGCGGTCGTGCTCTCGAACCGCGAGGCCGCCCCCGGCCTTGCGCACGCGCGCGGCCTCGGCATTCCTGCTGTCGCCGTGCCCCCGCAGGGCCGCGGCCGCACCGAACAGGATGCCGAGCTGCTCGCCCATCTCCGGCACCACGGGGTCACGCTGGTATGCCTCGCCGGCTACATGCGCCTGCTCTCCCCGGGCTTTATCCAGGCGTTTCCGCAGCGCATCCTAAACATCCATCCCTCGCTGCTGCCGGCGTTTCCGGGGCTCGATGCGCAGGCCCAGGCGTTGGCCTACGGCGTCAAGGTGACCGGCTGCACGGTCCATTTCGTCGATGAACAGCTCGACCACGGCGTGATCGTCGCCCAGGCCACGGTGCCCGTGCTGCCCGGCGATGACGAGCCAACTCTCTCGGCGCGCATCCTCGAGCAGGAGCACCTGCTCTACCCCCGTGCCATTGCCCAGGTGCTCACAGGCGGTTACCGCATCGAAGGCCGGCGGCTTCTCACCCTTTAATTCCCTGCCGATTCCATTGCACCAACGCGAAATCCGCACCCTTCTGTACCTTTGCCGCGTCTGACGATGGAAGCTGTTTTTCTCCGAAGCACCTTGAGCATGCCCGCCGCAGACCGGGCGAAAGAGGAATATGCCGCCGCCAACGCTTAGCACCCCGTTGCTCGAAGTCCTGAAATCTCCTCGCGTTTCCGCGCCGACTCGCCGCGTACTGGAGCAGCGGCTTGCCGGCCCACTCTCCGGCTACAAGCCGAAATGTATTTCCCCGGAGGCATTCCAGATACTCGAGCGCGTGCTCGGCCGACTGCTGCCGGACGATGAACACGGCGCGCCCGGCGCGAACGAGCTGTCGCTGGCCGCGCGCCTGGAGCAGCAGCGGGCCGCCGGCCACGGCAACGGCTGGCGCTATGCCACGCTGCCGCCCGACGCCCAGGCGCTTTCGCTCGGCCTGGCGCGCCTGGACGAAAGCGCCCAGCACCGGCACCGCCGCCACTTCCTGGAACTTACCGAAGACCGCGCCGACGCGCTGCTGCACCGGGTGCAGAACGGCGAGGAAAAGTGGGAAGGTCTCGACGCAAGCCGCTGGTTCGAGGAGATCCTGGCGGATGCGACGGAGCTGTACGTCGCGCAGCCTTCCACCATGGATGCAATGGGCTTTGACGGCTTTGCGGACGAGCCGGCCGGCTGGCCCGCCGAGAGCGGCAACGGCATCGGGCTGAACAACACGGAACCCTGGGAGCTGAAAGGCCGACAGAAGAGCCGATGAGCGAGCCGCCCCTGAGTGAAGGACAGGAGCGATTTGCCGCCGCACGCAGCACCACCGGCACCCTGCCGCGCGATCCACAAACCCGCATGCAGCGCCACCAGCCCGGCGAACCGGTCGATGCAGTCATCATCGGCACGGGCGCCGGCGGCAGCCCGGTGCTGGCACGGCTGGCGCGGGCCGGGCTGAAGGTTGTCGCGCTCGAAGCCGGTTCGTTCCTTAATCCCGAGGAGTACGCCTCGGACGAACGCGCGCAGAACTATCTCTACTGGCTCGACGAACGCATTACCGACGGCGAAAACCCGGTAGCGTTCGGGAAGAACAACTCCGGCACCGGGGTGGGCGGCTCCACGCTGCACTGGGGCGCCTACGCGCCGCGCCCCAACTCTCGCGACTTCAAGATCAAGACCGACTTCGGCGTGGGCGTCGACTGGCCGATCGAGTACGGGGATCTGCTCCCCTATTTCGAAGAAGTGGAGCGGTTTATCGGCGTCGCCGGCCCGGAACAGTACCCGTGGGAGCCGGACAGGAAGTACCCGCTGCCGCCGCTGCCGCTGAACGCCCCGGCCAGGCTGATGGAGCGAGGCTGCGGAAAGCTGGGCATGCGCACTGCGGCCGCACCGCTGGCCGCGCTGAGCGCGGCGTACAGCGGCCCGGCACACGACTACCCCGAGCGCGCAGCCTGCGTGAACCGCGGGTACTGCCACCAGGGCTGCCGCAACGGCGCAAAGGCCTCGATGGACGTGACGTACCTGCCGGCCGCGGTGCGCGCCGGGGCGGAGATTCGCGCGGAGGCCTTCGTCACGCACTTCGAGCGCGATACGCAGGGCCGGATCACGGCAGTCGTCTACCGGCAGGACGGAGAAGAACGGCGCCAGAAAACGAAGGCTGTGTTTCTGTGCGCGGGGGCGATCGAGTCCGCGCGCCTGCTGCTGCGGACCGGGCTCGCCAACTCCAGCGGCCAAGTGGGCCGTAACTTCATGGCGCACCCCTCGACGCAGATATGGGGCACGTTTCAGGAGGATACCCGGCCGTACAAGGGGTTCCCCGCTTCCCTGATCACCGAAGACCCGATCCGCCCGAAGGATGCCGATTTTGCCGGCGGCTACCTCATCCAGAGCTACGGCATCATGCCCGGAGCCTGGGCTGAATCGGTCTCACGGGGCCGCGGTGTCTGGGGACCGGAGCTGGTCCGCTATCTGCAGCAGTTCCCGAACATTGCCGGCATGGGCATCAGCGGGGAGTGCATGCCCTCAGAGCAGAACTACATGGAATTGTCAGACGAGCTGGACGCGCGCGGCATGCAGAAGCCGCTCGTCCACTTTACCGCGGGCGAAAATGAGCTGAGGCTGATGCAACACGCCACAAACTTAATGCGCCGGATCTGGGACGCGGCCGGAGCAACCGACCTGTGGACGCTCGACCGCATGGCCCACCAGATCGGCACGTGCCGCATGGGCGACGATCCCGGCGCCTCGGTCGTCGACCCCTGGGGCAGATCGCACGATATTCCCAACCTGTACATCAGCGACAACTCTGTGTTTCCGACCGCCATGCCGGCCAATCCCGCGCTTACGATCATGGCGATCAGCCTGCGCTGTGCCGATGGTTTTTTTGGGAAAGAACTAGGGCCGATCCACTCGCGCGCCCGTCCATGTCAGCCCCGAGCATCGCGAGGGCCACAGTAACGAGTACACACGCATGAACGAGAACACGCCACGAAAAGCGCTATGCGCCAGAAGTGGCCGCAAGCCGCGTAGGCGGTTTTCGCAGCGCGAATAGAAAAGCCCCGGGGCATTTGCCCCGGGGCTTTTCTATTCGCGCTGCTAGGGGTTATGCGCCGACCTTGACGGGTTCGCCGGTCTTGCCTGCGGAATCGGGCTTGCGGATGTCGATGCCGCCCTTGAAGAACGCGCCGTCTTCAATCGAAATGCGCTGCGCGGCTACGTCGCCGGTTAGCGAGCCTTCGCTGCGGATGTCGACGCGGTCGCTCGCGGTCATATTGCCGCGCACCTTGCCGAGCACGACGATCTCGCGCGCGGTGATGTTGGCCGATACCTGGCCGTTGCGGCCGACGGTGACGCGATTGCCGGCGAGGTTGATGGTGCCTTCGATCTTGCCGTCGATGTAGAGGGACTCCGACCCGGAGACTTCGCCCTTGATCACCAGGCTCTTGCCGATAGTGGCCTGCTCGCCTGCGGGAGCCTGGGAGCCGCCCGTGGCCGGGCGCGCCGCCGGCTCAAAGGCTGGGGTGGCCGGCGTTGAAGGACGCTGCGGCTCGCTGGGGGTAAGGGGTGTGTTCGCTGGCTGGTTCGGTTTCCACATCGCTCGGTGATTTCCTTTCGTCGCGCAAGGCGCCGGTTCTTATCGCAAATAACTTCCATCGCAGGCAGTTCGTGGCCGGCCCACATCGCGGCCACAACAGGGCGGGACGTGCAAAACGCGCGGGTTACACCTGTCCGCGTTACCGTTGGAATGGTAAGCGGCTTCCCTGTTGGCATATTAGAGCATTTTCACTCAACCTGTAGAGAGCCCGGTAACGCCCAACCCGGCTTTTCCGCCGGGAAAAGCCGCTGGAGCGAGAGCGCGGACTGTACGCCAGGAGTGAGAATGCTCTCAACAGAGCACGAAACAGATACACGTTCATCCCTGCCTGTTCATCTATACAGGACCGGGAGCGGCGCAGGGAACCGCTGCCGTTACGATAGTGATGGGATGACCTGTTTCCGACACGTACAGAGCGGCTGCGGAGGCCGGCGGTGACCGACCGCGAACTGCTGCGGCACATCGAACGCCTGCCCGGCGCGAAGGCCGGGTACAAGCAGCTGGTGCGCGAGTTCGGCCTTGGCGGCGGACGCGAGCGCCGCCTGCTGCTTGAGCATCTCGCCCGACTCACGGCTTCCGGCCAGTTGCTGCAGCTCGAACGGGAACAGTGGTCGATCGCCCGCGCTGCCCACACTCGGGACAACCTGGTCGCCGGACGGCTGGACCTGCACCGCGACGGCTTCGGCTTCGTCCGCGTCACCGGCGAAACCTCCGGGGATAAGTCCAGCGATGTCTTTATTCCTCCGCCCGAAATCAACGGCGCGATGCCCGGCGACCAGGTGCTGGTGGAGCTTGCCCCGGGCAGAGGCGGGGCGGATGCCGATCGTCGCCAGGGCCGCATCGTCCGCGTCCTTACCCGACGCAACCCGACCATCGTCGGCATTTTTCACTACGCCAGGAACCCTCGCCAGCAGGGCCACCAGGTCGTCGCCTTCGACGAAAAGCTCACCCAGCCGATCCTGATTCCATTCGACGCGCCGCTTCCGGAGCCGCGCGCCACCCTGCGCTCGCCTCATCGCGTGCTGGGCGAAGAAGCCGTTGCCCAGATCGCCGAGTACCCTGATCTCGAAGGTCTGGTCGTCGATGTGGAAGTGACTGAATGGCCGACGGCCACGCGCGTGCCGCGCGGCCGCGTGAGCGAAGTGCTCGGCCGCCAGGACGACTTCGGTGTCGACGTGGAGATGATTATCCGCAAGCACCAGCTGCCGCGCATCTTCCCGGACGGGGTGCTGGACGAGGCGCGGGCCGTCGCTTTTCTTGACGAAGAGAAGACCAGCGGGCGGCAAGACTTTCGCGGCCGCACGATTGTGACCATCGACGGCGAAACCGCGCGCGACTTTGACGATGCCGTGGAAGTGCGCGAGCGCCCGGACGGCGCGTGGGAGCTCGATGTCCACATCGCCGATGTCGCCGAGTATGTGCAGCCGGGCACCGCGCTCGACCTCGAAGCCCGCCTGCGCGGCACCAGCGTGTACTTCCCGGATCGCGCCGTGCCCATGCTGCCGCAGGAGCTTTCGAGCGGCATCTGCTCGCTGAAGCCGGATGAGGACAGGCTTGTGCTCTCCTGCCGCATGACCATCGACGCCGCCGGCGAGATCACCGGCTATACCGTGTGCGAAGGCGTGATCCGCTCGGCGCGCCGCATGACCTACACCCAGGTCGCCGCGGTGCTCGAAGACGATGAAGCCGCCCGCGCGGAGTTTGCGCCGCTGGTGCCGCATTTTGAGGCCATGCAGCGGCTTGCGCAGATCCTCAACCGCAAGCGCGACCGCCGGGGGTCGATCGATTTCGATCTGCCGGAGCCTTCGATCCAGTTTGACGCGCACGGCGCGATGGAAGGCGTGACCCGCGCGACGCGCAACTGGGCGCACCGCCTGATCGAAGAGTTCATGCTCGCGGCCAACGAGTCGGTCGCCTCCTGGCTCAGCGAGCATGCGCCCGCGCTCTACCGCATCCACGAGAAGCCCGATCCCAAGCGCATCCTCGACTTTGAAGACATCGCCGCCGGCTTCGGCTACTCGCTCGGCATCGGCAACCTGCCGGTCAAGCGCTTCACCATGAAGCACGAGCAGCGCGAAAATCGGCATAAGACGGATCGCGACGGACGTTCGCGTTCCACCCACCGCGCCGCGCACGAGGTTCCTGAAGATCTGCCGGTGACGCCGCAAATGTATCAGCGGCTGGCACAGAAGATCGCCGGCAAGCCGGAAGAGCGCATCCTGAGCTACCTGATGCTGCGCTCACTCAAGCAGGCCCGCTACAGCGAGGAGAACGACGGCCACTTCGCGCTCGCCGCCGGCTATTACACGCACTTTACCTCGCCCATTCGGCGCTACCCGGACCTGATCGTGCACTGCGTCAGCAAGGCGCTGCTGCGCGCGGGCGTGAGCGGCGCAGGCATTCCGCGCCGCGGCGAGCCGCACGAGTTTCGCGTTGCAACGGGGACGCGCGAGGATGCAGACGGCGACAAGATCATCGTCGCGCCGCCGCAACCGATCCCGATCCCGGTGACGGAGCTCGCCGCCATTGCCACCGAGTCGAGCGAGTCCGAGCGCCGCGCCGACGCTGCCGAACGCGAGCTCGTCGAATGGAAGAAAATCCGATTCATGAGCGGCCGTGTCGGCGAAGAGTTCGACGGGCTCATCCTGAATGCAACGAAGTACGGCTTGTTTGTCGAGCTGAACGAGCTGTTCGTCGAAGGCCTGGTGCCCATCCAGTCCCTCGGTGAGCTCGACGGCGACCAGTACACCTACCGCGAGAACACGCGCGAGATCATCGGGGAAACCTGGAAGCGCCGCTTTCGCCTGGGCCAGTCGGTGCGCGTCCTGCTGGAGCGCGTGAACGCCGTCGAGAAGCGTCTGCAGTTTGCCGTTGTGCCGGGGGCGGAAGAAGCAGCGGCGCCCAGCCGCTTCAGCCGGGTCTACGGAAAAGCGAAGCCCGGCAAAGCCGCGAAGAAGAAGAAAAGCATGCAGGCGAGTACGCCGAAACACCGGATTCCTGCGCCGAAAGGCACGGGGAAAAAGCCGAAGCGCAAGCGGTAAGGTGAGGTCAGGGCTGAGCGAACGCATCGCCCCCGCGCTATACTCGCGCCATGAAAAACCTGTGTGCCGCGCTCGCCTTGTTGGTCGTCACCTTGACGAGCGCACCCGCCCAGACCGTCAACATTCACGTCGATGCGCGGCACATGCTCGGCCCGTACACCCCGGCCTGGAACTATTTCGGTGCCGACGAGCCGAACTACACGTATGCCCCCAACGGCCTCAAGCTGCTCCGGGAACTCTCCGCGCTCAACCCGGCGCCGGTGTCCATGCGCGTCCACAACCTGCTCACCACCGGCAACGGCAGCAGTTCGCTCAAGTGGGGCTCAACCGATGCGTACACGGAAGACGCGCAGGGCCGCCCCGTCTATAACTGGACCATCACCGACCGCATCTTCGACACCTTCCGCGCCGCGCACGTTCGCCCGCTGGTTGAAATCGGCTTTATGCCCGAAGCCCTTTCGACGCATCCCGAGCCCTACCGGCACAGCTTCCCGAAAGGCGACATCTTTACCGGATGGTCGTACCCGCCGAAGGATTACGCGAAGTGGAGCGCGCTCGTTACCGCTTATGCCGCGCACCTGCACGCGCGCTACGGCGCAAGCGTCGACACCTGGCTGTGGGAGGTGTGGAACGAGCCCGACGTTGCGTACTGGCACGGCACACCCGCCGAGTACGACAAGCTCTACGACGTGACCGCGGCCGCGATCCGCAAGGCGCTGCCGAACGCGAAGATCGGCGGCCCTGAAAGCACCGGACCGTACGGCGGCGCATCCGAAGCCTTCCTGCGCCAGTTCCTCGAGCACTGCGCAAATGGCACGAACGCTGCGACAAATACAAAAGGCGCTCCGCTCGACTTCATCAGCTTTCACCCGAAGGGCGCGCCCAGGGTCGTCGATGGCCATGTGCAAATGGACATCGGCCACCAGCTCCGCGCCGTCGACCTCGGCATGCGCACGGTCACGTCTTTCCCGCGCTGGAAGCACACGCCCATCATCCTCGGAGAAAGCGACCCCGAAGGCTGCGCGGCCTGCGGCATTGAGCAGAACCCGCAGAATGCGTACCGCAACGGCCCGCTGTACGGGGTGAGTATCGCTGAAGCAACGGCCCGCACCTACGAGCTCGCGCAGCGCGACGGCGTAAACCTGCAAGGCTCCGTCACCTGGGCCTTCGAGTTCGAGAACCAGCCCTACTTTGCCGGTCTGCGCGATCTCGCCACCAACGGCATCGACAAGCCCGTGCTCAATGTCTTCCGCATGTGGGGCATGCTCGGCGGCGACTGGCTCCAGACCGCAAGCGACGGCGCTCTGCCGATTGCGGAGATGCTGCAAGGGGGTGCCTCGAAACAGCTGGATGTGAACGCGGTGGCGACGCGCGCAGGCAGCCGGATCGATATCCTGGTGTGGAATTACGACGATCGCGACGTGCCCGCCGCGCCGGCCAGCATCAGGCTGCACATCGCAGGACTCACCGGCGGAACCGTAAAGCTAGAGCGCTATCTGATAGATCGCGACCACAGCAATGCGTACACGGCATGGCTCGCGATGGGCTCACCCCAGCAGCCGAACGCAGAGCAGCGAGCAGAACTCATGCAGGCCGGCGCGCTCGACCAGGTTCGCCCGCAAGAGCCGGTCGCAGTCCACGACGGGAGCGCGACTTTGAGCTTTCCGTTGTCAAGGCAAGGCGTATCGCTGGTGCAGATCACAATTCCCTAGGCCGGCCTGCAATTAAAGCGACAGCCCTGCAAACGCATCGCGCGCAGCCGCGATCGTGATGCGCACATCTTCATCCGAGTGCGCCATGCCAAGAAACGCCGCCTCATACTGAGACGGCGGCAGCCACACCCCGGCATCGAGCATCGCGCGGTGGAATTGCCCGAATGCCCTGGTGTCGCTCGTCGCCGCGCTCGTAAAATCCGTGACCGGGGCGCCGGTGAAGAACCACGTCCACATTGCCCCGACGCGGTTCATCGTCATTGCCACGCCGGCGCGCCCGGCCTCGGCTGCGACACCATCCGCCACCGCCGCAGCGACAGATTCAATGCGCGCGTACACCTCCGCGCGATGCTCTTTCAAATACCCGACGGTCGCCAGCCCGGCAGCCATCGCGAGCGGGTTCCCGCTCAACGTTCCGGCCTGGTACACGGGCCCCAGCGGCGCAAGCAGCTTCATGATGTCGGAGCGGCCGCCGAATACCCCGCACGGCAGCCCGCCGCCGACTATTTTGCCCAGCGTCGTCAGGTCCGGCGTGACGCCGTAGCGCTCCTGCGCACCGCCAAACCCCAGCCGAAACCCCGTCATCACCTCGTCGAAAATCAGCAGAGCGCTCTCACGCGCGGTGATGGCACGCAGACCTTCAAGAAAGCCCGGAGCGGGCGGCACGCAGCCCATGTTGCCGACCACCGGCTCCACAATTACCGCCGCGATCTCTCCCTTGTGCGCCGCAAACGCCTCTTCAACAGCCTCGAGATCGTTGAACGGCAGCGCCAGCGTCCAATGCGCGATCTCATCCGGCACGCCCGCCGAGCCCGCGATCCCGAACGTCGCCACGCCGGAGCCGGCCTTGACCAGGAAGCCATCCGCGTGCCCGTGGTAGCAGCCCTCGAACTTGATGAAATACTTGCGGCCGGTGAAGGCGCGCGCCAGACGGATCGCCGACATCGTGGCCTCGGTCCCCGAGGACACAAACCGCAGCATCTCGACCGACGGGCAGGCCTCAGAAATCAGCGAAGCCAGCTCCGCTTCCGCAGCGGTCGACGCGCCGAAGCTCGACGACCGCTCCGCTGCCCGCTGGATCGCTTCCACCACCGGGGGGAAGGCGTGGCCCAGGATCATCGGCCCCCATGACCCGAAGTAATCGATGTACCGGTTGCCGTCCGCGTCCCACAGGTACGCGCCCTGGCCGCGCTCGACAAACGGCGGGGCGCCGCCGACCGCGAGGAACGCGCGTACCGGCGAGTCGACACCGCCGGGCAGGAGAGTTTGCGCCCGCGCGTGCAGCGCGGCGGACCGTTCTGTCTTTCTCATAACAGCGGCCTCAGTGCTGGTGCGGTTTGGATTGCGCCTGGCTGGGCGGGTAAACAGGCGCGCCGGGCGTCATATTTACCTGCCCTTCCATCGCGCTTGCATAACCCGCGTCGGACGCGGCAGACGCCTTGTTGTTCACGGTGTTCGCAGGGGTAGGCAGCACGGCGTTGCTGCTGCCGCCGTTGCCTTGGCTATTGGACGACGGGCCCCCCGCCTTGCTGCTTGAGGTGTACGTTTTGCCGGCGTTGCTGCTGCTTTTGCTGGACGCGCCGCCTGAGCCTGATTTTCCGCAGCCGGCAAGCATGGCCGCTAAAACAACGGATGCCGCCGCACTCTGCCATCGGTACTGTCTGCTGTGCATCGTGTCAGTGTCCCATCGCGGCGCGGTCGCTCAAAACACCGACTGGCCGGCCGCCCTGCCACTCAGGATGGAAATCCACATCGATCAGGCCGAGATCGCGCGCGAGATTGAGTTTGGCCTGGTTGTACTGGAACTGTGCGTTGACCAGCTGCACCTGCGCCTGCGCCAGTGTCGAGGCGGCTTCAATCGACGGCAGGTTGTCTTCAACGCCGGCGCGAAACCGCTCAATGGACTGCTCGAGCGCTATCCGCGAAAGATCGGCATTGCTTTTTGCTACCGCGAGTGTTGCGTTTGCAGAATTCAGGTCGATTAGGCCATCGCGCACCTGCTGGCCGATCTCGCCGCGGATATTGGCGACCTGCGCGCGGGCATTGTCGAGCATGTACTCGGTCAGGTCCCGGTCGGAGCGGAACTTGGCTTCCTGAAAGATGGGAATGTTGAGCGTGCCGACGGCTGCGAACGTGTCGTGGTACACACCGCCGGAAATGCCGGTGACGCCATAATTGCCATTGAAGATGAGCGTGGGATAACGCTCATGGGTCGCGGCCTTGCGCTCCAGCTCCGTCGCATGCATCTGCTCAATGGCGCTCTGGTAGTCCTGCCGCGCGGCCAGCGCCTGGGCCTCGGCCGCTTCGGGCGTCATGGCTTCCAGTTCCGCGAACGGCGCCGCGTCCGCAACGCGGATTTCCTGCTCGGGTGCGAGGCCGATGGAGCGGTTCAGCGCGATCTTCGCCTTTGCCAGCGTGTTCTCGTCTGCGGTGACCGCCTGCTCCTGCGTCTGGTACTGCACACGCGAGCGCAGTTCATCGAGGTTTGCCGCGATGCCGGCCTGGTGCTCCTGCTCTGTCTGGTGCAGCACGGCGGCATCAGTGGCGAGCAGCGTCCGGTCAAAGTCCACCTGCGAACGCGCCGCGATGACCCGGAGATACGAGATGCCGACGTTCTGCACCACGAGTCCGCGGGAGGAGGCCTCGGACTGCCCGGTGGAGCGGGTCAGGTGACCCAGCGCCCTGACCAGGTCGAAGCCGGCGAGGTCAAACAGGTACTGGGAAAAATTCGCCTGTCCCTGCGTCACATCCACCTTGATGATGAGCGGAAAGTTGGTCGCGCTGCCGCCCAGCGAGCTCAGCACGGAAGCAAATTCCGGCAGGATGTCCGGACGAAAGCCCTCGGATTCCAGGTTGAACTGGTGCAGGGCGGTCGAGCCCTGCACGTCGATATTCGGCAGGAGCACGTTGAGCACCTGCAGCCGCTGCGCCTTCTGCTGGGCCACGGACTGGCTGGAATAGACCAGCCCCAGGTTGTTCTCGATGCCCATGTGCACCGCCTGGTCGAAGGTGAGCGAGAGCACCTGCGGCACCGCCGGGCCCACCTGGATGCTGCCGAGATAGGGATTGAACAGCGAGCTTTGCGTGGATAACTGCACCGGCTCGCCGCCGCCCGTGCCGCCCTGCAGGGTGGACGAGTTGCTGATGCCCGCGCCGGTATCCGACGGAGAAGGCGTGGGCGCAGTCGGCAGCGGAGTCGCCTGGCTGCTGGCGCCCTGCCCGTTGGAGCCTTGCTGCGCCTGCTGCCCGAATGCGTTCCCGGCCGGGGCAATCGTCAGGCCGAGGGCGACCGCTGCGGCTGCCGGGCTTTGCCAGAACTTTCTACTTCTGGCGCGTGGTGTTGCTTTGCCCATCCGTTCCCGGCTCCTTTTCCCGAAAAACCCGCCAATTCGCAGGCGAGCATACGGGCGTTGCCTCGAACCTGCTTTCCATTAGAGTACGTTGCGGCTGCGGAGTTGCCGAATCTGTGGCCCGATTCGTGTGGGCCGCAAAGAACGACGTTTAGAATCAACCCCGATGCCACCCTCTCAGCAGTCGGCAGCCCGGCCATCGGCGTTGCGCAGCGTGCTGCGTACGCTGCGGCCGACCCACGCCCATACCGCATTTACGGCGACCCTCCTGCTCACCGCCGCGGCCTTCGGCTCGAAGATCATCTCGCTGGTCCGCGTCAAGTACATCCTGTACCTGCTGGGGAAAACCCCCGCCGCCGACGCGTTCAACGCGATGTTCCAGCTGCCGGACACGATCTCCTACTTCCTGATCGGCGGCGCCACGTCCATCACCTTCATCACGATGCTGACGCGCTATCGCGAGTCCGGCCGCGAGCAGGAAGGCGAAGAAGCACTCTCCGTCATCTTTTCGACGATGATGGTCGTGCTCGGCGCGGCTATCGTGCTTGCTGAAATCCTCGCTCCGCTGTATATCCGGCTGGCTTTCCCGGGGTTTACAAGAGATCCGTCCGAGTTCGCGCTCTGCGTGCACCTGACGCGCATCATCCTGCCCGGCCAGCTTTTTTTCTTCGGCGGCGGCATCTTCGGCGCAGTGCTGCTGGCGCGCCGCCAGTTCACCCTACAGGCCTTCGCGCCGCTGATCTACAACATCGGCATGATCCTCGGCGGCGTGCTGCTGTTCCGCTACCTCCAGGTGTCGTCGATCGCCTGGGGCGGGCTTGCCGGCGTCATCCTCGGCCCCTTCGCCGTCAACTACTTCGGAGCCCGCCAGGGTGGCATGCGGCTGCGCTTCCGGCTCGACTTCCGCAATGCCGGCCTGCATGAGTGGTTTCGCAAGACCCTGCCCCTCATTCTCGGCTTCTCGCTCGTCACGGTCGACTCCTGGATCATCGCTCATTTTGCCTCGCATATCCCCGGCGCGGTCACACTCTTCCTGAACGCCAAGCAGCTGTTCAGCGTGCCGCAGGCGCTCGGCCAGGCCGCCGGGGCTGCCTCGCTGCCGTTTCTCGCCGCGCTGTTCGGCAAGGAGAGCAATGCCCCGTTCGCCCGCTCGGTCAATGAATCGGTCTCACGCATCGTCGCGGTCTCCGTCCTGCTCTCGGCATTCCTGGTGCCCATGGCCGTGCCGGCGGTCGATTTCTTCTTCCGCGGGGGGCTGTTCCATCGCACCGACGCGACCGCCGTCGCATTCTACTTCGCGATCTTCTCGCTCTCGCTGTTCGCGTGGTCGGCCCAGGCCATCTATGCCCGGGCGTTTTACGCCGCGGGCAACACGCTGACGC
>CAXTMY010000055.1:0-4489 GCA_964245565.1 uncultured Acidobacteriaceae bacterium | reverse complement strand
GGTGTACGCGGTGCTGTTTCGCGTGATGGGCGCGCCGGGCCTGGCGTGGGCTTCTGACATCGGCATCACGGTGCAGGCAACGATTTTTGCCGTGCTGCTGCACCGGCGCGGCATGGTCCCGGTGCGCGGCCTGCACCTGGCGGAGCTGGGCCGTTCGCTGGGGGCCGCAGTGCTCAGCGCCGCTGCGCTGTACGGATTGCGCTCCACCCTGCCGGGCAGGCTGTCGCGGTTCGCCGAGCTGGGCCTTCTGGCGATGAGCAGCCTGGTGTGGCTCGGGATCTGTTCGGCGGTGCTGCACCTGAGCGGGTCGTCCCTGCCGGGCCAGCTGGCACGGCGGCTCAAGGGCCGAGCGGCGGCAAAGGCGGTTGCGAACGGCTGATGCCTGTCGAAGGCTGACCGGCAGCGCCGCGAAATTCAGGGAGGAAAATTATTGTCACTAATGATCAGGGATGCTTCGCCCGAGGACGAGGAGAGCGTTGTCGCGCTATGGCATGCATGCGGACTGGTGACGAGCTATAACGATCCCGCGGCGGATTTCCGGTTCGCCCGAAGCGGCCCCAGTTCGAGCGTGCTGATTGGAGAAGACGAAACAGGCCGAATTGCCGGCACTGTCATGGTTGGACATGACGGCCATCGCGGTTGGCTCTACTACGTCGCAACCGATCCCGCTCAGCGCCGGCAGGGTGTCGGCAGAGAGATGGTGCAGGCCGGTGAAGAGTGGCTGCGCAAACGGGGCGTAGTCAAAGTGCAACTCCTGGTGCGGGAAACGAACACTCAGGTCGTCTCATTTTACGAACGTCTGGGCTTTGAGGTCACGCCGCGTGTGGTCCTGGCGAAACGGCTAGGCTAAGCGCGGCATCGTAGGCCCCTGTCCGGAAAGCAGTCAAAATCCTGCAGTGAGCCGTCCGCTCTCTGCTATAAACGCCTCATGCAGTTTGCCGGCAAGCTAAACGAAGCGGAAGTCAGGGAAGCCACGCGGTTTGTGCGCCCTAAGGGCTACACCACGCGCATGGCGCTTTCCTACCTGCGCCTGATCGTTTACGCCATCATTGTGATCGGGATCCTGTACCTGACCTTCGTCCGTCATGCGCATATTCCGCCGGCGGTGCTGATCAGCCGCATCCTTGTCCTGGTGCTTATCGGCGGCGTGTCCTTTTACCGCTACCGCAAGGGAACCCGCGACGCGGTCGCGACGCTCGACGCCTCGCTCCCCGACCGGCTGACGATCACGGCCGAGGGCGTTCGCCTGGAAGGGCCGAACGGCGCGCAGGGCTTCCAGCCGTGGGGCAGCTATCGCGGCTTTCGCGAGGGCGAGCACGTGATCCTGCTCCATCGCAAGGAGCAGGGGCTGTACAACGTGATCCCGATTTCCGCGCTCGATTCGGTGACCCGGACCAGCCTGCGGGGCACGCTCACGGGCTACCTTCCGGCGGAAGGCAAAGCCGTCCGCGGCTAACGGAGCATAAGCGGCGCAGCCGCCCGTTGTGCCCGGCTATGCGCTCCGCGCGCGCCGCCCGGCCGCATGCTTCCGCAGCGCATACACCACGAGCGCGACCAACCCGACCCCCAGCACCGAGAACAGCAGATGGGCATGCGCATGCACCAGCCAGCCGCCCTTGTTCACCACCTCCGGCCCATACCGCACGGTCAGCACCGCGCCTACGCCGAAACGCACGAGCCGGCCCGCCAGCACCGCCAGCAGGTAGGTCACCACGCGCATTTCAAACACCCCGGCCGCAAAAACAAAGAGCTTCCAGGGCGTCGGCGGCGGCAGCATGGATGGCACCAGCAGCGCCACGAACTCCTGTCGCTCGAACCGGTCCCGCAGCTGCTCATACCGGGGCCGATCGATGCGCTTGAGCAGGAACAGCTCGCCGCCGGCGCGGCCCAGCAGAAACGGCAGCAGGCCGCCGATCGCCGAGCCCACCGCGGCCAGCAGCACATACGCCCAGGCATGCCGGCGGTCGTTCCACACATAGGTAGCCAGCAGAAAATCCATCGGCACCGGGATGGTGCTGGAATCGAGCAGCGCAATCACCCCGGCGCCCCATATGCCAAGTGGTTTAACCAGCGCCAGCAGCACAAGCGTCAGCTTCTTCAGCCAGAGCAGCACATGGCTCAAGCGGAGGTCTCCGGTGCTGCAGGAACCGCGGGATGCGGCGCCCCGGCGTCGACCGCCAGACGCAGCGCGTGGCCCAGCACCGGCAGCACCGCTTTGAGCGAAGTGACCGCGCCCTGCGGCGAGCCCGGCAGGTTGATGACCAGCGCATGCCCCAGCAGGCCGCACACCCCGCGGCTCAGCACCGCGAAGGGGGTTTCCCGCAATCCTTCGGCGCGCATTCTTTCGCTCAGGCCATCCAGCAGCCGGCCGCACACCGCCCGCGTCGCCTCCGGGGTCACATCCCGCGCAGCCAGGCCGGTGCCTCCGGTCGTCACCACAAGGGTGCCGGGGCGCGCGGCGCTGCGCAGTGCGTCTTCGATGTCGGCTTGCTCGTCTGCAACCAAACGGGTACCGGTTACGTCGAAGCCGTGTTGCGTCAGCAGCGCTGCGGCCGCCGGTCCGGAAAGGTCCTCACGCGTGCCGGCAGCGCAGCTGTCGCTTACGGTGATGACGAAGGCTTCAAAACGGGTTGGCGCGGTGGTGTCCACTGGTGCCATTGTACGGGGCGTTGGATACGGGGCTTCGGGATGGGCAACTCGCGCCGGGAGCGGACGAACCCGGCCGGAGAATCACCGGCTGAAAGAAAGCGGTTACGCCGGGAGAGAAAGCCGCTCTCCAGACGGAATGGAACATCGAAGAAGATGAGAGAATGGAGCACCCCAGGACCTACCCGCCGTAGCGGCCACCCCCGACACCATGCCGACGACTGAAGCACCTCCGCCCGAGTCCCAGAGCACTGAACCGCAGCAGAGGCCGCGCGCGCTGCGCGGCCGGGCCGCGCGCCTGGGTGCATATGACGAGGTTGACAGCTACGACCTTATCCACATCATCGATGAGCTTGAGGATGAGCGCTGGCGCGTGCAGCGCCGCGAGAAGATCTACATCGCGCTCATTCTGCACGTCATTCTCTTTGCCCTGATCCTTTTTCTGCCGAAATATCTGCCCCATGTGCAGGTGCGCGAAGCCTCAGAGCACATGAAGCCGATGACCTACCTCGACCTGCCGCCCGATGCGCTGAAGCAGCTCGCGCCGAAAAAGCAGGCGCCGCTCTCGGATAATAATCGCCAGCAACAGACGCCCAAGCCCACGACGAACCCGAAGACCCTGCGCGAGCTCGAAGCCATGCGCCGTGCGGGACCGCCGGTGCCGAAGCCCACGCCGAGGCCCACGCCACCCGCGCCCGCGCCGCCGCAGGTCGCACAGCAGCAGCCTGCTCCGCAGCCCAAGGCAGCGCCCCCGCCAGTGCCGCCCAGCCAGAGCGCGTCAATCGAAGCGCCGAAGCCGCAGCCCACGAAGCCGAACTTCTCCGGCGCGCCCAGCACTCCGGGCGAAGCGATGCAGCAGGCGGAGCGCTCGGCCGAGCGCGGCGGCTACGGCGGCGGCGACATGGGCGCAGGGGCTCCGTCGCAGCACGCGGGCAACCAGGGCGCTGTCGATATTCTCTCCGACACCCTCGGCGTGGACTTCGGCCCGTATATCCAGCGGGTGATCTATGACACCAAGCGCGCCTGGTACCCCATCATTCCCGAGGTAGCGCAGCCGCCTATCTCCAAGCAGGGCAAGGTGCTGATCCGCTTCAAGATCCGGCCCGACGGCTCGGTGGTCGACATGCACCTGGAAGGTCCATCGGGCGATGTGTCGCTCGACCGCGCCGCATGGGGCGGCATCACCGGCGGAGGCTATCCGCCGCTGCCCAGGAACTTTAAAGGCCCGTTCCTCGAGCTGCGCTTCTACTTTCTTTACAACGACCCCCAGGGGATTCGCTGATGGCGGAGCGCCGCGGGTCGCGTGACGTTCCCGGCGGAGCGCTCTCCGAAACCCGCGCCGACGAAGCCCATCTCACCCGCAGGCGCCAGGCGGTGGGCCTGCTGCTGATCGCCGCCATCCTGCTCGCGCTCATCCTGTTCCGCGCCCCGGCGCACATGCTGTTCCCACCGGGCTGGTGGCGGTTTTAGGGGCAAGAGCAAGACCGCCTGCGCGGCTGGCGGTTTGGCTTTTGCCCTAGTCTCGATGGCCCGGACCGTCGATGCCGGAAGGCCAGTCCGCCATGTTGGCGGCCGGCGGCGGAGCCGGTGGAGCGTTCGGCGGCATCTCGTTGAGGTGGATGAGCCAGGTGCGCAGCAGCGACGGCCAGACGGCCAGGTCGGGAATGGCGCCGCACAGCCCGCAGCCATGGTCGGCGAAGTCGAAGATGTGCAGCTCGGCGGGAACGCCGGCTTTCTGCAGTGCGCTGTACATGGCAACGCTGTTGCCGATGGGGACAACCGGGTCGCCGGTTGTGGCAAAGATAAACGTCGGCGGCGTGTCGGCGGTTACGGCGTACTGCGG
>CAXTMY010000054.1:0-21561 GCA_964245565.1 uncultured Acidobacteriaceae bacterium | reverse complement strand
CACCCGCCCCAGCGGGATGGTCCCGAAGATTTTGGCGCGCCCCGCGTCACTCGCCAGCGCCGGCGCTGACATATCCGTCGCCACCCACCCCGGCGCCACGCAGTTCACCGCAATCCCCGCACCTGCCAGCTCGCTCGACAGGCTCTTCGTCAGCGACACCAGCGCGCCCTTCGACGCCGCATAATCCGCGTGGAACGCCTCGCCCCTCTGCGCCGCGGTCGAGGCCACCAGCACAATATACCCGCGGCTCTCAAGCGAGGTTCCCTGCTGCCGGAACCGCGCCACCGCGGCCTGCACCAGCCCGAACACGCTGTCGAGGTTGATCCCCATCGTCCCGCGCCACTGCGCGTCTGTCATCGTGTCGATCGGCGTATCATCGGGCGGCCACACGCCGTGGTTCACCACCAGCGCATCCAGCCTTCCCCACGCCGCGACCGCTGTGCCCATCAGCGCCCGGCCATCCTCCGCCGTGCCCAGCTCCTGCTCGACAGCCCGGCAGCACGCTTCGCCGCCGCACTCGGCTGCCAGGGCCTCAGCCGCGGCGCGCGCCGCGCGGTAGTTGAACACCACCCGCGCCCCGGCCTTCGCAAACAACCGAACTGTCTCCGCGCCGATCCCGCGCGAGCCGCCCGTCACCAGCACAACCTTGCCCGCAAACGAAAGCTCCACTCCCATAGACCTCCAGCCTACCGCGAGCGAAGCGTGAAATCCCAGTAAGCAGTACGCTTCCTCCACCACCATTCCAGCCGGCGGTCACTGCGAGTGACCGAGCTTCGCTCCTAAGCCAGCCTGATCCGAATCGGCCCCTTGGCATACGACGAATCCACTACCTGTCCACCCTGCATCACGACAACCCGCCCCGCCGCAACCAGCCGCCGCGCCGCGGCCCGCGCCGGCTCCATCAGCGGCTCCCAATGCTCGCGCTCTACACCGCCGGCCACGAGCCGCGCCGCATCCGACGGGCAGATGGTCTTCCCCGCGCCGCGCTCCCGCAGCAGCCTCAGAATCGCCTGCTCCAGCGCCTCATCCTGCGCCGCGGCAGCGCCGGACTTCGACCGCCGGCGGCAGCCATCACTGCAGTACCGCACCTCGTCCCAGCTGCGCTCCCACTTTTTGCGCCACGTGATCTCCCGCCCGCACACGACGCAGCTCTTGGTCTTCAACTCCATGCTGACTGAGAAGCATTCAGTACCCGACATGGTGCAGGTAAAACACAACCCCCGAAGCCGCCAGGCAATAAATCCCGAACAGGTACCACTTCCCGCGCTCCAGCCATCCGCTCAGCCAGCGCAGCGCCACCAGCCCGGCCAGGAACGCGAACACCGCGCCCAGCACGCTCGGTCCCGCCGCCGACGCGAAGCTCGGCGCACCCGCCACATGCGACATATGCCGCAGGCGCAGCACTTCACGAATCACCACCGGCGGCGTCAGCACCACGGCCAGCGCAAACGAGAACGACTCCACCCGGACGCGGGCCGCGCCCGCCAGCATCCCCGTCGAGATCGTCGCACCCGAGCGCGAGAAGCCGCGGAACGGCAGGCATAGCCCCTGCACTGCGCCGATCAGCCCGGCCTGCCCCGTCGTCAGCTGCCGGTTTTCGTTCGCGCGGCTGCCCTCGCTGCCACGCTCCCGCAGCCCTGCCCACAGGATCAGCACCCCGGCCACTGCGAGCGCCGGCGCCACCCACTCCAGCCGCCCGAACAGGTCTTCGATCTGCGCATGCGGCACCCCGCGCAGAATTGTCTTTTCAATGATCTTCTGGAGCGCTTCGCCGATAATCCCGGTCAGCACCGTCGCCAAGATCACCCGGAACGCGAACCGCTTGAACGCGTCCGCGCTTGAAAAAAACGTCCGCTTCCACTGCCGCCAGAAGTACACAATCACGGCGAACATCGTGCCGGTGTGCAGCATCACCAGCAGCAGCGTCATCGGCGGCGAAGACGGGTCGAGCCCCATCAGTTTTTCCGCCACAACCACATGGGCGGAGCTCGAAACCGGCAGGAGTTCAGCAAGGCCCTGCACAATGGCAAGGAGTATCACGTGCAGCAGAGTCATACCCGCAGTCTAAGGGCAAACCACGTCCCCGCCCTGTGAAAACCTCCACCCGTCACCTTCCTCGGTACCGTTTCAGAAACCCGGTGAACCAGCGTCCCACTCCGGGAATCCTTCGCTCTCCAAGCCATCACCAACCGGCCTCTCTACGCTTCCGGGGCTTCCGCGGTTACGATAACTCGCATGCGCCTTCGCCTGCTCGCCCTGCCGCTGCTCTTCTGCGTTTTCGCCGGCACCATCCACGCGGCTCCCTGGGCCATCGCCATCCATGGCGGCGCGGGCGAGGAAGAATGGCTGCACATGGACCCCGCAACTGCCGCGGCCTACCATGCCTCGCTCGCAAAAGCGCTCGCCGCCGGCTCCGCCGTGCTTGCCCGCCACGGTTCCTCGCTCGACGCCGTCGAAGCCGCCGTCGAAGTCCTTGAAGACGATCCGCTCTTCAACGCAGGCCGAGGCTCCGCCTTTGCCGCCGACGGCACCAACGAGATGGACGCCTCGCTCATGAACGGCGCCACCCTGGCGGCCGGCGGCGTCGCCGGCGTCCACTTCACCCGGCATCCCATCGCGCTCGCCCGCGCTGTCATGGAGCACACCCCCTACGTGCTCATGGTCGGCCCCGGCGCCGACGCGTTCTCCCGCGCGCAGCACCTTCAGCAGGAGCCGCCCAGCTTCTTCTTTACAGAAATGCGCTGGCAGGAGTTTGCCGGCGTCATGCGCGCCAGCGGCCGCCCCATGCCGCCGCGCCCTGCCGGCGTGCCGCCTGCACCTACACCCGGCGGCATGGCCTTGCTGGCCGGCCCGCATATCTTCGCCCACCGCTACGGCACCGTCGGCGCGGTCGCCCGCGACAGCCAGGGCCATCTCGCCGCCGCCACCTCCACCGGCGGCATGCAGGGCAAGCTCCCGGGCCGCATCGGCGACTCCCCCATCATCGGCGCCGGCACCTACGCCAGCGACCAATCCTGCGCCGTCTCCGGCACCGGCGTCGGCGAATACTTCATCCGCCTCACCCTCGCCCGCGAGGTCTGCACCCTCGTCGAACAGGGCAAATCCCCGCAGCAGGCCGCCGACCGCATGATCCACCAGGAGCTCCCCGCGCTCAAGGGCGGCGAGGGCGGCGTCATCGTCCTCGCCCCCACCGGCCCGCCGGTCTGGAGCAACAACACCGTCGGCATCTTCCACGCGCAGCAGGTGGAAGGCGGCCAGCCGCGGGTCTGGGTTAAGTAAACCTCTGCAGTCCAGTCCCGACCCATCCCAAAATGGGACGAGCGCTTGCGCAGGATCGCTCTACTGCTCTTTTCCCGTCCTCGATACGCGCCGCTTGTCTGGTAGCACGTCACGCACACAAAACAGCAGCGCCTCATCGATCCGGCGTTGCCAGCCCGCTCCCGTCGCCTTGAAGTGTTCAATCACAGCGGGCGATAGCCTCAGCGACACCGGCACTTTCTTCGGAGCCTTTTGCGGACCGCGAACTCCGCGCGTGACCTTCCCTTCGCTCCACGCCTTCCCGACTGCCTTCTCGTCGTTCGGATCATACAGTTCGTCCTCAGGCGTGAAGGCGATTGGAGCGTCTGAAATGTAGTCGCGCTTCACCTTTGCCCAATCCGTCTTACTGCTGCTCGGCATAGAAAGCTCTCTCTTTCTTTGACGCCACACGGAATGAAATAACGCGGACCGTCTCGCCACGCATGACGTAGACCAGCGACAGAACGATCCCCATTACCTCGACCAGGGCCATGGCCTGCTTCCGGTCTTCATCACGGGGCGCATCCAGCGTGATCTTGTCCGGATTTCGTACACGAGGCGAGCATCAACGAAATCAAGTCCCCGCTCCCGCAGGTTTTTCCCGCGCTTCTTTTCATCCCACTCATACCTGACCACGACTAAATAGTATCTACAAAAAGAGGCGGCAGCAAGCCGGATACCACCCGCCATGCCTTCGACCAGAGGAATGTTGACCTTCTAACATCCTTCCATTATCAAGCGACTGCCTACTGGCGTATCTCGTACTCGCAAAAGCCCGAGCCTGACTAGCTGGGGATTTTGCTTTGCATCAGCATTCTCCGTCGCGCAGCCTGCCAACCTGGAGACACCAGCACCCTGGAACACGCATACTTAAGTTGCATGTCAACACTTCAAGGAAGTATTTACCCGCCCGTCGACGAACAACTCGACCTCCTCCAGAAAGGCGCGGCCGAGATCATCCGCGTAGCTGACCTCCGCGAGCGGCTCGAGCGCTCCCGCTCGACCGGCGTCCCGCTCCGCGTCAAGGCCGGCTTCGACCCCACCGCCCCCGACCTGCACCTCGGCCACACCGTGCTGATGCGAAAACTCAAGCACTTCCAGGACCTCGGCCATCAGGTCATCTTCCTCGTCGGCGACTTCACCTCCCTGATCGGCGACCCCTCCGGGCGCTCGGCGACGCGCAAAGTGCTCACCCGCGCCGAGATCGATGAGAACGCAAAATCCTACACTGACCAGGTATTCCGCATCCTCGACCGCGACCGCACCGAGGTTCGCTTCAACTCCGAATGGCTCGGCACGCTCGGCTTCGAAGGCATGATCCGCCTCGCGCAGAAATTCACCGTCTCGCAGATGCTCGAGCGCGACGAGTTCCACACCCGCTTCCACAACGAGCAGCCCATCGCCCTGCACGAGATGCTTTACCCGCTCGCCATGGCCTACGATTCCGTCGCGCTCAAAGCCGACGTCGAGCTCGGCGGCACCGACCAGAAGTTCAACCTGCTCGCCGGCCGCCAGCTGCAGCGCGACTACGGCCAGCAGCCGCAGATCGTCCTCATGACACCCATCATCGAAGGCCTCGACGGCGTGCAGAAGATGTCCAAATCCCTGAACAACGCCATCGGCATCCACGAGCCCGCGCCCGAGATGTACGGCAAGATCATGTCCATCTCCGACCCGCTCATGTGGCGCTTCTGGACCCTGCTCACCGACCTGCGCCAGTCTGAAGTCGACGCCATGCAGGCCGAGGTCGCCCGCGGCGCGCTGCACCCCATGGAAGCCAAGAAGCGCCTCGCCCGCACCATCACCGGCGGCTACCACCCCGCCGACGCCGTGCGCGACGCCGACGAAGGCTGGGCGCGCCAGTTCCAGCGCGACGAGCAGCCCGAGCACATCGAAGAACTCGCCATCCCCGCCGCCGAGCTCGGCTGGACCGAAACCAGCTCGCAGGTCCGCCTCGACAAACTCCTCGTCCGCCTCCATCTCGCCGACTCCGCCACCGACGCCACCCGCAAGCTCAGGCAGGGCTCGGTCCGCATCGAAGGCGAAACCGTCAGCGCTCCTCACCTCGCAGTCTCCGCGCTCCCCGCGCGGCTCGTGCTGCGCGTCGGCAAGCGCCTCCGCGCCGCCCTCATCCACGCATAAGGCATTTTCACTCCTGGTTTTTCACTGCTGGTGTAGAGGCTGACTTTACGCTCCAGTGACTTTTCCCGACGGAAAAGCCACGCCAACATCTGCCGGCCGCTCTACCTGTGGAGTGAGAATGCTCTAAGCCTGCCCCATCAAACGAGCCCCGCAGCGGCCGAGAAACCCCCGGGCCCATCCGCGCATTCCTATCCCCCATGCGCATCGTCACCCTTGAAGAGCACATTTTCACCCCGGAGTTCGTCGAAGCCACCAGGAACCTCCCCTCCGGCCCGCCGCGTGAGTTCCGCGCCCACATGGAACCGCCTCTGCTCGACCTCGGCGAAGGCCGGCTCCGCGCCATGGATGCCTCCGGCATCACCCTCCAGGTGCTCTCGCTCGCCGGCGGCGGCCTTGACCAGCTCCCCCCGGCCGATGCCGTCACTCTCGCCCGCGGCGCCAACCAGCAGATCGCCGCCGCCATGCGTTCCTACCCGGATCGCTTTTCAGGGTTCGCTACCGTTGCGCTTACCGATGTTCCCTCAGCCGTTGCGGAGCTCCGGCGCGCTATCGAGGAACTCGGCTTCGTCGGCGTCATGGTCAACGGCACCACGCGCGGCGTTTTCCTCGACGATCCGCAGTTTGAGCCGTTCTGGGCCGAGGCCGAAGCGCTCAACATCCCCGTCTACCTGCACCCCGCCCCGCCGCCCTCCGCGGTCGAACAGGCTTACTTCAGCGGCTTGCCCGGCCATATCGGCAAGATGCTTTCCATTGCCGCCTGGGGCTGGCATGCTGAAACCGGCCTGCACTGCCTGCGGCTCATCGCCTCCGGGCTCTTCGACCGCCATTCCGGCCTTCGCCTCATCATCGGGCACATGGGCGAAGACCTTCCCTTCTCCATCGCGCGCGCGTCCGCCGTCCTTGAAAATGTCACCCGGGAGCTCGCGCACCCGGTCGAGCACTACTTCAAGCACCATTTCTGGCTCACCACCAGCGGCTACTTCACCCGGCCGCCGTTCGACTGCGCACGTGCCGTGCTCGGCATCGACCGCCTGCTCTTCTCCATCGACTACCCCTTCAGCCCCAACGAGCGAGGCCGCCAGTTCCTCGACAGCCTCAACCTGCCCCAGGACGAGCTCGAAAAGCTGGCCCATGCCAACGCCGACCGGCTTCTCGCCCTGGCGTCATAACCTTCCGGAGGCTCCGGACGGTCTCGTCGCAGCAACCGGTCCGCCAGCGGTCGGGGTAGCCGCGGGAGCAGAAGCGCCGGACGCAGGCGCGCTTCCAGCCGCTGCCGGAGCCGCCGGTGTCGCGTTCGGCGCGCCCTCCTCCCCCGGTGTCGGCGCCCCGTTCGGCGCAGGCGCATGGTGCGCATGGTGCATCGCCACGCGCGCCATCGGCGCCGGCACGTTCACCGTGTTTACCACCGCGGTATCGTCCCGCAGCTTCACAAACAGCTTCCCGCCGGTCGCGCGCGGCACCTCGATCGAGCCCGCCGCAAACCCGTCCGGCACCGCAACCGGCTTTGAAAACTGCGCGTCCGCCGCAATCGAGTCCAGCAGGAACAACCCGCTGCCGGTCAGCATGCAGCCCTGCGTCGGGTCCGCCGGGCACGTATAGCTCTGCAGGTTCGGCAACCGCACCAGCGTCGCCACCGGCACCCAGTCGCCCATCGTGCCGTCGGCCAGGATCGGCCGCAGGTGCAGCGGCCCAAACGCCGACGGGCTGAAGCTCTTCGCCGGGTCCAGTGTCCCGATCGCGGTCTTCGCATCCTGCAGAATCAGCTCGCCCGTGGCCAGGCTGAACGTCACCGACGACAAGCCGTCGTCGGTCGCGATCTCAATCGACTCCCCCTTGCTGAAGGTCGCCGGGGTCTGCGACTTCAGCGCAAACGTCAGCTTCCCGTCCAGAGGCACTTCGTTCGGCGCGCCCAGCGTCACCGCCACCGGCGGCGCCGGCTGCGGCAACGGCGCCAGCTGCACGCTCATGTTAATCAGCGTCACCACCGGCCGAGGGTCTTCCACCGTCACCGGCACCGCCACCACCCGTCCATCCTTCAGCGACACCTGCGCGATGCTGTGCGCGCCGGCGCTCAGCCCCGCCACACCCGCAACCGCCCCACCGGGAGCGGCAGGCGCCGGCGCAGCCGCGGCCAGCTCCAACTGATCCGTGTTTCCGCTCCGCGTCAGCTTGCCCGGCGCAAACTTCACGTCGCGCAGCTCCAGGCTCGCGACCTCATCCAGCCGCGTCCCGCTCAGCACACCTTTCCGGTCGCCCGCGTGCAGCATAAATGCGTCGTACTTGCCCGCCTCTGAGAAGCTCGCCACCCCCAGCGTCTTCAGGTCCTTCATGCCGAACTGCTTGATCGAGAGCGTCAGCGGCCCAGGCTGCGTATCTTTGAGCGGCAGCGTCGCGACGATCCCGTCCGGCCCGTCCAGCTTGAACGTCGCCTTCTGGTCCTTGCCGCTCGCGTCCTTGAAGTCCACCTCGTCCACGCATGCCGCCGCATTCGAGCGCAGGTGCAGCTCGTCGTCGCGCCCCACCACCAGCGCATTCTTGTCCGCATCCGCGACCGTCCATGCCGAGCCGTCGGTCGAGCGCAGCTTGAACGAGGGCCCCGTGTACGCGTCGAACCCCCAGTACCCATGTACCGTTGCCTTTACCTCTTGGCCAAGGCCCGCGTTCTCGAGCACCGGCGTCGGCACCTTGAAGCCGCCCTGCTCCGGGTCCGGCTGCGTCGGCAGGTCCAGAGCCTTGCCGCCCGCTCCGGTAAGGTGCAGCGTCAATCCATGCGCGTATTGGGTCGCAAACACCTCCGGCGCGCCGTCCACCGGCAGCACCAGCGGCGTCTTCTGCATGCAGAACACCTGCTTCGGGTCCACCGCGTGCAGATTAGGCGACTCGGCCTTCTTTACTGGCGGCAGCGCCACCACCATTACCGAGCGCGGGTTGTGGAACGAGGGCGGCGCGTTTAGCCACAGGTCCATGTCCAGCCCCTCATCGCTCGAGAGCGCCGGGATGTACTGGTACTGCGCCGAGTGCAGGCCCGCGAGGATGCGCCCGATGTCGAACGCCGCGGCGATGTACGGGTCGTACAGCCCGGCGGCCATCCCCGGCGTTGAGCCGGCCTGCAGCGCCAAGTCGCTTGTCGGCCCGTTCAGCAGCCCCTGCGACACGCCGCTGCTGCCGTCGTCCAGCACCAGCGCGCTCTGGCTCTGCTGCAGGCATGAGGCTTGCTGGTCCGTCGGGCGCGCAAAGCAGTCCTGGTTCAGCTTCAAAGACAGCGACCGCGCCAGCGTCGCCGACTCGTCCTTCACCTTGTCCGGGTCCGTAATCTGCCGCATCGCCTCGAGATACCGGTTGATCCGCGCCCGGTCCAGGCTGGCAATGTTCAGGTCCTGCGAAGCCCGCACGAACGAACCGGGCCGCCCCCGCACCGCGCTCTTCAGCGTCGAGAAGTCGCCGCCCGTCTGCGGCGCGAACAGCACCACCACCTGCTCCGCACCCGGCGGCACCACCAGGTACGTGCCCTCATCCATAATCTGCTTGTTCCAGGCCTCGACCTTGTTGAACCAGTTATCAGGCGGCGGGTTCGTCGAACCCCGCAGAAACACGGCCACCATCAGGAAATGAACCGACTCATGCTCCCCCAGTACCGGGTGCAGCCACAGTCGATCGCCTTCCTGCAGCGTCGGCACCTGCGCAATGGGCAAAGTCTTGCCCATGCGCTGCACCTTCACTTCCAGCGTCGGCCCCTGTAAGTCGAACTGCGCGGACTGCCCGTAGAGCTGGCCCGGAAACAAACCCGCGATCACACCCAGGACAGAAAAAAGCACAGCAAACCAAGCAGATCGTCTTTGTTGCGAGAGCATATCGCTCCTTTTTCCTCTTCATTTTCAAACGGGGTGGGCGACGGGGCAAGCGAAATGCCTCAAGTCGCCGTACATCGGTGCATGTTCTCTCAACACCAGCCCTCACGCCGGATCAACCCGCTTTTCACATCTTCGAATCCCATAAACGTCAATCTGATGCGGCAGCACAATGGCCCGGCTGTCTCCTTTCACCCGTCGCGACCCTCATCCGTCACCTGCGAGCCGTCAAGCTGTATTCTCCCGCTCCCGGCGCATCTGCCGCTTGCCCTGCTGGTTAGCCAGGAACAGCACCACGCCCAGCAGCGGTAGAAACACCGCCCACAGCACCGTGTTGCGCTTACCGTGGTTCGCCTCCACCGGCAGCACCCCGGTAAAACTCGCCTCCGCCGTTCCCGGAGCCGTCACCCGCAGCGCCAGCCGGTACGCTCCCGGTGTCCCCAGCACCACGGAAGAATGCGGAAGCTCCTTGCCCGCTGCACCCGGCGCCAGCGTGAACCGGACCGGCGCGCGGCCCGGCAGCGTCAGCTCGCCGCTCGCGCCCGCTCCCCGCAGCAGCGAGCCGTCCGCGGCGCTCTGCACCAGCAGCGTCAGCCCGGCGGGTCCGGCGACCAGCGGGTCCGGCGCTGAAAACACCGTCACCGCGTACGCTCCCCCGGTTGCGTGGAACGCAATATGCGGACCGTCCGCACGGGCCGGCATTCCGGCCATCATCCCGGCCAGTACGCCCGCCATCCAGCCGGCACAAACCCGTTTCCGCAGAACGAAGCCGGAAGCCCTCCCGGCAACCAGGCGCCCTGGATTCCGTGCACGCGTCACATGCCGACCATGCCGCGCATCTGCATCGGCTCCAGCAGGATCCAGACCCCCGCCGCATACAGCAGCCCGGCGATCGCCGCCCACGGCAGCAGGAACAGGACGCGGCTGCCCACCCCTGCAGCCACGGCCTTCGCGCCTCGCACCGTCATGCGCCAGCCCACGTACAGCGTCCCCATCAGTCCCAGGTCCAGCAGCGCCAGCTGCACCGCGCGTATGGAACCGGCGTCCAGCAGCGGCCGCTCGCCCATCCAGTCCGGCTGCGCAATGCCCAGCCTCAGCAGCTCATGGGCCGCCTGCACAATCCCCAGTCCCAGCGAGTCCCACGCCGTGATCAGGTGAAACGACAGGTGCGCCGCCCACATGCCCAGGCCTAGCGGCAGCAGCGCCATCGCCCACCGCGGCACGTCCGCCTGCTCACCATTGCCTGCCGCGCGCATCAGCCGAACCGCCAGCGCCAGCAGCCCCAGCACCGCCAGCGGCAGCGCCGCTGCCAGCAGCACTCCGCCGGTCCGCGCCACCGGCCCCGGCAGCCGCGCGCCCCACCTCTCCAGGCTTGTGGCAACCGGCATCACCATCACCGCCGCGCTGCCAAACGACGCCACCGTCACCGTCGCCGCCAGCGCCCCGAGGTCCATCCGCCGGCTGTACCGCCCCACTCCCGAGCGTTGCGGGTCGCGCCCGGCCAGCAGCACCAGCTCGCGCGCCGGGGGCTGCACAAACAATCCCACGTTGTCGTGCGGACACGCCTTCACGCAATCCAGGCACAGCGTGCAGTCCATGTTCCCCTGCTTTTCCGGCTGGAACAGGTGCAGCTCGCACCCTCTCTGGAACCCGGGCGCCTGCCGTTCCCCATGTCCCGCAATGCAGTCCCGGGTCGAACAGCTGCCGCACGTCGCCAGCGAGCGCGGCGCCACTCCCATCGGCGACAGCAGCGACGACGCGAAATTGAACTGCCCCAGCGGGCACACATACTTGCAGAACGACGCATCCCGGAACACCGCGTCCACCGCGAACGCCGTCGCAAAATACGCCAGCAGCACCGCGGCCGTCCGCTCGGGCGCGTTCCACAGGTCCAGCGCCTCGTATGCCCAGAAAAACAGCACCACCAGGCTCACCGGCAGCCACTTGTTCCTGAGCACTCGCGGCCATGGCAGCTGCTTCACCCCCATCCGCAGCAGCACCCACTTCGCCGCATCCCTCGGCAGCGTGAACGGGCAGCTCATGCAGAACAGGTTCCCGCACGCCAGCAGCGCCAGCACGAAAATGCCCCGCGCGAACGTCCACGGCACAATCCCCGCCAGGTTCATCGAGCCCATCTGGTGCCCGAACAGCCCGTCCACAATCACCGCCGTCGCAATCAGCAGCGACGCCGCCTGCAGGCTCTGCCGCCCATACCGCGACTTCAGGAACCGGCCCACCCCCGGGATCCGCAGCACGTCGAGACGCGCCCGCGCGCCCGCCTGCCTCATCCGCGCCAGCACCGGCGCTTCGGCGCGCGCAGGCACCGGCGCATGCGCGGGCACGGCAGCCGCGCGCAAAGCCTGCGCCCGCGCCCGGGCGCGCTGCTCCTCCAGCTGCCGCCGCTCTCCTCGCCGCGAAACCAGCCGCACCGTGATCAGCATCGCCGCGCCCAGGAACGACATCGACCCGATCACCCACATCAGCGACCCCGCCGCCACTTGGTCATTCAAAGCCGATACTCCAAAGAACCGCGGCGCCGCCGCGTACGCCGGGTACACCACCCGCCCGGAAAAACTCAGCGCCGCCGAGAGCCCCGTGTTCACCAGGTCCGCCGTCAGCAGGAACGGCAGCAGCAGCCACCGGCTCGCCTTGTACGTCGTCGGCCACGGCACCACAATATGCCACCAGAACAGCATGCTCGTGAACAGGAAGCTCGCATGCTCCACCTCGTGCCAGCCGGGCGAGCGCAGCGCCAGGTCGTACAGCGCCGGCGTATGCCACGCCAGAAACGCGCCGTTCATCAGCGCCCAGGCCAGGAATCGCGACCGGAACAGCCGCTCCAGCCACTGCACCGCGCCCAGGCTGAAGAACGGCCCGATCCCCTCGCGGACAAAGTACCGCGGCAGCCCGCGCAGCAGCGGCACCATCGGCGCGCCCAGTACCAGCAGCGGCGGCGCCACCGCCATCAGCAGCAGGTGCTGGATCATGTGCGCGGTGAGCAGCACGCCGGACAGCGTATCGAGCGGCGAGGCGATCGCGACCCACACCGCGCCTATGCCCAGCAGGAAGCAGGTCACGCGCCACGACGGGATCTGTTCCGCGCGCGTCCGCCGCAGCGCCCGCCAGCCGCGAAGATAGATCAGCGCGGTCAACAGGAGTCCCAGCGTCGCCCACCAGGGGATGGACGCGATTCCATACGCTCCAAAAACGGCTTGTGTGTTGTCCGGCATGAGGGGGAGTAGGCATCCGGCGCCGGTTCCGAAAAACGCGCAGCGTCAGACAGGATTCGTGCTACCAGCCTACACGACGGAGGGAAAACGACCACTGCCGGCAGGGATCAAAACTTCGCGCCAAAGCGCACGCCGGTGCAATTCGTAAAATCGGCTCGAACGCGATCAGGCGGAAGCGACGAAAGCTTTCCCACTCAGAGGGAGATGGTTTCAAGGCCGGGGATGCGCTGGAAGTGCCGCACCGTTCAGCGTGGCCACGGCGAAGCCGAGATGAAGCGCAGTTGCTCCAATCACGAGGTCCTAGAAGGCAATGACATTGCCCGGGCAGCTTGTTCGCCTTCAATGCGTCCGGCAAGCTGGGCAACCTCCAGGGTCATCGGATACACGACCAGAGCGTGAAAGACTCCTTCGGCGAAAACTCTTCGGCGTGCCTGGTCGGCCTCGGTTCTGGCCCGGTAAATGCCATGTGTCAGTTCCACGACACTGATAGCCGAGAGCGCGATATCCATCTCGCCATGCGTGGACCGAACCTGACGAAGGATGTCTTGGACTGCTTCGCCACGCCGCTCGCTTGCGATAAGGATGCTGGTATCGAGAATCAGTCCCATGCCGACGTATCGCGTGGCTTACGGCTGCGGACGATCTCTTCCATGTCGGCGGCGTACGCTGCATCCATCACCGGCTTGTATCCCAACTCTTTGGAGCGGGCCTCGGCCAGTACAATGGATTCGGAGATGGAACGGCGCAACGGGGCGGGCGCATGGAGCACCGCCACCGGAAGCTTGCCGTTCTCGATGACGATCTCGGCTCCGGCGCGAACGCGGGCCATCAGCCCGGCGAAATCGCGGGCTGCCTCCGCTTCCGAGATGTGGATCGTTGCCATGGCTTTATGATATCCGGGTCTCTTTACGCCATTCCGGCATGCGTCGGCGCAACTTGCGTCAGTGCGCCATCGCCGGCACCGTTACCATGCTCACCGTCTTGTTCTCGTTTTTCTTCTTCTCCAAAGCTGCCGTCTTGGCATGGCCGTCCTTCGCAGGAGCGGCAGCAGGCTGCACCGGCTTCACCTTCCCGATCGCCGGCGTGCCGTTGCGGCCGCCGGTAAACGGATCGCCGGTATTGTCCGGGGTCACCGGCTCTCCATTCGGGGACGCCGCATCGCGCGCCGGCGGCTCGCCCAGCGGATGCATCGTTTCGAGGAATGCGACCAGCGCCGTCGTCTCCGCCGGCGACAGGTTCTTGCCGTACGCCGGCATGTTGCCGCCGCCCTGCAGCACCTGGCGCACCAGCTGGTCATACGTCAGCCGCGTCGCCACAGCATCGAGCGCCGGGCCCCTCTGGCCGCCGGCGCCACCCACTTCATGACAGTTCCGGCACTGCTTGTCCTGGAACACGAGCGCCCCCTGGCGCTGCAGCGGCAGCTCCGCGTGGACCTTCGCGATCGGCAGAGCATTGCCGCTCCAGGCGGTCATGTGCGGGCTCCATGGCTCATAGGTCCCCAGGTGGTTCAGCACGGAGATGCTGATGGCCAGCGTAATTAGCGTCAGCACTGCAACTGGACGACGGCTCCAGTGCTTCTCTCCCTCGCCGGCCACAAACGGCAGCGCGATGAGGACGCCAATGCCGATCACCGGCGCGATCAGGATAAACGGCGTTTCGAGCGTATCCGGCAGGTACGACAGGATTGAGTAGATCCAGAGGAAGAAGTAGTCGGGTGCCGGCGCTGTCTGGATAATCGTCGGGTCCGGCTGTCCACCCGGGCCGAAAGGGCCGAATACCACTGCGCACAATGCCACCGCGGCGTAAATCGCTGCCGAAAAGAACAGATCCTTCCAGGCCGCGCCGGGGACGAAGGCGATCCCGTCCTTGTGCGCCAGCTCGTTGTATTCATGGATGTAGGTGGACCGCCGCACAATACGCCCCGGCATCGGCCACTCATTGACGCCGAGCTTGAGGGTCAGCCAGATGTGCAGGCCGGCAAACATGCCGAGCAGACCCGGTATCACAAACACGTGCAGCGCGAAAAAGCGTGTCAGCGTCGCCCCGCCGATAATCGGGCCACCCAGCAGCGCATGCACCGCGTACGGCCCGATGACCGGTATCCTGCTTGTGATCGAGGCGCCGATCCCGAGACCCCAGTAGGCGTCCTGGTCATAGCGCAGAACCTGTCCGGTAAAGCCCATGGCCAGTGTGAGCAGGAGCAGGAAAACACCCAGCACCCAGGTCAGCTCGCGGGGGAACTTGTACGCGCCGAACATGAACACCTGCACCATATGGATGATCACGACCGCGATCATGAAATTCGAGCCCCAGCCGTGCATCGCACGCAGGAACCAGCCCAGCACCAGATGGTTATTCAGGAAGTTCAGGCTCTGCCACGCTTCGCTCGCGGAAGGGGTATACACCAGCGCCAGCAGAATACCAGTAAGGATCTGCAGCACCAGAAGCGCCGAGGCTGCAGACCCGAAAACATACCACCAGCTCGCGGTCGACTTCGGAGTTTTGTGCGTGGCGGCGTCCGCGATAGCATTACCCAGCTGCACACGCCGGTCGATCCAGCTGTAGACTTCCAGCACTGACTTCTTGGCGTTGATATTTAACCGAGGCATGACGACGTCTTACCCTTCTCTTCAAGACTGGCCGAGTTAGACAAGGTGGGCAGCTGCCCTGCATTGATCTGCAGCTCGCCATTCACCAGCTTCCACTGGTACTCAAACAGCCCGCGTTCCGGCGGACCCGCCGCCCGGGAACCATCCTGGTAGTACACGCCTCCATGGCACGGGCAGAGAAACAGCCCCGACTGCGGGAACCACCGCACCGGGCAGCCCAGGTGCGCGCAGTTGATGGCGAAGACCTGGAAAGACTGGTCGGACAACCGCCGCACCCAGCACGCTGTATTGTCCGTCACCCCATCGGTCGGCGTCTTGTACGGCGTGATGAAGGTCGCCAGCCGCGTCTGCCCGTTCGGAAAGCGCTTTATGTCCCCGAGCGTCACCCAGGATTTGTAAAAGCCCTTCTTGCGGATGGCCGGGCCAATGACATAGCCCAGGACCGGAATCGTAATCGCAAGACCGATCAACGCGTTCAGCCCCACACCGATCGTCATCAATGCGTTTCGGCGCGAAAGAGGACGCACGAACAGATCGGCATCTTCGACCTTCTGATCTTCGGTTTTATGATGAACGACCTTGACCTGGTGATCTTCCGTTGCGCTCATTGTCCGCTGGTCCTCCTCTGCAATTCTGTGCCGCTGCCGGTCGGGTGCGGGTTTCCCGGCTGCGCCACGCGATGGCTGCTCAGCCACGCAATCACATCCGTAATCTCCCCGTCGCTCAGCGGGTGCCCCGGAATATCCCCGCGGTAATCGGGCTGGCCCAGGTCCGGCCGCCCCGCAATTACGATCGTCCGCAATCCCTGGTCGCTGATCAACGAAAGATACGTCGGGTCCGTTATCGATCCGGCCTTCCCCGGGTGCAGCACCATCCCGTTCGGCCCCGCTGCCCCGTGGCAGCTCGCGCAGGCCTGTGCATACACCTGCGCCCCGTGCGCTACATCGCCCGGATGGCTCGCGGCATAGGGCGGCAGCATCACACCTGCTAGCATAGCTGGCCTCGCCCAGCGCTGGCGCATGCCGGTCACAATCGCGTTGATCTGCTCATCGGTAATCAGCCCGCCGGCTGAGGTCCCAAACGCCGGCATCAATCCGCCGGGCCCCCCGTTCGTGACGTAGTTCTTGATCTGCACGTCCGTCACTAGGCCGTAGTACATCGGGTTATCCATGTTCAGCGCCGGGCCGTTCCGCCCATTCTCGCCGTGGCATGCCGAGCAGTTCTGCTTATACAGCACATCAAAGTTCATTACCTTACTCGGGCGCTGCGCGATCTCATGGCTCTTCGCCGGGCCGTTGATCAGGCGATTGCAGCCTGTCGCGGCCAGCATCAGGACTCCCAGTGCGGTCGCCGCTGCCGCGTGTTTCCAGTTCCCGCCTGCTCCCAGCCGCATCACTCGCGCTCCTTCGTCTTGCGGCTCTCATCCGCATTCGCACCCCGGTGCCCGGCCAGGCCGCCGCCCTCAAGCCCCAGCCGCAAGGACAACGGCAGCGTTCGTGCCGTGCGCAGGTACGGCGAGCGGGACACTACGATGCCGGCCACAATGCCGAAGGTGAACTGCGAGATCAGGAACGCCCACCAGTTGATGTGCTGCGCCATCTCGGGATTGATCGTCGGCAGGGTCGCGAACAGCAGGCCCGTCCACGCCAGCGGCGCAAGAATGCCGCCCAGCAGGATCGGCCGCTTCGGCATCAGCGGAAGAATCGCTCCATAGAGCAGCCCGATCAGCGTACACGAGATCACATGAATCAGGATCGCCATACCGAACCAGCCCACGTGAAACCCCCGCAGCTCGGCCATTGACGGATTGTGCGACGAAGCCACGCCCGCGCCCCCCAGCAGGTTGACCGGGTACCAGATCGAGTGCTGGGCGATCAGCCCGTAGGCCAGCGCCGGGATGATCATCGCGATCCCCCCAGCGATGCCCCCCTTCAGCCCGGCCAGCACCGAGAAGGACTGCACCGGCAGCTGCGCGCGGTGCGCCTCGTCGACCGGGATCCGCGCCACCGACTTGCGCGAGCTCGCGATCGCCACTTCCTGCACCCGTACCTCGACGTCCTCGTGCTCCTCGTGCGGCAGCACATCGCGGAACCAGCCCACGCACCCGTACACCAGCAAAAAGAAGCCCAGGATGCTGATGACGTAATGCGTCAGAATGCCCGAAATCAGCAGCGAAAATCCCAGCGCCGTGATAATCGGGTAAGCCGTCGGCGCCGGCAGATGGATGGAACTGCCATGGGCGCTGTGGTGCGCCACCACCGGATCGCCGTGCGGAATCTCGACCCCGCCGTGCGCCGGCTGCTCCTCGACGCCAGGCCTCCCGCGTACCTCTTGCTCTTCAGAACTCATGCTCTTCCCGATCCTCTGCCAGCCCTGTCGGCCGGCCGCAATCCCTGCCCCGCTCTATCAGCGGCCAAGGATATACACCACCGTGAACACCACAACCCACACCGCATCGACAAAGTGCCAGTACAGCGCCAGCGTCTGGATGCGCTCGCTATTCTTTGCCGTCACATGCCCGGTCAATCCGAAGATCCACAGCGTGGTCAGCATGATCAGGCCGATCACCACGTGCGAGGCATGCAGCCCGACCAGCGAATAAAATGTCGTCCCGAACAGGTTTGTCTGCAGCGTCAGCCCGTCGTGATAAATCAGCTTGTACCACTCATACCCGGTGCCGAACAGGAAGATCGAGCCCAGCAGGATCGTCACGCCCATCCACAGGTTGAACCGCCGGATGTGCCCGTGCTCGACCGCCTGCTCCGAGATCCAGATCGTGAGCGAGCTTGAAAGCAGGCAGATCGTGTTCACCACCGGCAGCTCCAGCACTTCTCTCGGCTGCGGGCCCCACTGGCTCTTCCCCGTATAGAACAGGTAAGCCAGCACAAAAATGGAGAAGATCGCCGACTCGCCGATAATCAGGCAGATCATCCCCACCTTGCCCTTGTTCGGCAGATTCCAGGGTTCTTCCAGCTCTCGTGCGATGACCGGTACGGTAATGGTGCTCATCAGGACTCTTTCTCGGGTTCTGCGCCGCGGCGTTCCATCGGTAGACTCCGCGGCGGCTCAGCCGCCGCCGCAGATACATGTGCTCGAATTTCTACTCGTAATTCCAGTCCGGATCGTCCGGGTGCTTCAGGTCCCACAGCGGCCGCCGGCTGGCCACCACCGGGTCCACCGCGAAGTTATACTCGGGCGGCGGCGACGAGGTCGCCCACTCCAGCGTCCACGCATCCCACGGGTCCGGTCCGGCTTCGGTCCCGTGCAGCAGCGAGTGCGTCAGGTTGTAAAAGAACACCAGCGTCGCCAGGCCCTGGATGAGGGCGCCGATCGACACGACCATGTTCCAGTCACCCCAGCCCCGGCTGGCCTGGTAGCTGTAAATCCAGCGCGGCATACCCAGGATCCCCGGGATGTGCATGAAGTCGAACGTCAGGTGAAAGCCGATCAGGAACAGCCAGAAGTGGATCTTGCCCAGCTTCTCGTCCAGCATGCGCCCCGTCACTTTCGGGAACCAGTAGTACAGCGCGCCCAGCATCGCGAACACGATCCCGCCCACCAGCACATAGTGGAAATGCGCGACCACGAAATACGAGTTGTGCAGCTGCCAGTCCCACGGCGACGACGACAGCATGATCCCGGTCAGCCCCGAGATCAGGAACTGGAACACGAATGCCGTCATGAACAGCATCGGCGTCGCGAAGCGGATCTTGCCGCCCCACATCGTCGCGATCCAGTTGAAGATCTTGATCCCTGTCGGCACCGCGATGATCATCGTGGACAAGGTGAAGAACGCGTTCGCCACCGACGTCATCCCCACCGTGAACATATGGTGCGCCCACACGCCGACCGAGATGAACACGATGCCGACCGTCGCCGCGACCATCGCCGGATACCCGAACATCGCCTTGCGGGAAAACACCGGGATGATCTCATTCGCCACGCCGAAGGCCGGCAGCACCAGGATGTAGACCTCCGGATGCCCGAAGATCCAGAAGAAGTGCGCCCAGATCAGCGCCGATCCGCCGGCCTGCGCGTCGAAGAAGTGCGCGCCCAGGTACCGGTCCAGCTCCAGCATCACCTGCGCCGCCGTCAGCGGCGTAATCGCGATCAGCGTCAGCGCCGAGGTGCACAGCATGATCCAGACGAACAGCGGCATCCGCATCATCGTCATGCCCTTGCAGCGCATGGAGATGGTCGTCGTAATGATGTTGATCGCCGCGCCCAGCGTGCCCCAGCCGGCCACAAACAGGCTCAGCGCCCAGAAGTCCACCGCATGGCTCTGCGAATAGGTCTTCGTCGTCAGCGGCGCATAGGCGAACCAGCCCACATCCGGCGCCGAACCCGACCCGTACAGCCCGAACCCGCCGATGAACGAGTAATACAGCATCAGCCCGCCGAACGCCGTCAGCCAGAACGAGAGCGCGTTCAGCCGCGGAAACGCCATGTCCCGCGCCCCGATCATCAGCGGCACCATGTAGTTCGCATAGCCGAACAGCAGCGGCATCCCCATCAGGAACACCATCGTTGTGCCGTGCATCGTGAACATCCGGTTGTACACTTCCGCCGAGAGAAAGTGATTGTTCGGCCGCGACAGCTGCATCCGCATCGCCATCGCCTCCGCTCCGCCCACGATCAGGAAGAACAGCGCGTACATGACATACAAAATCCCCAGGCGCTTGTGGTCGACCGTGACCAGCCAGCCGTGAAGGTACTCACGGAAGGTGCCTTCGGCTGCCTTGGGAGGCGTCAGGTCGAGTGAGCCGATTGGTAGCGATGCGTCAGCCATCGTAGTGTCTGCTCCTGTCTTTCTCTACTTCCGGCGCCCCAGCCGGGCAGGCGCCGCTCCAACTCTTGGCTCTAGGCCTCTTACTTCAGGCTCTGCAGGTAAAGCGACACCTGCTCCAGCTGCGTCTCGTTCAGCTGCATCGCCGGCATCAGCGCCCCGTCCTTCAGGTCGCTCGGGTTGCGGATCCATTCCTTCAAATTGCCGAGATTGTTCGCCGCGATGCCCGAACCCAGCGTGTCCCGGCTGCCGAAATGCGTCAGGTTCGGCCCGAACTGCCCATTCGCCGGCGTGCCGTCGATCGCGTGGCAGTTCATGCACGCATTGTTTTGGAATACCTGCTGTCCGGCCGCGACCTCCGACGTGTTCTCCAGCTTCGGCTGCGCCCCGCCGCTGTTCGCGCCCGCGACCGCCTCACCCGCGGGCTCGCCCGGCTGCTCCGCCGCCGGCTGCTGCTGGTGCGTAATCCACTGCTGGAACTGCTGCGGCGTGTCCACGTACACCCGGATCAGCATCTTCGCATGCTCCAGCCCGCAGAACTGCCCGCACTGCCCGACGTAAATGCCCGGCACATGTGGGTCGATCCACAGATGGTTCACATGGTCGGGAATGTTATCGACCTTGCCCGCCAGCTGCGGCACCCAATAGGAATGCCACACATCCGCCGACTCCAGGTTCATGAACGTCGGCATCGGCCGGTCCTTCGTGCTCACCGGCACATGGAACTCGTTCGCCGTCACCACGCCGTACTTCGGATACCGGTACTCCCACCAGAACTGGTGGCCTACCACCGTGACTTCCAGCGCGTTCTTCGGCTCAGGATTGTCCTGGATCGCGAAAATCATCCGCGCCGTCGTCAGGAACAGCACCACGACGATAATCACCGGGACGATCGTCCAGGCCAGCTCCACCTGCGCCGAGCCGTACAGCTGCGGCGGCTCCACATCGCTTTCTTCTCTCTGCCGGTACTTCCACACCACGTAGGCCCACGCGCCGCCCACCACTACCAGGATGCCCAGGGTAATGGCCAGCACGAACATGCTCATCACGTACTCCTGCTGCGCAGGCGTCGAGGTCGGCTCGAACATGCTCGGAATCGCCGAAGGCTTGTTTTCCGCCAGCAGCCTGCCCGTCGACGACAGCATCAGCATCGCCGCGGCTGCCATCGCCCGCATCGCGCTGCGCACAGGTACACCCCTACTCGGCAAATGCTGCGAATCGGGCCCGAAGATGTCGGGTTTGCGGCTGGACATGGAACCTGCCTTTCTCTCAAGGACGCCCCGGCAGCGGCCGCTCTTCGTGACCCACAAGCTGCTCCCGGGTTCGCGCACCTGGTTCGGCGCGCAGTTGTCTTCCTTCTTTGCTTCCCATCCTAGCAGCAGAAAACTGTGCCGCAACGCCTCGGTTCGCTCAGAAAATCCCCTCAAGTTCCACGTCGCCAACTTTCCCGCCGCGCCGCCGGCCTCACACCGGTCTTCCGCCCAGGCGGCGCCGCGCCCCGGCTGCCACCCGCACCACCCGCAGCAGACCCGCCAGACTCAGCCCTTCGCCATACGCCCGCAACACCGTCCGGCCCATCAGCGGCAGTCGCATCAGCGCGAATCCCCGCGCCGGCTGCCGCTGTTCTGCATCGCCATCAGCGCCGGGCT
>CAXTMY010000053.1:0-21912 GCA_964245565.1 uncultured Acidobacteriaceae bacterium | reverse complement strand
GTTCGCATTTCTCTTCGCCCAGCACCTCTGGACCCTCCGCTCTGCCTGGCGCTCCGGCCCCGAACACGCCCGCTTCCTCGCCTACGCCGCCTTCAGCCTGATCTTCACCTGGTTCGCCGTCAGCTCGTTTCTTCGAGTCCGCGCCAGGAACCGCCGCCGGCAAGCGTCTCGGCGGTGAGCGGTCTCCGGGCGAAAGCTGCTCTGCACTTCGGCTGAACCGCTGTAGCATCAGAACCACCAGATAGCAGTGGAAGAATTTACGGATGACGAAACATAGGGATGGTGGAGATTCCAGCGAGAGGTTGGGCCTGGGCCGCGGACTTCCGCGGCGTACCCGGCTTGTGTTTCTGGCCTTCCTCTGCGGTTTCGCCTTGCTCGCGCTCTTTTTAGAGCCGCCGGTGCCGCTGGGAGCGCATTACCACGACTTCGCCGACAAGCGAACGCTCCTCGGTATCCGCAATTGCTGGGACGTGCTCTCTAACATCCCCTTTATGATCGCGGGGGCGCTTGGCCTGCTCTGGCTTTTCAGCGCGGCCGCGAAGCGGGCCTTCCTCGAGAGTCGCGAGCGCGTTCCGTACGTCGTTTTCTTCCTCGGGGTCCTGTTGACGGGATTCGGCTCGTACTGGTACCACCTGCGGCCCGACAATAGCCGGCTTCCCTGGGATCTGCTGCCCATGACGTGTTCTTTCCTGTCGCTGGTTGTGGCGCAGATCATGGAGCGCATCAGCCTGCGGCTCGCGTTTGCCCTGTACGCGCCGCTGCTGCTCGCGGGCCTGGCCAGCGTCGGCTACTGGTACCTGACCGAGGCAGCCGGCCACGGCGACTATCGCTTTTACCTGTTTGTCCAGTTCTTCTCACCCGTCGTGCTCGCAGCCGTCATCGCGCTTTTTCCGCCTCGCTACACCGGCCTGCGTTACCTGGTGGAAGCCTTCGGGATGTTTGTTGCCGCCAAGCTGCTCGAGACCTTCGACTTTCAGGTCTTCGCGGCGACGCGCCAGGTGAGCGGCCACGCGCTGAAGCACATCATCGCCGGCATCGCCTGCTACTGGATTCTTCGCATGCTCCAGATGCGTCGCCCTGTCGTTCCAGCCCAGGATGACGCGCGAAGGAACTCTCAAACCACGCAACAGACCCTCTCTGCCTGATCCAGGAGCCTGCATATCAAACCGACCCTCCTGCCGTTGTTGACCTGCCCCACCTGCCACGGCAAATTTTCTCTCTGCATCGACCGCGCGGAAGACCACGAGATCATGGAAGGCGGCCTCGCCTGCATCGGCTGCCACTCTACCTATCCGGTCACCCGCGGCATTCCGCGCTTTCTCGCGGGCACGCTGGATGCCGGGCAGAAAGCAACCGCCGATGCCTTCGGCTACGAGTGGACCCACTACTCCCGGCTCACGGAAGCCGACGAGCGGGAGTTCCTCGCCTGGATCAACCCGGTGAGCCCGGCCGAATTCGCCGGGAAGGTGGTCCTCGATGGGGGGTGCGGGAAAGGAAGGCATATCTATCTCGCCGCCAGGTTCGGCGCCCGCGAGGTGGTCGGCATCGATCTTTCGAGCGCCGTGGAAGCTGCCTTCGCGAACACACGCGAGCTGCCGAACGTGCATGTCGTGCAGGCGGATATCGCGCATCTTCCGTTTGCGCAACCGTTCGATCTGGCCTACAGCATCGGCGTGCTGCATCACTTACCCGTGCCGAAGCAGGGCTTCCTCGCGCTTTCCCGCCATCTGCGGCCGGGCGGCCGCATTATCGCCTGGGTCTACGGCAAAGAGGGCAATGCGTGGATCGCAACGCTGGTGGACCCGGTCCGGAAAACGATCACATCCCGCCTCCCGCGCCGCGCGACACAGGCGCTCTCGTTTCTGTCGGCTGTCGTCCTGTACGCAGGCCTCAAGCTGCTGTACAAACCGGCTCGCCGGCATGCATGGCTCAAGCGGCTGCTGCCGTACTCGGACTACCTGTGCTCGATCGCCGGGTACTCGTTTGCTGAGAATTTCTGGAACGTTTTCGACCAGCTGGTCGCGCCGACCGCCTTCTACCACACGGAAGAGGAGTTTACCGACTGGTTTGCCGCCGCCCAGGGATAGCAGGTAAGTATCTCAAGGCACAACAGCAACAGCTGGCGTGGCACGGCGCTCATGCCCGCGGGCAACGACACAGACCGACTCCAGAGCTCATCGATTTAGGGAGATCGCGTCAGAGAGTCCGGGCGAGTCCGGGCTGGTCCGCATCGGGCCGCGCCGGTCGCCGCGCCTGTCACGGATGCCATCGAGCATCTGACCACCCATGGCAGACGCAGACGCACCCGGCACCGTGCAGCCGCCCCGACGGCAGTGGTGGCGCGAAAAGAACTTTCGCCAGGCCGCCATCGGGTCCTTCAAGGCCGGTCTTGCCGCCACGCTCTGCCTCTGGCTCGGCCATCTCTTCGGGCTTGAGCACAGCTACTGGGCCGCCATTTCCGCCATCGTCGTCATGGGTTCTGACAATGCCGTGACCCTTACCTCCTGCCGCGACCGCCTCATCGGCACCGCGGTCGGCGCGTTCCTGGGCTGGGCCACCTACTACGCCTGGCACGGCCATTACCTGCTCTACGGCATTGCCGTCGCCCTCTGCATCTTTCTTTGCAGCGCCCTCGAGTTCGATAAAGCCGGACGCCTCGCCGCCGTCGCCCTCACCATCGTCGTCCTCGTCCACCTCGACGCAGGCCCCGGCCACGCCGCCGTCGCCCGGTTTCTTGAAGTCAGCCTCGGCATCGTCGTCGCCCTCGGCGTCACCCTTCTGGTCTTCCCGCCGGCCTCGAAACAGGCCGAGGTCAAGCCGTTCGCTTAGAATCCGCCTACTTCCCCGGCTCCCCCACCAGCACCCCGCGCCCGTTCGTGCCCAGGTACACGCGCCCAAACACCCGCGGGTCGCCGGTAATCTGCTCCACCCACGCAAACCGGTGCTCCGCGTCGTCGATCCGCTGCCAGTTCTTGCCGTCGTCCAGCGAACGGTAAATTCCACCGGCTTTCACCGCTCCTTTGCTCGCCGCCAGCTGCTCGGCTTCCGCCGTCCCGCTCAATGCACCGGCCAGGTAAATCGCCGGAGCCGTCATCGCCTGCGCATCCCTCGGAATGACACCCCCGGTGCGAGCGCCTGAGGCCGCATGCCCGAAGCCCACCGCGTACGCCGCCGCCACTCCCGGCACCGGCGCAAACTTTACTCCCGCATCGTCTGACCGCAGCAGCCCCGCATCGCTGGCCAGCCACAGCGTTCCCGGCGTCTGGGGCGCGATCCTCAGCCGCGCCCTCCGCGGCACCTTCGGGTTCACCGGCTGCTCCGAGCCGTCGCCCGCGATCGACCACAGCTGCCCGCTCTCCGCGTCATACAGCCAGAAGGTCTCCGGGCTCCGCGCATCCGCCAGCACCTGCGCCGGCAGCCACTGCGGCGAGCGCGTCGATAACACCTTCCAGTGCGCCCCTTCATCCTCGCTCATCGCCACCGCGCCGCGCTGCACCGCCCACAGCAGCCGCTTGCCGTCGGCCGAGATCGCCACATCGCCGCCCTTTTCCCCGCCCGGCGGCTCCGTCGCGAACGCCGTCCAGCTCACCCCGTAGTCATGCGACACGGCCCCGTGCGCCGCGCCCGGCGTCCAGCTCCGCCCCACCCGCACCATCTCCTGCGGAGCATCGGCGGCCATCGCCACGGCGTCACAGTTCGAGAGCTCCGGATTCTTCATCGCGCCGCCGGCCGGCGAGCGCGAAAAATCATCGTTCCGGAAGCACCCGATATCCCCCAGGCCGGTAAACAGGTGCGGCTCCGCGTCGGCCGCCACATTGGCTGCCACCATCGGGCTCAGCAGCGTCAGATCGGCCGTTTCTTCGAGTCCGGGCGCGCCTACGGCCCAGTGCGTGGCTTCATTCGCCACCGCCGGGCCGGCCACGTCCTGCGACTCCCAGATCGTCTCGCCGGTCCCGTACAGCACGTGCGCCGGGTCGAACGGGTCCACCATCACCGCGCCGATCCAGTGCCCGAACGGCGCCTCGGCCAGCGTGTGCTTCGTCCACGGCGCCAGCGAGGAGTCCCGCGTCGCCCCTTCCTTCAACGATACCCAGTGCGCTCCGCTGTCGGTCGAGCGAAAGATCGTGTCGCCCAGGCGCCAACGGTCGATCGTCGAAGCAAACAGCGTTCCCGCATGCTCCGGGTCTACCGCAACCGTTCCGTAGCCGAAGCCCTGTCCGCCGGCCTCGCGGCTCCCCGGCGTCGGCTTCTCCGGCGTTATATCCCGCCACTTGCCCGTCCGCGGCGTATAGGCCCACACCGCGCCATTTCCCACTCCGTTGGGTCCCGGCGCATCCGTGTAGCTCAGGTACAGCGTTCCGTCCGCGGCAAACACGCCATGGTTCGGGAACATCCCGAACGGCCCCCCGGCGACCACCTTCCACGTCCGGCCGTTATCGTCCGAACGCGCCAGGCTCCCCACCGGGTTTGCCATGCCCACCAGAATGACCGGCGTCGGCGACCCGGCCGCGCCGCTCGATTTGTCATACGCCACAAACGTCAGCCCGTCGTCGTTGAACACCACGTCCCGAAAGCTCTGTACCTTGTGCCACGTAATGCCGCGGTCCGCCGAGCTCCACAGCCCATCGGCCCGCGTCCCCATCAGCATCGCATTCGGGTGGTTCGGGTCCACCTGCAGCCGCTCGCCCGCGAACCGCCCGTCATTGTTCGCGCCCATCTTGAACGGCACCATGATGGTTTCAAAATGTCGCCCCTGGTCGCTCGAGCGCAGAATCGCGCTGCCCGCGGCACCGTTCACATACGTTCCCGCCGCCAGGTACAGCCGCTTTGGATCCGTCGGGTCGATGGCGAAACTCTCCACGCCCAGCAGGTTCCGCTCTGCGAACGGCAGCCAGTCCTCGAGCGGGATCCACTGCTTTGCCCCTGCGTCCCACCGGTACGCACCGCCGATGTCGGTCCGCACGTAGTACAGCCCGCGCTCCGCCGGATGCGCCACGAAACCCGTGATAAACCCGCCCGCCACAAACGTCACGTTGCGGTAGCTGTAGGGCACATGCGGAGGCGCAGTCTGCGCCGGCAGCACAGCAGGCAGCGCCGTCGACAGGCAAAGGACAGAAAGGAAGACACAACGCAGCATCGTTCTCACGCCAAGAGCTTACTCCAAACAAGCTCCGAAGCCGCGGGCTGTTCCGGGGCATAGCCTGTAAAGCATGGTGCGAGCCGGGCAAAGCGAGACCGCGGTCGACGGCAAGCACTCATTGTGTCCCGCTTTGCTTCGGATCTGCCGCCCGCACCACGAGCCACACCAGTTGCGCCATCTGCCGTTTATCCACATGCGCGCGCGTCTCATCGCTATCCACCCGGTTCACGACGATCAGATCGAGAGACGGCACGACCACGGCATACTGCCCGAGATGGCCCTCGGCCCAGAAACTGCCGGGCGGGAACTGGATTTTCGGCACCCTGCCGGACATCGCGGCGTCCGCCGTCCACCACAGGTAGCCGTACCCACCGGATTCGGTGTCAGACCTGGGCTGCAGACTGGCTGCGATCCAGTCCGGCGGCACAATCGTGCGATCGCCCCACATGCCATGGTGCAGGTACAAAAGAGTAAAGCGCGCGAAATCCCGGGCGCTCATGTCGATCGGGTACGCCGGATACAGCGTATCGCTGCCTTTGACATAGTGGCCGTCGCGCGGCCGGTAGTCCTGCATTCCGATCGGCTGGGCGATCTGCTCGTCGAACGCTTTGAAGATGCTTTCCCCGGCGGCTCGCTCGTAAATGGCGCCAAGTGTATTGAAGTCCCAGTTGTTGTAATACCAGAACGTGCCGGGCGGATGGCTGCCGCGCTCCGGCTTCGCCTCCCGCATGCCCTCGGTTTCATACACGGTCGGGTGGTACACGCCCGAACGGGCTTCGAGCAACTCCTGTACGGTCGCCTGTTTCTCCTCGGTTGTCAGCACCGGCGTCGTGTCGTCGATCCCCAACTCGGCCAATGTCTCGCTCAGATGGATCTTGTCTGAAGCAGCGGCGATGCCGATCAAGGCATTCAGCAGACTTTTGCGTGCCGAGTGCAGGTTTGATCGATGCGCTGCGTCGCCCCACTCCGCAATGATCGTCCCGTGCTGGATAACCAGCACGCTCGTCGAGCCGATCTGCTGCGCCCACGTGTGCGCTGCTTTAAGGTTCGGCAGCGACCAGCCGGCCTGTCCGGGCGATTCGCGCGCCCAGACCTTGCCCGGAACGGTGTTAGCCGGGGGCGATTGAGCAACATTCGTGCGAACGCAGAGCAGGCATGCGGCAAAACAGACGCAGCGCACTGCGATCCCACATATGCCGCACATGCGGGAACCTTGCCGGTCAAGACTCGTCTGCAACAGCATCACTCTGCGGCCTCCGCGCCCAGACTGCAGAACCCCACCTTACCCCAGCCGCACCCGCAGCGCCGCCGCGTAATCCGCCTGCGGGCGATAGCTCTTCGGCAGTTCCACGCGCAGGCCGCCCGGCTCCTGCTTCCACTTCACCGCGTCGCCCGTGCCCAGCAACTCCACATGCGTGATCTTCCCCGGCCTTGTCCTCGCGCCCGTGCCGAGCGACTGCACCATGAACTCACCCGCCGGAAAACCCAGCGCGATCACATACACCATGGTGTTCGCCTTGTTCCGCGTAAATCGAATATCCTTCACGCCAAGCTTGCTCACGCTGCCGCCCTGGAACGAGCCGCTGTGGATCGTGTCCGGCCCTTCGCCATACACCGTCCATGGTCGCGTCTCGTAAATCGCCTCGCCGTTCACCTGCATCCAGCTCGTGATGCCGTCCAGCACCGCAATCTCCTTGCTGTCGATCGTTCCGTCCGGCTTGCCTGGAATGTTGAGGATGAACGTACCGTTCTTGCTCACCGTATCAACGAGCCAATGGATCACATCGCGCGGCGGCAGGTACCCGCCGTACTCACCCGGCTGGTCGAACAGGCTGCGCTTGTAATGCCACTCCCCAATGCAGGTCTCTGACTGCCAGGGATGCGGCACGATCTCCGGCGTTAACCCGCGCTCCACATCGGCCACCAGTGCCTTCGTCAGCCTGTCCGGCACCTGCTTGCCGGTCAGCACCGCCTCCATGCGGCCGCCGTGCGTCTGCAGGTTGCGGTTGTAGAAGTACGCGCCGATGTTCATGCCGCCCCAGCCCAGCGGCACCAGCGAGTTGTCGAAATACAGCAGGTCCGGGTCGTGCTGGTCGATCAGATCCCGCGTGCGGTCATAAAAGTTCTTCACATACGACACATCCGGCAGCGCATCGTACGGATGCTTCACCCCGTACAGCCGCTGCGGGTCCATGCCCTGCCACCACTGCTGTTTTCCTTCAGCCGTCACCAGGTCGCCGTCGTAGGGTATCCCCGCCATCGCGCCCTTTGTCGCCGCTCCATGCGCCGTCTGGAACCACCACCAGTTCCGCGCCTGGTGTACTGTCACGCCGAACCGCAGGTTGTGGCTGCGCGCTGCCGCCGCCCATATGCCCACGACATCCTTATGCGGACCGATCGCCGCCGCGTTCCACGACTGGTGCTTCGAGTCCCAGCAGTCGAAGCTGTCGTGGTGGTTCGCCAGCGAGAGAAACAGCCGCGCCCCGGCCTTCTTATATCGGTCGATCAGCGCCTCCGGATCCCAATTGAGCAGCGTCCACTGTGGACACAGGTCCTTGTAGCCGAACCGCGAGGGGTCGCCGTAATGCTCGAGCTGGTAGGTGTAATCCTCTGAACCTTCCATGTACATGCGCCGCGCATACCAGTCGCCCGCTTCCGGTACGCACTGCGGTGTCCAATGCGCCCAGATGCCGAACTTCGCGTCGCGATACCACTCCGGCGCCTCGTACTGCAGCATTGAATCCCACGTCGGCTGGTATGGACCGTCACCCGCGAGGCCCGGATACGGCGACTCCATCGGCACGCCGTCAAACGAGCCGCCCGGAATCGGCAGCTCCGGGGGACTGCCCCACTCGGTCGGCTTCCACGCTGCCTGGTCCAGCATCTCTTTTACGATCTTCCCGTCGCGCAGCGCATAAAAGGTTCTCTGCGCCGCAGGGGTCGCGCAGAACTGCGCATAGTCCTCACCCGCCACGTTGAAGCCGCTCGCAACGTTCCCTGCCGGAGCTGCAGCACCAATCGTCTCTCCAGGTATGGCCGCATTCGCCTGTACCGGCGCCGGGAGGGCCGCAGCGGCAGCCGCTGCCCCGATCAGCTTGCAGAAATCCCTTCGCTCCATGGATCGCGATCCTCCTGCCTGGGCACAGCATCCTCGGGTCAGCAGCGAGGCTACATGCGAAGGCGGAGCCGCGTCAAAAGATCAGCTTGAGGCTTTTACAGCAGCCTATGCAGCAATGCGTTGCAATTATTCTGCTGCGCTATTTGCCGGCCGCGTGGTCGATCACGTATTTCCGCAGGTTCGAGCTGATTTCCGTGGCCTGCCGCACACCGGTATCCATCATAGTGAGCCACTGCGCAGAGGTCTCGTCAGGCTTGCCCAGCTTCAGCAGATAATTTGTCTGCACGATGATTTCAAGCGCATTGCTAAGATCATGCACCAGGCGGCGAATCTCTGCCGCGTGGCCGCCGGGGATGGCTCCGGCTTCTTTGTCCTTCATCTGATTCAACTGCCTCCTGGGTAAGCTCAGGTAAACCTCTCATTGGATGCAGAATCGAGCCCATTTGACATACCCGGTTCGCTTTGGGAGACTGAATAAGAGCTGCGGGATACTCGGTACAGCCGAGAGACCAGAGCAGATGTGCCGTAGTGGCGGAATTGGCAGACGCGCGTGGTTCAGGTCCACGTACTCGCAAGGGTGTGGAGGTTCGAGTCCTCTCTTCGGCACCATTCATCTTCTTCAAGAAACAAGAAAAGAGCGGCTTGTGCGCCGCTCTTTTCTCTTTTGCACGCTATCGCGCAGGAGCCGGGGCGGCTTGGGCGCTCAGCGCGTCCGCATAGCCGGCGTATACCGCTTTGAACACCGCGTCCCAACTCGCGGTTTCGGCCCAGGCCCGCGCCTGCAGGCGCATGCGGCTGTACGCGGCCGGGTCAGCAAACAGCGAGGCCGCTGCGCCGGCAAACTCGGGATCGGGAACGGCCAGTCCTCCGCCGTTTGAGGCCGCGACGATCTGCGCGGGACCGCCGTCCGGAGTCACGATCGCGGGCACGCCGGAGGCCATCGCTTCCAGAACCGCATTGCCGAATGTATCGGTGTGCGACGGAAACAAAAAGCAGTCCATATTGCTGTACGCCTCCGCCAGCGCCTCGCCGCGCAGCACTCCCTTGAAGATGGCACCAGGGAGTCCAGCCCGCAAGGCCTGCTCTTCGCTGCCCTGCCCGGCAATGAGGAAACGCACGTTGGTGCAGCCACGGGCGCTGAGCTGTTGAGCAATCTGGGGCAGCAGCATGACGTTCTTCTCAACCGAGAGACGCCCGACATAGCCGAGGGTCCAGACGCCGCTTTCAAACGCAGGCGGCACGGTGCGGCGTGCCGGAGAAAAAAGCTGCGCGTCGATGCCGCGAGTCATGAGGTAGCAGGGCCGGCCGGTAGCCGCAGCCAGAAGGGTGCAAAGCTGCGGGTTGGGTGCAAAGAGCACACGGGCGCACTTGTAGAAAAGCGCCGCTGCCCGGAACGCGGAGCGCTCCACGCCGCGGCTGGCCGGGAGGCGTTGGGAGGCCGGCAGCCGCTGCAACACCCAGTTCAGCCTGCGGACGGCATACTCATGCACGTTGGTGTGCCAGGATGCGGCAAGCGGGATGCGGAGCATGCGCGCGAAGATTGCGCCGAGCATGCCGAGCTCGCTTGGCCCCGTGATGTGGATGATGTCGGGCCGAAACTCCCGCAGCGCTCGCCAGACCCTGCAGCCGTGCCTTGCAAACAGCAGGTCGTAGCGCAGGTCCTTGTCGAGCGGAATGGACGCGAACCCGCGATGAAGCGCCAGTGTGCGCAGGCTTCCCTGCTGCATAAGCCGTGTTTTTCCATTGCTCCCGGCAACACAGAGGAAGGGATGATCCCTGCGCGCAGCCCACGCGCTGAGCTGCCGCGCGGTGTGCGCAACCCCGTTTACCTCAAAAAAGGAGTCCGGGAAAAAGGCGACCCGCGGCACAGGCGAGAGCGGCATGGGCCCAGTGTATGCGCGCTGCTCGTCCAAAAGCACAGATGGCGTAAGCGAAGCACCATCTGAAACGCTTCCCGTCTGCGCAGCAGGCGAAGTGACGAAGGTACTGCTTTGCAGAACTGAAAATAGCTGCCACTCTATAAAGCTCTGCCGCAGAGCCGATAGGGATAGGACAAGCGCTGAACTTACAGGTGAGCAGGGCGGGACCGAAGTGCAAACGAGCGGCTGGAACCAGGATGCAGGGGAAGGGCAGAATCCATCGCTGTCAGAAATTCTGGCTGCGCTCTCCTTTGCCCTCGATCTGACCGAAGGCGCGGTGCCGGGACACGCGCTGCGCAGCTGCCTGATGAGCATGCGGCTGGGGCAGGAACTGGGGCTGAGCGACGCGGCACAGGCTAATCTCTATCACGCGGCGCTGCTCAAGGACGTGGGCTGCAGCAGCAATGCCGCACGCATGCACCAGATCATCGGCGGCGACGACCGGGCAGTGAAGGCGGGCGTCAAACTGGAGGACTGGACACGGCCCCATCGGCCGCGCCTCTCCACGCTCCGGCTGCTGTGGAAGTGTGTGCTGCCGGATGCAGGAGCTTCGCGAAAGCTGTCACGCATCCTGACGATCGCACGGACGCAGCACCGCAATAATGAGGAAATGATCGGGCTCCGCTGCGACCGCGGCGCGAGTATCGTGCGCAAAATCGGGATGAGCGAACGGGCAGCACTGGCCGTGCGCTCGCTCGATGAACACTGGGACGGCAGCGGCTACCCGGACCGCGCGAAGGGAATTGCAATTTCGCCGCTGGCCCGGATTATGGCGGTAGGGCAGCACCTGGACGTGTTCGCGCGAGAAAGAGGCGTGGCGAACGCTATGCTGGTGCTGCGGGAGCGGAGCGGGCGCTGGTTCGATCCGGAAATTGTGCGCGCAGCCGAGTCGCTGCACGACCGAGGTGTGCTGTGGCAGGACTGCCTGCCGGGAACCGGCGGCGAAGCACTGCTGGAGCAGAGAACCCGCGCGGCTGTGCTCGACATCGCTCCCGGCGCAGCTGAGTCGATGGCTGCCTCGCACATCGACCTGATCTGCGAAGCATTCTCCGAGGTCGTAGATGCGAAGTCGAACTTCACTTTCCGGCACTCGCACGGGGTGACGCAGGCAGCGCAGCTGATCGGCACGCAAATGCAGCTGAAGCCGGAACGCTCACAGCTGCTGCACCGCGCGGCCCTGCTGCACGACTTGGGCAAATTGAGGGTGCCGAACTCCATTCTAGACAAGCCGGGAAAACTGGACTCCACGGAGTGGCAGATCATGCAGGAACACTCGGCACTGACACGGACGATTCTGAGGAGAATTCCGCAATATCGCGAGTTGGCAGACATTGCCGGAGCGCACCATGAGAAGCTCGACGGGACCGGATACCCCGACCGCCTGCAGGCGAGCGATCTGCCCCTGGAGGCTCGCATTCTCGCCGTGGCAGATATCTATGGAGCCCTCACGGAAGACAGGCCGTATCGCCCCGGATTCAGCAGAGAACAAGCGCTTGCTATCATGGAGGGCGACGCCCCGCGCAAGCTGGACGGGAACTGCCTGGACGCGCTCAGGGCTGCAACGGCTGAAAACCGACCGCCGGTGCCGGACGCAACGCTTCCGGCTTTGCCGGCTGCGGTGCACACCGCGAGCCTCGCAGCGCCGGCCGCGCTGCTTCCGTCTCGCCAGCAGTAGGAGAAAAGCTTCCTAGCTCAGGGCGCGGGCGTGTTTCGCTTCCACCACGGCCAGAATAATATTCAGCAGTCCGAGGCCCGAGAAGAGACCGCGCACGAAGCCGCTTGCGGCGAGGGTAAAGAGCAGCGGGTTATAGGTGAACAGATTGTTCTGGGTCCAGAACGGAAGCCAGGGCAGCGCGAACACCAGCAACCCCAGGTAAAGACGTACGATGACGCGGATGATGGCCTCGATGCGCGCCATCCAGTGGACTCCGGGAGAAGACGCGGGACTTCCACCTCCTGGCTGCGAGCCGGAGCGCGGGTTGCGCGGGTTGGGTGGAAAAAGATCGGGCTGCTGGGCCATTCGTGGGCAACAGGTGTTGGGATGCGATGGCGAAGTAGCGCGGCAGCCGGAGCTGCCGCGCCGTGCTACTCGGCCGAACTGGAGGCGTTGCGGCGTGGACGCCGGTTCGCCTGCAGGACTTTCTTACGCAGGCGGAGCGATTTCGGGGTGACCTCGACCAGCTCATCCTCCGCGATGAACTCGATGGCCTGCTCCAGGTTCATAGCCTTATGCGGAACCAGGCGCAGGGCGTCATCGGCAGAGGAGGCGCGCATGTTGGTCAGCTTCTTTTCGCGAACCACATTCACGTCCAGGTCGTTGTCGCGCGAATGCTCGCCGACGATCATGCCCTCATACACCTCCACGCCCGAGCTGACGAAGAGCACGCCGCGGTCCTGCAGGCCGTTCAGGGCATAGGTCGTCGTCGGCCCGGTCCGGTCCGCGATCAGCGCGCCCGAAGGCCGCTGCGGGATCTCGCCCTGGTACGGCATGTAACCGTCAAAGATCGAGTTCATGATGATCGTCCCGCGCGTTTCCGTCAGCATCTCGGAGCGCAGGCCGATCAGCCCGCGCGAAGGCACCTTGAACTCCATGCGGGTGCGGCCGTAGCCGTGGCTCGCCATTTTGACCATCTCGCCCTTGCGCGGGCCCAGCCGCTCGATCACGGTGCCGACGAAATTATCCGGGATATCGATGGTCAGGTGCTCGACCGGTTCCATCAGCTTGCCGTCCACGCGCCTGGTTACGATCTCCGGGCGGCCGACCATCATCTCAAAGCCTTCGCGGCGCATCATCTCAAGAAGGATCGAAAGCTGGAGCTCGCCGCGGCCCAGGATCTTGAACGTATCCGGCGAGCCGGTATCTTCGACGCGGATCGAAACATTGGTGAGCAGTTCCCGGTCCAGCCGTTCGCGGATATTGCGGGACGTGACGAACTGTCCTTCGCGGCCGGCCATCGGCGAGTTGTTCACCGACATCTGCATCGCGATGGTCGGCTCGTCGATGATGATCAATGGCAGCGGCTGGGGATTTTCCACGCTGCAGAACGATTCACCGATCGTGATTCCGGGAATCCCGGCGACGGCGATGATGTCACCGAGTTCGGTCTGGTCGGTGTCCACCCGCTTTAAGCCGGAGTAAGTAAACAGCTTGGTAACCTTCACTTTTTCGAGCGTCAGGTCGCGTTTCGACAGCATCACCTCGTCGCCGGTCTTCAGCGTGCCGTTGAACACCCGCGCAATCGCCAGACGCCCGAGATAGTCCGAGTAGTCGAGGTTCGTGACCAGGACCTGCAGCGTGCCGTCCTTGTCGCCGGGCGCCGGCGGCGCTGTCGTCAGGATCGCCTCAAAAAGGGGCTGCAGGTTTTCACCGAGCTTTTCTGCTGAATCGGAAGCCAGGCCCAGCTTGCCGTTCGTGTACAGCACGGGAAAGTTCAGCTGGTCCTCAGCCGCATCGAGATCGATGAACAGGTCGTAGACCTCATTCAGGACCTCCTGCGGACGTGCATCCGGCCGGTCGATTTTATTGATCACCAGGATCGGCGGCAGCTTGGCTTCGAGCGCCTTTGAGAGAACATAGCGCGTCTGCGGCAGCGGACCTTCCGAGGCGTCGACCAGCAGGATCACCGCATCGACCATCTTGAGAGCGCGCTCGACCTCGCCGCCGAAATCGGCGTGGCCCGGTGTATCGACAATGTTGATTTTCGAGTCCTTGTAAAAGATCGCCGTGGACTTGGCGAGAATAGTGATGCCTCGCTCGCGTTCGAGGTCGTTCGAGTCCATGACGCGGTCCGTCAGGGCCTCATTTTCACGAAAGGTGCCGGACTGGCGGAGCATGGCGTCGACGAGCGTGGTCTTGCCGTGGTCGACGTGGGCGATGATAGCGACGTTGCGGATGTCAGAGTGGGGCACGCGGAGGCTTTCCTGTTCTGTGCTGCTGAAAGTGGTTGCTGAAGATATTTGCGGGCGCAGGCGTTCGCGGCAGGCCGCAAGAGCGCAGGAGCGATCCTTCCCAGTCTAGAGCATTTTCACTCTTGACGTGGTGGGCCGACCTCACGCTCCAGTGGCTTTTCCCGACGGAAAAGCCACTCTTCCATTTGCCGGCCTCTAGAAAGCTGGAGTGAAAATGCTCGAGCAGGCGCGATCCGGGGCTTACTCGTACTTGAGCGACTCGACCGGGTCAAGCTGCGCGGCGCGGTTTGCCGGCAGCGTCCCGAAGATGATGCCGACCGCGCAGGACGTGAGCAGCGCGACCACAATCGACCAGGGCGAGATGGGGATGGCGTACGAGGTAAACAGGCGCAGCGCGAGCGGGACGGAAAGGCCCAGCAGCGTGCCGATGATGCCACCGATGAGCGAAATGAACACGGCCTCTACCAGGAACTGCAGCTTGATTTCGCGAGCAGTCGCGCCCAGCGCCTTGCGGATGCCGATTTCACGGATGCGCGAGCGCACCGTCGCCAGCATGATGTTCATGATGCCGACCCCGCCGACCGCAAGCGTCACGGCGCTGACCAGGAACAGCACCACCGTAAGCGCATTGGCGACAATGTCGGCCGTGGTCAGAATTTCGGTGAGCGTGGTCGCCGTGTAGAGCGAACCCGGAAGATGCCGCGATTTTGCGACCCGGACGATCTCGCGAGCTGCCTCGCCCACCTCGCCCCGGTCGCGGATCGTGAAAAAGATATCCGACACATTGTCTGTTCCCGAAAAGTAGCGGGCGACCGAGTACGGAATCAGGATCGTCTGGTCGGCGATCTCAGACTCGCCGTAGGTGGGAACGCTCTCTTTGAACACACCCACGATGGTGAAGGGTATGCCCGAAATGGAGAACGTCTGGTTGATCGCGCCTCCATCCGTGCCGAACAGAGTTTGCGCCAAACCCTCAGTTACAACGGCGACCTTGGTATGCGCGCTCTCGTCTTCCGCATCGAAGAAGCGCCCGGTAAGCACCTTGAGGTTGCGTACCTGCTGATACTGCGGGGCGACCCCTAATACCAGGATCTCCTTCTCCGTGCCGTGGATCGAGATGCGATCGTGCATCTCCAGCATGGACGAGGAATACTCAACAGACGGAACCTGCGCGTCGATGGCCTGCTCATCGTCCTTGGTCAGGTAGTCGGTCTGGAAGTTGTTCACCGCTCCGCTGCCGCCGCCCGAATAGTCGATCTCGACCATATTGGTGCCGATGCTCTCAAGATAGTTGAGAATGTACTGCTTGCCGGTAAGCGCGATTGTGACAACAAGGATCAGCGACGCCGAACCGATGACCATGCCGAGCGCGGTGAGCGCGAAGCGCACCTTGCTGACGCCGAAGCTGTCGAGGGCCAGCTTGACGATCTCTGACAGCACCATGGTGCGCTTGGCGCTGGCGAGGGTTGCGTCGAAAGATGCCCGCGAGGGCGTACGGAGCGGCGGCATAGCTAGCATCATGCTAACCGAGTCGTGGACGCGGAGCGCTTACCCCGGCAAGCGCAGGGCAGTTTGACGTAGTGAACTAGTAAACCCACGGCAGTTATCAAACGGCAACCCTGAACAGCCCTTCGGCATCTTCTTGAACGGCCGATATCCGACCAGATTGATGACGGAACGGCCACGCAGGACAGGAACATAGGCGCCCGGGCAACCGTGCTCCACTTTTGGAGGCTTCAAATTATGAATACACCTTTCCCCGCAGGCTCCCGCCTGAAAGATCTGACCCGTGCTGCGCATCGTCTGCTCGCAGCAGCCGCGCCGCTTGGCCTCGCGGCAGTATCACTGCTCGGTGCGCCGGCTGCCGGCCACGCCCAGGGCGTCTACGGTTCGATTGTCGGAACCGTCACAGACAGCACCGGCGCGGTCATCCCAAACGCTACGGTCGTCGTTACAGATGTCAGCAAAGGAACCACGCAGACAGTCCAGACCAATGGAAGCGGCGACTATACAGTCGGTCGCCTGATTCCGGACACATATAGTGTGAAGGTCACGTCCGGCTCGTTCAAACCTGCGGAAACCGACAACATCGTCGTCTCCACCGACACGTCTCCACAGGTCAATCTGACCATGAACGCGAACAGCACCGCGACCAATGTAACGGTGACCACAGCGGCGCCCATCCTGAAAACGGATCAGATGGATGTTTCGCAGACGTTGAACTCGCAACAGCTCCAGACGGTACCGAACATCAACCGGAATTTCTCGCAATTCACCCTGCTGACGCCTGGTGTGCAGCGCGCCAGCTTCTCGGTCGCGCCGACCGAGAACCCGCAGGGAACAGTTTCGACCGAGATCAACGGAACGAACTACGGGACGGAAGGATTTCTGCTCGACGGTACCGATGACCGCGAGCCGGTCGACGGCATTATCGTCATCAATCCCACGCTGGACTCGATCCAGGATATGCACGTGATCTCTGAAAACTACCCGGCGGAGTTCGGTGGCGCGGTCGGCGGGTTTATCACGGGCTCCACCAAATCCGGCAGCAATCAGATTCACGGCGACGGATTTGAATACCGGCGCAGCGACGCCCAGGAAGCGCGCGATCCGTTCACGCAGTACAACCCTGACCCCGTGACGGGCAGGTATATCCCGTCGTCGCTGTACAACCAGTTCGGCGGGTCGATCGGCGGTCCGATCCTGAAGAACCATGCCTTTTACTTTCTCGACTACCAGGGCACGCGGCAGCGCGTCGGCACCAGCCTGCAGGAGAATGTGCCGACAGCACTGGTACGCAGCACCTGCCTGAGCGGACCCGGGCCGTGCAACCTGAGCCAGTACGGGGTCGCAACAGTGACGCAGCACCCGGCGAGCGGAGACACCGGCAATACCTATTCATCGAGTGCGATTCCGGCATCGGCGATTACGCCGCAGGCGATAGCACTGCTCAGCGCTCTGCCGGCGCCGAACACCGGTGCTGCCGGAGCCACGGTCGATAACTATGCCGCGTCCGGCAATGGACAGAACAACGGCGACGAAGCCGACCTTCGCCTCGACGATCAGCTAAGTGAAAAAGCCCATGCGTTCGGCAGGTACGATTACGCGAACTTCCGGCTGGTCGGGGTGCCGGTATTCGGCGCCGCGGGCGGCACCGGGTTCGGCATCGGCAACACCACTGGCTACGACAGCGCGCAGAACCAGAGTGTCGTGCTCGGCGTCGACTACGCATTGAGTTCATCGCTGCTGACCGATGCGCGTTTTGGCTTCCTCGCCTACCACGTCGTCAACAACAAGTACGACAACGGCACGGCACCCGCAACGGCGGACGGTATTCCAAACCTGAACACGACCGCCGGCGACACCAGCGGCTCGCCGACCTACGACGTGGAGGACGGCTCGATCTCGGACTTCGGCGAACAGGGCTGCAACTGCCCCCTGACCGAGAGCGAGCAGGTGTTCCAGCTGGCGAATAACTGGACCAAGACGCTGGGCAACCACACCATCCGGTTCGGTATCGACCTGCGCTATGCGTTAAACCTGCGCAATGCGAGCGACAGCAACCGTGCCGGTCAGCTTTCCTTCGGTCAGGGTGCGACCGGCCTCGGCCTGGCATCGATCCTGTTCGGCGAGATCGACACGTTCCAGCGCTTTGACGTGTATGACCAGTCGGCCGCGAGCAGACAGAAGCGCGGCGGCTTCTATATCCAGGACGACTGGCGCGTTACACCGAAGCTCGTCGTGAATTACGGTGTGCGTTGGGACATCGTGTTCCCGGAAACGGTGAATACCCCGGGCGCCGGCGGTCTGACGAATCTCAACACCGGGTTTGTTCAGATTGCGGGCTATGGACCCTACGGCACCAATGGCGGGGCCGCTGTCGACCTGAAGGATCTCGGCGGCCGCTTCGGCTTTTCCTACCAGCTGCATCCTGACACGGTACTGCGCGGCGCCTTTGGGCAGATGTACGACAACGTCGGCTTCTTCGGCACCATCTTCGGCACCGCGCTTACTGAGAATATTCCGGTCGTGAACAGCGAAGACACCACTACATCGAACGATCCTGGTGTGTACAGCTATACCTTTACCAATCTGCCCGCAAAGCCTGCGCCCTTTGTCATTCCCGCGTCAGGAGCCATCCCGATCCCCCAGGGCGTAAGTGTTCCTGTACGGCCGAATACGCTGATTCTGCCTGAGGTATACCAATACAACCTGAGCCTGCAGCAGCAGCTCAGCAGCAATACCACGGCGACGCTCGCTTACGTTGGCAATGTAGCGGACCGGATCTATCCCTCGGAAACCGAGGGCTACGACATCAACGAGCAGGTGCTGCCCGCGCCGACCACAGATCCCGCGTTGCAGGCTTATGAGTTGACGCAGACCAATGAGCGGCGCCCTTACTACAATCGTTTTAACAACATCTACCAGGGAGCGGTGGTGCAATGCTGCTCGCAGCCGCTTACCTCGACAGCCCCGGCCGCGCGCGCGGTTTACAGTTCGCTGGAAGCTACGGTCCAGCAGCGGTATGCCAACGGCTTCCAGTTCCTGGCGAATTATACCTGGTCACGCGCCCTGAACTACGGCGCCACTTACTTCGCGCAGGACAAACAGGTGGAGTACGGGCCGAACGATACCAACCGCACCAATAACTTTGTCCTGAGCGGCCTGTACGACCTGCCCTTCGGCAAGGGGAGGAAGTTTGCGGACACGGGCAGCCGGCTGATGAACTATGCGATCGGCGGCTGGGAGCTTGCCGGCACCACAACGTGGGAAAGCGGGCTGCCGTTCACCCCGACCTACGCTGAGTGTGCTTCCGACCAGGACGTGGACACCAACTTCGGCACGCCTGGAACCTCAAGCGATTGCCGCCCGGACAAGACCGGCAGCAGCAGCGCCTTCACACTCTCTCCTGGCAGCTACAACACGACAACGCACGCCCGGCAGTACTTTGTTCCCGTGGCCCCTCTTGCCACCCAGGGAGCTACCTCCGGACCGTTCGTGCGCCCTGCCTTCGGAACGATCGGCAACATCGGACGTAACGCCTTCCGCGGCCCCTCGGATTACTTTGCAGACGCTTCGCTGTTCAAGAACTTTTCGATCACGGAGCGCTTGCAGGGCCAGTTCCAGTTCCAGGCCTTTAACGTGTTCAACCATGTACCGCTCGGGCTGCCGAGCGCAACAAATGCTCGCTGCATTGACTGCACGACGGGCGATGCAGGCCTGATTACAACGGTCGATTCGGCTGTTTACGGAACGGGTCTGCCGTACATGCGGCAGTTGCAGTTCGGGGCGCGCCTGCGGTTCTAAGCAGTCCGCCCTATGTTCCGCAAGGCCGCCCTTCGCCGGGCGGCTTTGCTATTGCTGCCGGCGTTGTAGACTGGTTGCGAGCACCCGCCCGCGGAGGGATGTGTGAGTGGTTGAAACAGGCGGTCTTGAAAACCGCTTTACCGCAAGGTAACGGGGGTTCGAATCCCTCTCCCTCCGCCATAAAGCTGTCCTAAGCCATCCCGTAAAGTCTAAATTCTGCAGAAAACCTCAGCAAATTAGAGGTTTAGCGTCTATCATCGTCCAACGGGTACCGACGGAATCCAGCCTCAACGACGGTATTCATGTCGGTACGGGGGGTTGGAAAATGACGGTATCTCAGTGGGGGGGCGGTATGAAGCTGAAAGATCTGGCGATCCGCAGTGCGAAGGCGAAGGATAGCCCGTACAAGCTGAGTGACGGAAGGGGACTTTACCTCTATGTCTCACCAGCTGGCGGCAAGCTGTGGCGATGGGACTACCGCTATGAGGCGAAACGGAAGACCATGGCGCTGGGAAACTACCCTGACGTCCCGCTGCTTCTCGCTCGGGAACGGCACTCTAAAGGTCGCCAGCTTCTCGCCACCGGCGTCGATCCAATGGACCATCGCAAGTCGTCCAAGGCTGAGGAGAAGAGCGCGAAGGAAAATGCCTTCACCAATGTGGCGGAAAAATGGCTGAACCACTGGCAGCACGGCAAGAGCGTCCGTCACGTCGATTCCACCGAGCGTCGACTGGCCACCAACATTCTTCCCTTCCTCGGCGACAAGCTTGTGAACGAAATCACCGCACCCCAACTTGTCACCATGGTGAAGGCGATTCAGGACCGCGGTGCGAGGGACATCGCAAAGCGCGCGCTTGAGACGGCTGGCCAAATCTTCCGCTTTGCCGTTGCACACGGTTATTCCGAGCGGAATCCGGCCGCCGATATCCGGCCAGCCGACGTGCTTCAGAAAGCCTTCAAGACCAATTACGCGCGAATCGACGCCAAGGAACTCCCAAGCCTTCTACGGCAGATCCAGATCTACCCTGGCCGGCACGTCACGCGTCTGGCTCTCAGGCTTTTAGCCCTGACATTCGTCCGGACAGGAGAGCTAATCGCCGCCAAGTGGTCAGAGTTCGATTTGGAAAACGGACGCTGGGACATTCCCGCCGAACGCATGAAGATGCGAAGCTCGCACATTGTTCCTCTTTCGAAGCAGACGCTTGAATACCTCTCAGAACTGCATACGCTCACCGGCGGAAGCGAATGGCTCTTCCCTGGCGAACGCAGCGAAAAGAGCCACATGAGCAACAACACCATCCTGAAGGGTCTTGAGAGGATGGGCTACAAAGGCGCGATGACGGGTCATGGTTTCCGCGGCCTCGCTTCCACTCTGCTCCATGAGCAGGGTTATGCGCACGATCACATAGAAATCCAACTCGCCCACACCCAGCGGAACGCCGTGAGCGCAGCCTACAATCACGCCTTGTACCTCAAACCCAGAGCCAAAATGATGCAGGATTGGGCCGACTTTCTCGATGCTGAGCAGCGAGGGGCCAAGTTCCTCCAGATGCAACGCCTTAAAGCCTGAGAAGGAATGAACGCACCGGATTAGCGCATTGGGCGCCAAAAGCCTCTAACGTGGATTCCGCCTTCCCTCACGCTGCCTTGGTACTGAGGGTCCGGCGGCTAGATTCCCCGCCTGACCCTGTGGTCCTCTCCCCAACTCCAAGATCAAGATGAACGACGCGAAGAAAAAATTACAAAAGCCCCGGTACATGAACACAGAGCCCTGGCAAGCGAGCGTTCCGCCTTCGCTTGTCTCAGTACTCGAACATCTCCGCGAGACTTTTGATGACGCGCATTGGGGATGTGGACAGACCACACGCTTGTTCTGTTACGCAATGCTACATAAGGAGACACCTGATGACCCCTCGGAGGAGCATTTTCGATACTTGTCCTACATTAAGGCAAGGGTCGGAGTTCCAAACCAGAGAGGATTTAATGAAGGCATCAAGAGCGGTACCGAGTCTGCCATCTTCAAAGCTTTTTATGACTTATACCTTCAAGGGGTTAGCGTTCAAGCCCTGCAAATCTTCAGAGATCTGCTGGCCATCGGTACCGAAAATGAAACGCTGCTAGCGTCGTCTCCGCTGGAGTGGGCTGAGGCACAAACGACGCGGATTATCCGAGATAAGGCCCACACACTTCGCAAGTGGGTGAGAGATGTCTGCGACAAGCAGCCTTACGACCCCGAAGAAGGTCTCGAAGAAGCAGTCCAGCGGGCAAAATGGCAAGCTCCAAACTTTCTGTCGATGAAGCCTAGCGGTCACCAGCCCTGGGAATTCCGAATCAGCCTGGGAGCGCAACAATTCCGAAACCAGCCTCAGGTGGCTTGATCACTTCGAGGACGACTACGTACGGCACCTGGAGTCTCGGCTCAAGCAGGTAGCGGGCCAAGCTGCAGTAGAAGTCGCCAAAGCGCCTGACTTTGGCAACTTGGCTTGGCCCACTTCGGCGGTTTGTTTTGGCCCACCCTT
>CAXTMY010000052.1:12114-23123 GCA_964245565.1 uncultured Acidobacteriaceae bacterium | reverse complement strand
GCCATGTTCGAAAAGGCGTACTCGAGGATCAGATCCCAGCCGATGATCCAGGCGACGAGCTCGCCCATGGTCGCATACGTGTAGGTGTAGGCCGACCCGGCGATCGGGATCATCGAGGCCAGCTCCGCATAGCAGAGCCCGGTAAAGCAGCAGACGATCGCCACGAGGACGAGCGAGAGAGCGAGCGCGGGACCGGCACCGGGACGGCCGAGCAGAGCTGTGTGATGGACGATGTAGTCGGCCACCGGCGTGTTGAGGACCGAGGTTGCGTCAAACTTCTCGCCCGCGATCGCTGTACCAATGACGGTGAAGATGCCGGAGCCAATGACGGCGCCGATGCCGAGCGAAGTCAGCGAGAGCGGACCGAGCGTCTTTTTGAGCGCGTTCTGCGGCTCCTCGGACTGCGCGATCAGCTTGTCGATGGATTTGGTGCGAAACAGTTGGCTCGGCAGCGTCGTGACTCCAGGAAATCAGGATGGTGGAGACGGCGCCGCCCTGCCAAGCGGGTCACGCAAGCGGCGCGGACCCGCTCAGGCAGGGCGGATGGCGGTTAGAGCATTTCCTCACTTGCTGTGCACCGCGGGATCCGGTCGATGTGGATTTTCGTGAAGAGAAACCACGCTCACAGTCGCCGGACGGGTGCACCTATGGAAGAAATGCTAGCGCTTACCTTGACCGCGGCTCAGCTTCTTGGGTTTTTTCTTATTGGAGCCGCGCGGCGTGGTGCGGGCGGTTTTGGGGGCGGCTTTCCTGCGAGCAGCGCGTTTCAACGCCTTCCGCTCTTCAACGCTTTCAATGTTGGTGGTGTTTGCCATGCTGTTCTCTCATCCTTTAGCGGACACTCCGCGATAGTACGGTTTTACTACAGAACCGGCGGAAGCCCCAGCGGGAATGGAGCCCCGGCATGCGAGCGGTCCTATTTGCCTGGTTCCGTGCGGATCTCAAAGAGCTTGGGCCAGAGCTTACCGGTCACAAAAAGGCGATCGTGCTTTGCGTCGTAGGCGATTCCGTTGAGCACCGCGTCCGGGCTCGACTGCTCCACGACCGGCAGCAGACCGGTCAGGTCAATCCAGCCGAGGACATTGCCGGTGGCAGGGGAAATGCGTGCGATCCGGTTTGACATCCAGACATTGGCGTAGATTTCGCCATGCACATATTCGAGCTCGTTGAGTTGATCGACCGGTTTGCCATGATCGCGCACCGCAAGCGTGCGCTCGACCGCGAAGGTTTGAGGGTTGAGGAAGCGCAGAGATGCGGTGCCGTCGCTCAGGATGAACTGCTTGCCGTCCTGGGTGAGACCCCAGCCTTCGCCGTCATAATGGAACGTGCGCAGCAGCTTGAAGGTGGAGCGGTCGTAGACAAAACCGGTGTGCGCCTGCCAGGTGAGCTGCACCAGCGTGTCGCCCCAGTTCGTCAACCCTTCGGCGAAGAACTGGGGAGGAACGATGCGCTCTTCGAGAACGCGGCCGGAGTCAAGATCGTCCATACGCAGCGTGGACTGGCCTTTCAGTCCCGTGCTTTCGTACAGATGGCCATCGAAATAGATGAGTCCCTGCGTGAACGCCCGCGCGTCGTGCGGATATGTATGAACGATCCGATAGTTTTCGGCACAGAGACCGGTTGAAGGAGCAATAACGCCCACGACCAGAAGAACTGCTGCAAGGAGCCACTGCCTGCTGCCAACTGCGGTCATGAGCGAAATTCCCCCTGGTACAGGCCGCTCAAGTTTACAGCCGCTCAAGCTTGGCAAATTTCTCTACCAGTTTCTTGACCCCATGCTGGTTGAAGCTGACGGTAAGCTTTGCTTCCTCGCCATCGCCTTCGCGCCGAACGACCTGGCCTTCGCCATATTTCGGATGGCGAACGCGCTGGCCGTTGCGAAAGCCGGTCGCGCCCTTGGCTGTCTCGACTTCCAGTTTGGGGCGGGCGCTGCCAGCGCCGCGCGCACCGAAGAACTGCGCGATGTTGTCGAGCGAGTTGGCAGGCCTGGCTGCTGCGGGTCCTGCTTTTGAGGCAGCAGCGGCGGCGGGTCGGTAGCTCTGATCCTCATCTTCGTAGCTGTAATGACGCTCGCCGTCGCCGTCGTTCTTGCGGGCGCCCCCATATCGCGCGTTGCCGCCGTATCCGGAGCCGGAACCGTAGCTGCCGTAGCCGCTGACACGGGTTTGCGCGGCTGCTCCGCCGCTCACATCTTCGATCAGGTGCGCCGGTACTTCATCGAGAAAGCGTGACGGGATGCTGGCCTCCGGCATGTCGTTGCCGTAGCGGCGCCGATAGCGGGCGCGGGTCAGCACGAGCGCATCCATGGCACGGGTCATGCCGACGTAGCAGAGGCGCCGCTCTTCTTCCATCTGGTTGGGGTCGTTGAGCGAGCGGGAGTGCGGAAACAGAGCCTCTTCCATCCCGGCGAGCAGAACGACCGGGAACTCAAGCCCTTTGGCCGCGTGCAGGGTCATCAGCGTCACGCGCGCGTCCGGATTGATCTTGTCGGTGTCGCTGACGAGCGCGGCATGGTCGAGAAAATCCGAGAGGGTTTCACCGCGCTCCTGTGCATCCTGCGCTGCGTTGGCAAGCTCCTTCAGGTTCTCGATGCGGGAGAACGACTCGGGCGTGCCTTCTTCTTCGAGCGCACGAATGTAGCCGGAGCGATCGTTGATAAAGCGGATCAGCTCAGGCAGGGTAGCGGGGTCGCCCGGCTTGCGGAACGCAGCAGCCGTTTCTTCCTCGCGCTGTTGACGAGCGTCCGCCGGCGTTCGCGGCGATGCAACCTGCTGCACGCGCCCTGCCGGCTGCAAGCGCTTGGGGACAGCGTCTTCGGCAAACGGATTGAATGCTGCGGCGTCAAGCGCGTTTGGTTCCGGCACAGGCTCCGCATCGGCAAAGCTGTCCGGGTCGAAACCCGCGTCCGCATCTTCGTCGCCGCCGAGCCCCAGCATGCCCTGCACCGCATCGCCGAAGTCGAAACTCGTGTCATCCGCGGCATGGAGGGTGCGGTCCAGTTCGGTGGGCTGGTCGTCCCTTGTTTCCGCGGTATGCCCCTCGCTCATGGCGAGTGTCGCGTCCGCGTCGGTTGCATCAGCACCGGGCGCCTCGGCCAGGTCGCTGCTCAGCTTTTCAGCAAAATCCGGCGCCAGCAGCGCACGCGCATCCTCAACCATGCGGCGGAAGTTGTCGAGCGCGATCAAGGCACGCGAGGGGAGCAGGCGTTCCTTCAGGGCCGCGCCGATCGCAGAATATGTGCTGGTTCCGGTAGCAATTGCCAACCGCTCCAGAGTTTCGAGTGTTGTCTTGCCGATGCCGCGCGCGGGCGTATTGATGACCCGTTGCAGCGCGATGGAATCGTGCGGGTTCTGCACCAGCTTCAGGTAGCTGAGCACGTCCTTGATTTCGGCGCGCTCGTAGAATGAGAAACCGCCGACCATGGTGTACTTGATACCGTAGCGGCGCAGCGCTTCTTCGACCAGGCGCGACTGGGAGTTCGTGCGGTAGAGCACGGCCGCCCTGGGCTGTTCGACGCTTTCACCGGCCTGGCGCAGGTATTTGTTGATGTAGTCCGCGATGAACAGCGCCTCGTTTTCTCCATCCGGCGCTTCGTAGTAGCCGACCTTCGCGCCGCCCTCGCGTGAGGTCCACAGGTCTTTGCCTTTGCGCTGCGCGTTGCGCGCGACAACTGCGCCGGCGGCCTCGAGAATGACCTGTGTTGACCGGTAGTTCTGTTCCAAGCGAATCGTCTTGACGCCGGGAAAGTCCTTCTCGAAGTCGAGGATGTTCCTGATATCCGCACCGCGCCACGAGTAGATGCTCTGGTCTTCGTCGCCAACGACGCACACGTTGTGCTCCGGGCCGGCGAGCAGCTTCATCAATTCGTACTGCGGGCGGTTCGTGTCCTGGTACTCGTCGATCAACAGGTAGCGGTAGCGGCGGTTGTAGCGCTCGCGCGTTTCGCCGCTCGCTTTCAGCAGGTGTACGGCTTCAAGCAGCAGGTCGTCGAAATCGAGCGCATTATTCTTGCGCAACTCCTTGCGGTACGCCTCGAAAATGTGCGCGACGCGCTCGCTCTGCTGATCGGCAGACTGCAGGTAGAACTCCTGCGGGTCGAGCATGTGATTTTTCGCCCAGGAGATCTTCGAGAGCACGGTGCGCGGGGTCAGCTGTTTATCGTCGAGCGCCATGCGCCGCATGATGGCTTTGACCACCTGCTGCTGATCGCTTTCGTCGTAGATTGCGAAGGTGCGGGTGAGTCCGCCTTGTTCGCCTGGCGTCCGCAGCGCTTCAATATCGCGCCGCAGCATGCGGACGCAGAAGGAGTGGAAGGTCGCGAGGACCGGCTTTGCCAGTGTGGAGCTGCCGATCAGCTTTTCGACCCGTTCCGCCATTTCTTTGGCCGCCTTGTTCGTAAAGGTGACGGCAAGGATAGAGTCCGGCGCGACATTGCGCTCTTCAATCAGGTACGCGATGCGGTGGGTGATGACGCGGGTTTTGCCCGAGCCTGCGCCGGCAAGCAGCAGCACCGGGCCGTCGACGGCTTCAACGCCTGCGGCCTGTTGGGGGTTCATATTTTGGAGGAGGCGATGCATGAGTCTTCCCGCTCAAGGATACGATATGCACCATTCCTTACAACAGGTAAGGAATGGTGCTAGCATGGGAACTGAAAAGGGGTTCGCTGATGGCGACTGCGGTTTTGACGACTAAAGGGCAGGTCACAATTCCAATCGAGATTCGGGAGGAGCTTGGACTACACACCGGAGATAAGGTTGAGTTTATCAAGAACCCGGCAACGGGAAAGATTGAGCTTGAACGTAAGACCGCTTCGGTGATGAACCTGTTTGGGATGTTGAAATATGACGGGCCTCCGGTAAGCATCGAGGAGATGAATGAGGCTGTTAGGGAACACGTGGTCCGGGAGGATGAGCGGATCAAACGCGAATGGCGCGAGGAAAGGGAAAAGTCCTGATCGGCGTCGACACAAACATACTGCTTCGATTTGTGCTCAAGGATGAGCCGACCCAGGCATCGCTAGCAGGCAACTGGATGGAGGCGCTTTCGCCGCGAAGTCCTGCCTTTGTTTCGCTACCTGTGCTGTGCGAGTTTGCTTCGGTACTTGCGAGGATTTACCGCGAGCCCCGATCAGGAGTCGCAGAAAGTATAGCTGCTCTCCTCGGCACATCCGTCCTCCATGTGGAGCGTCCGGATATCGTGCGGGAAGCCGTCGAACACTTTACTCAATCCGGTGCCGATTTTACGGATTGCTGCATAGCAGCACTGGCAAAGAGCGCGGGTTGCGAATACACCATTACCTTTGATAAGGCGGCCGCTAAGCTACCTGATATGCGGCTGCTGGTGTGATAAAGCCTCCCAGTGCGACGGCATCGGCTACCGGCGTGGAAAGCAAGCTGTATGTCTGCGTTTTTTGCGCCTCAAGCAGCGGAACGCGTCCTGCTTACATCGAGGCGGCGAACGCGCTTGGTGCTGTGTTAGCTGCGCGCGGGTTTGGACTGGTGTACGGAGGCGGGTCGGTTGGCTTGATGGGTGCGGTTGCTGATGCGGCGCTCGCGGCCGGAGCGCCGGCCATTGGCGTGCTTCCTGCCGTGTTGAAGGAGCGCGAAATTGCGCACCCCGGCCTTACGGAACTGCACTATGTCGAAAGCATGCACGAGCGCAAAGCTATGATGGCCGGGCGGGCGGATGCTTTCATCGCGCTGCCCGGCGGCTTCGGCACACTGGACGAGTTCATTGAGATTCTGACCTGGGCGCAACTCGGTATCCATGCCAAGCCCTGCGTGCTGGTCAACACGCAAGGCTATTTCGATGGATTGCTGCGGTTTATGGATCACGCAGTGGCAGAAGGCTTTGTTCAGACGCAGCATCGCGCCAAGGTGCAGGTTGCTGCTGATCCGTCCGGCGCAATCGCTCTGATCGAATCCGCTCTGCTTAGGGCGTAGGCGCTGATGGCTGCGCCATTGCCCGCCACTGGGCGGCAAGCGTCTTGTCAGAGAGCGCCTTGATGTACAGGCCGCCTACGACCGAGCGCGCCTGGAAGGCTTCCTGCTTGCCGGTGATTGTGTCGTACCAGTCCGTCATCGGGACGCGGCTGGGCGTCGTGTCGGCCCACTTGACCAGGGGACCCACAAACTGCTGGAACTGCTCGGGCGAGCCGGCCATGGTCGCCGACCAGAGCTCCCAGTCCAGCTTGGTATAGGTCGCGCGGCTGTCGAGCGGCACGCCATAGGGGTTCATGTGCTTCAGGTAGAAGCTCACTTCTGTGTCTCGAACGCTGGGCGGAAATAAGTGCAGCCCCAGCAGCTGGTCCCACACCAGGTTGTACTTCTGGCTCCAGGTTCCGGGCTTGTCGAAGGCAAGCTTGGTATGGTCGCCGTCGGCGGCCATCGTCTGCCATTGTTTGGCCATGCCTTCGGCCGCGGTGCGGTACTCCTTCGCAACATCGGCGTGGCCGAGCCGCTTCGCCATATCGGCATAGGCGCCGATCGCATCGATCGCCTTGATGGACAGGTTCGCGTTGTGCGCGAGGTGACCGGCAAAGTCGTCGGTGGAGAGCTGGTTTGCGGGGTCGAGCCCGGCCTGGCGCAGGTACTGGGCCCACTTGGTAAACAGACCCCAGTAGCGCTCGGCCACGTGCGCGTTGCCCTGGGTTTGCGCCAGCGCATCGGCAATAATCAGCAGGTCGCCGGATTCCTCGACCGGCATCTGGTCCTCCTCAGTCTCCTCGCCGCCGCCGTATACCTGCCCGTTGGCAAGCGGCCAAGTGCCCAGGTCGTGCGGCGCAAACGGAAACTTCCAGCGCGGCAGCATGGCGTAGCGCAGCACCGGCTCGACCTGCGCTTCCATCAGCGCCGGGTTGAAGAAGAGAAGGATCGGCGACTGCGGATACATTACATCCACGGTGCCGATGCAGCCGTTTGAAAAGTCTTCCTTGCAGAAATACTGGGGTGTTCCCTGGTTATCGGCGGTGAGCTCGCAGGCGGCGAGCGACTCGCGGTACGCCAGGTTGCCGAGATAGGCATAGTCCGCATTGCCGGTCCTGGTCAGGTCAGCGTCCAGCTTCTGGTCGTATTGGCGCCCCCGCGCGTCGAGCGATGTGTACTGCTGCTCTGCCTCATCCAGCATGGCTGCAACAGTTTCGCCGTTGCGTTCCCAGTAGGGCCGCAGGCGCTGATTCAGGTACTCGATCGCGAAGCCTTCGGTATAGCTGACGAGCACGTGCTGGGAAACAGCCGTGCTGCCAACCTGGCCCAGGTGCAGAACGGCGGCAGGGTGCGCGGCGCCGCTGCGCGGCGATGCAGGCATTTCCATGTCATCGGCCGGATCGAGCTTGCCCCCTTCGACGAACTGGTGGATAGCATGGGCGCTTTCGCTGGTGTCGGCGTGCTCGCTCGCCGGGACGCCCAGGTGAAAGTAGCCCCAGTCCACGCGCAGATTATCGCCGCTCTTGCCCAGCACCCGCTGGTCGCGCGAGCCCGTGTTCAGCACCGTCAGGGAGCTTGTCTGCGAACGGCCCCACACTACGGCATCCATGTCCTGGTTGACCGCGATCACCGGATCCACATCGAACAGCACGTCGACCGCGTGCTGACTGCCATCCATCGACTTTGCTGTCCAAGTGATGTAGGTGACGGGCCGCGACAGCAGCGTCATGTCCTGAGGAAACGCGGGGGTAAAGAAGGCAAGCTGCAGCTCGACACCCGCGCCCTGAAAGGTGTACTGCGTATGGGTCGCCTGTACGCTCAACGCGGTCTGCTCCATCGCGGGTACATTGCGCGGATTATCGCCCATGATGCGGAATGGCTTGCCGTCGATGCGCACGACACTGGCCATGGGCTGGCCGGTGCCGGTCCAGTGGCGCGTCGGCCCGTCCGTCAGGTGGTCATAGTCTGACCAGATAGAGAAATACGGGTTATGCGTGACAAGCGGAACGGCCGGCGGACGGTGCTGGACCTGTTGCGCGAGCAGGGAGCAGCAGAAAAACAGACTGGCAAACAGGACGATGGACAAACGTCGGCGGCTCATTGGCCACCATTCTACGGACTTTCTCAGGCACGCGCCGCACAACACGCGGCGCACAGGCAATTTCTTCGCAGATAGTCCCAAGAATAGATGCCGCTAGTGTGTCCATCGTTCCAGTGGAAAGAGACGGCGTAGCGGCCGACCTGCTGCACCAGATCCGGACGCACCGGCGCCTTGTACATGGGTAGCAGCGTGGCGGGTTCAGGCCTGGCGATCCCAACGGCGCGGCCCTCTTTCTCTCGTTCGTCGTGGCAAGTGGCGCAGGGGCAGGCGTGGCGCAGCCAGGCAAAGCTCCAGCGACTGCTGTGGCCATCGCGCCAATCGATCTCCATGCCGGTGCCTTCGGTCTTGAGTACCCGGACCTTGACGGGCTCGGTCATTTCCTTCGCCATCGGCGCGTTGGCCGCTTCTTCACGGCGCGCCTGCTGTTCGCTGACAAGGCGAAATCCTTCATGGCTCATGAGAAGCTCCTTTTTGAAAAGGCTAACAGCGGCTGGTGCGGCGGACTTGCATCGGTATTTAAATGCCTCCGTTGCGCCAGAAAAAATAGCCGGCCATGGCAAAGCCCAGCACCGTGACAAGGGCGCGCATCAGCCGGGCGTTGACACGCCGGGCTGTGCGGCCGCCGGCATAGCCGCCGATGGCTCCCGTGGCCATCATGAGCAGGCAGTGCTGCCATAGCACCTGGCCTTCCACGATGAACAGCACCACCGCCACGCCGTTCGCAATGGTGGTGGTCACAACTTTCAGTGCGTTGATCTGGTTTATGTTTTCAACCCCGAACAGCGACAGCAGAGACATGACCAGAAAACCCGCGCCTGCGCCAAAGTAGCCGATGTACAGCGTGACCAGGACCATGCCGCAGAACAGCGGCAGCATATAGGGGCGGACGGCTTTCTCCGGCTCCGCCGGCATGCTTTGGCCGCGGGCGCGCGTTTGCAGCCACTGCGACAGCGGCGTGGACACGGCGAACAGGCTGGCCGCACCGAGCAGCAGCCACGGCACCAGGCGTAGAAAAGTACCCTGGCCGGTGTGCAGCAGGATGAGGCCCCCGCCAACGCCGCCGATCGAAGCGGCAATGCAGAGCGGCAGCAGCAGGCGTCGGTTGTGTTGCAGGTCGCGCCAGTATGCTGCGATCGAGGTAAGCTGGCCCGGCCAGAGGGCGACGGTGTTGGTGGCATTCGCCTGGATCGGCGGAACCCCGATATTGAGCAAGGCAGGAAATGAGAGAAACGACCCGCCGCCGGCAACGGAGTTCAGCAACCCGGCAATAAAGGATGCAAAGCACAGCCAGACCGAGCCGCCGTTCAGCGTAATCTCCCCTGCGAGCGTCATCTTCTGTCTAGATTCCGTGGGGGAGCAAAGGGTGCAGGCTACGCCAGCAACGCAGGCGTGGCAGCCATCAACGCCCGCGTGTATGGGTGTGCCGGCTTGGTGATGACCTGCTCCGCCGGGCCCAGTTCCAGGAGCTTACCGCCCTGTAACACAGCGATTTCAGTCGCAAGATAGCGCACCAGCGGCATGGAATGAGTGATGAACAGGTAGGTCAGGGAGAAATCGCGTTGGAGAGAGCGCAGAAGATTGACTACCTGCGCCGCGACGCTGACGTCGAGAGCGGACACAGGTTCATCAAGGACCAGCACCTCAGGCCGCAGCGCGAGCGCGCGGGCGATGTTGATGCGCTGGCGCTGCCCGCCGGAGAACTCGTGCGGGTAGCGGTCGAGGGCCGAATGGTCGAGCCCGACGATGCGGAGCAACTCACCCGTGGCTTTGCCGAGCTGCGCCTTGCTGCGCGCTGCTTCGTGCTTGTGGATCACGAACGGCTCGGCCAGTATTTCGCGGATGCGCATGCGCGGGTTCAGGGCAGCATACGGATCCTGGAAAACCGGCTGCATGCGCCGCCGCATGCTGCGCAGCTCGCCGGCCGAAGCCTCGTCGAGCCGCATGCCCTTAAACGTTACGATGCCGGCGGTGGGCGGTACCAGCCCAAGTACCATCCGCGCGATCGTGCTCTTGCCGGAGCCGGATTCGCCGACGAGTCCGAGTGTCTCGCCGCGCCGCAGGGTGAACGAGACGTCGTCGACTACCGTCGTGAAGCCGCTTTCACCTGCGCCTGTACGCGGGTAGGTCTTGGTTACGTGCGCGATTTCAACCAGCGCGTCCATGTTCCCAAGCCTAGCAGCCGTGCGCCGGCAGAGTTCGCAGGCGCGGCTACTGGGGTAATGGAGCATGGATCGCAAGCCGTCCGATGCCAATTGCTTTGGACAGGTCGAGGCGCGGGTTCATGGGCCGGAGTGATGCTAGAGCGCGCGAGATAAGAGGCCTTCAGCAAGACCAGCCAGCCCGGAACCGCTGCCCGCCTGTGCCGGTAACTGGCCTGAGCCGTGTGAGAGGTGGGATACCAGGAGCGGGAGAGCCGTAGCGAGGGCGATCCTGGCCATCTCGGGCGAAAGTCCCGCGCGTTGGGCAATTGACTGCACGCCGTCGGCACCAAGACCCTGCTCCACCTGCTGCGGCTGGAGCGACTGCGCTGGCTGCGCTCCGGGCTGCGTTCCAAGCCATGAGTCCGCATGCTGACCCATGCCATTCTGCCGGAACTGGTCTAGAATGCCGGTCAGCCCTCCCGGCTGCCCACCGGCGTGCTGCAGTAAGGTCTGGGCGACGGACGCGTGTTGTTCGGGAGTTGGCTGGCCTGCGCCGGCGTTTTGGCCGAGAAGGCTGGTAAATGTCTGAAAAAGGCTCATCTGGTTCCCCTGGCGCACCGCTCGTGCCGCGACTGGCGCCCTATGGACTTGGATGGCAGGGATGCTCCGAGCGGAGCGAGAACTCCCCGGATCAGGGCAAAACGCCAATCAGAAGACCACAGCACCCGGGCACTGACAGAATACCTCCCGAATACCGTACACTGAGGTGTTTGCAGGGCGAACGCGCGTAGTTGGGAGAGGGTAGATGGCAACCGATGTAGTAATGCCGCAGATGGGCGAGTC
>CAXTMY010000052.1:0-12014 GCA_964245565.1 uncultured Acidobacteriaceae bacterium | reverse complement strand
ATGCCGCAGATGGGCGAGTCCATCTTCGAAGGCACAATCACCAAGTGGCTCAAGAAGGTCGGCGACAAGGTCGAGCGGGATGAGCCGCTTTTCGAGATTTCAACGGACAAGGTCGACGCAGAAATTCCTGCGCCGATTGCAGGCGTGTTACAGGAGATTCGCGCAGAAGCCGGTGCTACGGTGCAGGTAAATACCACGGTCGCGCTGCTCAGCAGCGCTGCTGCAGGCTCCGGCGCCCCCGTAGCGCAGCCGGCCAAAGGCGCTCCAGCGGCGATTGAAGGTAAGCCCTCGCCGGTGCCGAGCCATGCAACCGCTCCGTCCGCTGCTCCAGCTGCTCCGGCATTGGAGAGTGGAGAAAAACTCCGGTCCTCACCCCTGGTGCGGAAGATGGCCAGGGAGAACGACCTGGACCTGCGGCAGATTGCAGGTACCGGCTCGGCAGGGCGCATCACCAAGGAAGATGTGGTTAGCTACATGGACAAGGGCGCGGCAGCAGTACCCGCCGCAACTGCCGCAGCTCCACCGGCTCCGGCTGCTCCACAGGCGAAGTCTCCAGCTCCGCCAGCTGCCGCCGCGGTAGCGGCCGGTGCGCTTGCCGGGCAGGTCGTGCCGATGACCAAAATGCGCTCGATTATCGCGCAGCGCATGGTCGAGTCAAAGCGGACCAACGCCCACGTGCACACGGTTTTCAAAATCGATATGACGCGCATCGTGCGTCTGCGCGAGAAGGAAAAGAACAAGTATGAGCAGCGGAATGGCGTGAAGCTTACCTACATGCCATTTATCGCGCGGGCCGTAACCGCCACCCTGCGCAAGATGCCCATCATCAACGCGTCGATCGAGGGCGATGCGATTCGCTACCACGGCAACGTCAATTTAGGCATTGCGGTCGCGCTCGATTGGGGTCTCATTGTTCCGGTCATCAAGCAGACGGAGGAGCGGAGCTTTCTGGGCGTGGCCCGAGCGATTGCCGATCTTGCCGAGCGCGCGCGCAGCAAGAAGCTGAAGCCCGACGAAGTGGGAACCAGCACGTTCACGCTGACCAACGCGGGTATCTACGGCGAGCAGTTCGGCACCCCGGTCATCAATATGCCTGAGAGCGCCATTCTGGGCATTGGTGGATTGTTTAAAGAGCCCGCTGTTGTTACCGATGAACTCGGCATGGACTCCATCGCGATCCGGCACGTCATCCACCTGACACTAGGCTTTGATCACCGGATTATTGATGGTTCAGACGCGGGGAAATTTATGGCTGAGGTGAAGAAATACCTGGAAGGCTGGAACGAAGATATTGGTTAGAGCATGTTCACCCGACACGTCGAGGGATTCGCGATGTGGGCGTGGCTTCCGCCTGGAAAACCGCAGGAGCGGGAGATCGACCCTTTGCACCAGGAGTGAAAATTCACTGACTCGAACCGTATCTCTACGAAGGCGGCCATGTTATCGGCCGCCTTTTTGGCTGCCTACAATTCAGCTAAGGCTTGCAGCACGCGCTCTACCGCCTGCTCGGGGCTATCGCCAATGGCCGAGAGGTGCCCCATCTTGCGGCCTTTACGCGGCTGGTGCTTTTCATAAAGATGCAGCCCCACCCCGGGCACTGCCAATGCCCGATCGAACCGCGGCTCATGATTAAGCCACAAATCTCCGAGTAGATTCGCAATCGCAGCGGGCCTGAGAATATCCACATCACCAAGCGGCAACCCACAGACTGCACGAATCGCCTGCTCGAACTGGCTCGTGGCACAGGCCCGTTCGCTTGCGTGATAGCTGTTGTGGGGCCGGGGCGCTAATTCGTTGACGAGCAGCCTGCCGTCCTGCGTCACAAACATCTCGACGGCAAGGACACCCTCCAGCTGCAGCGCCTCTGCGATACGAAGCGCCAAGGTCTGCGCCTCGGCTTCAAGAGTGGGCTTGATCGAGGAAGGTAAGACACTCCAGGCCAGTATCTGATCTTCATGATGATTGCGAGCCGAGGGAAACGCCCGCACCTCACCGCGAGGCGAACGAGCAACCAACACGGAAATCTCCATGCGCAGCGGCACAGCCTGCTCTGCCACGCAAGGATGCTCGCCGAGCGACAGCCATGCCTCCTCGGCCGCTTTTGGATCATCGCTGGTAATGCGCGCCTGACTGCGGCCGTCATAGCCGCCACGAGCGCTCTTGACAAAGAGGTTTGCCCCCAGCGCACGCACGGCTTCGCGGAGATTATCTAGAGAGTGAATGGCCATATAAGGCCCAAGCGGCAGACCATGATCGGCCAGCCACCGTTTCTGCCTATTGCGGTCCTGGATCATCAGCATCGTCTGCAAGCCCGGACGCACAGGCGCAAAGCGCTGCGCGGCTTCTAGGCATTCAGGCGCAATTTGCTCTATCTCGAGCGTCACAACGTCACAGCCACGGGCAAGGTTAGCAGCCGCTCGCGCATCATCCCACGAACCCTCAAAACAGCTGTCCACCACATACCGGGCCGGGCACGACGGATCAGGATCCATTACCTGTACGCGGTATCCAAGCGACCGCGCAGCCATCGCCATCATGCGCCCCAGTTGTCCACCGCCTAATATCCCTATCGTAGCGCCGGGCAGAATTGGCTCCATCATCGTGGTAGCTCCTGCGCCAGAACCTCTTCTGCCCGCGCTCGCCTCCAGCGCTCAAGCCTAACCCGAAGCTCGGCATTGCCGAGCGCAATGATCTGAGCGGCCAGCAACGCAGCATTCGCTGCCCCCGGCTTTCCGATCGCCAGGGTTCCAACCGGTACCCCACGCGGCATCTGCACAATCGACAGCAGAGAATCCATCCCGTTTAGCAGAGTCGCCGGTATTGGTACACCGAGCACTGGAAGCATCGTTTTCGCGGCCAACATCCCGGGCAGGTGCGCCGCGCCGCCCGCGCCAGCGATGATCACCTGCAGTCCACGCTCTACCGCTGTCGACGCGTACTCATAGAGCAGGTCAGGTGTCCGGTGCGCCGAAACCACTCGCGCTTCAAACGGGATATCAAACTCTTGCAACAGGCAGGTAGCCGCCGCCATGATCTCGAAATCACTCGCACTGCCCATCACCACGCCGACCAAGGCCACACTCATCGTTAGATTATAGTTCTGCGGCAAGTCCCGTGCAGACGCGTGTACGCCTGCACGGGCTACCCTTAGAGCTTGATGCCGAGCGCTCCCGCGAAGCTGACAACGTCAGGCCAGATCGCGCGCAAGTCGGTCACTGTCTCTGCGTCAAGCGAAATATCCAAAGGGGTTGCAGCGGCCGCGCTCAGCGCATTGAGAGCGGTTTCTGCAGCGCCCAGCAGCACCCCGAGTGCCGCAATCACACCCGGGCTGGCCTTTGTGGAAACTGCTTGGACACTTGTCAGGAACTTCAAAACATCATCCGCTGCCACTTCAATCCCATGCTCTATATTGATCAGTATGTTCGCCATCGCCTCTCCCTGATTTCATTTACTTAGCTAAAGGTTCATTCACGTTTTCAACGGCCGGATTCGTAAGCAACCCGGCACGGTCAAGATTTGCCGCAAGCAGATGCAGGAACCGGTACAGCCACTCATAGCCGGGGCCACTCTTCACATCCGGCTGCCCCATTGCTCCTACAGCCGCAGAGAATATCCAAAGCGTCACAACTCCACGTAAAAACAGGTGCGAGCCTCCCGGAAGGATAAGGTCGCAGAAAACCGCATGCATAACACCTCCTAGAGTGGAACGTTCACGAACACCGCTGCTGAAAACAGCGAGTAGTTTGGCGGAGTTGCTCCGTCAAACATACGAATGTAGTACTGCTCCGTAGCGGCTGCCCGTGGAATTGTGATATTCTGCGCCGCCGTTCGCAACACCAGATCTGAATCTTCCCCAGGGCCGAACGTGTTATCTCTCCGGCGAACCTCGAAGCCGCCATTTACAGGAGCACTTACTCCCGTTGAGACTCCCAGGTCCGAACCCGTCACAGTTACGACCGTGAGACCGCTCAGGCTCAACAAGGCTTCCCCCAAAGAAGTCGGTTCTTGTGGAAGAACCACCGTGGCTGGAATGGTCGTCGAGAGCTTGATCGCAAGCCCCTCAGCCCACTCGCTTGCAAACTTCACCGTGTACTCCAGCAACTCGGGGACGTTTGCCGTCAGCGTGATCTGCGATTGTTGAACCGGCGTGTCAACGGTTGCCCCACTCGCATCAGGACCGACCTGCAGAAAGTCTCCCGGCCATATGTCTAGCGGCTGCTCAAATGACGTGCACTTGTAAGTGCCGTTCACTCCGCTGGACAGGTCCTCGTTCATCTTGAGCATTGCTGTAGCGGCATTCTCGCAATCCACACTGCTCCACGCTACCGGAGAACTCACCGTGCCGATCCACATCGCTGTCGGCGGCGTCGCCGTCCCAACCGGAAAAGAAAGTGCCTGGCGCCCAACTGCTCTCGCCTCTGCCCGGTATGAAGCATAGATAAGTGCCCCCGCTGCCGGCACATTCCCCGCGTAGAACGTAAGCGTTCCTGTCGTCGCTATGTGGCATGCTCCACCTTCTACCTGGGTCGCTATTATTTGCGGCGCCGCCGATGCTCCCGGCTGCGCTACTGACACGGCCAAAGGCGCAGCCTGGCTGCACTCCACGCTCTTCATGCTGCAGTTCAAACTTCCACTATCCAGCAGCCCCAAGAAACATGCTGAGGGCATCGATGAAATGCTGCCCTCATACAGCACTACCGGAGTGCCTGGCGTCCCACTCGTCGCATCCTGAACCGCAAGCGTAATGAGACCCCCGCTCGGCACAACCTCTCCGCCCAGAGAATTCCAAGCGCCGCCGCTGAAATAAAAGTAAGACTGCCGCGTCCTCTCCATCTCTGGCGAATACACACGGAGGGTAAACGTATAGAGATGCCCGGCTTCCAGCGACATGCTCGTTCCGGCAGCAACGCCACTCAGCACTGCTGCCACGTTTACTCCCGTAGCTGTCGAACTTACGCTGAATCCCGCAAAGCAGTTTGCCGATGTGACCGTTCCACCATAAAGGCCGAGGAGTGTGCCAGCACTTCCGCTTGCAACCTGCACGCCGGTTGCTTCGATCGTAAGTGTCCCTCCTAACTCGATCTCTCGCACCGAAGACACAGTCGTTTCAGCTTCTTTTCCCGTGCCGCCTAAACACGTCAGCCCTGCGGCAGTCAGTGCCAAGTGGGATCCGGCATCGCTCACTGTCCATAACTGTGCATTCAGACTTGTCCCTTGGAACAAATCCGTGATTGCTGTCTTCTGCGCAGTTACCGGTGAAAATGGGGTTTGCGAAAACACGAAAGCTGTCGTTACGCCATCTCCCTGGAAAATCTCTGTAACATACGCTGTGGGCTCTTCTCGTCCGCATATGGTCACGTCGCTGGCTAACCATTTCAGGTCTGTATCCGAAAGCGCCGCGAAGCTAATCCCCGGATCGCCTGCAATTACCGGATGCGATACGTTGCCGATGCTTGATACCTCGACAGTCCCGCCGATCGCGCGATAAACGCTCCCGGTACTCCCTGCCAGCATCCCCGCCGCGTCGGACCAGCTAGTCCCCGGGGCAATCTCTATACGGCTTGAAGCTGAAAGTGATGACTGGAGCGCCACATCCACGGTCGTCGTTCCCGTCAGGGTCGCAAGCGAGGCCCAGTCCTGCTCAGCAGAAAGCCCCGCAAGCAGGGTCTGGGTCGTGGGCAATTCCAGATCAAGCATAAATTCGTCGCTTAGGCATATGATCCTTGTCATTGCCACAGCACCTCGTTCCGAGCTCCCGGCGCTGCTCGACTCCGGGTAACTCGCGACGTATCCGGTAAACAACATGGCGCCCGTCGAGGAAGCAACCTCGATTCGTCCATGTACCGCAGGCTGTGCCAGGCCCGTTCCTTCGAGTGCAAGCAGCAGAGTGCAAACGGAGGGCTCGTTCAATTTACGCAAAATCGTTGATTGCGCGCCAAATTGGACGTAGGCTGTGTAATCTATGCTCCCTTTGCCATCCAGATTGTTGATAAGCACTTGCATGCTGTCCTGCCTTCCTAGATGTAGGTAACCCGTGCCGGAACATATGTGCGATAACAAACCACCTGCTGCCCGTCATTTCCATCCGTCACAGGCAGCGCGCGAAAGCTGGCCATTGGCTGCACCATGGCCAGCGAAGTTCCAACCGCCACCTCGCTCTCTGCAGACGGAGCGGCGGGCTGCATGCGGGGATAATGCAGAAATAACCGGTCGCCCTGGCTACCTTCATAAAGGAAAAGTGCCGACCATTCCTGAAAGAAAGAGCCTCCTTCACGGTCCACAAAACCGAGCAGTTCCTGTACCTTCATCGCCGCGGCCGGCACACCGGCCGGTAAAGCGGCCGCAAGCACAAGGCCTCCATCAGCCGCTATAGATGTAATCCGTCCCACGTTAAACGAAACGCGCCGGATGTAATCAGGATCGTTCCCGACGGAAGCCGCGCTTTGTACATATGCCGCACTTATTGCCGAGCCGACGAATCCCGTTTGCCCTGCATAATCCTCGTCCACAACAACCATACTGCCCGCCTGTACCGCAGCCGCAGGGGCGGCAGCCAGGTACAACTTGCTCGCAGTAGAACTCGGCAACAGCGCCACAGCCGGCTCCGCTTTTGCCCCGGAGCCAATCGGCGCAGCCGTAGCTGACGCTGCCAGCACATTCATATGTTCCGAGCTCGATGCCAGCGCCATCGAAAGCTTGCTCCATGTCGCAAACCGGAACGTCACCGTTGCCCCAAGACTCTGCCTCGTCTGCAAACGGGCCGTAGCGGGCATTCCGGTACTTACCGGCGCAATTACACTCTCCGCAGTCCGGGTAAAACTTTCGATCCATCCAAGATCCACCCAGGGCGCCGGTGCCGGCCAGCCGCTCCACTCCGCGCACTGTGCCGGGTCAAAAATCGTAGGCGTTTTTGTGACCCGGTTTACCGGGGCGAAAAAGGCCCGCGTTCTCCTCGCCACCAGGGGCATTGACATCGGCGTAATCGTGCTCGCTGTGCTCATAACTCCCCCGGCTCTTCAAACTCAAACACCGTCACCGTCACCACGCGCGAAAGCAGGTTCCGCTGCACCGTCAATGCGCCTGTGACCGGTTCCGTCCAAAACACATTCGTCTGCATCGTCAGCGCGGGCGTCGACGTATAGTTCACCTTCGGCGTATACATCGGCCGCAGCACGTCAAGCAGTTCCCGATCCATTTCCGCCATCGCACGCCCGCGGTCCAGGCCCGCATTTCCCTGGCTCCCGGAAGTCGAATACAGCACCTCGCACACCATCCCGCATAGCATGCTCGGCAGGTTTTCCATCGCGGTCAGCCCCGCCCACTGCAGCGTGAACACATCCGGCAGCAGCTCCGCCATCGGCGCTTCGGCCTCTTCCACCAGGATCCCGGGGCGCGTTACCCCCCGCACCTGTACGCTGCGCGCCGGGTTCAACACAGCCAGCCGGTTCCGCAGCGCTATATAAAAGCTGTCCTTCGCGTTTTGCATTCTGGCTCCTCAGCTCTCTACCGTCACCGACTGCGGCCCCGCTGTCCGCAGCAACAGGCGGTACACCAGCGGCTCGCCCAGCACTGTCGAACTCGCCCACTCTTCCACCAGCAGGTTCAATCCCGCCACCACCACCCCAGCCACCTGCGTAAACAATGCGTCAGCCGAGCTCAGCTGCAGCATACTTACCTGCTGCACCACTGCTGACGCCGAAACAACAAGCTCATACAGCGCCGGCACGTTTTCTGTCATCGTCGGCCGCAGCTTGCGAAACGCCACCGGTGACACCGGGAGTGATTGAAAGTTTGGCGCGTTGATCCCGAGTTGCCCCGCATCGCTTGTGTCCCCCACGGCCGGCGGCATCAGCAGCGTTGCGGTGTATCCTCCTGTTGCCCGCAGCAAGGCATTGGCTATCGCCTGCCCGCTGCCGTTCGCATTGCGTACGCTCAGGTCGCTCATCGCTCACCCCAGTCGATTCGCGACCCATGGCCGCAAGAGTGTCTTCACCGTGTTGTCCACCATCTGGTCGCTGAAATACTGCACCTGCATCGTGTCCACCTTGCTCGACTTCACGTTCATCCCCGAAGTGCTCTGCGCATTCTTCACAATCAGTGCGCACGCGCTCTTCACCGCATCCGGAATCACCGCGAGTCCCGCCGTGTACGTCACCGCTACCTCGTTAAATGGCAGCCCCATCACACAGCCTGGCAAGGTCAGGCTGCCATTCGGTGTCCAGTCAAGCTTTGTCGGGTCCAGCGTCACCCAACTGCCCGGCAGCCCGAACACGCCCCATATCTCCTGCATCTCCCACAACACCCGCTCGCCCCGCCGCGGCCGCGCATACCGCGCCTGCACGGTTACAAATGGCAGCACTGCCGGGGCTGCCGCTACCAGCGGCAGATAACTCAGCTGCACATCCTGCGATCCCTCCATAATTCGCAGCCGCTCCGTATACTGCGCCACCGCCAGGCTCTGCCGTCGGCAGTAGTTCTCCATCAGCGCCGAGGCCACCGTGATCCAGTCATCGGTCGTGTCCGGCGCCAGCCCATAATTCTCATAATCGGTCGGCAATAAATAACCCATGCGCGCTCCCTCTCTTCACCCCTGAAAGCAAAACGGACTGCTCTGGTTTGAGCAGTCCGCGTCCCTTTCTCGCTCGCTTCTAGCGGTCGACCAGCACCTGGTAATGTGCATAGCTCGCGCCCTTCACCACCACCCCGCCGAACTTCGCTACCACATACTGCGAAGCCAGCGAACCCGGCAGCCCCAGCTGGAAGATCCGCGCGCTCGGGTCACCCAACCAGTGATACTCAATCATGTCCTCCGTCACGATGTACGCCGGCAGCACCGCCGAACCCGAGCCCGGCGTTCCCGTGTAGCCTAGCGTCCAGTCCGGAATCAGCGGCAGCTCGCCCGCCTGTGTCGAGATGGTCTTCACCGTCAGCCCGGCCGACACTTCCTTCGTGCTCAGCACCACGTTGTACTCCGTCTTCAGCTCGCGATCCAGCAGGTCCAGCAACACCGGGTTTGCATAGATCGCCGTCGGCCGCACCTCGAAGTTCGAATTCGCCACCATCTGTGCGATAGTTGATTTCAAGCCATCTGTAATCAGCGAGCTCGTTCCGATCGTCGTCGTGTTCCCGCCAGCCTGGATCTGCGCGATCGCGCCCATGTACTGCGGAGTCGTCGGCGCTGTCAGCGAAGTGTCCGAGCCATTCCACAGCGCAACATCATGCGAGCGCAGCACGCCGTCCACCGTGTCCAGCAGATCCTTCGCCTGCAGAAACGCAAACTGCTTCTGCTGCACACCCAGTTCCATGTCGAACAGGTTGTACGAAAGCTGCGCCACGATCGCCTTCAGCGGAACCGAACGCTCTACCCGCGTCGGCGCCACTACGGGTGCCGTAATGTTGCGCGGATCAACGAATCCCGCCGTCCCGGGAGAAGGAATCGCTGTTTCCTCAAAGAACCGCGACGGGTGCCCGGTCGCCGGAACCTGCCGGATCCTCTGCCCGAACGCGCCGCGCCGGCGCACAATATCCGTAATCTCGCTCTGGTACATCGGCACTTCGATCGCGCCAGGCCCGATGTAGTCAGCAGCCGAGTGGATCTCCAGAAAATTCGCTTTCATCATCATCTCCAAGCCCCTCATCCGAGCGGCGGTTTATCCTGCGCCCTACATGCAAGCCCATCCGGCTCACCGTCCAAGCTCGCTACAGCGTCAACGCCCCGGTCCGCATCAGCTGCGACTTCACTGCGATCCGCTGCTCCACGCTCAATCCCGCCAGTGCCGCATCAAGCGACTGCACGTCCACTGAATCTCCAGCATCAATCCCCTGCTTCGCCAACAGCTGAACCGTCGCCGCCGGCAGCGTCTTCCGCGCAGAAGCCGTAACCCGCGCGCCCGAAGCCTGCAGCGCCGCCAGCGCATGCTCCGCCTCGGCCAGCCTCCGCTCCAGTTCCACCTCTCGCCGTGTCGCCTCCTCCCGCTTTTCTCCAGAACCGCTCTCCACCGCTGCGGTAATCTTTTCCACCTCACCGCGCCGCGCTTCCTCGACCACTTCCAGCCGCGAAGCCAGCCGCTCCAGCCCCGCACTCAATGCCTGCAATGCCTCAGTCATCTCTATGTCCATAGCGCTCCATATCCTTTCTGTGTTCCACAGTTTCCGCCACTTGCGTTGTTACCGAATCCCGCGACCATCGCACCCAGCTTGGGCAGAGCCGCTGCCGCCAGACTTCCTGTGCGGCAGCGCCCCCGCTGCAAACGAAACGCCGTCCCCCCATACGCCGCCTTTTCCCGCAGCAGCACCGCCGCCCCGGTAAACACGGCCCGCGTCACCGTCCACACCTGGGCCAGCATGTCTTCCACCTGTGCATCCGCCAGCTCGTAGCTCATGCCCATGCTTCCCGGCCGGCCCGTCTCCAGCTGCTTCACAACTTCCGGAAAATCCCGGCCGTACACGTAACCGGCCACCCGCAGCTCGCGCCCCACCACGTCCGCTTCCGTGATCAGTCCGCACTTCCTGCGCACATCATGTCCGTCGTACCCCGGTGTAAACCCGACAGCCATCCCCAGCAGCGAGGGCAGAGCCTCCCGCGCCGCCTTCGCCGTCAGCATCACCCGGTGTCCTTTTGCGCCCGAAGGCGGCCGCGTACTCGGCTCGTCCACCGTCGTCAGCACGCCCTCAAACGGAATCCTGTTCGGGTGCCCCGCCACCTCCGGCACCTGCATCGCCATTGCTTCCAATCGCATCCTCACCCCCAGCACCCCTTCTTGCCGCTCCCTCAAAGCAGTCAGGCCAGCCCCGGCCCTGGAGCATCTCCACTCCCCATCTAGACAAACCGGCGATGCACGCATGGCTTTTCCGCCGCGAAAAGCCACTGGAGCGTGACCTCGGCCCTCTAAGCCTCGAGTGGAAATGCTCTACGCGTTTCTCTTTTGCCCAGCCTGGCCTCCTTCTTCTTCCGTCGTTACCAGAATCTCCTTCGCTGTCAGCGGCGCCAGCCCGCGCATCGCCCGCACCTCGTTCACCGTCAGCACCCCCGCCGCCAGCAGCGAAGTCTGTATCTGCACCAGTTCCATCTCGTCCGGCGCTTCCAGTTCGTTGAACACGAACTCGAACTCCCTCCACCCCAGGCGCTTCGCAAACAGGTCGCGCGTGATGTGCTCGCACACCAGCCGCGCCAGCGGCGTCACCGCCGAGCGAAACAGCTCGTCGCTCTGCGCCTCCGCCGTCGACACATTCACGTCCTGCTCCAGCCCCAGCACCATCGGTGGCACCCCGAACGCATTCGCCACCATCCGGATCAAAAACTCCTGCCAGTTCAGCCGCAGGTCCGCATCCGTTCCCGCCGCAAATCGCAACACTTGCGGTTGCTGTTCCGTACTCAGGATCGGCATCCGGCCCGTGCCCTCAATCTGGTCCTGCCACCAGCGCACCAGCCGGTCATGCTGTTCGGGCGTCGTCTCGTTCATCCACAGCGCATACTGCATCACCGCATTGCTCGCCAGCTTGCCCGCGAACCGGTGCGCGCCCAGGAAGCTGTTGATCGTCTCGAACGCCACCTCCAGCGGCCCCAGCCCGAACGGCGTGTGCGTCCGCGGATTCATCCGCAGGTACATCAGCTCGTCATCCGCCAGCAGAATCTGCCCGCCCGCCACGCCGCCGCCCGAAACCCCGATCCCGCTCACGCCGGCGCCCGACAATCCCGTCAGCCGCGCAAACCGCGGCGACTACGGCCGGCCGTCCCACATCGGATTGATCTGGATCGTCGCGCCATCCACCGGCCACAGCGAAAACGGCCGCTCCGGATCGCCCGTCAGCTCCATCTCGATCGCCCCGAACCCGCCCACCAGCGCGTCCTCCAGCACCTGTTCCAGCAGCGACCGGAATGAGTCGCTCGCATTCGGCTCCTCCAGCGCCAGCCGCAGCGCCGCCAGCTTCGCGTCCAGATCCTCCACCTGGTCCGCATTGACCGTCCGCTTCAGCCGCACCTGCCAGTCCAGGCACGCAATCCGGTCCTTGAT
>CAXTMY010000051.1:0-23131 GCA_964245565.1 uncultured Acidobacteriaceae bacterium | reverse complement strand
TTCGGCGTGTAGATCGCGGAAAGGTCCGCCGGCACGCCGATGTTGGAGACGATCATGCCGAGATCGGCCGGCGCGACGACCTTGCGAATGACCTGCTCGACCCTGGCGATGTAGTCGTTGCTCACCTCAATGCGTGTACCGTTGGGCATTTTGACGTTGACGATGAACTGCCCCGGGTCAGTGCGTGGGAAGTACGCCTGGCCGAGGAAAGGCGCAAAGAGCGCGATGACCAGCACGATGACGCCGAGCATGACGAGCGTGGCTACAACCGGCTTCCTGATCGTGCGGTAGGCCAGCTTCTCGTAATGCTCGAGCATGGCGGCGAAGTAACGGTTGAAGATATCGACGCCGCGCTTGAACAGGGATGGTTTCTTCTGCTCATCGGCCTTGCCTTGAGGATGGATAAACTTCGCGCAGAACAGCGGTACCAGCGTCATCGAAAAGGCGTACGACGCGAAGATGGAGAAGACCACACCGTAGGCGAGGTCGGTAAAGAGGTATTTGCTGACACCGGCGAGCAGGAACACCGGGAAGAATACGACGGACGTTGTTACAGTTGCGGCCAGTACCGGCAGGGCGACTTCTGTCCCGCCGTCCTCGGCTGCTTTCTCCGGCGCCGCTCCTTCTTCCATAAAGCGGAAGATATTCTCAAGCACAATCACGGAGTTGTCGATCAGCCGCGAGAGCACCAGCGCCAGCCCGCCCAGCAGCATGGTGTTGATGGAGCCGCCCATGGCGTTCACGATGAGCAGGCAGGTGAGCACCGAGAGCGGAATCGCGATCAATGCGGCAACGGTGGCGCGGGGGCTGCCGAGGAAGACGAGGATCATGATCCCGGTGAGCAGGAGGCCGATACCTGCTTCCTTGAGCAGGTTCTTGATGGCGCCTTTGACGAAGATCGACTGGTCGAAGACGACCGCGGTTTTGAGCGAGGCCGGGATGTCGACGAGTTTGCGGATCGCCGCGCGCATGCCGTTGACGATGGTGATGGTGTTACTTTTTCCGGCCTGCTTAAGGATGGGGAGATACACCGACTTTTGCCCGTCGATGCGGACGATGTTGGTCTGGATCGCGCCCGAATCTTCAGCGTGGCCGATGTCGCCGACGAGGACGGACGCGTTGCCGACGGATTTCAGCGGCATGGAGTTGATCTGCTCAGGCGTCGGGATCTGGCTGTTGGCGTAGATGTTGAAGTCACGGGTGCCGATGCGCACATCGCCGGCAGGCAGGATGAGGTTGGAGTCGTTGACGCTCTTGACCACGTCCATGAGGCTCATGTTGTGCGCTTCCAGCTTGAGCGGGTCGACATAGACCTGGATCTGCCGGTAGCGGCCGCCGAAGGGCTGCGGCACGGAGGCGCCGCGTACGTTCGCGATCTGGTCGCGCACCTGGAACTGCGCCAGATCTTTCAGCTGGGTTTCGCCCAGGCCTTTGCCCTCGAGCGTGACGAGGCAGATAGGTTCGCTCGATGCCGTCATGCCGAGCACCACCGGCGGCAGCGTGCCGGGCGGCAGGCGGCGCAGATCGGCGAGCGCGAGGCTCGAAATATTGCTGACCGCGGAGTTGGGATTGGTCCCGGGTCGAAAATATACCTTGATGAGGCTGACACCGGTAAGCGAGCGCGATTCGATGTGATCGATGTTAGCGCCGAGGGTAAAAAAGCGCTCGAACGTGTCGGTGATATCGGCTTCAATCTGGCTGGGCGGCATGCCGGCGTAAAAGGTCGCAACGACGACGACCGGAATATCGATATCAGGAAACAGGTCGACGGGCATGGTGGTGACGTTGACGACGCCCACCACCAGGACCATGAGGCAGATCATGAGGATGAAGAAGGGGTAGCGCAGCGCGAACTTAGGCATTACTGGGCGCTCCCTTTGCTTGAATCCTGGGAGCCGCCTGAGTCGGCGGGCTGCTCGTTTGAGGGATCGTTCATGCCGCCTTCTTCACGCATGATGTCGCTGGTCGGCTCCGGCTGCGGGCGCGGCGTTACCTGTTCTCCGGGTTTGTACGCGGTGGCATCTCCCAGCATCACCCGGTCTCCCTGCTTCAGGCCGCTCACAACCTCTGCGAGGAACGAGCCGCGCAGGCCAACCTGTACCTTGCGCTGGTGCATCCGGTTTTCGCGATCGAGCACAATCACAGTGGCATTTGTGCCGTCGCCCTGCACCGCGGCCAGCGGAAGAGTGAGGACGTTCTCCTTGTGCGCCAGGCGCAGATAGGTGTTGGCGTACATGCCGGTCGTGATGCTCAGGTCGGCATTCGGCACGTCGACTTCAGTCTCCATGGTGCGCGTGTCGAAGCTCACATTGCGGGTAAAACGCACCACCTTGCCCGTGATGTTGCGACCGAGGGCATCGACGCGAATCTGCATCTGGTCGCCGATGTGCACGTATTTGACCGCGTCTTCCGGGACCGGGACGCGCAGCCGCAACAGGTCGCTCTGCGAGACCCTGACGACCGGAAGACTCTGGACGTCGGAGCTGGTGCCGGCCTGGATCAGCGCGCCGGTATCGGCATAGCGCCAGAGAATGACACCATTGAGCGGCGAGATCACGTTGGTGTAGGACTGCAGGGCGCCGACGCGCTGCCGGTCGGCGTTCGCCGTCTCCGCGCCCTCGTCTGCGGCGGAAAGACTGGCTTTGGCTGCGTCGATCTTTGCCTCGGAGGCATCGGCCTGGGAACGGGCATTGTCGAGTTCCTGCGCGGCAATCAGGCCGGGCTGCGCCAGCGAGGCAGCCTTCAAACGGTCGTAGTTGGCCTGCAGTGCGGCATGTTCGGCCTGCGCGCGACTCACATCGTGCTGGGCCTGCTCAATCTGGTCCTGGCTGCGCAACACCTCGGACTGGGTGCCGCGGTACTGCGCATTCAGCTCCGGCACCTCGAGCGTAGCCAGCGTCTCACCGGTGTGGACGCGGTCGCCGATATCGACGTAGATATGCCGAATATAGCCGGAGACCTTGGCGTGGACCTCGACCACCTGGTAGGGCTGGAACTGCCCGGCCAGGCTGAGCACGTGGGAGATATTGCCGCGCTGGACGGTGGCGACGGCGACAGAGGGGGGTGCGGCGGCCGCCTGGTTCTTAGGCTTGCCGGACCGGCAGCCGCACAACAGCATTAACGCCGCCGCTGGCAGGACGGTAAACACCGCAAATGGGTGCAATCGCTTTCGCATGAGGAGCTTCCATGGCGTAGAGGCGGGGATGCCCTGCGCTTTCAAGTCATAGGTTCAAAACCGCAAAAGGTCGCGGCCGTTGGGGTCGCGGGCCTGGAACTAAGAAATGGCCGCGGGTGGAGGCCGCCTGCGCAGGGCCTTCGACATGCCGCCTGGATGAGAGGACTGGCGAGATAGTTCGCGGACCGGCACCGCGCCGCCTACCGGGAAAGAGGCCGCGAGCAGGAGTGCAAACAATGCCGGGAGAAGCATCGGCTCGACGTTGGTCAGCTGCTGCACCTGCGGCGTGGCCCGTTCCTGCTGCGAGAGCAGCTTCGCCGCGACCTGCGGCGCGGAAGACCGGGCCGGTGCATTGTAAAGCGAAAGCTTGTAGTGCAATCCCCAGCTGAAGACAGCCAGGCTGAGCAGCAGCATGACAAGGGTTAAGCCCGGGGTGCCGGTTGCAGAACGACACGGTCTCAGTGGTTCCTGCATACGCAACTGCACCTTAACAAAGTCTTACACGGGATTTCCAAATAGATGCTGAATTCGGCAATTCGTTTGTTTCTGTCCAGCCTGGACACCGCGGACCTGGTGAAAAGGCCCTCGCCGGACCGCAAGCTTCCTCTATGCTCCAGCCTCCCGATCGTTGCCGACAAGGCTTCACTTTCAAGTGGTACAGTCGTGCGGAGGTGGGTTGAGTGCAGCTAAGCAACGAGAGCCTATCAAGAATACCGGGCAGTGTTCGCACGCCGGCCTACGACCGCGGCGTGCTGGTGCAGCATACCGTGCACATCGGCGTCGGCGGGTTCCATCGAGCGCACCAGGCGGTGTACCTGGACGACCTGCTCCACATGGAAGCGGAGCCCAGATGGGGCGAGTGCGGCCTGGGCGTCTTGAACAGCGATGCGCGCATGCGCGATGCCCTGAAGGGACAGGATTGTCTCTACACGGTCGTGGAGAGGAGTCCGGGGAAGCAGGCCGCGCGGGTCATCGGGGCAATGGCTGAATACATCCACGCCCCGGTCGATCGTGAGCGGGCAATCGAGAAAATGGCGGCCGAGGAAACCAGGATCGTCTCACTCACGATCACCGAGGGAGGTTACTTCATCGATGAAGGCACGGGCAAGTTCAACCCGGACCATCCGGAGATACAGCAGGATCTCGCCCATCCGGAGGAGCCCGTCACCTCCATCGGCTACATCGCCGCAGCGCTCGATCGCCGCCGCCGCCGCGGCTTGCCTCCGTTCACCCTCATGTCCTGTGACAACCTGCAGGGCAACGGAGACGTGGTCAAGAGCGTCCTGCTCGGCTATGCGCACCTGAAAGATGCCGCTCTCGAGCAATGGATCGCCGAGCGCGTGGCCTTCCCGAACAGCATGGTCGACCGCATTACGCCGGCCACCACCGAGCAGGACCGCCTGGCCGTGCGGCAGGACTACGGCCTGGAGGATGCATGGCCGGTGATGACCGAACCTTTCACCCAGTGGGTCATTGAGGACCATTTCTGCAGCGGCCGCCCGCGCTGGGAGAAAGCGGGAGCGCAGCTTGTCTCCGACGTGGCACCGTACGAGCTGATGAAGATGCGCCTGCTAAACGGCAGCCATATGGCGATGGCCTACCTGGGCGCCCTCGCCGGATACACCTATGTGCATGAGGTGATGCAGGACTCGCTGTTTGTTGCGTTCATCGAGAGGTTCATGGAGGAAGTCACGCCGGTCGTCCCGAAGATCCCGGGCGTCTCGGTAGAGGATTACAGGAAGGTGCTGATGGAGCGCTTTGCCAACCCGGCGATTCATGACCAGGTAACGCGCATCTGCTCTGAGGGCTCAGCTAAGCTGCCGAAATGGGTGCTGCCTTCCATCACAGAATTGATGATGCAGGGTCTTTCGACTGACCTGCTCAGCCTCGTCATCGGCAGCTGGATCCACTATCTGAAAAAAGGCGTGGATGACCATGGCCGAGTTCTCGAGATTATCGATGCCCGGGCGGCTGAGCTGCGCAGGATTGCGCAGGGCGCCGGCCTGGACCCACGTCCGGTCCTGGCGGTTCGCTCCATCTTCGGGGGGTTGCTGCCGGACAGCGAGGCCTTTACGGCAAAGGTAGAGCGCGCTCTGCAGCTTCTCGACAGGCTCGGAGCAACGGCCACCCTGCGCCAGTACCTCTCGGGCATGGAGCCGCTACTGTGAACAGAACAGCGGCTTGGCTCGAAAAGGTCGGCATCCATCCCGAGCTTGCCATTGGGTATCTGGGGCTTCTGCTGTTCATGATCGGGGACGGCGTCGAGTCCGGTTTTCTCTCTCCGCTGCTGGTCGACATGCACTACAGCGAGTCAAAGGTGGCACTCGTATTTACGCTGTACGGTGCTACCGCCGCGGTCGCCTCCTGGTTGAGCGGTACGCTCTCCGACCTGTGGGGGCCGAAGAAGGTAATGTGGGCGGGCTTTCTTATCTGGATCGTTTGCGAAATTCCTTTCCTGCTGGTTGGCATTGCGCACGCTAACTATCCGGTCATAGCAGTCAGTTACATGCTTCGCGGCTTTGGCTATCCGCTCTTCGCCTTTGCCTTTCTTGTCTGGATCACCGCGGTAACTCCCCAGCGCTATCTCGCCACGGCGGTGGGCTGGTTCTGGGTGGCCAGAACCGGAGGCCTTCCGACGCTCGGGTCTCTTCTCGCCAGCTTCTCCGTGCCGCGCTACGGCGCTTATGCCTCGCTCTGGATGTCCACCGTCTTCGTGCTGCTGGGTGGATTGATTGCCCTGCTCGGTGTGCGCGAGCAGCGGGGTCGCAGCGGATTGCAGGTGGGCAGAACAGGCCATCCACTCGCGGTGCTGCTCTCAGGTATCTCCATCGTCTGGAAAAAGCCTAAGGTCGGACTGGGCGGTCTGGTAGCAGTCATCACCACTACTTCCGAGTTCGGATTCCTCCTGTTCCTGCCTATCTTCTACATCCATACAATCGGCTTTTCCTTACGCGAGTGGCTCCAGATTCTAAGCGTCATGTTTGCCACCAACGTCGTGTTCAACTTCGTGTGGGGGTATGTCGGTGACCGCATCGGGTGGCGCAAAACAGTGACGTTTATCGGCTCGTGCGGCTGCGCACTGGCGACTCTGGGCCTGTTCTATATTCCCAGCCATTTCGGGAGGAGTTATCTTCTGCTGATGCTTGCGGGCGCGGCTTACGGAGCCACGCTCGCCGGCTTCGTTCCGCTGAGCGCCATTATGGCGACCCTTGCTCCCGAGTCCCGGGGCGCGGCGATGTCGGTCATGAATCTCGGGTCGGGCACCAGCATCTGGCTCGGCCCCGCAATCGCGGGCATCTTTCTCCCGCGCATCGGCGTCGCCGGCGTGATCTGGATTTTTTCCCTGATGTATATGCTTGCAGCACTCGTCTCTCTGACGCTGCGGCTGCCGTCAGAGAATTCATAACGCCGCGGAACGGCCATCCATCTGCGCAGGGCGGAGGCATAGCCCGCCGCCCCTGGCGCTTGAAGCGAATGCTCAGGCGGCTTTAGCCTGCTTGTTTACTTCTTGTTCGCCGATGGACGTAAACTTTTCGTCACCACCCTTGCTGTCTTTCAGATTTTCTTCAAGTGCCTGTGCAGCGTCTTTCTTATCGAGCAGTTCGGCGTAGTGCGTGAGTGACCCATAACACGCCACGCGGTACATCTGCTGCTGATTGGCCGCGACGATGAGGGCTGCATCGCGCACAGGCCCGGCATCGGTATTTTCGATCATGTGCTCGACTTCCGTGATCATCGCCTTGGCGATATGGTTGTCATTGCGCTGCACCGGTTTGCCGAGCTTCTTGAACGTATCCTCGAGCTTTTTGACGTATTCCTGGCCCTTGCTGACGGTTTTTTGAAAAGCCTCTTTCAACTCGGGGTTTGAAGAAGCTTCGGACATCTTGGAAGCGCCGGCGGATATCTTCTCTTCAAAGTCGAGTACATACGTGAGGCCTGTAGTCATGAGGTCTTCAATGCTTTGCATTTTCATTGCTGCTCGTCCGTGGAGCGGTGGATTGAATCCCTGCGTGGGGTTCGCCGCATATCCAGATACGATGGGCAATAACCTGACACTGTTGCTGTCAAGCTGTGCCTCGATATGCGCATAAGCATGTTTTGCGAATAGATTGTGGAGCGCATGGAAGAGAGGGCGCCGGCGCGGCGAAACTCGTGCGCAGGTAAATCCCAGCTATAATGCCGTTAGAACAGCACCTGCATCTGCTGCGGGGCAGCTGTGTTTTGAAAGTGAAGCAGCAGCGTGCGGCCGCTCGATCGATATTGGCTGGGTGCGACGGGCGTGCCATTGAGGGTCACAGCCCTGACCGGCTTGAGGATGAGAATGCGGGCGGCGCCTTGCGTCTGATCGATCCCTTCGAAATCAAAGGACAAACTTGCAGCGGTTGCAACTTCGCGCGAAATCTTGGCGGAAGCCGCGAGCACGCGCGGCTTCGCCGAGTGGACCGCGTTCAGATCCAGCCTGAGTGCGCGTGTACCCGGTCTGATCTCGATGCGATCGCTTTCATCGAGGTCCGGGTCGAACAAGTCGATGAAATCGCCGGCAAGGGTCTCCGGCCGGGCCTGCGCGGCGCGGTCAAGGCCTGCTGCAATGACATAGGGGCCGCGCCTGAGAACAAGTGCGCTTGCTTGCTGCACCGGCAGGCGAATCGCGCCGGACACTGTCTGCAGCAGTCCCTGCACCTGTGCGGCACCGGAAGGCTGATAGGCCAGGGTAGACGGACTTTCCGCATCGTAGAGCACGTACCCGTTGCCGACCTTGTGCAGGCCGGTAGCTCCCGGAGCAAGGCCGAGTATCTCGAATAAGTGCTGGCGAGGATTGGCGTAGTGCCTGCCGCCGGAGTTCCACCAATCCGTAGCCCGGTTATACGGATCTTTGTCGTCGTCCACAACGATCAGCGCTCCGCCTTGCTTCACCCAGGCGGCAAGCGCGGTGTGAAACGCCGGAGAAGGCGGTTTCTGGCCGTCGTAAGTCAGCAGCAGTACCTTGTATGGATTGAGAAAATTCGCCGGGGCCGATTTGCTGTAAGTGCTCTCTATCTGTACCGGCTCCACGGGTATTCCGTCGAGCAGCAGTGGAAGCGCGAGACCATAGAAGCCGCTCAGGTTTACATCGGAGGGCTGCGGCGCGGCGCGCTGAAACATCAGCGTGTCCGAAACCAGCACGCCGATTCCTTGGGTTCCTGCTATCTCCCAGTGTGTCGCGCCGGCCGGTTGATCCATCTCAGCAAGCGCGTGAAAGACGGTCTGCAGTTCAGTTTCGTAAGCCTTGGGAATGACGGTCTTCGCCGGGTTTGGGTCGGCTGCCGTAGGTTCGACGGAAGGCCGCGTGGAGTCGAGGCCGAAGATGCGGTCGGGCCACGGAAGCACCTCGTAGCGTGCCACCGAAGGTTGCAGCAGTGACGCCACCAGCGTGCTCTCCCAGTTCGTGCGGTAATCGGTCCAGGAGTGGCGCCGGTTATCTTCAATGGGGTCGTTGAGAAACCAGATCGGTTTTCCGGAGGAGCGGGCTATGTTCTGGAGCGCGCCATACTCAAGAAAGGCGGTCTCAAAGGTGCGCTGCGCAAGAATGCCGTCATACACATTCGGCGTTCTGGCAGTGCCGGTCCAGACCTGCGCGACGTATCCGTCGGCGCCTACGTCCAGCAGCGATGACTCCGGGCTCACAATATCCCACTGTGCATAATTGATCAACGAGTGCGTGGCAACATAACATGGGATAATCCGGTGATGCGCCGCGCCGTACGCCTTCACCGCGTCGAAGACCTGCGCAAGCGCGCGGCGGTAGAGAAAGTACTTGAGCTTGGAGGCGCGGTACTGTGCGTCGGGCGAGCTGTCCGGCGCCTGCCAGGGCTCATGATAGTAGCTTTGCCACTCCCGCTTGAAGCTGTCGCTCCAGCCGGCGCGCGCCCAGAACTCGGGCTCTTCCAGGTAAATCGCTTCCGCGCCCGCATCGATCGCGGCTTCTGCGCCTTTGGCCAGAAAGCGTCCGTAGGAGAGGCTCGGCGCAATATACGGGACCTCGCGGCCACCGTGCAGGATCAGCTTGCCGCTTTTCTCCTGCTGCGTTTCGTCCCAGTGCTGCTTGCCGTCGAAATCACCGCGCAGGTACGAGCCGTAGCGGCCCCACGCCACTCCGGTCATCACGGTGACGCGATACCCATGCTGCCGCCAGGACTGGATGCGCGCCGCCGTCGTATCGTCGAGACCGTAGACCATCACCGTATCGGCATTGATGTTCGTACGCGGCGACCAAACGTGATCGGTCTGGAACAGCAGCCTGCCCTGCTGCGGCGGCTGTTGCGCAAAGGCAAGCACGGGCAAAGCAAGAAGGCAGGCAGCAAGGCAGGTTTTCATCATCATCCTTCCATCCAATCCGGCTTCGGCATGGAAGGCGGCGGTCGGCTCTATAGAGGCTTGGAAACAATTCCAATCCCCTACAGAACGGCAATCTAACGATACGTACACCGCCTGTCAAGTTTTTTGCCCTCGCTCATCCGGAGTTTGCCGCACTGCTCCACCGCCTCAGCATTGGCCCCCGCGTCCATCTAAGTCGGGCGAGTGCAATGCGTGTGCGGAGAGCTAACTGTCAGCAATGATGATGCAATGTCCGGAAGATTTGGCAGGGAAAGATCTAACCTTCTATCGCAGGAACCATCGCGGTGCTTCGGGCGCTTGCGCGATGTTACAGGCAGGCCCCTTAATTCCATTCCAGCCCGCGTCGTCCGCTCTTCGGCGAAGCTGTTCCCGGGCCTGCACTGCGCCATAGTCAACGACGGCTGCAGGTTTGCCGCCCGCCGTCGTCAACCATCGCGATCAATTCCCAGCCCGGTATGCTGAGACACTAACGTCAGCACGCGCCACCATACGTGGCGCTCCCGCTACTTGGTACGCGCCGTGCCCCCAAACACACGGGTAACCTCCCGCACAAACGGCTTCGCCGTTGCCGGTACGGGCGTATCTCCATCCAGAATCGCCTGGTAGGGGATATCCTTTCCGTAATAGTCCCGGGTGTCCTTCTGGTTCTGGTTTACCTCGTCTCCCGCAAGGTCCACGCCCGCAAACAATCCCTTGTTTCGCGAATATGTCAGGAACTCAGCGTTCGCAATCTCCGTCGTATCGGCCTGCGAATCGCGGCCAACAGGTCCGCCCGCTACCGAAGCATCTCCGCCCAGCTTTACCTTATCCTTCAGCAGGTCGTTGCCGCTTTCTTTCGTCACGCCCACCAGGACCAGGTCGGTCGACTGGCCGCCGATCTGGAAGCCGAAGCTGGCGCCCGCCATCTGCACGAACACCGGAGCGCTCCAGCCCTTTCGCGTGTCGAAGCAGGTCGCAACACCCTGCCCATATTGCGCTCCGCCGATGAAAGCGCCTTTCTTGAAACTCGGCACCACGATCACGCAATGCGCTTTTCTCGCAATCCGGTCCGGTATTCCCTTGTCCGGCACCGCTGCGAGTTGGTGCAGCACCGCGGTTGCCGCATCGATACGGCTGTCCAGTTTGGCCGGGGCATCCGCCCCTGCGGCGAACGCAGCGCCTGGAACCAGGCTGGCAGCAATCAAAAGGCTCATGTGTATCTTCATGTAATCTCTCCCATTTCTTCGGAAATACTGAAAAGTCTCGGGGTCATGCAACGCGCCTGAACCCACCGGTTCACAACCCGTGCACGCTAAGCCCTTAGAAGAAGATGCACAAAACCATCCCAGCGGCTACTCGATCCTGGCAATATCCGCGGTGCCCTCGCATCGTCGCCTCGCATCGTCGGATGGCCGGATGCGGCGATCTCTCCGCGCCGGCAGCCATTTCGTCGGCAGTGGCCGACGTTCAGAAGTGATAGATCAGATCGCTCGCCGCGGTGAACTGGTTGCGGGCGTCTCCGTCGTTATAGGCCGGCCTGTCCCACGCATGGTCAAAGCGAATCTCAGGCCGTAGCTGCACCGTGCTCCCGAACCAGTGGTTCCAGCTCAGCGTGTTTTCCGAGTAGCGGGTCTGGTAGCCGGTCCGCTGCCCCTTTTTGTCATTGAGAAAGTCCGACCGGAAAGACAGATAGTCATGTGCTCCCAGCTCCTTCTGCACATAATTCACCACCGCATACTCCGGCGCCGTGCACCGCACCTGCCCCGGGCGGCATACCGCTCCATCGGTGCCCTTCTCCGGAGCAACCGGCCCATCAACAGCCGGTACGCCGTTCTCGTACATGTACCAGGTCTCGCTCGCCATATGCATCGTTTTTGAAAACTTGTGGTACCACGTCAGGTCGTATTGCTGAAGATTGTTATACGCGTACTTGCCGTCGTTGATACCGTTCGCACAGCCGTACCAGTTATCGTTTACAGACTTGCTCGTATAACTCAGGCATACGGTGCCCGAAGGTTTCGCATCGGCAGTCCACGGTGCCACGTCATGCGAAGCCGCTAGCCCCGCCTGCACCAGCCATTGGTCGGTCAGCTTGACCGTCGCCAGGATGCCGGTATCGGTAAACGGATCGACTGAGTAGAGCAGAGAGTGCGAAAACATGTAATTATTCGGCGCAAGCTGCGCTTCGATTCCCGCGATCGAGAGATACCGCCCCATGCGCAGGTTCATTCCCTGCTTTACATGCGGAAAATAGATATCCACATACTCGAGCGACGGGTCAAACCCGTACTGGTGGTGGTCGTCGAGCAGCTGAGCGGAGCCATATCCTTTGTCGATCGTGTACCGGTAATCGGTTCCGTAGAGCGCGGTTACATGAAAGCCCCAGTCGATATGCGCCTCCTGCACGGTGTTGGGCAGCCGCTCCACGTACACCACCGCCTGGTTCAGCTCCACGCGGTTCGGGTAAGCATCGTCGGCTTCAGGCGAGTTCGAGCGCGAAGACGTGCTCCCGTTCACCGTCGGTTCAACCCAGCCGTAGACCTTTGTTCGCCCGCGCGCCCCGTCCATCGCCGTCATCAACGGGTAGCTCTGTGTGTCCGGTTCCCCGATCACTGGCGAGCCGCCGTAAGACCAGTCCGCGCTCGGAAAAGGCGGGGAGTCGAGCGGCGAAGGCGCCCCGCGCCGTGCCGGAGCAGCAGCAGGCGCCGCGTTCGGGTCAGGGTGCCAGTCCGCACGATAAAACTCCACCAGCCGCTCCGGAAAGCTCGGCGAAGCTGCCGGCGCGCTGGTCTGCGCCTGCGCGCAAGTGGCGGCAATCGCAACCGGCAGCAGCCCCATGCCGACGCTGAAGAACTGCCCGACCATTTGCCCCATGCGGCGTCGACCCATCGTCCGACCATTCTATCCATCCAGCGCGCGGCACAAGCCGGGATCGGGTCGAGCAGCTTCAGCGCACGAGAGCCATCGAGGACATTGAGCGAACGCAACACCGCAGATGCGCAATGCGGCGGATTCGCTTCCCAGCTTGCACATCTGCTCTCACTGGGGTATCAACAGCAGCAGGTTCAGTCCGGCAGGTCCCACGAGAATGCCTATGCCCCAACCGAACGACGACCCGCGCACCTATCTCGCAGCCGAGCGAACCCTGCTCGCCTGGATCCGCACCGGCCTCGGCCTGATGGGCGTCGGCTTCGCTGTCGCGCGCTTCGGACTCTTTCTACGCGAAATGCGGCCCGGCCAACTGGCTGTCACCGCCCACGGCAGCGGCCACTCCGTCATCGCGGGCGTCGCCCTCGTGGCGCTCGGCGTAGCCGTCAACATCGCAGCCGTGCTTCACCACGTGCGCACGGTAAGCACGCTGCGTGCCGGCACATGGCAACCCTCTGTCTCGACCCAGGCCATCGTTCTTGGCCTGCTGCTCGCGCTGGTCGGCGTCGGCATGGGCGTTTACCTGCTCTTTCTGCATTGACAGGCGCATGCTAGCCTTGATCTGCCACTGAAGCGGATGCACAGTCGGTTGCCCGGCGAGCGAACGCGGCCTGCAGCTTTCCTGACGCAAAAGCTGCTCCCCGACTCGGGTTTTGAGGTACACCTGGCGTGCATCCGCTCTCATTCCGCGGCAGGGCGATGGAATCCGCCCAAACCGCTCTCCACCGGAGAGCTGATGACTCCTGCTTCGGCGGGGGTGCGTTTGATTCTCACCCGATCCACCACTCCCGCCACAACCGAATGCAACACTGCCCTGAGTGAGGGGAAAATCCGCATGTCCAAGTACCTGGCCATCGCCATCGGGGGCGCGCTCGGCGCGCTGGCCCGCTTCCTGGTCGGCACCGCCGTGGTCAACCGAATGGGCAACCGCGCGCCCTACGCCACCTTCGTCGTCAACATGACGGCCTGTGTCATCATCGGCTTCGCCCTTACCTTGCTCAATCGCCGCGAGGCGTTCAATCCTCTCTGGCGCTACCTTGTTCCCATCGGCTTCATCGGCGCATACAGCACGTTTTCCACGTTTGAGTGGGAAACCTTCGCATATCTCGAGTCCGGGGCATTTCTCATCGCCGCGCTCAACGTGGCGGGCAGTGTGCTGTTCGGGCTGCTGGCCGTCTGGGGCGGCGTGCTGCTGGGCCGCCTGCTCCCGTAAACACTGTCACAAACAGAATACGCAGCCGCGGCGGCTTCTCCGACCCTCCAGCCCTCGCCGCCTCTGGCTTTGCACAAGCCGACGGTAATAGCCGCCGTGCATTCCTGGTTGTCAGCAAACCCGCGTTTGCGCCATTCTACAAAGGATGACGTCCGGGCCCCCCAACCCTTCCCGCAACCATACCCATAGTCCGGATCCGCCCGCCGGCCGCATCGTCGGTCGTGGCGAGATGGCTTCGCTCGTGCGCTCCTTCAACTGGGCCGCGACGCCGCTCGGTGCCATCGAGAACTGGTCTGAGTCCCTGCTCTGCTCCGTCAACCTCATGCTCGCCTGTCGCTTCCCCTCTCTGCTTTTCTGGGGTCCGCAGCTCATCCAGTTCTACAACGATGCCTACCTGCCCCTGATGGCGGAGAAACACCCCTCTGCCCTGGGCCAGACAGCCGAGGTTTGCTGGCAGGAGGCCTGGCACATCGCCGGCCCGCAGCTCCACGCCGTGTTCAACCACGGCGAAGCCATCTACCGGCAGGATGTCCTGGTGCCGGTTCAGCGCGAGGGCCATCTTCAGGACCGCTTCTGGACCTACAGCTACAGCCCGGTTCCAGCTCCGGACGGCACAGCCGCCGGCATCCTTGTCCTCTGCCACGACACCACCGGCGAAGTGCTTGCCAACCGCGAGCTGCGCGAGAGCGAAGCCCGCGTCTCCCGCATCCTGCAGAGCATCGGCGATGCCGTCATCGTCACCGACGCGGAGACCCGCGTTACCCGCATGAACCCGGTCGCCGAACAGCTCACCCGCTGGCCGCTGCATGACGCCCGCGGCCGCATGCTGCAGCAGGTCTTCCACATCGTGAACGAGGAAACCCGTGAGCTGTCGGAGAGCCCTGCGGAGAAGGTCAAGCGGCTCGGCACCGTCGTCGGCCTGGCCAACCACACCATCCTGATCGGGCGCGACGGCACGGAGACGCACATCGACGACAGCGGTGCGCCGATTCGCTCTGACGACGGCGAGTTGAACGGCATCGTGCTCGTCTTCCGCGACATCGCGGAACGCCGCGTCACTGAAAAGGAGCGCGACGCTCTTGCCGCACGCCTCACCCAGGTGCTCGAAGTCACCTCCGATGCTGTGTTCAGCATCGGGCGCGACTGGCGCGTGACCTACCTCAACCCACGCGCCCGCGAAGCCGCAGGCCCTCTGCATGACGCCCTCGGGAAGAACATCTGGGAGCATTTTCCAAACGCCGTCTACGACGGCTCGCCCTTCCTGTATCACTACTACCGCGCCATGGACCAGGGCATCCACGCGGAGTTCGAAGCGTTTTACCCGGAACCGCTCGAGATCTGGGTGCGCGTGCAGGTGCGTCCCTCGCCCGACGGCATCGTTGTTTTCTTCCGCGACATCACGGAAGACAGGCGCGCGGCCGAAGTCCTGGATCGGACCAATCGCGCACTCGCCGAAAGCGAAGAAGAGCTGCGCTGGACCCTGCAGCTCAGTGCGCAGATTCCCTGGACCGCCGATACGAACGGACGCATTCTCAAGGTCAGCGAGCAGTGGCTCCAACTCACCGGCCTCACCCACGAGCAGGCCCTCAGCGACGGCTGGATGCAGGTCTCGCATCCCGAGGACGAATCCCGCATGGCGGCCGCCTGGTCCCGCTCCGTGGCCACCGGTGAGCCCTACGATGTCGAGCACCGCATTCGCACCGCCTCCGGCCAGAACGTGTGGATGCGCTCACGCGCCTTCCCCCGCCGCGACCACGCCGGCACGATCGTCAAGTGGTACGGCACCACCGAGGACATTAACGCTCGCAAGCTCTCGGAAGATGCGCTGCGCGAAAGCCAGACCCGGCTGCAGGCCATCTACAACACTACGCACGAGTACATCGGTCTCGTCACGCCTTCCGGCACTGTCATCGACTGCAATGCCGCCGCTCTGTCCTTCGCCGGCAGCAAGCGCGAAGACTTCGTCGGCCGGCCCCTCGCCGGCAGCCCCTGGTTCGCGGGTACACCCGGCGCTTCCGAGCAGATCGGCCGCGCGGTGCAGCGCGCGGCCGGCGGCGAGTTTGTCCGCTCGGAAATCAATCTCCTCCGCCCCTCCGGCGAGTTCGGCACCTTCGACTTCTCGCTCACCCCCTTCCGCGATGCCGGCGGCCATGTCATCTACCTCATCCCCGAGGCCCGTGACATCACCGATTTCAAGCGCACCCAGCTCGCCCTGCTCCAGACAGAAAAACTTGCCGCCGTCGGCCGGCTCGCCGCCTCCATCGCGCACGAAATCAACAATCCCCTGGAGTCCGTCACCAACCTGCTGTATCTCGCGCGCCTCACCGAGGACCTCGGCGAAATCCAGGACTATCTCGAAACAGCGGAGCGCGAGCTGCGTCGCGTCTCGGTCATCAGCAGCCAGACGCTGCGCTTCTACAAGCAGGCCACCAATCCCCGCCCCGTCACGTTCGACGAGCTCATTGAGAGCGTCCTCTCGATCCACCAGGGCCGTACCGTCAACTCCCATGTCGCCATTGAGCTGCGCGACCGCTCGACCGAGCCTGTTCTCTGCTTTGAAGGAGAAATCCGCCAGGTGCTCAACAACCTCGTCGGCAACGCCGTCGACGCCATGCACCCCTCCGGCGGCCGGCTGCTGCTGCGCAGCCGCAATGCCACAGACTGGCAAACCGGCGCGCGCGGCCTTCGCTTCACCATCGCCGATACCGGCTCCGGCATCCCTGTAGCCGTCCAGCGGCGCATGTTTGACGCGTTCTTTACCACCAAGGGCATCGGCGGCACGGGTCTCGGCCTGTGGGTCTCGCGCGAGATCGTCGACCGGCACCACGGCCTGCTGCGCGTCCGCAGCAGTCAGCGAAGCGGTGCTTCGGGCACGGTCTTCACCCTCTTTCTTCCGTTTCTTGCCGCTACCCGCTGAGCCGGGCTCCGCGCGGCAACCCATGCCCCGGAAGAAAGTTGCTGCCCTAAGTTGTAAAAGTGTATGCAAGCCTCCGTATGCCAAGCACTTGGCCTTTGTTCGCCGCGCGACTTTTATCTCCGGCAGACATCTATATATATGCGAGGTAACAAGCAAATGCCAAGATTCAAGGCGGTACTCACTCTCTCCCTGGCTGCCCTGTGCGTTCCTGCCTTCGGACAGAGCGCGGAATCAGCCCAGCAGCAGTCCGGTTCAGTCCAGCCCGGTACTTTGAACTATGTCGAAGGCCAGGCTTCGCTCAACGGCCGCGCTCTCAATCGCAGGGCCATCGGCCGCGCTACGGTCGAGCCCGGCGAACTGCTGCAGACCGGCAACGGCCGCGCCGAGGTCCTGCTCACCCCCGGGGTCTTTCTCCGCCTGGGTGACAACAGCACCCTCAAGATGATCGCTCCCGACCTCACCCACACCGAGGTTTCGCTCATCCATGGCAAGGCCGATATCGAGGTAGACCAGGTCTTCAAGCAGAACGATCTGCTCGTCGACCAGGGCCGGACCCAGACGCAGCTGCTGCAGGACGGGCTCTACTCGTTCAGCGTTCCCGACAGCACGCTGCGCGTCTTCAACGGCAAGGCCGCCGTCTTCCCGATCGCCGACGACGGCAATGGCAAACCGGTGCTGGTCAAGGGCGACCGCGAGCTGGCCCTCAACGCCGACAGCACGAAAACCGCTCGCTTTGATAAGCAGACGTCAGAAGACGGCCTCTACAACTGGAGCAGCCTCCGCTCGCAATACCTGGGCGAGGAGAACCAGAACCTGGCCTATGAGTACGCCGGCGTCGGCGGCTTCTACCCCGGATGGTACTGGGACTCCGCGTTCCTCGGGTATGACTGGCTGCCCGGCGAAGGCGCCTTCTTCAGCCCCTTCGGCTTCGGCTTCTACTCACCGCTGTACTTCGGCGGCGGCTTCTACGGCGGTCGCGGCTTCTACGGCGGTCGCGGCTTCGCTCGCGGCGGCATTGCGGCCGGTGGCTTTGCCGGCGGCGGCTTCCACGGCGGCGGCGGTTTTAGCGGCGGCCGTCGCTAAAGCTGTCTGCTGAGAGTGAGTACCTTTGAAGGCCCGTCTCCTGTGACGGGCCTTTGCTCTGCCGCACACCCGTCTACACTGGTGTTCACGCGCCGGTCGCTTCGCTCTCCGGCCGTCGGGAGATCGATGCGGCCCTTCGTGTACCTCAGCCTCTGCTCTTTGCTTCTTACCGTCTCTGCCGTAGCGCCGGCGCAGTTCCCCAAACCCTTTGTACCGCTCGACCATCCTCCCGCGACTGAAGTCCTCCCGGCGCGCATCGGCGGCTACAGCGCCCATATCCTCTCCGGCGGCAACGGTCTCGTCAAGCCCATGCCTGCCGCCGATCCGGTATTCACCTCCACCGCGCCCTGGACCCTCTCCGCCTGGATCGAGCTTTCCCCGCAAGCGCAGAACACGTACCTGGTCGCCGGCGCAGGCGACCCGCTCGGCTCCGACTACCGGTTCTTCGCCATCCTCGACGGCAGGCCCGCCCTGCGCCTCAGCCCCACCCGGACGCTGACCGCCTCCACACCGCTGGTGGGCCCCGGACCCCATCTGTTTACCGCCACCTTCGACGGCACGACCGCCGGCTTCTTCATCGACGGCAAGCAGGCCCAGGCAGAGAAGCTCCAGGCCGGTCCAATCGCGCCCCAGTTCGTTCTCGGCCCCGTCGACGAAGCCTGCGGCGCTCCCGTCTGCCCGCACTTCGGTGGCCGCATCGCGCAGCTCACCCTTACCCGGACCGCGGACGCGCCCGCTGCCATCGCGCGCCAGGCGCTCACTCCGCCTGACTTTCGCCTGATCGCCTTTGAAGAAGGCTCGAAGCCCTGGGCGATCCAGCAGGTGCAGTACATCGGGCGCACCGCCCCGCAGGACCCCTCCACGCTGCCGCAGCCGAAAGCGCCCTTCAGCAAACCCGTCGCCGGCCCGCTGCCCGCCGCGCGCACCACCCTCGTGCCCTCCGGCAACGCTGAAGATTGGACGCTCGAAGGCGGCTGGAAGCTCTCGCCCGCGCCCGAAATCACAGCCGGGCCTGCCCAGATCGCCAGCGCCGGCTTTGACACCGAACACTGGCTGGCAGCCACGGTGCCCGGAACCGCGCTGACCACGATGGTGAGCCGCGGCCTGTACCCTGACCCCGACTACGGACTCGACAACCTCGCCATTCCGGAAAGCCTCAACAAGCAGGCCTACTGGTACCGTGCGGAGTTCCCGACGCCCGACACCGCGGGATCGCAGAAGTACCTGGTGCTCGACGGCATCAACTACCAGGCCGAGGTGTGGCTCAATGGAACCCAGGTAGGCTCGCTCAAGGGCGCGTTCACCCGCGGCCGCTTCGATGTCTCTAAACTGCTGCTGCGCGGCCGGCCGAACGCCCTCGCCATCCTCATCTCGCCGGTGCCGCACCCCGGCATTCCCAATGAGCAGTCCATCCTGCTCGGCTCCGGGCTCAACGGCGGCATCATGGAGCTGGACGGCCCTACCTTTATGGCGACCGAAGGCTGGGACTGGTTCCCGCCGATGCGCGACCGCGACACCGGCCTGTGGCAGCCTGTGCATCTGGTCGCCGCCGGCGCCGTGACCATCGCCGACCCGCAGGTCATCACCCAGCTGCCGCTCCCCGATGTCTCGCAAGCCGACATCACCCTGAACCTTCCCCTGCGCAATGCCTCGGATGCCGCCGTCGAGGGCACGCTCACCGCTTCGTTTGAAGGTGTAAGTGTGCACAAGACCGTTACAGTTGCGCCGGGTGAGACCACCGTCTCCTTTTCGCCGAAAGAGTTCCCCGCGCTGCACCTGGCCCACCCACGCCTGTGGTGGCCCAACGGTTACGGCCGCCCGGAGCTGTACCACCTGACCGCCACGTTCACTACGACCGGCGGCGCTGTGTCGAGTGAGAAGCGGCTCCGCTTCGGCGTGCGCGAAATTACCTATGAGCTGAGCCTGCTCGACTCCGCGGGCGCCCTGCGCCGGGTCGACTACGACCCGACCGTGGGCCGCGCCGCGCCTGAGCCGCAGGTCGATGTGACCCATGCCGGCATGCGCCAGGTTCCAAACGGCTGGGCCTCGTCCATCACCGCCGGCGACGACCACTCCCCTGCGTTCACCCCGGTGGCCGATACCCGCGCGACCCCGTACCTGATCCTGAAGGTGAACGGCGTGCGCATTGCTGTGCGCGGCGGCTCATGGGGCATGGATGACTCGCGCAAGCGCATCTCCCGCGAGCACCTGGAGCCATTCTTCCGCTATGACCGCGACGCCAACCTCAACATCATCCGCAACTGGCAGGGGCAGAACACCGAAGAAGTCTTCTACGACCTGGCTGACGAGTACGGCATGCTCGTCTGGAACGACTTCTGGGAAGTTACGATGGACTCGAACGTCGAGGCCGAAGACCCGCAGCTGTTTCTCGCCAATGCGCGCGACACCATCACGCGCTATCGCAATCACCCTTCCATCGCGATGTGGTGCGGACGCAACGAAGGCGTGCCGCAGCCGATCATCAACGAAGGTTTAATCGCACTCACGCACCAGCTGGACGGCACGCGCTACTACTCGCCCAGCTCGAACCGGGTCAACCTGCAGCCGAGCGGGCCGTACTCCTACGAAGATCCCGCCGATTACTACACCAGGCTCGATCCCGGCTTTGCCGTCGAGGTCGGCACGCCGTCGCTGCCGACGCTCGAATGGTTCTCGCGCTGGATTCCGGCCGCCGACCAGTGGCCCATCTCCGACGACTGGGCCTACCACAACTGGCACCCGCACGATGCCTTCAACCAGCATCTGACAGCGCAGTTCGGCGCGGCCGACGGCCTCGCCGACTACGAGCGCAAGGCGCAGCTGCTCAACTACGTCGACTACCGCGCCATCTTCGAGGGCTTCAACGCGCACCTCTGGGCGCCCAACGCCGGGCGCCTGCTCTGGATGACGCAGCCGGCATGGCCCAGCATGATCTGGGGCATTCTCAGCTCTGACTACGACACGCAGGCGTCCTTCTACGGCACGCAGAAGGCATGCGAGCCCGTTCACATCCAGCTTGACCTCGCGACCAACGACGTTGAGGTGATCAACACCACGCGCGCCGCGCTCGCAAACGTCACCGCTAAGGCCACTGTCTACTCACTCGACAGCAAAGTTCTTACCTACCAGCAGTCCACGCTCGACGTCCCCTCCGACGACCTCGCCAGGACCATGCATCTCGACCTCGCCCAGCGCATGACCACCGGCAAAGTCTTCTTCGTTCGGTTGGAACTCCATGCCCAGGACGGCCGCCTGCTCTCGACCAACTTTTACTGGCGCGCCCAGGATGACGCCGCGTACCGCGCCCTCGACACCCTGCCGCCCGCTACCCTCTCGCTTACCGCGACCGCTGCGCCTGCAACCGCAGATGCCGCACAAAGCGCAGGAGCTACGCGGCACTTTTCCATCCACCTGAAAAACACAGGCGCCGTAGCCGCGCTCAACACAAAGCTCACCACCTTCGACGACCGCGACAAAAAGCAGATCCTGCCCGCCTATTACAGCGACAACTACATCTCGCTGCTCCCCGGCGAAGAGGAAACCCTTACCCTCGACCTGCCCCCAACCCCGAAGCAGGACCCCATCCGCATCGATCTGCGCGGCTGGAACGCCACGAACATTTCAACAACCATCAATCCGTGACGAATTCAGTGCCATTTGAAGACGGGTTCATCCTGAGCGAAGAGGGATCTGCGGTTGACCTTCCTACCGATTCAAAAGCCGAGCAACGCGAGGCCCACAAACGCCCGAACCTAAGCACAAACGAGAACACGCCACGAATAGCGCTATGCGCCAGAAGTGGCCGCAAGCCGAATAGGGCTATGCCCCAGCGTAGGCGGTCTACAAATGGGGAGCCTGCTCCGTCACTTGTGACTGAGCAGACTCCCCACCAGTACCGCCAGCACAATGCCCGCGACTGCGACGTAGAGCCAGTCCCGCTCGCGCCAGTAGCCGATCCCGGCGAACAACACGCGCAGAAACGGCACCGCGATCAGCAGCAGCACGCCCACCTGCACTACGGCGAGCGGATTGCCGTGGGCCGCTCCGGCGAACACGCGGCTCAGGCTCCGCAACCGGTACGGCTCTCCGTGAAACACGTGAAACTGCGTTGCGGCGCCCCCATCCCGCACCAGCAGCAAGCCGCCTCCGGCGCCGATAACCAGCGCCGCCAGGGCCGTCAGCCAGCGCAGCCCGCGATGCAGCGGCGACTCGCACGCCTCTGAAAGCAGATCCGCCATCACAGCCGCCCCGTCAGTCCGTTGAAGATCATCTCCACCCCCAGCACCGCGATCACCGCCGCGAACACGATCCGCACCGCCTTGACCTGCGCCCGCGCCAGCACCCGCGCTCCGGCAAACGAGCCGGCCAGCACACCCAGCGTCACCGGCATCGCAATCGCCGGGTTGATGTAGCCGCGGCTCAGGTACACGCCCGCGCTCGCCGCTGCCGTTACCCCGATCATGAAGTTGCTGGTGGCGGTCGAAACCTTGAAGGGAATGCGCATCGCTTCATCCATCGCCAGCACCTTGACCGCGCCGGAGCCGATGCCCAGCAGACCCGAAAGCGCTCCCGCGCCGAACATCAACCCAAACCCCAGCGGCACCCGGCTCGCACAGTACTCCACCTGCCTGCCGTTCCCGGGGTAGCTCCCGTTCAGGCGAAGCCGCTGCGCCAGGCGGTCCGCCGCGCGCCCATCGCGCGCATCGGTCTTTTTTCGAAACGAAGAATACGCCGAGTACAGCAAAACCGCGCCGAACAGCACCGCGATCCATTTCACCGGGGTGCTTCCTGAAAGGAACGCGCCGCAAACTGCTCCAATCGTGGTTGCAATTTCAAGGAACAGCCCAATCCGCAGGTTTGAGAACGCCTCCCGCGGCATCGCCGCCTGCGCCCCGCACGACGTCCCGATCACCGAAACCAGCGAAGCCCCGATCGCATAATGCACGTCCACATGAAAGCCGAGCGTCAGCATGGGCACAATCACGACCCCGCCGCCGAGCCCGGCCAGCGAGCCGAGAAAGCCCGCCAGCAGCGAGCCGGTAAGCGCCAAAGCTGTGAATTCAACCTCGGTCAAAGATATCCCTCGCGGCTCCCATTGCAATTATCCCTGAGACTCAACGTTGCTGGCCTGCATTCTTTGAGCCACGCCGCGGGACCCAGTCATACATCGTCTTCAATTCAGCAGTCCGGGCTCCTGTGTCAGCCTCGATACACGCGGCATAAGCCATTAAAGAGGCGCTCCCACCCTCATACAGTTCTCGCTCGGCTTTACAGTTCGCATCACGAAACTGAATCCACAATCGAAGTGCAGTGCCTCCGGCGCAGCAATCGCCTGATGAATCTACTGAAGCAGCACTACTGCGACGGGAAGACATCTCAGCCTTCTCAGGATTTACTTTGGTTGAGTCATGAGTGTTCTCGGTAAGTTTTCGGCTTCAAGGAGAACTCCGCAATTAAGAAC
>CAXTMY010000050.1:22402-23151 GCA_964245565.1 uncultured Acidobacteriaceae bacterium | reverse complement strand
CCATCAGCCCCGAATACACCGGCAGCAGCGACCCGCACGACCCTGTGCTCTCGCCCAACTTCAGCGACCTGACCGGCCTGCCGCCGACGCTCTTTGTCACGAGCACCCGCGACATCCTGCTCAGCGGCACCTCGGACATGGAGCGCGCCTGGGCCCGCGACGGCGTCACCGCCCAGCTGGTCGTCTTCGACGGTCTGCCGCATGCGTTCTGGAACGACGTAAGCCTGCCCGAGTCGCGCGAGGCCTATGCGACGATGGCCCGGTTCTTCAACGACCACCTGGGGCACTGATCTCTATTCGCTGCGAGTACCCGGATACTGCTGCAGAAGCCGATCCTCAGTCACGAGCATCATCCCCTCGTACTGCGCCTGGGCCAGCAGAATGCGGTCAAATGGGTCTTTATGGATCGGCGGCAGGGTTTCGACCAGCATCGCATGCTCGGCGAAGATTGAAAGCTCGGTGTATCCGCTCATGAGCAATCCCCGCCGCACTCGTGCTCCGTCAATGCGGAACGATCGCTGGGCTCCGTTTTTTACCGCAACTTCCCAGAGCGTGGCAATGCTGAAGTAAAGACCATTCGCCGGATTCTCCAGCAGCGAAACGACGCGAGGAGAAAGCCGCGTCGGCTGGTCGAGCGCCCAGAGAACGACATGGGTGTCCAGCAACAGCCTCAATCGCTTTCCCCGTAAAACAGCCGCTCAATCTCTTTATCGAGAGCAGGATCAAAAAACTCATCCGGCACATTCAGC
>CAXTMY010000050.1:0-22392 GCA_964245565.1 uncultured Acidobacteriaceae bacterium | reverse complement strand
CTGCCCAGCCAGAAAGCCCAGCCGCTGCGGCTGCTTCTGCGGCTCTTCCTCGATCGGCACCACCTTCACCATCGGCTTGCCGGCCAGCGCGATGATAAACGGCTCGCCCGTGACGGCTCCGGCGACGAGCTTTGAAAGGTGTGTCTTTGCCTCGTGCATGTTGACTGTCTTCATCCAGGCCTCCGGATAGACTAAGTCTATAGGCTTAGTCTATTCAGCGCAAAAATGATTCAGCCTATCCTTTACCGGCTTCAATCCCCGCTGCGGTTCCCGAAAATCCTCAGCACGGCCAGGAACAGGTTCAGTCCGTCGAGAAAAATAGCCAGCGCCAGCTCCACCGCCGTGGCTCCCCCGCCGCCCGCGCGCACCCGTCCGAAATCCCCAACGGTGAGCACGGCGAAGACTGCCAATACTAGCCAGTCAATCGTCGTGGGCTGCACGAAGTGGAAGAACAGGGTCGCCAGCATCAGCACGATCAGGCCGATCAGCAGAAACGACCCGACCGCCCGCACCTTGCGATAATCGACGGAGATCGCGTACGCCACCGTACCCAGCATGGCCAGCCCGATCGCTGTCGTTTCCGCCGCGGTCTCGATCAGGTGCGCGCCGCCGTGCTGCAGATAATGCTGGATCGTCGGGCCGAGCCCGATGCCCTCAAGAAACGCGAAGACGTACAGCAGCGTGACCTGCCGCGCCGGGTTGGCGCGCACGGCACCGATGGCGAACAGCGTTCCAAAGTTCAGCAGCATGATCAGCAGGGCGAGGCCCGGCGGAATCGACAGCGAGGCATAGCTGCCGACAGCCGTGAGCGCGAACGCGACGCTCACCAGCCCCAGTACTTTGCCGAGCAACCGGGATGCGGTTTCACTCTGCCCCGTGACCCGGCCGCCGTTCAGGACACCGTAGGAGTTGTTGTAGGGAGCGCGCGGACTGACGTTGAATGGCATATCTGTATCTTAAATCTTTCCCTCGTGTGCGGCGGGGCGCCGCGCGAGCGGCTGCCGTTACCGCCGAGCCTCCGGCCCGCGACTTCCATCCGCCTGCCGGGTAAACCGTTTACACTGGAAGACGAGGTTTTCCTGCTTTGATCGGTGGCACATTAACCAGGCTTTTCGGAACCAGCAATGAGCGTGTCGTCAAGCGCCTGATGCCGGTTGTCGACGAAATCTCAGGCTTCGAGCCTGCGCTCCAGGCGCTCTCAGATGAAGAGCTCCGCGCCAGGACAGCCGTTTTCAAGACCCGCATCGCCGAGGCTGTTGCCGCTGCCCAGCCCGATGGGGAAGACGCGGTGACGGCGGCGGAAAAGCGGGTACTCGACGAGCTCCTGCCGGAGGCGTTTGCGGTCGTGCGCGAAGCCGGCCGGCGCATCGTGAACATGCGCCACTTCGACGTGCAGATGATCGGCGGCATGGTGCTGCACCAGGGCAAGATCGCCGAAATGCGCACCGGCGAAGGCAAGACGCTGGTCGCCACCGCGCCCTGCTACCTGAACGCGCTCGCCGGCCACGGCGTCCATGTCGTCACGGTGAATGACTACCTGGCCAAGCGCGATGCCGAGTGGATGGGCAAGATCTACGAGTTTCTCGGCCTCACCGTCGGCGTCATCGTCCACGACCTCGACGACGCGCAGCGCCGTGCTGCCTACGCCGCCGACATTACCTACGGCACCAACAACGAGTTCGGCTTCGACTACCTGCGCGACAACATGAAGTTCGAGCTGAGCGACTGCGTGCAGCGCGGTCATTATTTCTCCATCGTTGATGAAGTTGACTCAATCCTCATTGATGAAGCACGCACGCCGCTCATCATCTCCGGCCCCACCGACCAGACCACCGACAAGTACGTCCGCGTGGACCGCATCGTCCCGCAGCTCATCAAGGGCGAGGAGATCGAGAAGGGCGAAGAGAAAATCCTCACCGGCGACTTTGTCGTCGATGAAAAGCATCGCTCCATCACCGTGACCGATGAGGGCTGGGAAAAAATTGAAGGGCTGCTCGGCATCGGCAACATCGCCGAGGTGGAGAACTGGGAGCTCAAGCACCATGTCGAGGTCGCCATCAAGGCGCACTCGCTCTATCGCCGCGACGTGCAGTATGTCGTCAAGCCCGGCGAGCAGGGCGAGGAAGTCGTCATTGTCGACGAGTTCACCGGCCGCCTCATGCCGGGGCGCCGCTGGTCCGACGGCCTGCACCAGGCCGTCGAAGCCAAGGAAGGCGTCACCATCCGCCGCGAGGACCAGACCCTCGCGACCATCACCTTCCAGAACTACTTCCGCCTGTATAAGAAGCTCTCCGGCATGACCGGCACCGCGGAGACCGAGGCCGTCGAGTTCGACAAGATCTACAAGCTCGATATCGTCGTGATCCCGACCAACCGCAAAATGCTCCGCATCGAATATCCGGACGTGGTTTTCCGCACGACCAAGGAGAAGTACGTCGCGGTCGCCGAGGAGATCGCGGCGCTGCACGAGAAGAAGCAGCCCGTGCTGGTCGGCACCACCTCGATCGAGAAATCCGAGCTGCTCTCCCAGATCCTGCAGCACAAGGGCGTGCGCCACGTGGTGCTGAACGCGAAATACCACGAGCGCGAAGCCGAGATCGTCGCGCAGGCCGGTCGCCTCGGCATGGTTACGATCGCAACCAACATGGCCGGCCGCGGAACCGACATTCTGCTGGGCGGCAACACCGAATTCATCGCCAAGCAGGAGCTCACGAAATCGAAAAAAGCCAAGCCCGTCGCCGTGGCCGAGGGCGCCATCCAGGCCATCGCTGACGCCGGCATGGAGCGCTTTTACTACCAGGGCCAGGAGTTTGAGACTCCCGTGGCCGAGTGGCAGCGCGCCATGGAGCGCCACGCCGAGGAAGTGCGGCTCGAGCATGCCGCCGTGATCGAGGCCGGCGGCCTCTGCATCCTCGGCACCGAGCGCCACGAGTCGCGCCGCATCGACAACCAGCTCCGCGGCCGCGCCGGCCGCCAGGGCGACCCCGGCGCCTCGCGCTTCTATCTTTCGCTTGAAGACGACCTCATGCGCATCTTCGCGCGCGAGTGGGTCTCGACCCTTCTGCAGCGCATGGGCATGGAAGAAGGCGTGCCGATCGAGTCCGGCATGATCTCGCGCCGCATCGAGGCCGCGCAGAAAGCCGTGGAGGCGCAGAACTTCGAGTCCCGCAAGCACCTGCTCGAGTACGACGACGTGATGAACAAGCAGCGCGAGGCCGTCTATGGCCTGCGCCACAGCCTGCTCGAAGGCATCGACCAGCGCGAGCTCGTCACCGAGGACTACGTTCCGAATATTCTCAGCACCATCCTCGATGAAGTCGCGCCCGAGAAGCTGCACCCCGACCAGTGGGACACGGCGCTGCTGCGCGCGAAAACCAAGGAGTTTTTCGGCCTCGACCTCGACGCGGAAGCGATCAACCCGGACGACCTGAGCCGCAACCAGCTCGGCGAAAGCATCTTTGAAAACCTCCGCGACCGCTACGCCGCGAAAGAGGAAGTCATCGGCTCGCAGGGCATGCGCTACCACGAGCGCGTCATCATGCTCTCGGTCCTCGACGGCCTTTGGAAAGACCACCTGCTCAACATGGACCACCTGAAAGAAGGCATCGGCCTGCGCGGCTACGGCCAGCAGGATCCGCTCGTCGCCTACAAGCGCGAGTCCTTCGAAATGTTCGAGCAGATGATGCTGCGCTTCCAGGAAGACACGGTCCGCTATCTCTACCTCATGCAGATCGTCGGACCCGACGGCCAGCCGATGAGGATTCCGTCGAAGCCGCGCGGCGGAACCCTAAGCGGTGGAACCCTGATGAACGCGCTTGAAGCCGCCGGCGCCAACCTGCCCGCGAGCGCTCCTGTTCCAGTCCAGCAGGCAGCCCCGCAGCAGCCCGCCCTGCAGCAGTCGGATGGCCGGACCCCGCGCAACGGTCCCCAGGCTGCACCGGCCCCCGCGCAGCAGCTGCAGAGGATGCGCGCCCCCGGCATCCCGGGCGGAGCCGCATCCCGTCCAACCTCGTTCGTCCCGGCCCGCAGCAGCCCGTCCAGCCTGCCGCCGCGTAACGGGAAGCCGGCCCCCGGACCGGCGACCACCCTGAACAAGGTCGAGGAGCGGCTGCGCGTCGAAAAACGTCAGGAACTGGCGCAGGCCACGGAAACCGGCGGAGCAGATGACTCCGTCCTCGGGAATAGAAAGAACCAGTAGAGGCTCTTCCCCGCAAGCGTGCCCGATACGCGGAACGCGCGCCGTTTGAAGCCGAGAGACCGCCGGCAGCCGTGAAAACGCCCCGAAGCTGCGCGCCAGGAGAGCAGGAGAGCCGATCCTCGGCTCTCCGTTCTTTTGCCGGCAGCTTGCGACCCTCTCCGACACAACGAAAAAGGCAGCCCGCAGGCTGCCTTTCTTGTGGTTCAAGCCGGTTTACAGTGCCTGAACGTTCTCGGCCTGGAAGCCCTTGGGACCACGCACGACGTTGAACTGGACGCGCTGGCCTTCCTGGAGCGAACGGAAGCCGTTCGCGCTGATTGCTGTGAAGTGCACGAAAACGTCTTCGTTGTTGCTCTCACGGGTGATGAAGCCAAAACCCTTTGCGTCGTTGAACCACTTGACTGTGCCTTGTTCCATGTGACTGGTATTCCTTAACAATTCAAATTTCGCTGATATCGGAGCAAGGCGCAACGCATGGCAACTTCATAGAACCGTGCAGAACGAACCCACTCAGTAACGAGCTTGATTCAAGCTATCCTAAAACCCTGTTCCTGCACAACTGGAATCGTGACAAAAGTACTACTTTATTCGTCCAACGCTGTTTGCACCCGATTCCCAAGGTCCATTCTATAGAGGCGAGCATCTACAACCGCATGGCCGATCAACTGTTCCTGAGCCTCTGGTATCCCAATTTCCGTTCCGCGTCGCTCGGGCCTGCCATCCTCGGCGTCCTGCGCCAGTTTGCCGCCATCGGCTCGGTGCCGGGCCCGTCTGCGCCGGTCAAAGCTGCCATCGTGTACCCGATCGACTGGACCGAAGCCCCGGTATACACCCGGATTTACGATGCCGAGCCGGAACTCGCCAACCCGGCCCGCGCTGTCCCTGACGCCATGGAACAGCTTCACGACGACTTCGCCTACGAGTTTGAAACCGAGTGGGAACTGTGGCAGCCGCAAAGCGAAGGCAGTCCAGATCTGCTTCTCGACCCGATCTGGCGCCGCTCACCCGCACGCCTGCGCGTCACCGGCTTCGGCCCGGAGTTCGACGCCGGCGCCTACGAGACGAACGGCCAGGTTCGCATCGCCTTCGGGACCGACACGCCATTTCTCCAGGAGGAGGTCGCGCTGGACCGGGAAGCGGCGGCCCGTGTGCGCGAAAACGTCGCGCAGCTCGTCGCGCTCGTCCATGCCATCGAGAAGAACTGCGGCATCTCCAGCCGCCTGCTCTGGTCTGAATCCGGGGAAAGTCTCGCCGAAAAGCTTATCGCGCGCCTGCAGCGGGTCAACTAGACGCATGGCGAAGATCCGGATCGATGGCACCCGTACCCAGACCATTCGCACGATCGTCATCGCTGCCTTCGCAGCCCTGGCCGTCGTGCTCGCCGCCACCATCGGGCTGCAGAAGCTCAAGCGCGAGGGCTTCCACCTTGACCTGCCGGGCCAGCTCGGCATCAACGTTTCGCAGACCGCGAACGGGTTCACCTACTCGCAGTCGCAGCGCGGGCACACCATCTTCACCATCCACGCCGACCACGTCACGGAGCTGTTCAAGGGCGACCAGTCGGAGCTGCACGACGTGGTCATCACGCTTTACGGTCCCGAGGGTTCAAACCGCAAGGACATGATCTCCGGCGCCGACTTCCTCTACAACAAAATCACGCAGACAGTCGTCGCCAGGGGACAGGTAAAGATCGACATGGCCTCGCCGGCTGTCACTCCCGCTGGCAAGCCCGCGGCGACCGCGCCTCCCGATAACATCCACATCGAGACCAGCGATCTGCACTTCAACCAGAAAACAGGCGACGCCCAGACCAGCCAACCGCTGGCGTTTACGCTGCCGCGCGCGACCGGCACGTCCATCGGCGGCGATTACAACTCCAAAACCGGGGTGCTGATCCTGCAAAGCGCGGTCGAGCTGCACGCCGACCAGAACGGCAGCCCGTCGGTCGTCTACGCCCAGCATGCGCAGCTGCTGCGCGACAGCCATATCGCCTACCTCCTGGTGGCGCGCAGTGAGTACCAGGGCGGCCACGATTCGGCCGACCAGGCGATCCTGCACTTCCGGCCGGACGGCACGCTCCAGCACCTGGATGCGCAGAACCATGTCCACATGGTTACGGCAGACGGCGCCGAGCTGTACTCGACTACCGCGACCGCGGACTTTGACACCCACAGCCAGCCGCTGGACGCGCATGCCGGCGGCGGCGTCAACTTCCTTTCAGAAGACGCGAGCTCGAGCATGCACGGCAACGCGGTCGAGGGCACGCTGATCTTTGTACCCGGGGCCGACGGCAAAGCGAGCCTGCACCATGCCACCTTCACCAACGCCGTGAGCTTCGTCTACCAGCAGCGCGAGCTTGGCGGCGATCCGCGCGGCTCGGCCACGCGCGAGATGACGGCCAGCACCCTGAACATCGAGTTCTCGCCCGGTCCGGGCGGCAAGAGCATCGCCCGGAAGGCCACCGCCCAGGGCGGCGCGACGGTCAACCTGCACGATCTGCCCTACGGCGCGCCTCCGAAGCACACCTCCATCCAGGGTCAGCAGCTCGTCGCCCTGCTCACCGACGGCCACGAGCTGCGGCAGCTCGACGGCACAGGCGGCACCACTTTGACCAGCTACGCGCCGGACGGCGCCACCGATACCAGCGTCGGCGACACGCTGCACGCGACCTTCCTGCCCACGGCCAAGGGCAAAGGCGCTTCGTCAGCAAAAGCCGGGGCGGCAAAGCCCGCGGCTGCAGGCGCGGGCGGCATGGAAGGTGAAAGCGCCAGTATCGACGAAGCCGTTCAGCAGGGCCACGTCACCATGACGGCGCAGCCGGCCAGCGGCGCCAAAAACACCGACGGCACTCCGCAAACGCCGCTCTACGCCGACGCCGCGACCGCGACCTACCACGGCGCGGACCAGGTGCTGCACCTCGTGGGTGACGCGAGCACGCCGCCGAGGGTCCATAACGACACGCTTGCGATGACCGCGACCACAATCGATTACGCCCGCGCTACCGGAGACGCGGTCGCGCACGGCGACGTCCGCTCCACCTATCTGCAGAAACCAGACTCCAAGGCACCGCGGGGCAGCGCCGCGCCTGCGGGTCTCGGCGGCGGCGGCCCGGTGCACGTCGTCTCTGACTCGGGAAAGATGTCGCGCACCACCAACACTGCCGTCTTCTACGGAAGCGCAGGCACAGACGCGCGCATGTGGCAGGGCGCTAACTCGGTGACCGCGCCGGTGCTTGAGCTCAGCAAGCGCGGCAGCTCGCTCAACGCGCACGGGGCCGCGGGAGCGAAGGGCGATGTCGTCCACAGCGCTTTCGCCGGCCAGGGGCATGCGCAAAAGCCCGGCACGGCGCCAGCCGCGGCAGGACAGGGCAGCCCGTCGGAGCGGGCTGCAACGCCCGGCGAAGACGTGACCCGGGTCGCCTCCGAGACCTTCTTTTACTCCGACACCACGCGTTCCGGCGAGTTCCACGGCAACGTGGTCGCGCAGCAGCCGAACGGCGTCGTCCACTCTGACGATGCGCAGATGTTCCTGACCGAGGCCCCGGCAGGCCAGCCCTCGCAGCTCGACCGTCTCATCGCGACCGGCCACGTGGTGCTCACCCAGCCGGGCCGGCGTGGCACCGGGGAGAAGCTCATCTACACCTCGGCCGACGGCAACTACCTGCTCACCGGCACGCCCGCCGTACCGCCCCATGCAAGCGATAAAGAGCACGGCGACACCACCGGCGCCGCCCTGCTGTTCCGCAGCAGCGATAATAGCGTTCAGGTGCTTAGTAACGATCCGGAAGGGAACAGCCGCCGTACGGTGACGGACACGCGGACCACGAAGTAATGCAGAAGCTTTCCACTGAAGAAATCGGCAAAAGTTACAAGGGACGGCAGGTGGTCCGCGGTGTTTCCATCACGGTGAGCCGAGGCGAAGTGGTCGGGCTGCTGGGTCCGAACGGCGCCGGCAAGACCACCAGCTTTTACATGATGGTCGGCCTGGTCACGCCCGACTCTGGCCGCATCCTCGCCGACGGGGTGGAGATTACGCGGGTGCCCATGTACCTGCGCGCCCGCAATTACGGCATCTCCTACCTGCCGCAGGAGCCGTCCGTCTTCCGCAAGCTCTCGGTCGAAGACAACATCCTCGCCGTGCTCGAGGCCCAATCGATCACCGCGGTCGAGCGCCGCTCGCGCACCGAAAAACTCATAGAGCAGCTCAATCTCGGCCATATTCGCCGAACGCAGGGCTACGCGCTGTCAGGCGGCGAGCGCCGCAGGGTCGAGATCGCCCGCTGCCTTTGCATCCAGCCCTCCTTCATCCTGCTCGACGAGCCGTTCTCCGGTATCGACCCGCTCGCCGTCGACGACCTGCAGGAGATCATCTTCGCGCTCAAGGCCAGCGGCATCGGCGTGCTCATCACCGACCACAACGTCCGCGAAACCCTCTCCGTCACCGACCGCGCCTACATCATCAACGAGGGCCGCATCTTCCGCGCCGGCACGCCGCAGGAGCTTGGCACCGACGCCGAGGTGCGCCGCGTGTATCTCGGCGAGAACTTCCTGCTGGTTTAACCCCAGTTCTCCGTCGGCATACAGGCCTGAATCTACCTCTCCCGGTGTTAGCCTGAGGCTGAAAATCGCCGCAGCCGCGCAAGCCCTTTGTCTCGCCGGAGAACGCCCTATGAACCGACGCCAGTTTGTCAGTGGATCCCTCGCGGTGGCCGGGAGCTCTGCTCTCGCCGGCTCCTGCTTTGCCTCCGGCACAGACCTCGCCGCCCCGCAAATCCCAGGATCGATCCCGGAGGATGCGATTGCGCAGGCAAGATTTCCCGAGGGCTTCCTCTGGGGTCTGGCCACTGCCTCCTACCAGGTCGAGGGCGCGTGGGAGGAAGACGGCAAGGGAGAGTCCATCTGGGACCACTTTGCGCACACCACCGGCAAGGTAAAAGGCGCCGCCACCGGCGACATCGCCTGCGACCAGTACCACCTTTATCCGCAGGACGTAGCCATTTTGAAGAGCCTCAATCAGAAGAGCTACCGCTTCTCGATCGCATGGCCGCGGATTCAACCCACGGGTGTGGGAGCGCCGAACCCGAAAGGCCTCGATCATTACAGCCGTCTGGTCGACACCCTGCTCGAAGCGGAAATCCGCCCCTTCTGTACGCTCTACCACTGGGATCTGCCGCAGGCGCTCGAAGATCGCGGCGGCTGGCCCAACCGCGATCTGGCCGGGTATTTCGCCGACTACTCCGGCATCCTGGCAAAACACCTCGGCGACCGCATCACCGTCTGGGCCCCGTTCAATATGCCCTGGTCCTTTACCTATCTAGGCTACGGTGTCGGCGTGTTTCCTCCCAGCCGCGCCAGCTACACCGACTTCCTCAAAGCCGCCCACACCGTAAACCTGGCCCAGGGCCAGGCGTTCCGCGCCATCAAGGCTGCGTCCGCAAAAGCGACGGTCGGCAGCGCGTACGGAATGGCTCCCGCTTATCCAAAAACAGGCAGCGAAGCCGACCGCGCCGCGGCCGACCGCTACCACGCGATGAACAATGTCTACTTCCTCGAGACCGCGATGAACGGCAGGTACCCAAAGGCTTTTGTCGGTGAGATTCCGTACGAGGCGATGGGCTTCCGCGCCGGCGACGGCGAGATCATGCAGGTGCCGCTCGACTGGATCGGCTTCCACTACTACACCCGCCGCATCGTCTCCGATGCAAGCGCGGCCTCTCACTCCGGGAGCGGAACCTTCGGCACGGAGATTGAAGACACCGCCGGCGGCCGCGATCCGTTCACCCAGTTCAGCGCCGTGATGCCGACCGAGGGTCCTCTGACCGATGCCGGCCTTGAGATCTGGCCGCTTGGCATCTATGACCTGGTTACCCGCATCTCCCGCGAGTACAACCACCCCGTCATCGAGATCACGGAGAGCGGCTGCGGCTACCTGGACACGCCCTACCCGGATAGCGGCGGCCACGTCCCCGACGCGCGCCGCATCCGGTTCTTCCGTGCCGAGCTCGCGGAGCTGGCGCGGGCAATCGAGGACGGAGCCAACGTCCGTGCCTTCCACGCCTGGAGCCTGCTCGACAATTTCGAATGGGCCGACGGCTACACCCAGCGCTACGGGCTGGTGTATGTCGACTACCGCGACCAGAAGCGCACCGTAAAGGACTCCGGCCGCTGGTACAGCAGGGTAGCTGCCACAAATCGCTTGGGCCCGGCTATTTAGCTTCTTCTCCCCGAGAAGTGAACAGGCCCGGTGACTGCCGAGGAACCTTCCCGCCGCCATGCGCCACAAACAGCGGCCGCCCAGGCGTTAATAGGGCATGCTTTGTTTCCGTTCCAGGCTCGCCCGCCGCTCCTGCTTTGCGCTTGCTTCCGCGCTCGTCACCCTCTCCGCTTCCGGTCCCATCAGCGGAGCCCCGGCAACGAACAGCTCCGCAGAACTGCAGGGTGAGCTCGAAGCCCTGTCGAAACGTGCACAGCCGGGCACGTTCGGCATCGCCGTTGTCGATCTGCAAAACGGCGCGACCTGGGGCGTCAACGCCGAACGAGCGTTTCCCATGATGAGCGTCTTCAAGGCGCCGGTCGCGGCTGCTGTCCTTTCCCGCGTCGATGCCGGGTCTCTCTCGCTTGCGCAGAGCGTTACGGTGCAGCGTTCGGACGTTGATCCGGGGTCCGCCGTGCCGTCGATCGGCGACCACTTCATCGGCGATCGGATGACCTTCACGGTGCGCCGGTTGCTGGTGGCTGCGGTCAGCCAGAGCGATAACACGGCCGTGGACGCGCTCATCCGTCTGCTTGGCGGCGGCCAAGCGGTCACGCGCTTCCTTCGCGAGAAGGGCATTCCCGCAATGCGCGTCGATGAGGATGAGGCAGCCGTCGCCAGGGTGTTCGATCACCTGCAAGGCGCGGCGCAACCGGCCGCCGGGGAAACGCCGGCTGAGCAGGACCGGCGGCTGCGCGAGGGCTACCAGGCATTTCTCGCCGATCCGCGGAACACGACCACACCGGAAGCCGCGGCGCTGTTCCTGCAAAAGCTCTGGGGCCATCAGTTGCTCTCGCGCGCCTCGACCGAGTACCTGCTCCAGCTGATGGATGCGCAGACTGTGCCGAATCGGCTGCGGGCGGGGCTGCCGTCCGGGGTCCGCCTGGCCGACAAGACCGGCACCTCCGGCACGGTAGCCGGCATGACGGCGGCCTATAACGACATCGGCATCCTGACCTGGCCGGATGGGCGCACCGTGATCTTGGCGGCGTTTCTGACCGGCTCAGCAGCATCGCAGGCAGCGCGCGACGCGCTGTTCGCCGAATTGGCGCGCACGACGGCCCAGGCTCTCCATTGATCGAGACGCGGAAATAGCTACCACGGATCACGCGTGCATGCGGCTTGCCATTTGCGAATAGCGATCCGGTCGTGCCGTTACGAAAGGATGACGAAAGCTGGTGATGGGGTGTCTACTTTGGGTAGACTGCACCCACTACTCCAGTCCCCTGAGGTGTTCCGCCGCGGTATGGTCTCACTCCAGCCCAAACTGAACTTGCGAGTCGCCCAGCGCCAGATCCTCACGCCGGGGCTGATGCAGATGGTCAGCGTCCTCGCGCTGAACAAGATTGAGCTCAAGGACATGATCCAGACCGAGATCGCGGAGAACCCGGTGCTCGAAGAGCTGGAAGAGACCGTACCGATGCTGGACCATGTGGCCGGCCGTGAAGCCGACCGCGAGCTCGCCGCCGCCCCCGCCACCGAGGAACGCACCGATCCGGCCGATCCGTTTGAGGAAATCGATTTCGGCTCCTACTTTCAGGAGTACCTCGATCCCGGTTTCCGCTCACCCCAGAGCTTCGAGGTCAACGAAAAGCCTTCCATCGAGAACTACCTCTCGCAGCCCGGCTCGCTGATCGACCATCTCCAGTGGCAGGTCGGCTCGCTTTCGCTCACGCCCCTTCTGCGTGCGGCGGTCGACTATATCCTCGGCAACCTCGATGAAGACGGCTACTGCGCCTCCGCAGGCGACGAGCTCCATGCGGGCTGGCTCCGCGAGCTCGCCGCCTGCCGGGTTTCGCACCCCGGCAACGGACACGCCGTGCCCGATGCCGAGGCCCTGCTCTCGGAAGCCCTCGCGGTCGTGCGCGCGCTCGACCCCCCCGGCATCGCCGCCGCCGACCTGCGCGAGTGCCTGCTGCTCCAGGTCGAGGCACGCCGCCGCGCCTTCGAGCGCACGCCCATCAGCCGCATCGGCCCCCAGGCTGCCGCGCACCGCCAGGCCGTGCTCCAGGCGGCGCACCGTATCGTCGACAGCTGCCTCGACCTGCTGCATAAACGCGACACGCGCGAGCTGGCCAGGGCCGCGCAGGCCAAGCCGGAAGAGGTGCAGGATGCGCTCGAGTTCATCCGCACGCTCGATCCGCGCCCGGGCCAGCGCTTCCAGCAGGTCGACGCCCGCCTCATCGAGCCCGATGTCTCATTCGTCAAGCGCGCTGACGTGTACATCGCCGTTATGGACGAGGAAAACCTGCCTTCGCTGCGTCTCAACCGCGATTACCGCAAACTCCTCCAGAAAGGAGGCGCGGAGAAGGATGTAAAGGACTACGTGAAGGAGCGCTACCGCTCTGCCCTGCAGCTGATGCGCAACATCGAGCAGCGCAAGAACACCATCCTTCGCACCTGCGAGGCCATCGTCCGGCGCCAGGGCGATTTTCTCGAGCACGGCGTCGAGAGCCTTCGCCCCATGATGATCAAGGACGTCGCCGAGGAGATCGGCGTCCATCCCTCTACCGTCAGCCGCGCCGTGTCGAACAAGTACGCGCACACGCCGCAGGGCGTCTTCGAGTTGCGCTTCTTCTTCTCCGAAGGAGTGAACGGACCGGAAGGCTCAGGGACGCCGCTGCTCCTGCTCAAACGCCGCGTCAAGAAGCTGATCGAGGAGGAAGACCCGCGCAAGCCGCTTACCGACGATCACATCACCCAGCTGCTCCAGAAAGACGGTATCGACGTAACCCGCAGAACCGTGGCAAAGTATCGCGAGGATATGCGCATCCCAAGTACGCATCAGCGGCGTGTACGGGGGTAACCTCGGCTGCGTCTGCTGGAGAAGGAGTCTTGGATGGACGTTGAATATACGGGCAGGCAGACAGTGGTTACCAACGAGATGCGGGCGCTCACGGTGCCGTTCCTGGACCGGATGGAGAAAATGCTCGGCAATGGCGGGAGCGCGCACGTCATCGTGACCACGGAGAAGCACCGGCAGATCGCGGAAGTCACGGTGAAAACACGCTTGCACGACCTGGTCGGGCTGTGCGAGTCGACCGCGAGCGCAGAGGCGGCGCTGCGGCAGGCCCTTGAGAAGGCTGAAGCCCAGGCGATTCGCCTCAAGGAAAAGCGCGCCTCGCAGACACGCCTGCCGAAGGACGAGAAAGTAGTGGTGGAGCCGGCGCTCGAGCGACCCGGCAAAAGCAAGCGTACCGCCCTGCTCAACACGCCCGACTCGCCGCTCGACGCTGTGCTCGGCCTCGAGCCGGAAGTGGCAAAACCCACCAACGGGCACGGTTCCAATGGCCACCATGCCGAAATGGAAGAGCCGCGGTTCTCGAACGAGCCGCATGTCACCCGCACCATCGACGCCGTCGCGCTGCGGCCCATGAGCCTTGAAGAAGCGGTCAAGGAGATGGCGACGCGCAACCGCGAAGTCTTCATCTTCCGCGACAAATCCAGCCTTCTGCGCGTATTACATTGCAGGCGCGACGGTATGCTGGAGCTGATTGAGTTGCCCTAGCTGCCATCCCAGTGAGTCACAGCGCCTTCAGTAGCAGGAAGGCGCTGTGATTTTTTTTGAGCAGACACCCGTGACAGAACCCGCCTCCATTCGCGAACTGGTCGTGCTCACCGGGCTTTCAGGCTCCGGCAAAGGCTCTGCGCTCAAGGCCTTTGAAGATCTCGGCTACTATTCGGTCGACAACCTGCCGATTGAGCTGCTGCCGCCGTTCGCCGCACTGATCGCGAGCGCGAAGACGCCGCGCAAAGCCGCGATCGTCGTCGACGTGCGCGAGGGCGATGCGCTCGAGCAGCTCCCGGCAACCCTGCTCCGGATGCGCGAGTTGCTGCCCGTGACCGTGATCTACCTCGAAGCGGCACCCTCCGCGCTGGTGCGCCGCTACTCGGAAACCCGCCGCCCGCACCCGCTCGGCGCCGGGGAAACCGTCGAGGCCTCGCTGGACGCCGAACGCGCCCTTCTGGAACCGGTGCGCAATATCGCCGATATCGTGCTCGAGACCACCAACTTCAATGTGCACGAGCTGCGCGCCTATCTGCAGACGCGCTTCGGCGCGGAAGCAGGCAAGAGCCTGCTGATCGCGGTAACCAGCTTCGGCTACAAAAACGGCGTCCCGCTCGGCTCCGACCTGGTGCTCGATGTACGTTTTCTGCCCAATCCGCACTTCATCCCGGAGTTCCGCCCGCTCACCGGCCAGGACCGCCAGGTCGTCGACTACGTCAGCAGCTTTCCGCAAACCGCCGAGTTCCTTGGCAAAACGCTCGACATGCTGCTGTTCCTGCTGCCGCATTACATCCACGAGGGCAAGAGCTATCTCACCGTCTCCTTCGGCTGCACCGGCGGCCAGCACCGCTCGGTCATGGTCGCCGAGGAGGTCAGCCGGCAGCTCGCGGCCGAGGGCTACCGCGTCAAAACCACCCACCGCGACATGCCCCGCTGACGCATTCTCACTCCACGCCCAGTGGGGACCGGCAAAGGGCGCGTGGCTTTTCCGCCGGGAAAAGCCGCTGTACCAAAACTCTCCCTTTGGAGCAAAAACGCTCGGACGCCGCCCGCTCGCGCAAAGCGGCCGCTCTCACTACACTGTAGAAGGCGAAAGGCGGGGGATGCGGCAACGGACAGAGCGTAAGCAGGCCGACCGGAAGCGGGCGGCGCAGTGAAGCGCGTCATCCGGCTGCTCGACTACCTGCGCCGCTATGCGCTCCAGGCCGGCGCAGCCGTCCTGCTCATGGCCATGGTCGGCCTGCTTGAGGCCTTTCGGCTGCTGCTCATCCAGCCCATCTTCGACAATGTGCTGCACCCCGGCGCGACCACCCGGCCGGTCCCGCTGCTCGGCAGGTTTAACGCCCGGTTCGGCATGCACGTCCGTTTCGACCTGCACGCCCTGGTGCCGCACTGGATGCACAATGAGTGGACGATCGTCGGCTACGCGCTGATCGCCTCGACCCTGCTCAAGAGCATCTGCGATTTTTCAGGCACCTACCTGGTCAACTACGCCGGCTTCGGCATGATTACCGACCTGCGCGACGATCTGTACGAAACCATGCTGCGCCGCTCGGTGTCCTTTTTTCAGAAGCACGCCACCGGCACCCTGCTCTCAACGCTCATCAACGACATTGAGCGCGTCCAGTACGCCATGTCTTCGGTGCTGTCGGACTTCCTGCAGCAATTCTTCACCCTGATCTTCACGCTGGGCGTGGTGGTGTGGCTGGGCGGCAAGCTGGCGTGGCTGCTGCTGCTCTTCGTGCCGGTCGTCGCCGGGTCCATCCGCCGCATCGGCCGCAGCGTGCGCACCACCACGCGCGGCGGCCAGGACAAGCTCGCCGAAATCCAAAACATCCTGCACGAAAGCATCACCGGCAACAGCATCGTCAAATCGTTCAACATGGAAGATTGGGAGCAGAGCCGCTTCCGCCGGGCGGCCGGCCGGCTGTTCCGCGCCAACCTTCGCTCCGTCCGCGCGCAGGCGGTCTCCTCGCCGCTGATGGACTTTATCGGCGCCGTCGCGATCGCGCTGCTCCTGCTGGTCGGCCGCGGCCAGATCCAGAACCGTTCCATGACGGAAGGCCAGTTCTTCACCTTCATCGTCGCGCTGTTCAAGCTCTATGATCCAGTTCGTAAGTTCGCGCTGTACTACAACAGCTTCCAGCAGGCCATCGGCGCGTCGAGTGAGATCTTCCGCTTCATGGACGACCGGGACGAGCTTGTCGAGAAGCCGCGCGCGCACCCTCTCAAAGGCTTTCAGCAAGCCATTCGGCTGGAGAATGTCGGTTTCTGCTACTCGACCGAAGAGGGCGAAAAGCAGGTGCTGTTCGATATCAATTTCGACGTCCACCGCGGAGAGGTGTTCGCGCTCGTCGGCCCGAGCGGCGCAGGCAAGTCGACGCTCGTCAACCTCATCCCCCGCTTTTTCGACGTGACTTCCGGACGCATCCTCATCGACGGACACGACCTGCGCGACGTCACGATGCGCTCCCTGCGCGAGCAGATCGGCAAAGTCACGCAGGAGACGATCCTTTTCAACGACACCATTCGCAACAACATCGCGTACGGAAGACCAAACGTTCCGCTCGCGCAGGTCGAAGCCGCGGCCCACGCCGCCCTGGCGCACGACTTCATCATGCGCCTGCCTGAAGGCTACGACACCCCCATCGGCGAGAAAGGTTTTCGGCTCTCGGGCGGCGAGCGCCAGCGCATCGCCATCGCGCGCGCGCTCCTGAAGAACGCGCCCATCCTGATCCTGGACGAGGCGACCTCCTCGCTCGATGCCGAAAGTGAGTCGCTGGTGCAGCCTGCGCTCGGCAACCTGATGGAAGGCCGCACCGTCATCGTCATCGCCCACCGGCTCTCGACCGTGCGCCGCGCCACCCGCATCGGCGTTATGGAAGGCGGCGCGCTCACCGCCGTCGGCACCCACGACGAGCTGCTGCGCCATTCCTCCATCTACCGGCGCCTCTATGAGCTGCAGTTCGCCGACATGCTGCCTCAGGAGGCGGAAGCTTGAGGGAAGCACCCCGGCCAGACGAGCAATTTGGGGTACCGGAGGGCGCGGCTGCTTCCCCGCAGCCGCCCGCGGATGGCCCCGCGCAACCCACTGCTCCGCCTGTCTTCCCGCCTGTTTTCTCCATGACCGGCTACGCCCGCGTCACCAGCCGCGCTGCCGACGCGCCCGCGCTCACCCTCACGCTCAAGAGCATCAACCACCGCTTCCTCGACCTGCAGCTGCGCCTGCCGGCCGGCGCCGAGGCGCTTGAAGCCACCATCCGCGCCGAGCTCAAGCGCGCGCTCGTCCGCGGCCACATCGAGTGCACCCTCACGCTCGAGCGCAACGGCCGCAGGGATTCTGCCGAGCGGGCTGCCGTCGCCTTCGACCTCCCCGCGCTCCGCTCCTGGGTCGCGAGCTTTCGCGCCGCCGCCGCGGAGCTGGGCCTCAACTCAGCGCCCGACCTCAACCTCGCCGCCCGGATCCCCGGTTTGCTGCTCGCCTCTACCGAAAACCGCCCGGACAGCGACGCCGGGGAGTCCGCCGCGCTTGCCCGCGCCGTCCCCGCGCTGCTCGCCGAAGCCCTCGCCGCGCTCAGGGCCATGCGCGCGCAGGAAGGCGCCGCGCTGGCCGCCACCCTGCGCGCAAGCCTCGACCGACTCAGCCTGCTCTCGCAGGAAGTTGCAAGCCTCCGCGCCGGCGCGCAGGACGCGCACTTTACCCGCCTCGCCGGGCGCCTCGAACAACTCCTCGGCGGTCACGCCCTCGACCCCAACCGCATCCTCGCCGAAGCTGCCCTGCTGGCCGAGCGCGGCGATGTCGAAGAAGAAGTCGCCCGCATGCACACCCACATCGCGCACTTCCACCAACTGCTGGAGGCCGGCGGCGAAGTCGGCAAAAAGCTCGATTTCCTCCTCCAGGAGATGAACCGCGAGGCCAACACGCTGCTCTCGAAAACCGCGGGCATCACCGGCGGCAGCGCGCGTATCACCGAGTGCGGACTCGCGATGAAGGCGGAAATCGAAAAACTCCGCGAACAGGTCCAGAACCTCGAATAAAACAGTTCCTAGAACGAACAGGAGGCACGTGGCAGGTATTCTCTTCATCATTTCGGCGCCGTCCGGCTCGGGCAAGTCGACGCTGGTCGCGCAGATCCGCTCGCTCGTCGCCGACCTCGAGTTTTCCGTCTCCTACACCACCCGCGCCCCGCGCGGCTCCGAGGAGAGCGGCCGCGAATACCACTTCATCTCCGTGCCGGAGTTTGAAGCCATGGTCGCCCGCGGCGAGTTCATGGAGCACGCCGACGTTTTCGGCAACTATTACGGCACCGCGCGCAAATCGCTCTCCGACGCCGCTGCCCACGGCAAGGACCTGCTGCTCGACATCGACGTGCAGGGCGCCGAGCAGGTGAGAACCGGCATGCCCGAGGCAGTCAGCATCTTCGTGCTGCCCCCCAACCCGGAGACGCTCGAAGCCCGCCTGCGCAACCGCAGCCGCGCCGAGGGCCTGCTCGACGATGCGGTCATCGAGCGCCGTCTCGCCAAGGCCCGCAGCGAGATCAGAAATTACCATCACTACGGTTACGTGCTGCTGAACGATATTTTAGATATCGCAGTCGATGAACTTTCGGCTATTGTGGCGGTAGAACGTTTCGAACGAGGTGCGGCCCGGCAGGGCGCACCGGCGGAACTGGCCCGGCAGACACGACTCGCCGAGGGCTGCCGCCAGCAGGGCATGCGTTCGCGGCTTAAGCCGGTGCTGGCAGCATTCAAACTGGCAGGCTACGAAAGCGAAGCACAAGAATAAGGGCAGCACCTTCCAGGAGGCAGTCTATGAAGCTTGAGCACGAGTTCGACAGCAATTTCCGCTACGTCATCGTTGCCGCGCGCCGCGCGCGCCAGCTCCAGAACGGATCCCATCCTCTCGTTTCCACATCCTCCTCCAAGGCGTCCAAGATCGCGCAGCATGAGATCATGGCCGGCCTTGTCCAGCACATTCGCCACGACACGCCCGTCATCAAGCCAGGGTTCGACGCGCCCATTATTCCGCGGTTCGTTTAAAAGCAAAGCGCGGCCGGCATGTACCCGCGGCTCGCGGTGTCCGCGGGCTGCGGGGCCGGCCATTGCTCAGCCCGTCAGCTCCGGCGGAAAGTCCTGGTAGCACACCGGGCGCAGCCAGCGTTCGATCGCCATGGCTCCGACCGAAGTAAAGCGGCTGTCCGTCGTCGCCGGGAAGGGCCCGCCGTGCACCATGGCCATGCCCACTTCCACCCCGGTCGGAAAACCGTTCGCCACCAGGCGCCCGGCCTTTTCCCGCAGCACCGGCAGCAGCTCGCGCACGGCTTCGTGATCCGCGTCTGCAAAGTGCACCGTGCAGGTCAGCTGCCCCTCCAGCGCTTCAGCGGCCAGCAATATCTCCGCGGTGCTCGCGCAGCTCACCAGCAGAGATGCCGGGCCAAACACCTCTTCGCTGAGCTGCGGCTCCCTCAGGTACTGCTGCGCCGTTGTCCGGCACAGCAGCGACCGTCCGGCAGCGGCAGACCCCTCCGCACCCTCAGCCAGTACCTCCACGCATTCGACCGCTCGCAGCCGTGCGGCGCCCTGCGCGTAGGCTTGCGCAATGCTCGCGTGCAGCATGGTTCCGGCCGGCGCGGATCGCATCGCATCCGCCGCTGCCTGCGCAAAACGCTCCCACCCCGGCCCGCTTACGCCGAACACAATGCCGGGATTGGTGCAGAACTGACCCACGCCCAGCATCACGGAAGCCGCCAGTTCCTTTCCGATCGCATCGGCGCTCTGCTCCAGCGCGCCCGGCAGCACAAATACCGGGTTCACCGAGCTCATCTCCGCGAACACCGGAACCGGCCGCAAGCGCTGCTGCGCCAGCCGCGTGAGCGCGAGACCGCCCGCGCGCGAACCCGTAAACCCCACCGCGCAGATCGCCGGATGCTGCACGAGGGCTTCGCCGATCGCATTGCCGCCGCCCGTCAGCAGCGCAAACACCCCGGCCGGCATGCCGGTTCGCTTCGCGGCCCGCACAATCGCCAGTCCCGCTAGCTCCGACGTTCCCGGATGCCCCGGATGCGCCCTCGCAACAACCGGGCAGCCGGCGGCCAGCGCCGATGCCGTATCACCGCCCGCGACCGAGAACGCCAGCGGAAAGTTGCTCGCACCGAACACCGCCACCGGACCGAGCGCCACCCGCACGGTCCGCAGGGCAGGTTTCGCCGCCGGTTTCCGTTCCGGCTCAGCCTCGTCGCTCACGACCGCAAAGGCGCGCCCATCCCGCAGCACCTTCGCAAACAGCCGCAGTTGCCCTGCGGTACGCCCGCGCTCGCCTTCTATCCTTGCCTGCGGTAGCCCGGTCTCCGCCGCTGCCCGCTGTGTCAACACCGGCCCCAGCCCGATCAGCTCCTCGGCGATCGCTTCCAGGAACAGCGCCCTCGCTTCAGAAGTCGTCGCGCCGAACGCACGCGCCGTCTCGCTTGCCAGCCGGCAAGCCGCGTCGATCTGCTCCGCGGCGGCCGCGGCGAACACGCCAGGCAGCAGCTCGCCGGTCATGGGGTCCGTTGCCCGCAGACCGTCGCCCGGTGTGCTCCCGGGCACCGCCGCGCCGCCGATCCATTGCCCACCGTTGATCTGCCGGTCGCCATCACCCAGGCAAGCCTCTGCATTTGTCATCCCATCATTTTAGGGTCAGGTCTCTCGCCGATCCGGCAGACTCTCCTGAACGCCATCGGATCGTTCTACATTCAGGGCGGATTCCGGCTTTGACGAGGTCCATCGAGGGCAGCAGCTGCGGCAGGAATTGGCATCGCCAACCGGCTCTCTCGCACTTATGCTGATCATAGCGACGTGTCGGTTCTTGCATCGAAAGCGTCTACATAAATCCGCATCCTATTCTCAATTAGCGAAAGAAAAGTGAGCAGGTGATGTTTGACAACAATACGGTAATCGACACTGACGATACGGCAGCTTTCGCAGGCGAGACGAAAGCTGCGGGGCACAGCTTCTGCGACGATCAAACCCGTCGAGAGCTGGCTGAAAACGGTTTCCTGGTCGTGCACGGTATTACGAATACGCGGGATGTCGCCGCTGTCCGGCAGCTCGTCGAGCCGCTTTTCGACCAGCGCGTCGGCTTTAAGGAAGGCCGCCAGTTCGACATGGCGGGCGTTGAAGAAGAAGGAGAGCCTCCGAAGCTGCCCCAGATTCTGGCGCCCCGGACATTCGCACCGGCACTCGCCAATACCGAGATGTTCAGGAATGCACATCAGCTGGCGCGCGAATTGCTGGGGCCTGGGGCCACGTTTGTTTTTGATCACGTCATAAAAAAGCCCGCCCACGACGGCGCAGTCACCCCCTGGCACCAGGATGAAGCCTTCCACGATCCGATGTTCTTCTATGAAGAAATCAGCATCTGGGTGCCGCTGCAGCCGGTAAATGCAGAAAACGGGTGCATGCGGTTTATTCCCGGTCCAGGCGAAGTGCTCCCGCATGGCTCGCCGAACAATGACCCACGCGTCCATGTCATTGAGTGCATCTCCGGCTTCGACCCCGGGAGCGCAGTTCTTTGTCCCCTTGAGATCGGCTCATGCACGGTTCACAGCGGACGCACGGTGCACGGCGCGGGAGCGAACTTTTCCGACGCTCCCAGGTATGCCTACATCATGGTCTTTGAAAATCCGCGGCAGCCGCGCACGGAGCCGCGCAAATTTCCGTGGCAGGTAGGGCACGAGTCCGAGCGTGCCCGGCGCGCCCGGGCCTGGCGCCGAAAAGGCGGCTACGCGATCCTCGCGTGGCGTCGTCTCAAGCGAGCCTTTGCCTCGCTCAAGGGAACAAATTAGCGACTTGCCGGGCTGGCTTCGGAGCCACCTGCCAGGTGGCTCTTCGCGCTGGTCAGGTCTGCGGCGATTCTCGGTGCCAGGCCCGCATCCTGTAGCTCCGGCCTGACCGTACGCACCAGTACGTCCGCTGCGCGGTCATGCTTCAGCGCCTCGCTCCATCGCCCGGTAGCAGCCATCAGCTCAGCCAGCCTGACCTGCGCCGTCGCCGAGCGCGGAGCCAGGGCAACCGCCTGCCCGGCTATTTCCAGCGCCGCCGCCATTGCCCGTGGCTGGGCGGCCTTGTGAGGTGCATCGCGAGCAGCGGAAGCAATGCCGTCAGCTTTACCAGCAGCGGCACCTCGGCGTTCAGCCGGTAATCCTGCTTCGTCCAGATGCAATAGCCGTCGTAGAGATGGTGCGGTCATCCCACGTAGCCGAGTACACGCGCGCCACGTGCACCAGTTCACAGGTGAAGACCAGTAGCAGTGCCGCGCCGCGAACCGCCGCCGTACTGCTCCCCGGTACACTGCGGGCATTTCTCTCGCCTTTCAACCGGAAAGATCGATGGCAATCAATATGGACGCCCTGAGATCGATGAACGTCGATGGGTTCCGCGGATTCTCGCTCAGACC
>CAXTMY010000049.1:0-23970 GCA_964245565.1 uncultured Acidobacteriaceae bacterium | reverse complement strand
TTATCCACAATCACGCGCTTCTTCTTGTCGAGCGGCACCCCCAGCATCGCGCCCACCGGCGAAGACGCAACCCCCGCGCCCCACACCGCGACCACCGCGTCCATCTGCCCGCCGCCCTTCACCTTCACATACCCGGCGCCGATCTCTTCCACCATCATGTCGGTGTGTACTTCCACGCCCAGGCGGTTCAGCTGCTCCACAGCCTTCTTCGTCAGGTCTTCCGGATAACTCGGCAGGATGCGCGGACCGCCCTCGATCAGCACCACCTTCGCCTTCCGCGGATCGATGTGCCGGAAGTCCTGCTCCAGGAAGTACCGCGCGATCTCCGCGATCGCCCCAGCCAGCTCCACCCCGGTCGGGCCGCCGCCCGTCACCACGAAGTTCAGCGGCCGGTGCGATCCCGTTTCCACCGCCTGTGCCTCCGCCAGCTCAAAGACCAGCAGCACGCGCCTGCGGATCTCCACTGCGTCTTCCACCGTCTTCAGCCCCGGCGCATACTGCTCCCACTCCTTATGCCCGAAGTACGACTTCTCCGACCCCGTCGCGACAATCAGGTAGTCATACTGCAGCAGCCCGCCGCTCGACAGCTTCACCTGCCGCGCCCCCATATCCACGCCGGCAACTTCCTCCAGCAGCACGTCGACATTCCGCTCCTTCCGCAGCGTCGAGCGGATCGGCGTCGCGATGTCCGCGGGCGAAAGCATCGCCAGCGCCACCTGGTACAGCAGCGGCTGAAAGGTGTTGTGGTTGCTCTTGTCCACCAGCGTCACATCCACCGGCATCCTGCCCAGCGCCTTTGCCGCGTTCAGGCCTGCGAACCCGCCGCCCAGCACCACCACCCGCGGCCTGCGCTTCTCCTCCACCGCACCGTTGCTGAACACCTTACCCGTTGACTTGCCAGCCGCCATCTTCTTCCTCCAGCCCGTTCCCTTGTGCGCGCGCTGTAAGCAGAGATGCACACCGGCTCACATCTGCGGCTTTTGTTCTCCACCGGCCGGCGGCTGCTTCCAACAACCGCCGATTTGCCGGCGCCCGGGTTCAGGGGTGCTGCACAATGCTCCAGTTCAGCGAGCCCTGCTCGCCGACCGTCGCCTGCACGTTCACCACGACCGCCTGCCCTCCACCGCTCATCGGCGTCATGGTTATCAGCCCATTCTGGTCTGCGGTCACCGTGCTCGCGCTCGAGCCAAGCACCGGCGCCGCCGCGCAGCGCCCCGTGGACGGGCACGGCGGCTCCCACGCCGTCATCTGCTGGTACACGTTCACCTGCGCCCCGGCCAGCGGATGCCCGACCCCGTCCACCACCTCCAGCGTCACCGGCATCGCCGTTGCCGTCGCCGCCAGGCTCTGCCCCACGCCGCTCACCGGCAGCAGCCCCGCCAGCGTTGTTGAGACCGCGCTGATCGTAAACGCCGCGCAGGGGCTCACTCCGTTCTCGCACGCATACACCGTCGCCGTTGCGCCCTGGGCCAGCGGTCCCGCCGTCACCGTCGTCGAGGCCAGCCCTGCCGCATTGCTCTTCGAGCTCACCGTCTCGACCTGCGCGCCCGTGCCGCCGCTCCAGCTCACCGTGGCGCCCTGCAGCGGCTTCGCGCTGTTCAGCACAATGGCCTGCGGCGTCCAGCTCACCTGCGCGCCGATCGCCACGTACAGGCTGTTGGTCGCGGCAATCTGCGGCGCTGTTCCTCCGTCAAACTCCGCCATCACGCTCTCGCCATTCGTCAGCGACGCCGTTACCTGAGTCGCCTCCGCCGCGGTCGGCGTCACCAGCATCGTTGCCATCCCGTCTCCATTGCTCATAGCCGTGCACGGGCTGGCACTGCATCCCAGCGTTGCCGAACCGCTCGCTACCGCAAACGTCACCTCCACGTTGCCGGCCGGTGTTGTTCCGTCGCCAGCCACCACCTGCACCGTCATCGGCACCGGGACGCCCTGGCTTATCGAGCCCATCGGCGCCGTCATAATCCGCAACCCGTCGGTCCCCTGCGCGTCGTAGCTCAACCCGTCCAGAATCTCCGTGGTTCCCAGCGTCTGCGGATCCTCCACCTCCACCACCACCGTTCCCGTCGCCGCGCTCACCGCCGGCGCCACAGCTGTAATCTCGGTCGGCGTCACGCTCGTCACCGCCGCCTGCGCGCCGTTCACCAGCACCACCGCCCCAAGGCGAAAGCCCTGTCCCTCAATCGCAATCGGGCCGCCGGCCAGCGTCAGCCGCGCCGGTGAAACCGTATCCGCATACAGCAGCCTCGCCTGGTACGGGAAATCAGGCCGGCCGTCGCCGCGCAGGTCCGTATACGCCACGCGGATCTCTCCCGTCGCCGCGGTCTGCGCCGACAAAGTCGAGAGCCCTACCATCGCGCCGTTGTATGGCACCGTCATCGCGATGTCCGGCAGTGAGCCCGTCGCGTCCGTTCCGTTCCAAAGCCCGATCAGCACCGCCGCCTTGTTCCCCGATCCAACCCCCGTCTCATCCAGCGCCAGGGCCTCCACCGTAAACTCCCGGTTGGCCCGCGCGTTGAACTGGAACCAGCCCGTATGCCCGTAGCCCACCAGCTTCGACAGCCACTCTCCATTGCCCGGCGCCGTATTCGGCTCCGCCTGCGACCCGTCATCCGTCACCGTTCCGTCGGCCGAGGTGCTCAGCGCAATGTTCTGCGTCACCACCGCGCCCGCGCTCAGGCTGCCCAGCTGCACCGTCTGCATCTGTCCGGAAGGCGTTACCTGGTTCATCGCATACGGTCCCACGCCCTCGCTGCCCGTATACAGCGCGTTCACCGGCTCAATCGTCATCTGGTAATTCGCCGCCGTTGTGCCCGGCGGCAGCGGCACCCCGCTCAGCACAAACCAGCCTTCCTTCGTCGCGTCATCGGTCCCGAACCGGCCGTAGGCGTTGCCCTGCGCATCCGTCGGCCCCAGCACCGGGTTGCCGGCGTTCGTCTTGAAGTATGCCCCGCTCACCGCGCTTACTGTGTAGCGCAGGTCCGGCACATTGCCGTTCGCCGTCGCATCGAGCGGGGTCAGCTCTACATTCACCCCCTGCATGCCCTGCCCGTTGCGAAACGAAATCGTCCCCTCGACCGTAATCGTCGACTGCGCGGTCAGCGTCTTGCCGGACCAGCTGCTCTGGTTCGCCGACGTCACCGGATACAGCTGGTTGAGGCCGGCAATGTCGTCCAGCCGCAGCGTCGTCGGGTTCGGAATGCAGTCGGTCGTCGATCCGGTGCACAGCCACTCATACGGGTGCATCAGCGGCCAGCCTGCCAGTCCCTCGGTTGTCGTGCTGTGCGTCGTCCACATCGACTCGTTCACCTGCGACCAGTCCAGCCCCAGTACCCTTCCGAACGCCCGCACCAGCTGATACTCGAGCAGCCCGTCGAGCGCCGTCGAGGTGGCGCAAAGCCCGTTCACCACGATCAGCGCATGCGCGATGTTGCCGGTCACGGCAAAGTTATCGACCGTTGCAAATACGCCGTTCTGCGTGCAGTCGCTCGCGTCGCTCGCATCCGGTCCGTAGATGTCGTTGATCACGCTGCCGTCCTCGTCAAACACCACCGCAACCGGCTTGGTTGTCTCCGTGGGCTGCGCATCGGTGGGCAGCGTCGCGCCGGTACCGGCCGGCGTGTTTGCCGTCACGTTGCTGCCGTTCACGTCCTCGCTCAGCGAACCGCCGTTTGTGATTGAAACCGCGGCAGTCGACACGCCGGACCACACCGCCGCCGCCGAGGCCACCAGCGCAGCGGCCTGGCTGTTCGAAACCGAGCTCGACAGCGCACCCTCGTCCAGGTAATAGCTCACCTGCCCGTTCGCCCACACCACCGGGTTGCCCTTCGCCGCCGGGTTGAAGTAGTTGACCCCGGCAACCCAGTGCGGTCCGCTCGCCCAACCCGAACCCACACTGCCTGCCATCAACAGCAGTACGAACAACGCGGCTTTGAAAGAGCTCTTGTGCATAGCGGCATGTCCTCCCGCGACCGCCTGGAAGAACCTTCCCGGCAGGTCGCAAGACCATTCCGCCACGCCGACTGGTAAAACATGAGGACAATCTGCACTGCACTCCGCGCCTCAAACCCACTCCGGGAGCAAAGCAAAGGCTGTGCCAAAACGGCACAGCCTTTTGCAAATACAGGTTTCAGCCGCCCGGCAGGCGACCCGATGAAGCGCTGCGATTCGCAAACGTCTCGCTCAGCAGGCATCTGGGCAAGCGGTGCACGTCACCTTCCAAACGCGCGAACCGGCAGCAACGGCGCAGCGGGCGGCCTCTAGATTTCAGGGAAAAAGTCGAAAAAGGCATCGATGCTCTGCCGCAGCTGCGCCTCGATCTGCTCACGCGAGCCGTCGAGCACATGCATCGTGACGCGCGCCTCGTTGCCGTTCTTCAGCGCCACCGGGGCGTCACTTACGCCGGCGATTTCGTCCGCCGGCAACAACCGCATGCCATACACCAGGGTGAGGTTTGCCATGGGTCCATCTTACTGCCCGTCTGCATCCGAACCTGCGCCGCCGCATCTCTTCGAGTCCCAGGCTGGACCCAGCGGGTAAGATGGAAAGCGATCCCTTATGACAGCTCAGACAGACCCTTCCGTTCGCAATGTCGTGATTCTCGGCTCCGGCTGTGCCGGCCTTACTGCCGCCATCTACTGTGGCCGCGCCAACCTGCGCCCGCTTGTCGTCGAAGGCCATGAGCCCGGCGGCCAGCTTTCCATCACCACCCTGGTCGAGAACTTCCCCGGCTGGCCTGAGGGCATCCAGGGGCCGGAGCTGATTGAAAACATGAAGACCCAGGCAGCGCGCTTCGGCGCCGAGTTCCGGAACGGCCACCTGGTCTCCGCCGATCTTTCCTGCCGCCCGTTCAAGCTCAACTTCGGCAGGGAGACCATCCAGACGCACACTCTTGTGATTGCGAGCGGCGCGTCCGCCCGCTGGCTCAACCTGCCCTCCGAGCAGGCGCTCATCGGCCACGGCGTCAGCTCCTGCGCCACCTGCGACGGCTTCTTTTTCGGCGGCAAGGAGATTGCGGTTGTCGGCGGCGGCGATTCGGCGATGGAAGAGGCGCTGTTCCTCACCCGCTTCGCCTCAAAGGTCACGCTGCTGCACCGTTCAGATAACTTCCGCGCCTCGGCCATCATGCTCGATCGCGCCAAGAGGCACGACAAGATTGAGTTCCGCACCAACGTGCTGGTCGAAGAGGTGCTGGGCGTTGAAGAGCAGGAAGTCAGGGGCGTGCGGCTGCGCGACCGGCGCACCGCCGAGCTCACCGACCTGCCGCTCTCCGGCCTGTTTCTCGGCATCGGCCATGAGCCGAACGCGAAGGCGTTTACCGGCCAGATCGACCTCGACCCGGACGGCTACATCAAGACGCACGACAACGTCTTCACCCGCGTCCCCGGCGTGTTCGCCTGCGGCGATGTGCAGGACCGCAAGTACCGCCAGGCGATCACCGCTGCCGGTTCCGGCTGCATGGCCGCGCTCGAGGTGGAAAGGCTTCTGGAAGACCAGGGAATGTAAGCTGCGTCGCCGATGAGCACGAGTGCTGAAAACCGGATTGCCGGCAACCTGGCCCGCGTGGAAGACGCGATTGTAACCGCCTGCCGCGCGGCGGGCCGCTCGCGCAGCGACGTGCGCCTGATGGCTGTTTCCAAAACGCACCCGGTCGAGCTGCTGATGGAAGCCGCAGCGGCCGGCCATCGGCTGTTCGGCGAGAACCGGGTGCAGGAGTTTGCCGCCAAGGCCCAGGCGCTCGCCGCCGGCGGCCGGCAGGTGCAGACGGAACCAGGCTCAGGCGCAGACCCGGACGCGCTGGACATTCATCTCATCGGCCACCTGCAATCGAACAAGTCGGCGAGCGCGGCGCAACTCTTTTCAGCAGTCGACACGGTCGATTCGCTGCGGCTGGCAGAGCGGCTCCATGCGTCGGCGACGCAGCTTGGGCGCACGCTGCCGATGCTGGTGGAGATCAAGCTCAGCCCAGAAGAGACCAAGGAAGGCCTTACGCCCGGCGACCCCGCACTGGAACAGCTGCTGGAGCGCCTGCCGGACCTGGCCGATCACCTGCCGTTCGGCGGCCTGATGACGGTCGCGCCGATCGCCGACGACCCGGCAGTGGCGCAGGCCTGCTTCCGGCAGCTGCGCGAGCTGCGCGAACGGCTGGCGCAGCGGCATGCGCGGCTCGATTTCAGCGAGCTGTCGATGGGCATGTCGGGCGACTTCGAGGCGGCGATTGCGGAAGGCTCGACGACTATCCGCATCGGCACGGCGATCTTCGGCTCGCGTTCAAAACCTGGGAACCCCATCGGCTGACGCTGCGTACTGGATTGAGGAGGCAAGTCGCAATGCTTGGTCTGCTGCTCTGGATCGTTCTGCTGCTGGTCTGCTGGCCGCTCGCGCTGCTGGCGCTGGTGCTGTTTCCGCTGGTGTGGCTGGTGCTGCTGCCGTTTCGGATTCTCGGCTTTGCTGTGGGCGGGGTTTTGTCTCTGCTGGCGGCGCTGTTTTATCTGCCGGCGCGGATCGTCCGTGCGATCTAACGGCAAATTTGTTCCACGTGGAACGTCGCGGAAAACCTGTGTTTCAGGTTATCGTGCAGCTTACGGTAATGCCTAAGTTATAGAATAGAAAACACTTAGCCGGTGGTGACCTGCGTATTTTGAGGACTGGCAGAGAGTTCCACTCAACCGTGCTCCAAACAGCCTGCGCTGGGCGGCCACTTCGTGTCGCGTCTTCGTTGATGCGCGGGTTAAGTGCCCATGCTCTCGCGATGCTCCGCGCCATCATCGTCAGCCCCGAGCATCGGGAACGAGAAGCCGGGCCGCAATACCAGGAGTGCAAATGCTTGAACGCCGGAGCTTCACCCCGCCGGCTGGGCAGGGAAGCGCAGAACCCCGGGCGTTTCCGCCGGCTCCGGCGCCGCAGGCGCATGGCTCGTCCACACCATCGCATCGAAGCTATGCCTCTGCTCAAAGCCCACCTGGCGGTACAGCGCAGCGGCGCGCGCATTGCCGCCGGTCACCGTGAGCGAGAGCCTGGCGAAGCCGCGAGTTCGCAGCGTCTCCGTCGCAGCCCTGAGCAGCAGCGAGCCAAGCCCGGCCCCGCGCGCGCGCGCCGCCACGCACAGCTGGGTCACGTGCTCCACGTCACCGCGCACCCTGGAGCACAGCACCAGCCCGGCCAGCGCGCCGCTGGCTTCGTGCACCAGCACCTGTGACGCCCCGGCGTCGAAGATCCCGCAGCCCGGGAACCGGATGATGTTGTGCAAAAAGCGCAGCGAGCCCGCCACCGAACGGTACTGGTCGTTGATCGTCGAGTCCAGGTGGCCTTCATAGGCGTGCGCGATCAGCGAGCCGGCCGGGTTGAAATCAGAGTCCTGCCAGGCGCGCAGCCGCAGGTGGTGGCCCGCGAGCTTCCGCTCCCGCGCCCCCGCGTCCTGCTCGGGTAGCGCCTGCAGGTCAAGGTCCATGAAGATGCGCTCGTACACGGCGAAGCCGTGGGCGCGGAACAGCCCGGCGTGCAGCTCATGGGTGTGCAGCAGCAGCTGCGACTCGATCCGCTCCACGCCGGGCGAGTTCTTGAGCAGCGTAATCAGGTGCTCCAGCAGGACCGCCTCGATCTCGGTCTGGGTGCAGCCCGCGGCTTCGGGCAGCGCGAACACATCGCCGATCACCGCCTTGCGGTCTTCATACACGCAAAAGGTGTACCCGATCACCCGGCCATGCTCCACCGCGACAAACCCCGGCAGCAGTCGCGCATCCAGGTATTGCAGCAGCAGCGTGATCGACGCGCGATAATCCCAGGAAAGCTTCTCGGCCCACTGACGGCTTTCCGCTTCCAGAATCGGCCGCAGCGATTCCGCCGAGTAGTGCCGGAGGTCCAGCACCTCGAAGACCGGTATCGCGGGTTGTAAAAGAGAGGTCACCGGCTTCCTTGTCTAGGAAGCATACTCCTCAGTGTCCCTGGCTGGGCAGCGCCGCATCGACCTGGTAAACGAACAGCCCCTGCGCGCGCAGTTCGAACAGCTCCCGGTACCGGCGCCCGGCGAGCAGCTTCGGCAGCTGCTGCGTGAACGGCTCGCGCGTCACCAGCAGGTGCGGCTCCTTCGGGATCGGGGAGCGGTCGTAGTTCAGCACCCGGTGGTCGCGGTAAAACGAGAGGCCGTATTCCGTGTCGCGCCGCACCCGGTACACCGCCACGATCCCCGGCGGCGGCGAAATCCGTCCGATCACCTCCGCGAGCGGCCGCGGCGAATACGTCAGGTTCAGGAGGTCGATCGTCTGCTTGCTGCGCTGGAGCGCGGGAATGCCGAAGACCGGGCCGACGCCGAAGATAAACACCAGCAGGATGAGCAGCGGCACCATCGTCGCGGTGCGAAGCCGCTGCAGCCCGAAGCGCAGCACCGTGACCAGGATCAGCAGCGCCGCGCCGAATCCGGCCATGCCCGCGGCCAGGGCTACCCGCGTCGGCGGATCGAACCGGTCTTCGACCAGGTACGCCGGGGCCATCAGCACCGCGGCCGTCAGCAACCCGACCAGAAGGGCATGGCCCGCGAGCAGCCACGGCGAGAGACCCCGCGCCCGGCTCCGGTTGATGTAGTCGGCCGTGAGAATGGTGAACGGCGGGACAGAGGGCAGAATGTAGCCGGGCAGCTTCGAGTCCGAGCTGGTGAAGAACAGGATGGGCATCACCGCCCAGATCACCAGGAACTCAGGGAAGGCGTCGCCGGCACGCTGGAAGCCCCGGTAATGGCCCTTTTCGCGCCGCGCCCGCCACTCGGCAAAGCTGCCACGCACCGCCGAGACCATTGCCGCCACCGCCAGCACCGCCCACGGCACCAGCGAGAGCAGCACCACCGGCACGTAATACCACAGCGCCTGTTCATGCTCGTACCGGTTCGTCGCGAACCGTTCCAGGTTGTGCTCGAGGAAGAACACCCGCAGAAAGTTGGGATTGCGCCGCTGCACCTCGATGAACCAGGGCAGGACCATGGCTAAATACAGCACCGCGCCCGGCCACCAGAAGGTGCGCCGCAGCACCCTCCACTCCCGGCGCAACGCCGCGAACACCGCGATGATGAAAATCGCCAGGAACGGCGCCACCGGCCCCTTGGCCAGCGTAGCCGCCCCTATAAAAAAGTACAGGTCGAACAGCCAGAACTTCGAGTCGGTCTCATACCACGCATACCAGCCCAGCATGCCGATGCCGAACGGCGCGGCCAGCTGCATGTCGGTCGAAGCCCCGCGCGCGAAGCTCAGGATGCCGATGCAGGATGCGGTAAACAGCGCGGCATCCAGCTGGCCCCCGGGCCGGAAGCGCTTCATGTGCAGGTAAATCAGCACCACCAGCGTAAAGGCGAAGCTCGCCGAAGGCAGGCGCGCCACCCAGTCATGGACCCCGAACTCCTTGAAGGCGAACATGGCGCGCCAGTAGTACAGCGCCGGCTTTTCCAGCCACGGCTTGCCGTACAGCACCGGCGTCACGTAGTCGTGGCGCGCCAGCATCTCGCGCGCCACCTGCGCATAGCGCGGCTCGTCCGCGCCCACCAGGCCCAGCCCGGCTCCGCCAAAAACCGGCACCAGCCCGTACAGCAGGAAAATGCTCGTCAGCACCACCAGGGTCGCGACCTCGACGGCCGTCGCACGCTGCCACACGCGCTCGCGCCAGGATACCGGGCGCGTGGCCGTGTAGCTCTTGCCCCGCTTGTCCAGGGCTAAATGGTCCATCACTCGCTTCGTAAAACCCCCGGGCCGCCGTATCGAGGAAACGGGGCTGAGCCCCGCTCCGGTTTGCCGCGAGCAGGACCGCAGCCTTCGCTACCTCTGCACCCGCTTTCAGGCTGCGGGAGCCGGTTCTCCTGTGTGAATCGCTGGGACTGAGGCTAACAGACGCGCCAGAGCAGAATCACCGTTACGGAAAGAGTCCGGGATTCGCTCCATGCGGTCTTTGTTCAAGGAAGCCGTACGCAAAATCGCTTGCCGCGGGACACCTGCTGCGATTCTGTCCTCAGCGGCGTTCCGCTTCGCTCGCCCCTCCCGTCTGTTCCCCCGCCGGCGCTTGCGCACCTTCCGGGACGACAGCCGTCGGCGCTTCCCGCTCCGGCGCGTACTTGTTCCGTTTCCGCGTGCGCGTCAGCAACTCGTCGATCCGGCCGGCCATGCGCTCCGAGCGGTCCGGGTGGAACTGCAGCTCCGGCACATGGCGCTTGCCCATCCGGTCCTTCAGCTCCGCGCGAATCCATCCGCGCGCCGCCGTCAGACCCTCCACCGTCGGGCCCTCCGCCTCGGCGCCGCCGTCCACGTGTACATACACCACCGCGGACTTCCCTCCCGGATTCAGCAGCACCTGCGTTACATGCGAGGAGGAAATCCGCGGATCGGACAGGTCCCCCAGGATCATCGCGTCGATCTCCTCGCGAATGGTCTCCGCGATCCTGTCCTGGTGGTACTTGCGGGCGCGTTGCTCGGGCATCGGTCTGTGTTGCCTTCCTCCGCGATCGCTCGTCGCGGTTATGTCGTTACTGCTGGGCGTGTCCGGCGCGGGCCTGCGCTTTCGCCGTATCTTCAAGCCGGCTCAGGCGCTCGGTGATCGAGTTGAAGTTGATCAGGGTGGAGAACTGGGTCATGATCTGGGCCATGTTTTCCTTCATCGTGGTCTCCAGCCTGTCAAACCGCACATCGACCGCCTTGAAGCGCAGATCCATATGCTGCTCCAGCGTATCGATGCGTGCGTCCAGGCGGTTTTCCGCCGCAGTCACGCGAGCGTCCAGGCGCTCTTCCGCCGCACTCACGCGCGCATCCATGCGGTCTTCCGTAGCACTCAAACGCGCGCCCAGGGCATCGATCCGAGCCCCGGTGCGCTCCTCCGACGCCATGATCTGCAGCCCGAACTGCTTCTCCAGCGCGTCTACCCGCACAATCAGGGCGCGCAGCTCCGGCGCGAGCAGGTCCTGGATCATCTTCCGGGTTTCCTCAACCGCTCCCATCGACCCTCCGTCCTCGCCTGCCGCTTCTCTAGTCTACAAAATCCCGCCAGCTGTCGGTGATTTCAGCGCCCAGCCCGGTTACCAGCCGTTCCGCCGCGTCCTCCACCTCGCGCAGCTGGCCCTCCAGGTAAGTGCGCGAGCCTGAGACCGCGGCAATGCCGATCAGCGCCGACTGCCACGTCACGGCCTCATCCAGTTCGGCCACCGAGATGTTGAAGCCGTGGCGCAGCTTGTCCTTGAGGCTGCGCACCACCTGGCGCCTGTCCTTGAGCGAGCGGGCGTGGGCGATCCGAAGCTGCAGCGTGAGAGTGGCTACCGGCATCCGGCGTCCCCGCAAAAAGGAAGGGAGAGCGTGACGCTCTCCCTTCCTGCAGCATACGGCAGCAAAGCCATGCTTACTGCGCCTGCTTCACTTCCGCCTCGATATCGGTCCACTCGTTCGCGCTCAGGTCCAGCGAGGCCGCCGCTGTGTTCTCTTCGAGATGCTTCACCGAGGAGGTGCCCGGAATCGGCAGGATGACCGGCGAACGGTGCAGCAGCCAGGCCAGCGCCAGCTGCGAAACCGTCGCCCCATGGCGCTTCGCCGCGGTATCGAGCGGCCCGCCTTCCTTCGCGAGCTTCCCGGCCGCGACCGGAGACCACGGGATGAAGGCAATGTTGTGTTTCTCGCAGAACTTCAGCGTGTCCTCGTGCTGGCGGTCGCCGATGTTGTACTGGTTCTGCACGCTCACGACGGGCAGGATCTTCTGTACCTGCTCGATTTCGTGCGGCTTCACCTCGGACAAGCCGACGTGGCGGATCTTGCCCTCTTTTTGCAGCTTCGCGATCGGTTTGAGCGACTCTTCCACCGGAACCTTGGCGTCGATGCGATGCAGCTGCCACAGGTCGATCCGTTCCACCTTCAGGCGGCGCAGGCTCATTTCGACGCACTGCTGCAGGTACTCCGGCCGACCCACCGGGTGCCACTGCTGCGGACCCGTGCGGGTCAGCCCGCCCTTGGTCGCAATCACCACGCTTTGCTTGTAAGGGTGCAGCGCCTCGGCGATCAGCCGCTCCGAGACCTCCGGCCCGTACGCATCGGCGGTGTCGATGAGGTTAATGCCGAGCTCGACTGCGCGCTTCAGTACCCTTTTGGCTTCCGCCTCGTCCTTCGGCTCGCCCCAGATGCCTTCGCCGGTAATGCGCATCGCGCCAAAGCCGAGCCGGTGCACCGTGAGGTCGCCCCCCAGGTTGAACGTACCGCTGTCCGCCGCGTTGATTGTCGTGTCTTTCAGGTGTGTTTCCGTTGCCGTTGCCATACGGAGATAGATGGTTCTTGGCGCTCAACGGTTCCCTGCGACTCGTCTTGTTCTTTTCGGGCACTTTCATCCCACGCGCAGAGAGACCAACAAATGAGCGCGCGCCTTTCCGTCGGGAAAAGCCACCGGCGCGTGAAGTTGACCCTCGGCATGAAAGTAAAATGCTCTAATCGTCCGCCGTCGCCTGCAGCCGGGCCAGCTTCTCAGCCGACGGCGGCGCGCCCAGGTAGCTCACCCCGAAAAGGCAGACCAGCGCCACGATCAGCGCGGGAAAGATTGCATCCCGTGCCGCCAGCACGGCGGGCAGGTGCGCGTGGACGAATGCCGTATCCCAGAACACGGTAATCACCGTCCCGGCCGCGATCGCCGAAACCGCTCCCGCCGCGTTCACCCGTTTTGAGTAAAACGCCGCCAGCACCACCGGCGTCAGCGTAGCCGAGTACACCGTATACGCGTACAGCGTCGCCTTCAAGATCGATCCCGTGTGCAGCGCCTGGTACAGCGACCACACCCCCAGCAGTACCACCGTCAGCCTTGAGACAATCAGCACCCGCTTGTTCGACGGGTTGCGCGCGACGTACCGCACGTAGATGTCGTTCACCAGGTTGGTTGCCGGCGAAAACAGGTAGTTGTTCGCCGTCGAGATGACCTTCGCGAACACCGCGCCCATCAGCAGCGCGCCCAGGAACGTCGGTAATGCGTGAAGCCCCGTGTACGCGATAATCTCCCGCGGATTCGGGTGGCCGTGCTGCCGGATCGCCGCCGTATGCCCGAGCATCGCGATCAGCACAATTGCTGTCTCGAGAAGGATGGTGCCGATGATCCATCCAACCACCGCCCGCCGCGCGTCCTGCGCCGACTTCGCCGAGAAGAACTTCTGGTACATCGACTGGTTGCCCAGCATCAGCAGGCACGTCGGCAGAAACAGTTCCAGCGCCTGGATGAACGAGTCATGCCCCAGCAGCGTAAAGTGCGACGCCGGAAGGCTCGCATGAAAGCCGCTCCACCCGCCATTCATGTGCAGCAGCACCGGCAGCGATACCAGCAGCGAGCCGGTCGCGAGCAGGCCGATAAACAGGTCCATGTATGCGACCGAGCTCATGCCCGCAATCGCGGTAAAGCAGATCACAAAGGCAGCGATGATGTATTCGCCGAGCGTCGGCGTGATCGTCTGCGGGAAAATCAGACTCAGTACGTCGCCGCCGCCGATCAGCTGGTACGACGTGATCGCTGTGTACGCGAACAGGATGGCGATCACGCCGAGCACCCGCGCACCCTGGCTGTAGCGCGCCTCCAGCAGGTCAGGGATGGTGTACTGCGCAAATCGCCGCGCCCGCGGCGCGATGAAGTAGATCAGCAGCAGCCCGACCCAGCCACCGGCTGGCTGCCACAGCGCCACAAGGCCATTGTTATAGGCATTTTCCGAGGTGCCCAGCAGCGACCCCGAGCCGATCCAGCTGGAAAGCAAGGTAAACACCAGCACGAACGCCGGCAGCGAGCGCCCGGCGAGCAGGTAATCCTGCTTCGTCTTCGCCCCGCGCAGCCGCGACAGCGAGACGGTAAGCAGAACGAGCAGGATCACGCCAAGAACAGCAGCGTACAGTGGGCTCAACAGGACTCCTCAGGCAAGCGAATGCCTGAGTGTAAATGCTGGGCAAACCGCCTTCGCGGCTCGGTCGCTTTCGTGACGTGTTCCCAGGGGTATTTCGGGCGCTTGCAAACACGGCGTTTCAGTGGCCTTTCCCGGCGGAAAAGCCACGCGCACATTTATCGGTTCCGATACGTGTGGAGTTGAAGATGCTTTATCGCCGGATGAAGTACATGAGCCAACTGGCGGCGATGACCACGCCGACAAAGGCGACCCAGCACGCTACGCCGTAGCGGACCATGCCGCGGACAGTGGAACGCTGGGTGATGCCGAAGACGATCGATGCGAAGGTCGCGAACATGAGCACAGACAGGAACTGGGAGGGCGCGAAGGTCATCGGGGGTATCCGCCGGGATTGCCGCTGGGTTTGCGGCCGATCCGCAGGTTGTGCGCGTCGACCGCGGCGATGACATTCAGCAGGCTCGCAACGACGATGAACTTGGTGCCGTAATCCGCCGTAACGACCTGCACCACGCCGCGCCCGAGGCCGCCCGCGTAGCCGATCAGGTAGAGGACGCCGGAGCCGAGATCGCCGACGAAGCCGAGCATGCTCAACGGATCGCCGCCGCCCGGCTGGTAGAGCCCTCCCTGCATGGCGATGCCGATCCACCACATGGACGTAATGGCAACGAAGAGGAGCACGGCGCGCACCCAATGGCGGGTGAGCAGGTGGCCCGCTCCGGGAATGAGCCAGCCCAGAAGCAGCGCGAGCGAAACAGGACTGCGGCCGATTGCCGAGGGTCGTATTTCGCTCGACGGCGCGGTGGCTTGGCGTTGTTCAGGCATCCTTGTTGACTATACCGCACGCTGTCGATAGCCGCGGCCCGAGCGCAGCACTGTCCAGCCCATCCAGGCGAGCCAGAGCGGCAAAGGGTAGGCGGCGAGCCGCTCGACGGTGCCGGCGCCGAGAAATCCGTTCAGCGGACCGGCGGGGTGGTAGAGCAGGCGAACGCCGGTGCCCGCGACCAGGGCTGCGGCGAAGGCAACCCAGGCCTGGCGCGAGCGGCCGGGCGACGGACCGCGCTTGCGCCTGTGGCCGTGTTCGTAGAGGGCCAGCGCGATGCTCCAGAACAGCATGGCGAGGGCGCCGGCGAAGAAGTTGAGGCCAGCGCCGAAGATGTGCTTGTTGATGTTCACGTCTTCGGGCGCAACGGCGACGTCGTAGACGCCGAAGGCTGCCAGCAGCAGCAGCCCGCGGCTGACGCGCCCCGTCCAGCCGGGCGAGTAGCGCAGCGGCAAGAGCAGCGCGCCGCCGGCAATCAGGATGGCCTGGAGAAAGAACGAGCCGTCCATGAGCAGGTGCCAGCGCGAGCAGAGCGCAGGCGTGCAGTGGACGGCGCCGAGGTCGCTGATGTAACTGAGCCGGTAGCTGTAGCGGCCGGCGAAACCCAGCGTGGATACGGCCTCGGCGAGGAAGAACTGCAGGCAGCCGAGCCAGAGCCATGCCGCGAGCCGTGTCCGCAGGCTGGTGTGATTCGCGAGAAGCATCAGATGCGGACAAGCTCCGTCTGCACCCGACCCGTGACGACCGCGGCCGTTGCCGAGGTGAGCATGTTGACCTCGCTGCGGATGCCGAAGCTGTCGAGGTACACGCCGGGCTCGACGGAGAAGCAGGTGTTGGGGAGCAGCAGGCGCTCGTCGTGGGTTTCAAGGTTGTCGAGGTGCGCGCCGGAGCCATGCAGTTCGGTCGCGATGTTGTGGCCGGTACGGTGGGTGAAGGCCTCGCCGAAGCCTGCGGCCTTGATCACGGCGCGGGCCGCGGCATCCGGCTCCCAGCCGGCGATCCTTGTTCCGCTCGCAAAGGCCTGCTGCACGCGCGCGACGGCGGCATCGCGCGCGGCGGTGACCGCGTGGAACACAGAGTGCTCCCGCTCGCTGGGCGCGCGGCCAATGACGCCGGTCCAGGTGATGTCGTAAAAGGTGGTGCCGGGCCGGTCTTTCCTGCCCCAGATGTCGATGAGCAGGAAGTCGCCGTCGCGGATGGGCTGTGAGCGTTCGGCGGTGGGCTCGTAGTGCGAGTCGGCGCTGTTCGCGTTGACCGAGACGTTGGGCCCGTGCTCCTGGACGAGAGCTTCGCGCAGCAGCCCATCGGCGAGCCGCTGCTGCAGGGTGTACTCGGTGACTGCGCGGCCGGCGTCGAGCTCGGACCGCAGCCAGCGCCAGGCCTCGGGCAGCAGGGCGTCGATGGCGCGCTGCGCCTCGTAATGGCTGGCGATCTGCTCCGCGGTGAGCACTGCCTCAAACCGGCTGATGAGGTCCGCGGAGCTCACAACCTGCTTGCCCATGGAGCGCACCAGCTCGACCGTGCCCGCATCGACCATGGAAACGTACATGATGGCGTTGCGCGGCGAGTACTGCATGGCGATCCGCGTGTGGCCGGCGAGCAATGCCTCCAGTCCCGACTCGAGCTCCTGCCAGGAGGAATACGCCTGTTTCGCGCCCGGCAGCGCGTCGAGCTTCCCCGCCTCAATGCGGTGCACCAGCTTTTGCGGCTCGCCGGCCGCGGGAATGAAGTAATACCAGCGTCGGGTGACGTGTGCGGCCGGCGGAAGGCCCAGCACGCGGTAGGCCAGGGGGTCGCGCCCATGGTGGTCGTAGAAGAGCCAGCCGTCCAGCTGCTGCTCCTGCAAGGCTGCCTGCACGGCAGGTAGATCGAGCTCGGCCATGGGGAGATTGTAGACGCGGGCCGGCTGCCACCCTCCGCGACACGGGATTGCTGGTAGGCTTTGCCTGTCAGCCGACACAAACAGGAGAAGCGAGCCGGTGCCCTGGTACCACTTTACCGACCCCTCTGCGCTGGACCAGGTCGCCGCGCGTTTCCACCTGCACCCGCTGCACGTGGAGGACGCGGGCAACGCGGATGAGCGCGTGAAGGTGGAAGGCTCCCGGCACTATACCTACGCCCTGCTGAAAACGCTGGCGCTGCCCAACGGCGCGGGCGAGCCGGTGTGCGAGACGATTTCCATCTTCGCCAGCCATGCGGCCGATGGCCCTGCCGCCGATCGCCCTGAGGCCGATCGCCATGAGGCCGACGGGGGCGCACCCGATGGCCAGGAGCCGGCGGAGCCGTTTTTCATCGTGGTCGCGGACACGGCGAAGAAGGAGGTTGCCGCGGCCCTGCGGCGGGCAGGCCAGGAGCCGGACTCCGCCACGCCGATGGGCCTGCTCTACCTGGTATTCGACTCGCTGGTCGATTCTTACTTCCCGACTGTCGATGCGCTCGACGACAGGATCGACGCGCTCGAGGACCGCGTGATCCGGCCGTCGCCCGATCTGCTGAGCGAGATTTTCGCGGTGAAGCGGCAGCTGGTGGACACGCGCCGCCTGCTGGTGAGCACGCGCGATGCGAGCATGCACCTGCAGCGCGACGCCGGCATTGCGCTGACGAGCGAGCACCAGATCTACCTGCGCGACCTGTACGACCATATCTCGCGCCTGCTGGACACGATCGAGACGCAGCGCGACCTCCTGAACAATGCGCTCGATATCTACCTGTCGAGCATAGCCAACCGCACGAACGAAGTGATGAAGGTGCTGACGGTGCTGTCGACCGTCGCGCTGCCGGCGCTGGTGATGAGCAGCATCTACGGCATGAATATCAAGGGCCTGCCGTTCCTCGACAACCCGCACGGGGCGTCGATCGTGGCCGGGATGACGGCGGCGTTTACGGTGGTGCTGCTGGTGGCGGCACGGTGGTTGCGGTGGTTGTGAGCGGCGTGCGGGGGAGGCGGTTCACCGCGTCGGGAGCCCGATGGGCAGCGCGGCGGCTTTCTGCCGTTTGCCGCCCCATGCCCGTGGACCGGCGAGGAAGAACGAGAGGATCATCGCGGTCCCGAAGAGGTGAGGGATGACCGCTGACCAGGGCTGATAGCGCGGGAAAACAGTGGCAGCAAAGGTTGCGGTGAGAGCATCGAAGGCCCCGACGATCTTGAAGATATGCTCGTGGACCCAGGTCCCGGCCAGCCACTCCGCAGGCAGGAACGTGCGCAGAAGGTCATAGGAGCTGATGGCTATCAGGCTGCCGAGCACCGTCCAGGTGAGCACGGGTGCCCAGGGTTTATGAAGAGAGTGCATGGCCGCGAGAAACAGCGCGGGCGCGGCGAGGCCGACGCAGGCGATGCCCCGGTCAAGCAGTGCCGGCCGACGCCCGCGCAGGCGAACCGCGCGGTAACCGGAGAACAGGCTGTAGGCGCTTGCGATGGTGGCGACCGCGAGGAAGGAACGGAACGCAAAGACGACCACCCCGAGCACGGCCGTGAGGATGACGAAGCTATAGGCATAGACGAAGACCATCCCGGCACGGGCATGGAGCCTGCCCCGTTTTCGGGCGACAAGGGCGACGAGGCCGGCAATGATCGCCAGGGTGCCTGCAACGATGTGACAGACGATATTCGCAAAATGGGCAGCCGTGTAGTGGTAGAACATGCGTCCATGATGGCGCGCCGCTCGGACTTGAAACTATGCCGGAAAGTCAGCAAACGGAGATGACTTTCGCCATGCCGGGCGGTTCGAGCGGCAGGCTTGCCTGGAGCTGCGTGCCGTGGTTCGCCTGTACCTGGAGCGAGCCGCCGAGCAGCCGAAGCCGTTCCCGCATGCCGCGCAGGCCGAAGCCTTCGTAGTCCGGGGAACCGCGACCGTCGTCCTCGACCAGGAGCTGGACCGCTGCTCCGACACTTAACAACTGGATGCGGCAGCAGCCCGCGTGCGCATGACGGAGGATGTTGGTGACCGCCTCCTCGAGGATCATGGCGAAGACCGATTCGTGCATAGGGGTCATCGGCACCTCGCAAATGTCGCACTGCACCTTGATGCCCACGGAGCGGAGCGCAGCCGCGATGCGATCGACCTCGCCGGAAAACGACGGGCTGGCGTAGCCATGGATCGCCTCGCGCACCCTGACCAGCGCCTGCCGCGCGATCGATTCAATCTGCTGGGCTTCGGCGAGGGTCGCTGCGGGGTCGGCATGGAACCGCTTCTGCGCGAGCTCGCTCTTGATGGCGATCAGCGACAGGGTATGGCCGAGGACGTCGTGCAGGTCTCGCGTGATCCGCTCCCGTTCGCCGAGCCGGGCAAGGCGGGCTACCTGGTCCTGCGCCAGACGGAGCTGGAAGTTTGTCTCGCGCTCCCGCACGTGGAGCAGGACGGAGAGCGAGAACAGGATGGCGCCGCTTCCGCCACCGAGCCATGTCCAGAGATTGAGATGAAACACCAGCACTTCCGCCAGGAGCAGGAGATTGATCGCGAGCCAGTATCGCGAGAGCACGGGCAGCGGCAGATGGCGCGCGGCCAGGATGGCGGCGACAAAGGCGAAGATTCCCGAGGCCTCAGGATTGAGCGGGACGTATGCCGCGCCGAGCGCGCCCAGGCCAGCGAGAGCCGCGGTGGAAACGGAGCGGGACTGGGATTGAGGCTGGGAGTGAGCCAGGGCGTAGAGCGCCAGGAATAGCGGCCAGGCGATGGCCAACGCAACCCAGTCCAGCCGCGTGCCCTGGTAATAAGGCTTGATGAGCCAGACCGATGTGAAGGGAAGGAGCAGGTGATACGGCTGCCGGCGGATCAGGGCGCGCGCGCGGCCGGCCAGCGGGCTCATAGCCAGCCCAGTGCCCTGGCCCTGGCTGCGGCTTCAGTGCGATTTGCCGCGCCCAGCTTTGAGTTGATCGCCGCCATGTAGTTCTTTACCGTGCCTTCTGTCAGGTGGGTGGCCTGCGCGATGGCCTGGTTGCTGTGGCCGGCTGCGGCGCGGGCCAGGATCTGCCGCTCGCGCTCGGTGAGCGGGTCGGGACCGGCCTCCCAGGCACCGACGGCAAGCACCGGGTCGATGCACTGGAGGCCCCGGCTGACCCGCCGCACCGCGTCAGCAAGCTCCGCAGCAGGCCGGTCTTTGAGCAGATACCCGCGGGCACCGCTTTCGAGCGCGCGCCGCAGATAGCCCGGCCGGGCGAAGGTCGTCAGGATCAGAACTTTCGTCTCGGGAAAATCACGCCGCACCTGCGCCGCAAGATCCAGTCCATCGAGCTTCGGCATTTCGATGTCGGTAATCAGCACATCCGGCCGGTGCTGCGCCAGCGCCGTAAGGGCCTCACGCCCGTCGAAAACGACGCCCAGCACGTTGAGATCAGGCTCGGTCGCCAGCAGCGCGGCAAGGGCGCCGCCCACCATCGCGTGGTCCTCGGCGATCACGATCCGGATCATACGGCCAGTCTACGCGAGTCGCTGACGGGGCTCCCTGCTCACACGCAAACCGGTAAGGGGCTACGCAGCGAGGCTGATGCGGCACGCTGTCGCCGAGCCTTAGCGCAGGCCTCGGCCGTTTCCGAAGCGCGACGGCTAGCCACTGGAGGCGATTGATCTGCATGAAAAGCTTGGGTATTTGGAGAGCCGGGGATTGATGTTCCGGGATTTGCAGCGTGGCTAGCTCAAGGTCGGCAAACAAAGACCAAGCAGTTCCTTCTCCTAGCTAGTGGCCGCGCGCTTGTCGCGACGGCGGTGAATTCAAGCCGGTCTTTGTGGGTAAGCCCCGCTCCAGGAGCAGGACTGTACGTGACAGTCGAGCTCCTTATCTCTGGCAAATAGAAGCGGTACACCTGACCGAATGAAAGGTCGAAGGATCGACGACCTACTCCTTGTAGTCGAATCGAAACGCATCACCCTCAAGTCTGAGTGTTACATCAAAAGGCTTTTTCTTCCGCTTAGTTTGCTCGAAAGTTGCAACGATAGTCCTTGATTGGCCAGGCAGGAGAGCAACGTCCGAGTCCGTCTGCGCGTGCGTTGCCAAAAAGCGGGAAAATGCGATTTCGGTTTGCTGCGCCTTATAGAATCGGTGCGCGGCTATCGCGTTACCAATTGCGTTGCCGAGGTTTGCTCCAGCCTGCCCAGAGTAATCGGGAGTAGTTGTTGCGGTTTCCGAGATATTAGTCTGGTTCCCGTATGTGTAGGCAGTAGCATTGACCGTAGTGTTGTAGGTGGGAGGAACATACGGTGCACGCGTTGGAACAAAGCTAACTCCAGCCGCAGCAGATTGTTCTCGCGCTACCATCATTGTATCGACGGGGTAGAGGGTATAGCCAGGCTTGTCGAATGTAATAAAGCTCTTCGGCAAGAAGACTGGGGAAGTTGTTTTATTAGTCACAGTTACTTCGGCGTAGTAACGCTCTGTACCGCGGTAGACCAGGCAGCTAACACTGAATCGCTCATTGGAAAGAGTTGGGTATTTAACGTCATCGCTGCGCGTGAATTGGTATGATTTGGCGTCTTTCACTTTTATTACAGGCCTTCCAAATCTGTCCTCCGCGAGAGCGGAGTGCAGAGCGCCCAAAGAGCAGCAAAAGAGAATCAGGCGTTTCATATAAATTTCTCCAAGAATATTGGACAGCACTTGGACCGTAAACTGGCCGAATGCGCTCTTCAAGGAGGAACTTAAAACGTAAGGCACTTTGGTTATGGAGCCACGCCCACTTTAGAACCACTCGGTTGAGGGTTAGCGAGCGGCAGCATAGATGAACGCAAGGCCTGGCGGTGCGCGCGAACCTCCCGGCAGGCGCCAGACATCCGTCCAGGCGGGTCGCGGTCGCCGGCGCGGAGGTCTGCTGCGCGGGCTGGGATGGTTTGTTTTGACGCGGCGTGCGGGTACTCTTGCGGCATGAGTCTTCTGCTCGCGAACCCGTACTGGTCTGCGCTGTGCACGGAGCAGGCCGGGATGTCGATCGGCGGCGGGCTGGCGAAGCGCTTTCCGCCGGAGGTGATTCCGTTTGCCGGGATCGCGGCGAACGATGAGCCCTGCGTGGCGGCGCTGCACGACCTGCTCGCGCCGGGCGAGGCGGTGTATGTGACCAGCGATACACCGCTGCCCCGGCATCCGGGACTGCGCGAAGGTCAGATACTGCCGGGGTTGCTGATGATCCATGAGCCGGCGGGAATCGCCGAGGAAAGCGCGCCGGGAGCCATCGAGCGGCTGCACGAGGCCGATGTGCCGGCGATGCTGGCGCTGAAGGCGCTGGCTTTCCCGGGATATTTCGGCCCGAGGGCGGCCACGCTCGGCAGCTTCTACGGGATCCGGATAGACGGCGAGCTGGTCGCGATGGCGGGCGAGCGGCTGGCGCTCCCCGGGCTGCGCGAGATCAGCGCGGTGTGCACGCATCCCGCGCATACCGGCAAAGGCTATGCCGCTGCACTGATACGGCGCCTGGTGCGTACGCACCGCGCGGCGGGGGTGCGCAGTTTTCTTGGGGTGACGAAGGCGAATGCACGGGCGATCGCCCTGTATGAGCGGCTGGGCTTTGCGCCTGCAGGCGGGCTGGTATGGCGCAGGCTGCAAAGGGTGGACGTGTAAGCGGCAAATAATGTTGCGGGAGCGACGCGCCGGCGAGCGAAAGCTCCTTCGGGTCGCGAAGTGCGCGTGAAAAATGACTTTCTGAACATCAGCGGTCCGGCTTGTAGCTGGTGTGGAGATATTTTTCGAGGGAAGCCATGCGGTGTCTCCCGGTGGACACAGTGTACGCCGCGCACAGCAAAGGGCCATGATTGCCATCATGGCCCTTTGCGGGCTTACAGTACCGGCAGGCGCGGTTACGCGTTCGCCGTGGCTCCAACCGGAGCCGGGGGTTTGGCCGCGGTCAGCTCGGCCGCCATGCGTTCCATGGTGAAGGCTTCGATGAGGTCGCCGGGCTGCAGGTCGGAGAAGCCGGAGACGCCGACGCCGCACTCCATGCCGTTGGTGACTTCGCGGGCATCGTCCTTGAAGCGCTTGAGCGACTGCAGGCGGCCCTTGTGGAGCTGCTCGCCGCCGCGCAGGACGCGGACTTCGGCGTCGCGGCGGAGCGAGCCGTCGGTGACCCGGCAGCCGGCGATGGTGCCGATCTTGGGGATGCGGAAGACTTCGAGCACTTCCGCGCGGCCGAGATAATTCTCCCGGAACACGGGGTCGAGCAGCCCGAGCATGGCCTTGCGGATTTCGTCCTGCAGCTCGTAGATGATCGAGTGCAGCCGGATTTCCACGTTCTCCTGCTCGGCCACATCGGCGGACTTGCGGTCGGGCCGCACGTTGAAGCCGATGATGATGGCGTTCGAGGCCGAGGCCAGCAGCACATCGCTCTCGGTGATGGCGCCGACGCCGGAGTGGATGACCTTGATGCGCACCTTTTCGGTCGACATCTTCTGGAGCGAGTCGGCCAGCACCTGCACCGAGCCCTGGACGTCGCCCTTGATGATGAGCGGCAGCTCCTTCATGCCGGCCTGCTTGATCTGGTCGGCGAGGCCTTCGAGCGAGACGCGGCTGGACTTCGCGAGCGTTGCCTCGCGCTCCTTGAGCTTGCGATACTGCGCGATGCCCTTGGCCTTATCGCGGTCGGCGACAACCAGGAAGGTATCGCCGGCGTCCGGCATCGCTTCGAGGCCGAGGATCTCGACCGGGGTCGAGGGACCGGCAACTTCAATGGCGCGTCCGCGATCGTCAAACATCGCGCGAATTTTGCCGAAGGTATTGCCGACGATGAACGAGTCTTGGGCCCGCAGCGTGCCGTTCTGGACGAGGATCGAGGCAACCGCGCCGCGGCCGCGGTCGAGCTTGGCTTCGACGACGGTACCGACCGCCGAGCGGCCCGGCGTGGCCCGCAGGTTGGCGACATCGGCGGTGAGGCAGATGTTTTCAAGCAGCAGGTCGAGGTTGAGCTTCTTCTTGGCCGACACGTCGACGAAGATGGTGTCGCCGCCCCAGGCTTCGGGGACGACGCCGCGGTCGCCGAGCTGCTGCTTGACGCGGTCCGGCTGCGCCTCCGGCTTGTCGATCTTGTTGACGGCAACGATGATGGGCACGCCGGCCGCCTTGGCGTGGTCCACCGCTTCGAGGGTCTGCGGCATGACGCCGTCGTCGGCTGCGACGACGATCACAACGATATCGGTGACCTTGGCGCCGCGGGCACGCATGCGGGTAAAGGCTTCGTGGCCCGGGGTGTCGAGGAAGACGATCTCGCGGCCGAACGCGGGCGAGTCGGGTTTGGAGATGCGGACCTTGTAGGCGCCGATGTGCTGCGTGATGCCGCCGGCTTCGCCGCCGGCGACGT
>CAXTMY010000048.1:14202-24246 GCA_964245565.1 uncultured Acidobacteriaceae bacterium | reverse complement strand
GTCGTCAGCACCGACTTCGGCAGCGCCTCAGGGTTCAGCAAAGGGATCAGGATCAGGGCAGCCACCACTGCAGTCCAGAAAACGATTCCGGCAATGGTGTAGTACTTGCTCTTGGTCTTGATCTTGCCGCCCGACTCCATCATTGAATCTTCAAACATTAGCGGACCTCGGAGAGGAACAAAACTTTGGTGGAAATATAGACACCGGAGAGGGTGGGTTTTGTTCCCGGCTTTTCTTCAGCGCCGTCCCCGGGGCTCGGGCGCTGCGGAAGCACTCTCTTCTGCGGTGAGCCGTTTGTATCACACGCCGTGTGCGACTGGAAACAGCAAGGGCTGCTCCCTCGGGAGCAGCCCGCCAACACCGGCGCGCACGCTTTAGCGCTACGCTTCAGCGCTACGCTTTAGCGCTACGCCTTGGCCCGGCGCGATGCCGGCAGCGCCGCCGCTCTCGCCGACCCTGCCCGATACTCCTGCCAGGCCACCAGCATCGGCGCCGCTACCGCGATCGAGGAGTAGGTCCCGATCAGGATGCCGACCACCAGCGCGAAGGAAAACGGGCGCAGCACCTCGCCGCCGAACAGGTACAGCGAGAGCGCGGTCAGGAAGGTCAGCCCCGAGGTCAGCACCGTCCGGCTCAGCGTCTGGTTGATCGAGCGGTTGACCACGTCCGCCAGCGGCTCCCGCCGCACCTGGCGCAGGTTCTCGCGGATGCGGTCGAACACCACGATCGTGTCGTTCATCGAGTAACCGATCAGGGTCAGGATCGCCGCGATGACGGTCAGCGAAATCTCCTGGTTCGTCAGCGAGAACGCGCCGATCGTGATCAGCGTGTCATGGAACACAGCCACCACTGCGGCAACCCCGTAGATCAGCTCAAAGCGGAACCAGAGATACACCAGCATGCCGAGCAGCGAGTACACCGTAGCCAGCAGCGCCTGCTTGCGCAGCTGCGCGCCTACCTGCGGGCCCACGCTTTCGACGCTCCGCACCACAAAGCCAGAAAGATACCCGCCGCTCTCAAGCGCGCGCACCACCGGCGCATCGGCCGGCGCGCTCAGGCTCGCGATCGAAGGCAGGAGGCCGTCATGCGCCGTGTTGCGGAAAGTCTCAATCGCCTGCGCCTGGGCCAGGTACTTCGCATTGGCATCTTCGCCCGGCTGCAGGTGCTCCGGGTTCGCCTGCTCCAGGTAGGCGGTGAGCGAGGCCGTTCCGGCGTTGTCGAGGTCAAGCTTGCCGACCGAAGCTTGTCCGCCGGTCGGCGCATAGTACCGCTCGATGGCCTGCACGATGGTCGCGCGTCCCTTGTCGAGGGCCGCTTCGCTGGTCTGGTTCTCTGCCAGCGTGATCAGCTCTTCATGGTTCGCGGCCACGCCGAAGCGCACGATGTGCGCTTCCTTTACCCCGGCGCGCGCAAGCGCCGAGGCCAGCCGGCCCGTATCCGGCGCCGCGTCGAAATGGATGCGCACCACCGTGCCACCCTTGAAGTCCACATCGAGCGGCAGCCCATGCCAGAAGATCAGCGAAAGCACACCGGCCACGCTGAAGATGAGAGAGAAACTGAGGAAGTACCACTTCTTCCCCAGCCAGTTGATCTTCGGGTTTCGGAACAGTTCCATTCTTGTCCTGCTTCTGTGACTGCGCTTGCTGCAAATACCTAGGAGCGCGCCTTCACGGTCTTGATCACCAGCTGCTCCACCACAAACGACGCCGCTGCCAGCGCCATGCCGGCCGCAAACACCAGCGCGCCGCGCCCGGCCACGCCTGAGTCCATTCCTGAAAGCTTCTGACCGCTCATATTGAGATTGCCTGTCCCCGCGCGCGGCGGTTTACGTTGGCGTCAAAGATCGTCCGCGAAACAAAGACCGCGGTAAAGATGTTTGCGAAAAGCCCAAAGGTAAGCGTGATAGCGAAGCCCCTGACCGGGCCTGAGCCAAAGATGTATAGAATCGCCGCCGACACGATCGTCGTGACGTGCGTATCGACGATCGTCGTCCACGCGTGGGCAAAACCCTGGTCGACAGAGGTCGCGGCGCTCTTGCCCGCGCGCATTTCTTCGCGAATGCGCTCGAAGATCAGTACATTCGAGTCCACGCCCATGCCGATGGTCAGAATAACGCCCGCGATCCCCGGCAGCGTCAGCGCCGCATGGACAAAGCCCATAAACCCAAGCAGGATGACGAGGTTCAGGATCAGCGCGAGATCGGCGTTGATGCCCGCGCCGCGATAGTAGACCAGCATGAACACCATGACCACCAGCATGCCGACGATCGAGGCCAGCACCCCGTGGCGGATCGAGTCCGCGCCGAGTGACGGGCCGACCGTGCTCTCCTGCAGATAATGGATCGAGGCAGGCAGCGCGCCGGTGCGCAGCAGCAGTGCCAGGTCCTTCGCGCCATCCTCTGTCATCGCGCCGCCGGAGATCGTGCCGGTGTCGCGGATCTGGTCGCGAATGTTCGCGACCTCCTGGATCTTGTTGTCGAGCACCACGGCAAGCGGCTTGCCCTTGTTCGCCTGCGTAAAGTCGCCGAACCGGTTGCCGGCCGCGGTGGTCAGGTAAAACGTAACCTCAGCCCCGCTCGTGTTCTGGTCGGTGCCGGCCTGCGCGTCACGAATATCCGTGCCGGCGACCGCGGCCGTGCGCTGGATCACGTAATACTCCTGGCCCTGGTCCGGACCGCCCGCGCCCGGAATCGCCGGCAGGATCTCGCTTTCGAACGGAACCGTGCCGCCGAGCGACTGCCGCGCCGCGTCTTCACTCGGGAACGGGCCGCCGGTCACCAGGTGAATCTCCAGCCGCGCCGTCGACTGGATCACGTCCTTCACCCGCGTATCGTCGTCGATCCCGGGCAACTCCACCAGGATCTGGTTCGAGCCTGTGTTGTACTCCTGGATCACCGGCTCGGAGACGCCAAGCGTATCCACGCGCTGGCGGATCACATCGACCGCCTGCTGCAGCGTGTTGCTCTTGAGCTCCGCGATTACGCTCGGCTTCATCGTGGCGATCAGCATGCCGTTGCTGCTGCTGAACTCGTACTGCGCGCCGTAGTGCGGGCCGAGCGCGCTCTCCGCCGCGCGTACCCTGTCCGCGGGCACCCCGGCGAACTGAATCTCAGCGGGGTTCGTCGCGTTCGGCTTCGAGCCCGTCGCCGCGATGCCCGCAGCAGAGAGGTCGGTCTGCATGTGCACCAGGTCGGAGTCGGTCTGCGCGCCGATCGCCTCATCCACCATCACCTGCAGAATCAGGTGCGTGCCCCCGCTCAGATCCAGCCCCAGGTGGATGCGGCTGAGCAGCGCGGCTTTGAGCGCCGAAGGCGTAACCCCGCGCGGAATGCCGAAAATCCCAAAGATGAAAATGAGCAGGGTGGCCAGGATGAGCAGGACACGAGTGCCAGGTTTGTTCCGCATACGCTTGGGTCGCAGTAGCCGTCGGCTACTTCTTCTCCTCTTCCGTCGTCACGCTGGCAATCGCCGTGCGTACCACTTCCAGCTTGATGTTGTCCGGCGCCACCCGGATATGCAGCGTGTCGTCGCGCAAAGCGATCACAATGCCGCGAATGCCGCCGGTCGTGGTGATCCGGTCGCCCGGCTTCAGTGCGCCCAGCATCTGCTGCCACTGCTGCTGTTTCTTTTGGTTCGGCCTCATCAGCAGGAAGTAAAAAACTACCGGGATCAGCACCAGCGGCAGAATCGAGCCGACACCCTGGGGCAGCGCATAGGCAACAAGAGCGAAAAGTGGGGTCAAGACGGTTCCTTCAAAGGTTCCCTTGCTTCCGGCCGAACCGGCTCGTCAGGGGCAAGGTGCAACAAGCAGTTCGCGGGAAAACACCGCACGCCCCGGCGAAACGGAAGCATGCTAACAGGCGCCATCGGGGCCGGGAGGCACATCGCACGCCCAGCTTCCTAGCATGGCCGAACGGGGCAGAGGTGTCAAGACGCGCAGACATGGGTAGTGTCTCAGTTCGAAATCTTAGGCTTAGAGATTAGCCCGAAGATCAGGTAGGTAAATCCGAAGAACAAAGCGAAATTCAGCAATAGGGAGAGCACAAGCCACGCTAATCCGTGGTCACCTTCAATGCCCTGGGGAAACACCAGTGCGGCCCCGAGCATACCTGGGACCGGGATGAAATCAGACGCCAAGCCAACAGCCGTGGCGATCGTCCACCTTAGCGTCTGTCTTCTCATGGACATCAGTTTGCCATAGCCGCGATTCACTCGTAGCTCCACACGGGGCCAGACATACCAGCGGCCATCGCCGGGTGCATCCAAACTGAGACATTACCAGAGATGGCGTCCGCCTCTGCCGTTCGCCTGCCTGCCGCAGCCGTCAGTGCCCTGCTTCGTTCATCCCCCGGAACACCTTGTCATACAAACCCCGCTCGATGGAAAAACGAAGCGGTCCCACCCTCTCCACGCACACTTCCTGCACCTCCGGCTGCGTCTTCAGGATCTCCATCGTTTCCTCGATAAACGCGTCCAGCGGCATCGCGCGCGGGTCCGCTGCAGAGCTCGGTCCCAGCAGCTCCGTCGCGACATACGGCGGAATAATCTCGATCACCTCCGTGGTCGTGTCCTTGAGCTGGTGGCGCAGCGACTGCGACCAGGAATGAATCGCCGCCTTGGTGGCGCTGTAGGTCGGCGTCGCCGTCATCGGCACAAACGCAAGGCCGGACGACACGGTCATCACGGTCGAGACAGGCTGCCGGCGCAGCAGCGGCAGCAGCGCCGCGGTCAGGCGCATCGGCCCCAGCAGGTTCGTTGTGATCGTCGCCTCCGCCACGCTCAGGTCGATCTCCGCCGCCTCCAGCTTTTCCGGCTTCATGATGCCCGCATTGTTCACCAGCACATTCAGCATTGGGAACCGCTCGCTGACCTGCTCCGCAAAACTGCGAATGCTCGCCGGGTCGTTGATATCGAGCGGCAGCGCCTGCATCCCCGGATATGCGGCAGCCGTTTGTTCGAGCAGGTCCTGCCTGCGTCCGCTGATCAGCACCGTGTTTCCCAGGACATGGAAAGCCGCGGCCAGCCCGCGGCCGATGCCGCTTCCACCGCCCGTAATCAGAATCGTGTTTCCTGTCGTCTTCATCTGTTCTCTCCTTTCAGTATCCTGGGCTGCCGCTCTCTCAGCGGCATGCCTTACTGCACCGGCGATCCGCTCGCCGCAAGCTCCAGGCGCACCCTGCGCATGGTCTCCAGGTAAAACGCCAGGTTATGCACCGAGTTCAGCGTCGCCCCCAGCGGTTCGCCGCTGGCAAACAGGTGCCGCAGGTAGGCCCGCGTATAGCGCGCGCACACCGGGCAGCCGCACGCCGGGTCCGCCGGCCCCTGGTCCTCGGCAAAGCAGCGGTTCTTGATGTTCACCCGGCCTTCCGAGGTGAACAGCAGCCCATGCCGGCCCGCGCGCGTTGGCAGCACGCAGTCCATCATGTCGACGCCCATGCGCGCGTACGCGCGTATCTCCTCCGGATACCCCACGCCCATCACGTACCGCGGCTTGTCCTTGGGCAAATACGGCAGGGTCGCTTCGATGATCTCTAGCGTCTTCTCCCGCGGCTCGCCCACAGCCAGCCCGCCGATCGCATAGCCGTCGAAGCCCATCTCGACGATGCGCTCCGCGGCCTCACGCCGTATCTCCGGGTACATGCCTCCCTGCACAATGCCGAACAGGGCAGGCCGCGCCGCCGGGTCGACCGCCGCTCCAGGCCGGCGCTGACGGCTCTCACGCCACCACGGGACCTCATGTTGATGCGCCTCCCAGTAAGCCAGCGACCGCGCCGCCCAGCGCATCGTCAGCTCCAGCGACTCCCGCGTCCGCGCCTCATCCGCCGGGTGCTCCAGGCACTCATCAAAGGCCATCGCGATATCCGAGCCCAGCGCCAGCTGCACCGCCATCGAGTGCTCCGGCGTAAACAGATGCTTTGAGCCGTCGAGGTGCGAGCTGAACCGGACGCCATCCTCCGTGATCGTGCGCAGGCTCGCGAGCGAAAACACCTGGTAGCCGCCGGAGTCCGTCAGGATCGGCCGGTCCCAGCTCATCAGCCGGTGCAGCCCGCCCATCCGCTCGATCGCCGCATGGCCCGGCCGCAGATAGAGGTGGTACGTATTCCCCAGGATGATCCCGGCACCGGCCTGCTCACCCGCGGCCTGCGCCTCGGGCGCACCCAGCATCTCCAGCACATCCTGCGGCACCGCCTTCACCGTCGCGGCAGTCCCGACCGGCATGAACACCGGCGTCTCCACGATCCCGTGCGGCAGATGCATCCGCCCGCGGCGTCCGCCCGCCGGAGCCTCGGCCTGCACTTCAAACGTGAACGCCATCTCAACAGACTACCGCCGCCGCTCCCAGCGCTCTTCATGCCGGTCGTCCTTCGACAGCACGTCGCGAATCGCGCCCGTCTCCGCATCGCGCTCGAACACGAGCCGCCCCGTGCCGCCGTTCGGGAAGAAGAACGTGTTCGCGTTTTCGGGCAGTAGTTCCGTCACCTCGCCGATACGGTTGCGCTGGTACAGCCCGTCTCCCTGGCGGAAGACGGTAATCTGCAGCACGCCGTCGTCTTCATATTCGCCCTCATAGGCTTCATAGACCGCGGGATTAACCCGCGCGGGCACGGGATGCACCGGCACCAGGATGCGCTCGGCCGCGGGCGCCAGCCGCGCGTCCGAGGAGAGCGAGTGCGAAAGCATCCAGTGCGGCAGGTCAGCGTTCGCGTACGCCTTGTCCCACACATTATGCTTGACCGCGGCATACTCCCAGAACCGCACGTTTCCTCCCGCGGCTTTGAATGCGTCATACATCAGCGCGCTCTGGCGCGGGCTCACGACCGGGTCATCGGCGCCATGAAACATCCACACCGGCTCCCGTTTCAGGATCCGCGCGTACTCCTCCGGCAACGTCGTCTGCTCACTCCAGCGCGAGGGCTGGTACGACCAGAAGAGGCCTCCGCACACCGGCACAATTGCCGCGAACACGCGCGGGTTATCGCGCGCCATCTCCCAGGTCCCGTAGCCGCCGAGCGAGAGGCCGGTCAGGTAGACCCGGTCCGGGTCGCCATTAAACTCGTGCATCTCCGCCCGCAGCGCGGCCATCGCCATCTGCATCATGTCCGGGTCGGTCCAGTGGTGGTGGTTGAACGGCACCTGCGGCATCACCACCACAAACGGCCAGCGCTCCGGATGCACCCGTATGGCCGCCGGCAGCCCGATCTGCGTCTCGTCCAGCCCCTCCATGCCGCGCTCGCCGGAGCCATGCAGGAACAGGATCACCGGCCACTTCTGGCTCTTGCTCCAGTTCTCCGGCAGGTACACCACGTAGCGGTGCGGCACCCCGTTCACGGTAACGACGCGATCGAGAAAGCCGGTGTCCTGCATGTGCTTTGCAGCTCCCGCAGTCGGAGCGCCGCCCGCCAACAGGCCGACAAGCACCCTAACCACACACCACGCTCGAACCATGCCAGGCATGCAGCGAGCATAGAGCATTTTCACTCGATCCGTAGATGACCCGGCAATGTGCGTGGCTACGTCTGCAGTTCTTCCTGCAGCGTCGTCAGCATGCGGCTCAGGTCCTTGTCCGCGCGCCGCTGGTCCTCGATCTTCGCGATCGAGTGCATCACGGTGGTGTGGTGCTTGTTCCCGAACTGCCGCCCGATCTCCGGCAGGCTCGCCTCGGTCATCTGCTTGGCCAGGTACATCGCAATCTGCCGCGGCACCACGATCGAGCGCGAGTTGTTCTTCTGCTTCAGCTCCGTGACCCGCATCCCGAACTGCTCGGCGACCGCGCGCTGGATCGCCTCGATCGTGATCTTGCGCACCTGCGTGTCGATAAACTGCTTCAGGCAAAGCTGCGCCGTGGTCAGCGACATCTCCACATCATGCAGCTTGCACCAGGCAAACAGCCGGGTCAGCGCGCCTTCAAGCTCGCGCACATTCGTCCGGATATTCGAAGCCACGAACAACGCGACATCGGTCGCGAGCGGCAGCTCTTCCGACTCCGCCTTTTTCTGCAGAATCGCAATCCGCGTCTCGAGATCCGGCGGCTGAATGTCAGCGATCAGGCCCCATTCGAACCGCGACCGCAGCCGGTCGTCAATGTCCTTGATCTCCTTCGGCTGCCGGTCGCTCGCGATCACAATCTGCTTCAGGCTTTCGTGCAGCGCGTTGAACGTATGGAAAAACTCTTCCTGCGTCCGCTCCTTTTGCGCGAGAAACTGGATGTCGTCGATCAGCAGCAGGTCGACCGAGCGGTACTTGTCCCGGAAGCCGGTCATCTTGTTATGGTGCAGCGAATTGATCATCTCGTTCGTGAACTTCTCGCTCGAGACGTAGCAGATGGACGCGCCGGGCTGCCGGCGCTTCACCTCGTGCCCGATCGCCTGCATCAGGTGCGTCTTGCCCATGCCCACGCCGCCGTAGAGAAACAGCGGGTTGTAGGCCTTCGCCGGCGACTCCGCCACCGCGGCAGCCGCGGCCCGGGCGAACTGGTTGCCGGTGCCGGCAACAAATGCGTCGAAGGTATAGCGCGGGTTCAGCTGCGCGGCCGAGTTCCAGTCAAACCTGCCCTGCTGCGGACCGCCCGCGGCACTCGCCTGCAGCTCCAGCCCTGTCGGCCTGGCATGGCCGTCCGCACTCGGGGCTGCCGCGGGCGCGCCGTCGGTGCTCCGGGCTACGTTACTGCTCAGGGCTGCGTTACTGCTCAGGGCTGCGGCCCGGCTCTCGCGTGTGGACGCCGGAGGAAACTTCCCGTCCTCGCTCTCTTCGGCTCGGGCGGCCTCATCCGGAACGACAAAGTCCACCCGCTCATACGGCAGACGCAGCGTGTCCAGCGCCTCGCCGATCAGGTCTCCGTAGCGGTCGCCGATATTCTGGAACCGCGCCGCCGGCACCCGCACGATCAGCACATTGCCATCGGTGTGGCTGAATAACGTCGGCTTGAACCAGGTCTCATACGCCTGCCGATTGATCTTCTTCTGGAGCGCGCCAAGGATGCGAACCCATGGGTTCAACGGAGCGGCGGGTACGGAGGGATAAAAGCTCATTCCAGAAAGTCCTTGCAGGCGATACAGCGAGTGCGAAATCAGGAGGGGTCCGGCTGCGAACGTCCTGAAAGAAAGAGCAGCCGCCAGCCTTAAAGCATCATGAAGCTGCCTGGCAATCGATCCATCTCCCTTCCGCCTTCAGGAGGAAGCGAGACTGACAACCTGCGGATCGAATTGTGGAACAAAGCGAGAGCGGTGCCGGCGGCTCCGCCGGATACAGTCTCCGGGGTAACCGCTTTCGAGCAACCGCGGATCATTCATTGATCGTTCAAATCGAGGCCCAGACTAGCACAGTTGAGACGGGCTTTGGGCCTTGTTTTCCTCGTTGTTCTGTGCTGCCCGGCCGCTTGCACAACACATGGTGAAACCACGGGAAATGCGTGTTATGCGCAACGTTTGGTCGCCCTGAAATTTCGGTAAAACGCCCGGCGTCGCGCACCGGGAAGGGCGTACCATCGGGCGCGCCGGAGTCTCGTCCGACGCCATTCACGCAACTCCGCCCTTTGCCCGCCGCTCCGGCTGCGCTATACTCGAATTTCGTCCCCGGGCTCCGGTCTCACCCTCCCAGTGCGGACAGCAAACTGAGCCAAGGAGCTTTTCAGCCATGCCCAAACGTACCTTTCAGCCCAACCGCCGTCATCGCGCCAAGACTCATGGTTTTCGGACGCGTATGAAGACCAGGAGCGGCGCTGCCGTGCTGAGCCGCCGCCGCGCCAAGGGCCGTCACAAGATCGCCGTCTCCGCCGGTCACCGCGACTAGGGCACAAGCAGGCCGGATCTGCCTATAGCCGGTGCTGCATCCGCTCCACTGCGAAACTTGCGCCCACTGGGTAAGCTGCAGCTCAACCTCGCCGGCTGAGCCCAGCCGGCGAGGCGGGCTCAGCCAAAGCTCAAACCCGCAAAGCTGCGAACGAGACCACTTCCAGGCTTCCGAACCGCTGTTCCTCGTGAGCCGTGCATGCGCCATGACCGCACCCTTCCGCACCCTCCGTCACCTCAAGCACGCTTATTACAGC
>CAXTMY010000048.1:0-14192 GCA_964245565.1 uncultured Acidobacteriaceae bacterium | reverse complement strand
TTCGGCATCACCGTCCCGCGCGCGCTGGGCGGCGCGGTGCTGCGTAACCGCCTCAAACGGCGCATCCGGGTCGCCGCCCGCGCAGCCCTGCACCGGCTGCCTCCCGGCACCGACGTCGTGCTCCACCCCCGGCCCGAAGCAGCCACTGTCGCCTTCCCCCGTCTGCAGCGTGAACTCGAAACCGTTTTCGATACCGTCGCCCAGCGGCTTGCCACCGGCGCGGTGAACACGCCGCTCCCCCGCCGGCCGCGCGCCAAGGCTGCGGCCGCGCCCGGCAAATCGCGAAAAGCGAAGCAGCCGTGAACGGCCTACGCCCATCTCCGCCGAACCCGGCCCGGCTCCGGCTGCTCAACGCAGCCTTTGCCGGGTACAAACGGGTGCTCGGCCCGGCGCTGCACGCGCTTTCTCCCGCGCCCGGCGGCTGCCCCTACCAGCCCACCTGCTCTGAGTACGCGGCCCTGGCCTGCGCCGAGCACGGACTGCTGCGCGGAGGCGCCATGGCCGCCTGGAGACTCCTGCGCTGCAATCCTCTGTCCCGCGGCGGATGGGATCCGGTGCCACCCGGCAGAAGCCGGCAGCCTGCCACGGAGCAGTAGCCTTTTCGTAGCGGTAGCGTTTTTCGCAGCTTTCCCAGCATGCGCTCGCGGCACAGGTACGATAGAAGTGCATCGTTGCGGGCTTTTCAAGATCTTTTCCACCGACAGGACGAACCACCCTTGGCAGAATTCAAGAATCCCTCCCAGCAAGGCGCAGGCGGCCCCGGTTCCCCGGGCGGCAGCAGTTCCCTGCTTCTGTACTTCTCGCTCTTTCTCCTGGTCTTTCTGGGGCTGCAGTATTACAGGCAGAAAACAGCGCCGCCGCCGAAGCGCGCGCAGCAGCAGGCCTCGGCGCCAGCTTCGTCTTCTGCCGGCGCCGCAGTCCCGGCGTCTGCGCCCGCGGCTCCCGATACGGCCGCCGTGCAGGCCGCCGCGGCAAGCTCCATCGTGGTCGAAAACGATCTGTACCGCATCACCTTTTCTAACCGCGGGGGCCAGGTTACCTCGTGGATCCTGAAAAAGTGGGACGACGCCCATGGCCAGCCGCTTGACCTTGTCAACCAGGAAGCCGCGCCGAAGTTCGGCCTGCCGCTCTCGCTTTACACCTACCAGCCCGCGCTCACTGGCCGGCTCGCCGCTGCGCTCTTCGTACCGTCCAGCACCGCGGCAACCCTCAGCGTCCCCGGCACGCTCACCTACACCTACGCGTCGAACGGCCTGCAGGTCACCAAGACCTTTACCTTTGACAACACGTACGTGATCCACGCGCATGTTTCCGTCACGCAGAACGGTACACCCATCGCCGCCGGCCTCGCGTGGCCCTCCGGTTTCGGTGACCAGCAGACCCTGCCGCAGTATGCGAATGCCAGCCTCGACCTCAGTGAAAACGGCAGTTTCGACCAGGTCGACATCAAGAAAATTTCGGGCGGCAACACCCTGCGCGGCAACTACGACTGGGCCGGTGTCTCCGACCTGTACTTCGCCGCCATGTTCGTGCCCGACCACCCAGCGGACGCAGGCTTTATCTCCCTGCACAATGCTGTAGCCCTGCTGCGCAATCCGAAAAAACCAGGCGACCACGACACCACGAACGCTCCCGTGCTCGGCATCGCCGCGCTCAACAATGGCAGCGGCGTTCTCGACACGCGCCTGTTTGTCGGTCCCAAGGCGATCGGCGCTCTCTCTTCCGTCAAGGGCGCCGACGGCGGCCCCAGTCTCGAAAAGATCATCAGCTTCGGCTGGTCGACCGTCATCGCCAAGCCCATGTTCCTGCTGCTGCGCTGGCTGCACAACCACATCGTCGCGAACTGGGGCTGGTCGATCCTCATCCTCACCCTGCTGCTCAGCCTGCTCACCCTGCCGTCCCGCGTGTACATGATGCGCTCCTCGCTCAAGATGCAGCGCATCCAGCCGCAGATGGACGCAATCAAGGCCCGCTACGCAAAGTACAAAGCCACTGATCCTAAGCGGCAGGAGATGAACCAGGAAGTCTTTAAGCTGCAGAAGGACAATGGCGTAAATATATTCGGCAGCTGCCTGCCCATGCTCATCCAGTGGCCGCTGCTGTTCGCCTTCTACCGCATGCTGTCGAATGTCATTGAGCTGCGCCAGGCGCACTTTCTCTGGATCCCTGACCTCAGCGCGCCCGACCCGCTCCACCTGCTGCCCATCTTTTTCGTCGCCTCCATGTTCCTGGTGCAGTGGCTCACGCCCTCGCCCGGCGTTGACCCGCAACAGCAGCGCATGATGGCCATTACGATGCCCGCCGTTTTCGGCTTCATGACCTGGTCCATCGGCGCCGGCCTGGCCCTCTACTGGGCCGCATCGAACCTGCTCGGGATCGTCATCCAGCTCGTCATCAACAAGACCTCGATGGGCCGCGAAATGCGCGAGATCGCCCTGCGCAGGGCCGCGAAAAAGAGCGGCGGCAAGGTCATCAACGCGAAGATCGTCAACGCCCGCCGCTGACGCTTACGCCCCTGAAACGACAAGGCCGCCCGCGCAAGCAGGCGGCCTTTCTTTTCACTCGCGGTCGTCAGCACCACAACGCTGTGCGCCGGCACCGCGACACTGCCCGCCGCGCCTTTCTTTTCCGCAACGGGCTTCAGGCGGCCGGAAGCATCCAGCGGCAGGTTGCCGTCGGCATATTCGAACTCCCGCGCGCCGTCCCGCAGCCCCGCATCCGTCACGACCGCCGTCTTCGCCGCATCGCCGCCATTCACCAGCACCACCGTCTCGGCCGCGCGGCCACCCGCATCCGTCCAGCGCATCGCCGTCGCCGTCAGACCCGCGTCTGCCTCCACCCGCTCAATAACGGCGCCCTGCGGTAAGGTCCGCGAAAGCAGGCTCCACGCCGCATACCACGGCCGCGGTGTCATGCCCTCGTCGCTGCTCGAATCCCAGAAACCCCAGATTTTCAGGCCGCCATGCCCATTGCCGTGCATCGCATCGTCCAGGTCCCAAGCGCACACGCCCAGCCACCCGGCCCTCGCCGTTTGCGCCACGAAGCTCGCCATCCGCACCCCGTACTCCGGGCTCCGCACCCGCGGCTGCTGGTCCAGTGCTTCAATCTTGCCGTCGCGCAACCCGGCCTCGGCAATAAAGCGCTCCTTTGCCGCGCCCCGTGGATCCTCTCCAACGATCGTCTCGGTCTGCGCCTCCAATTCGCGTTCGATTCCTCCGCCGTCCACCTCTGCATCTGTCGCGTAGATGTGGCTTTCCCAGGCGCCGAAAAGCGTGGGCTGCTCCTTGACCGTCCGGTCGAACCAGCCGGTATCCCCCGAGTTGTCCGGTCCCGCGATCAAGACATCGCTAAGCCCCCGCGCATCGAGCGCCTTGCGCAGATTTTCAATCCCGGTCATCCAGGCAGCGAAGTCCGGTGCCGAGCGGCGCCACATCCACTGTCCATTCGGCTCGTTGAAGAAAATCGCGTCATGTATCACCGCGTAATGCCGTTTCCGCTTCAGGTACTCCACAAGGTCAGCCTGCATCGCGGCCCAGCGCGGATCAGCCGGAGACCTGATCCCGAGCGCGCCCGGCGGCGACCAGTGCCCCAGGAACACGCGGATATGCCTTGACTCTGCGTAGTCCAGGATCTGCAGCAGACTGTCGAAGGCCGCGCTGTACGCTCCACTCTGCCACAGGTACTGCGGCTCGCCGGCCCCGTTCAGGCCCGTGCAGTAGTCGGTCGCATTCAGCATCACGCGAAAGAAGCCCGGACGCATCGCGTCCAGCCGCTGCTCGATCCCTGCCCATCGCGCAGGCGTCGGCGCATGCTCGTAAGGATCAAGCTCCACGCCGAGGCCCATCCATCGCAACGGCTGTGCCGCCGCAGCCGGAATCACACGCACCTGAACGGTCGAGTTCTGTCCGCCCGCTGCCATCCACGGGAGCATCCCCACCGTCATCAAGGCGCAAACAGCCATCCCTCTCTTCAATCCCGTACCCCTCCTCAAGACCTGTCGAGACTATGGCCTCGCCATGACGTTCGGCAACCGGCTCTCGTGCAGAAGCCAACGCCCGTGCGTACACTGGAAACGTGCCGATTGACGACTATCAAGCTGCCGCCCAGTCCATCCACGCGTTCCTCAAGCTGCTGACCACACACGGCCGCCTGCGCCTGCGCTACCGCATCGTGGCGGGTGCCGGCGCAGCCGACCCCGACGGTCTGGAAGCCCGCGAAATCTACGTTGAGTTCTCCGGGCCCGATACGCTCCTGCTCGTCGAGCGCAGCGGCGAACTGCTGCGCGCCATGGAGCACGTCGCCGCCAAGCTGATCGGCCTGGAAAGCGAGGAGCACGACAAAGTCTCCTTCGACGCCGACAATTACAAAGCGCTGCGCGCAAGCGAGCTGCGCCTTCGCGCCGAGACTGCCGTCGACACCGTGCTCCGCACCCGGCAGCCCCTTGCCTTCCCGCCGTCCAACTCACGCGAGCGCCGCCTGCTGCACCTCTCGTTCCGAGCCTTCCCCGATGTCGAAACAGAATCCTCCGGAGAAGGCGCCGCCCGCAGGCTCATCGTCTTCCCCAAAGGCTTCGATCGCAGCACCTACACGCCGCCGCCTGTCCCGGGCGCGAGCACCCGCCGCCGCGAGGACCGGTTCCCGGCACGTCGGGGCGACGCTCGCCACGACCGCCGCGGCCCGCGCCGGGACGACCGCCGACGCTAACCCGCCCGCATGCCCCTCGCGCAGCCCTCGCCTGACACCATCGCCGCCATTGCCACGCCGCCGGGCCGCGGCGGCATCGGCATCGTCCGGCTCAGCGGCCCGCAGGCTCTCACCCTCGCCACGCTGTTCCTCCACGATCTGCAAGCGCCGCTCCAGCCTAACCGCTCCCGCTTCTGCACCCTCGTTGAGCCGCCCGCGCACAAGCTGGATGAAGCTGTCGTGACCTGGTTCGCCGCTCCCCACTCCTACACCGGCGAAGATGTCGTCGAGATCGCCGCCCACGGCTCCCCCGTTCTGCTCGACTACCTCCTGCGCCTTCTGCTTGCCGCAGGCGCCCGTCTCGCTGAGCCGGGTGAATTCACCCGCCGCGCTTTTCTCTCCGGCCGCATCGACCTTACCCAGGCCGAAGCCGTCCGCGATCTTATCGACGCGCAGACCCTGCTCCAGGCGCAGGTCGCGGCCCGGCAGCTCGGCGGCGCGCTCTCCCGTCACGTCGCCCCGCTCAAACAGGGCCTGATCGCCCTGATCGCCCTGCTCGAGGCAGGCATCGACTTCGCCGAAGACGACACCCCGGTCCTCAGCGATGCGGCCCTGCGGGCACAGCTCGAACCGCTCGCGTCCGCGCTGCTCGCCCTCGAGCAGTCCTTTGCGCAAGGCCGGCTGGTCAGCGAAGGCGTTACCCTCGCGATCGTCGGCCGCCCCAACGCCGGCAAAAGCTCGCTCTTCAACCGCCTGCTGCAGCGCGAGCGCGCCATCGTCACCGCCGAGCCCGGCACCACGCGCGACACCGTCCAGGAGCGTCTCTCGCTCTCCGGAATCCCCGTCGAGCTGATCGACACCGCCGGCCTGCGCGAAGCGGCAAACGAGGCCGAACGCCTCGGCATCGCGCGCTCCCGCGAAGCACTCGCCGATGCAGGCATCGTGCTCCTGGTTCTCGACAGCACCGAGCCCCTGAACCGTGAAGAAGAACAGCTGCTGCGCTCCGCATCCGCGCGGCGCCTGCTGGTTGCGCTCAACAAGTGCGACCTGCCGATCCGGCCCGGCAATCCCTCTGCAACTGTCACCGGCACAGTTACATTGCCAGCCATCAACCACGAAGTCCCCTCAGCCCTGCTGCACCGCATCGGCAGTCTCGCGCCCGGCGCGCCCATCCTCAAAACCTCTGCCCGCACCGGCGAAGGCCTGCCGGCGCTCCGCGCCCAGCTCGAAGCGCTGGCCGGCGGCAGCCTCGCAACCGCGCCGGAGTCCGCCCTGCTCACCAACCTGCGCCAGCACACAGCCGTCGCCGCCGCCCATGCCGCACTCCAGGCCGCCGGGCACGCCGCCATCCAGCGGCTCCCGCACGAACTGCTGCTCCTCGACCTCTACCGCGCCCTCGCCGCCATCGACGAACTCACCGGCTCCACCACCCCCGACGACATCCTCAACCTGATCTTCTCCACCTTCTGCATCGGAAAGTAGAGTGGCATCCAAGACAATCCAACAAAGCTTGAATGGCTAAATCTCTGTACTTGCAATGATGTTTGTCAGAGCCGGAAGTCTTCTCGACGACGATTTCGGCCACCAGGTCAGCTTCCCAAATACCTCACCATCAACTCCCGAACCCGGGGCACATCCTCATCTCCGATCTGCACAAAGCTCGAGCCTGAACCCGTTAGCAAGGTGGAATAAAACATAGACCGGTACGAGGTGGGACCCGGCTCCGGAGCCTTCTAAAGCAGGGTGCTGCCGTACAGAAGTGGAAGAAGCGGTACAAGTTCTCCAGGACCACACCTTAGAGTACTTGTGCAGAGATTCCCTAATGCAACGGAGCCTGCCTCCACGCACTTCGCCGGCTGCGTCAGCGGCCTTGCGGTTGTGCAGCCGCCGCCGCAACCAGCTTCTGCATTGAAGGCAAAAAGGTGAACTGCACCAGTGCTCCTCCTTTTTCTGCCTGACCGACAACCGCCTGCGCCCGATCCACCCACTCCTGCGGCGCGGGCGTACGTGCCTCCAGGTATGTCAACGCTTCCATGCCCACGGCACCTAACTGATCCAACTCCTCAGCGACGATCCCGATGTCATTCAGCCGCGGCGTCTCAGCCGTTAATTCCAGCATCGCTGGCGCCGTGCTCTGCCATATTAGAAAGCGCTGCCTTAGATCGCTCAGCGCCTCCGTGCTACTGGGCACAGTGCCCTGAGGCACATCCCCGCTCGTGTCTGGAGTTTTGCCGCCTGCAGATAAGACCGGAGGATGGTCACCGACAAGGGCATCCACATCTCCGGCGATCTCCTGCCGAGACGGCGGGTCTGCAACGACCGCGTCAACCAGCCGGTCGAGTGATGTGTAGCCATTCGTGTGCTGTCCCTGGTAGCGTCTATGGAAAGACACAGGTTCAGTTACAGAAGCCAGCAGATCCAGCGCTTCCGGGTGCCGGTCTCCGGTGAGATTGCGCCGCAGTTTCTCCGGGCCGGAGATGTGCGTCAACCCGACATCCTCCAGCTCCAGCGACACGCGTCGCAGCCGCTGGTACATGTCTGAAACGTCCCGATCGCCTTGCGGAGACCAGAAGCGCTCCGCGACAGCTGCCGTACGCGGCCACACGCGGCTGTCGACTGTTTCCGGATCGAGCTGCTCAGCCCACATGCAGACCTCTCCCCCGAGAATCAGCTTTTGCTGGGCGGGATCGAGTGTTGTATCTTCCGGGATCGGGTCGGCGAGAAACATCTGGGCTGAGGTTTTCTCTGCATCGAGATAATAGGGGGCCGAGAGGATGCCCTGATATCCTTGCTGCGCTCCCGCGCTCAGTGAGGCCTCACCGCGCCAGCTCTGGATAACAATGTCCTTCGGCAGTGCCGGGTTCAGGATTTCGTCCCAGCCGATCATGCGCTTGTGGTGCTTTTGCAGAATGGGCAGCAGTCGCTGGTTGAAGTACGCCTGTAGCTCCGGCGGCCCGGCAAACCCTTTCTTCTGCATAAAGGCGCGGATGCTTGGATTGGCCATCCAACCTTTCCCCGGTACTTCATCCCCACCAATGTGAAAGTAAGTGTCCGGGAAAATAGTACTCATTTCGCCGACAAACGCATCGATGAATTTGTATGTGCTTTCCCGGGTAGGATCGAGCTCTGCTGTTGGAATGCCGAACACAACCGGGAGTTCTTTGATATTTTCCTCTGAGCCCAGCTTAGGATAGGACAAGATCCAACTCGAGCTATGCCCCGGCATATCGAACTCCGGCACGACGCGAATACCGCGCGCTCGCGCATAGGCTACCACTTCACGCATCTGGTCCTGCGTATAGAACTGTCCACCTGAGCCAACCGCCGTCAACTTAGGAAACTTCTTGCTTTCGGCGCGAAAGCCCTGGTCGTCCGAAAGATGCCAGTGAAAGACGTTCAACTTCGCGATGGCCATCCCGTCGAGCGTGCGCTCGATCACCGGAACCGGTTCGAAGTGTCGGCTCACATCGATCATGAAGCCGCGCCAGCGAAAGCGTGGTTCATCCTGGATAGAGACCGCGGGCAACACGCAGGCGCCATGAACATCGCTGACCAACTGCAGCAGCGTCTCCATGCCGTGCATTGCCCCCACGTCCGTCGCGGCCGTGAGTGTGGCCTGCTCCGGCGTCACCTTCAGAGAGTAGCTCTCGTCCTCGTCTGGGCCTTGCACCGGCTCACCCGGCGAGGCCACGTCGACGGAGAGAGTCGCGTTTGCTGTCGCCTGGGTCGTCAGGACTGAGCGTCGGACCTCGCCTCCACAACTGCGGTCCAGACGATCGATCATCCGCATGGTTGCTGCCTCGAGACGCGCATCGTGCGTCGCGCCATAACGCAGGGTGAAGCCAGAAGAGCCCTGAGCTGGTGTGATCGTCAGCACACCTTCAGCGCGCTGGACCGAGGCCGGCAGAGGCATCAGCGCAATCTGTTGTGCAGAGGTGACGCTTGCGCCTGCCGAGAACAGAACCAGAAAACATACCTTGCACAGCTTCACGCTTGACTCCTCGATGAAAACCTGTTCAACCGCACGCTCCGGGCTCAAGTAGCACGTTCTTCCTTCTACACACAGAAGGCAGCCAGAAACGAGATACTCACAAACAAAGACTTAAGAAGGTCGACCTTGTAGCGACGCGTGCTGTTTTCAGAGCAGCCCAGAATGGCAGCGGATCCGATGCAGCAGTGGTGATTTCGGAGCTGATCATGCATCACGTGAGAAAGGTAATGCAAGCAGGACTGCCAATGCCCGCGTAATCTCCGGTGAAGGCAAGTCTACCTGTCCCAGGGTCGATCCGGAAGGACGTGATCGCATCGCTCCTTTGATTGCATGCGTATAGGAATTTGCCGTTCGGGCTGACGGCAATATGCCGTGGGTAGTCACCGAGTACGGAGGTCTCGCCGATGTAGGCCAGGCGCCCGTCGCTCTGAATCGAGAAGAACGCAATGGTGTCGTGCAGGCGGTTGGCCGCATAGAGAAAGCGGCCGTCCGCCGAGAGCGCCAGCTCAGAAGTAAAGCTGGTGCCCCTGAACCCCGGCGGTAATGTCGAAATCGTCTGCATTGCGTGGATCGCGCCCGTGACCGCGTCAAAGTGAAGAAAGACGATCGTCGAGGCTTCCTCCTGCAAACAGTAGAGCCAGCGCCCGTTTGCGTGAAAGAGGAAATGCCGCGGACCATCGCCGCTTGGAAACGTAATGAACGGGGTCCCTGCCGCAGGAATTAATTTGCCGGCTGCTGCATCGAGTCGGTAGACGTACAAGCGGTCCTGTCCAAGATCGGTTTGCAGGACGAAGCGGTTTCCGGGCGCAGCATGAATCATGTGGGCGTGAGGCTTATCGTGCCCGCTGATGGCAAAGCTATCGGGCGGAGCATCCTGGGCTGTCTTGCTGCCAACTGAGCCGGTATCCTGGTGCGTGTATACAGCAGGGCCGAGCGCTCCGGTGGCGAGAATGGGCAAAACAGCAATGGTGCCGCCAATGTAGTTCGCGACGAACACATACCTGCCTTCGAGATCTACGCTGAGGTGTGCTGGGCCTGCCCCTGCTGAACTCGTCACGTTCAGCAGAGAAAGCTCTCCAGTGGGCCGATGAACAGAGTAGGCGCTGACTGAGCCGTTATTTCCCTGGAAATCAGCTATCTCGTTCACGCTGTAAAGGTAACGCCCGGAAGGGTCCAGGCAGAGCCACGAAGGGTTGCGCGCTTCCGCGGCCAGCGAGATAAGGGTAAGCACCCCTGTTTCCGGATGCATTTCGAAAAGATAAATACCCTTTCCGTTGCCCGCGCCGCCGTCCATAGCGCTGCTGTAGCTGCCCACGTAGGCGAGCACACGCGGAGGCTGCGGAGCGTTTGCGAGTAGCGTAGAAGCCCGGGCCATCGCCCCAGTGAACGCGCAAGCCGCTGCGCCCTTGAGTGCTGAACGACGAGAAAGGGATGGCGCAACCGACGTTGACGGATCTGGTAATTGCGACATGCTGTACGTTCTCCTCAAGGCTAGATCACACTACATTGACCGGCAGCGCTGTGTAAATGAGACCGGCCGATCTTAGCTGGCGGCACGCTGAACAAGGTATTGATGTGCGGCCATGCTGGCAGCGCCCCGTGCAAGCGCGGTGCGCTCGACATGATGAAAGAGCAGATGAGTGGAGGACAGGAAGCGAGAAAAGATATTATCCTCGACAGTCTGTCGAACGCGGCGACAAAAAGCAAGCGATCGCCGAAGTGCTTATCTGGCCCATTCGCCTTGTTTATCGCAGATGAAATAACTGATTGTTTCTCTTATAAAGAAAATCACCTGCTAAACTGCTCCACACAGGGCTATACGGGCGAGTTGTAGTGCGCGGCCCTGTGCCTGGCGAACGTGCCTGTGAGGTCCTAGGACAATACTTCATGCAATGTGCGTCTCCCAACGCAGCAGACATTAGCGAGGGTAAGCGCTTGCTTCTGCGATCAATTCACCTTCTTCATGGATCGAAGTTGCATCGAAAATTTTTGTGTTGAAAGCAATATTCCGCATGCTACAACTGCCCACGTGGGACCGCAGGATGTCTGTCGCCTTAAGTTCAACCAGCAAACAAAAATGGCGCGAACTGGGCGGGAGGGCAGGAGATGCGCAGAAGGAGTTTTCTGGTGGGGGCGATCGGTTGCGCAGTCGCGACCGCAGATGTACGAGCAGGACTTGCGTCCCGAGTAATGTCTGGCGGCGCGAATTCGATACCGTCGCCGGCTGAAGCAATATCTATGGCTGCAGCTGGAAAGCTCATAGAGCCGATGGAGCTCGGATTGCTGATCAAGCCGGATCCAGATCCGGCAGCTGCAATTGCCAGGGTGAAAAACCTGGGCTTCTCCAACTGCTTTCTTTCGCTCGACGGCTATCTCGGCAAGTACTCGAACAGCCTGGCGCAGCAGATGCGTGGATTGCTGGAGAAGTACGCAGTAACTGCAACGACGGCCGAAGTCGTGCAGCCTGGGCCCCTTGTATGGGACTTTGTCGACGGTCCCTCAACCATTGGGCTGGTGCCACCGGCGAGGCGGCAAGCGCACATGGACGCGCTCAAGCAGACCTCCGATTTCGCCAGATTGCTCGGCATCGACCAGATCCAAACCCATTGTGGCTTCATCCCGGAAGACCCTAAGGACCCGCTGTATGAAGGCACAGTGCTGGCCATCCGCGAGGTGGCCAAGCATTGCGCCGGGAACGGCCAGGCTTTTCTCATGGAAACCGGGCAGGAGACGCCTACCACCATGTCGCGAGCTATTCTGGACGTCGATCAGCCTAACCTCGGCGTTGGGCTGGATACAGCCAATCTGATTCTTTACGGAAAAGCGAACCCGGTAGATGCGGTCGCGATTCTCGGGCCACATGTGAAGAGTATCCATGCCAAGGACGGAAAGTGGCCTACCAACCCGATGAAGCTGGGCGAGGAGGTGCTGATCGGCACCGGGCTCGTGAACTTTGCCGAGGTGTTCTCAGGGCTGCACAAGATTGGCTACACGGGCGCGGTCACGATTGAGCGGGAAACTTCGGGACCCGGGCAGATTGCCGACGTGAGAACGGAAAAGCTTTACCTGGAACGAGTTCTTCGGCCCATTCTCGGCCAGCAGGCCTGAAGCAGGTCAATTGCAGGTTACGTTGTCTGGGCAAATGGATCGCGACTTCCCCGCTGGATGAGATCCCATCGCGGATCGCCGGTGGCAGGACAGAACAGCAGGAGAGATGCGCTTAGGAGACGCTCTGATGGACCGCAGAGAATTCATGCATACGGCTGGCGCGAGCTCTGGCCTGCTGCTCTTAAAGCCGGGCACCGCTTTCGGGTATGCCGCCAACTCCGCGGTACGGCTTGGCCTGCTTGGCTGCGGCAATCGAGGAACCGCGGTGGCGACATCCTTTGCGACGAACACGCCGGCCCGTGTTGTTGCACTCGCGGATCTGTTTCCAGACCAACTGGAAAAGGGGAAGGCGCATTTCGACGAGGTGAACGCGGGCGTGGGCGTGCCGGCTATTGACCCGAAGCTGATGTTTCGGGGATACAAGGCATTCGAGGAGCTCGCGGCCTCGCCCGATGTGGACGCCATTCAGATCTCAACGCCCCCGTGGTTTCACGTCCAGCATCTGGAGGCGGCGGTAAACGCGGGCAAGCACGCCTACTGTGAGAAGCCGCTGGGTGTCGATGTGGCGCAGGCTAAACATGCACTTGAGATCGGCAAGAAAGCGCAGGGCAGGCTGAGCCTGGATGTGGGATTCCAGGTACGAAGCGCGCCGCCGATTGCGGAGGTAGTAAGCCGGATCCATGATGGGGCGTTGGGGAAGATCGCGTGCGTGGCAGCGCACTACAATGCGCCGGCTGCTGTAAGCCACGAGGGAACAGGTTGGTCTGCCGACGAGTTCCGCATCCGCAACTGGTTGTGGGACCGGACACTCTCCGGAGACATCATCGTGGAGCAAAACATCCACGTGATCGACCTGTGCAACTGGATGTTACAAGGGCGTCCACTCAAGGCCGTCGCGACCGGTGGAAGGAACGTGACTACGCATCCGGGAAACACCTGGGATAACTATCAGGTGATCTTCACTTATCCGGACGACAGGCACGTGAGCTTCTCTTCGACGCAGTTCGGCAGCAACGGATGGTTCGATGCAGCGGAGCGAGTGTTTGGGGCCGATGGTGTTGCGGAGGCTCCGTATTCGGGGCCGGTGCAGATTTTGGGGAAGAATGCGTGGGCGTGGAAAGATACCGATCCGCAGCCCACGGGTGAAACAGGCGGACAGTTCGCGGCGAACGGAAGCTTCTCCGACAATCTGAAATATGCCGACCGCGAGAAGGATCGCGCATTCATAGAGAGCATCACTTCTGGGAACTTTCACAACCAGGCGAAATCTGGCGTAGAAACCGCGCTGACTTGCATGCTCGGTCGTATGGCGGGCCAGCTTGGCCGTGAAGTTACCTGGGATGAGCTGATGCAACACGGCGAAACGTACCACCTGGACATCAACATGGCGCAATTTCAGTAGCCTGCAGCGCCAGGCTCTCCGGGTCGGCACTGCAGGTTCTGCCAGGCTTGCCTCTGACATCCCGTCCATCGCTGCCGCTTTCCTCTCGCGGCAGAAATAGTTCCCCTATGTCCACGTGAGGGGTTCGGCAGAATGACCTTTTCCCACGAGGAGCTATCTATGCGGAGAAAATATTCATCCCGATCGATCCCGGGATGCGGGCTCCTGGTTTACCGATGATGCGCTCTCAGGCGGTGTCGCTACGGGCCTTTCGATTCACGACACAGATTATGCCATGTGGCTCGCAGGCGAGGTACGGCAGGTGCCTGCAAGCGTGGAGGGGAGCGGCAACGGGCTCAGATTCTGAGGAAGATCCGGCGCCGCCAGAGCAGATAAGTTACCGCCCAGCATACAAGCATGAAACTGAGTGAGTAGCATAATGAGCCTACCCCCGGCGGATGGATCTTCGCGAACGTGCTGCTATAGATCCATTGATACACCGAGGTTCCCGGCGCGATGTGGATCACCGAGAGGGTCGCCGACAGCAGCTCGGAAAGCATGTAAGCGAAGATGGCGTTGGTCCCGAAGACCAGCGCCGGCACGGTCCACCGCCCGCGCCACCGCTTGACATCAGCAATCCAGTAGCAGGCTGCCAGCAGAAGCAGCGTACAGCCTGCCGCAAACAGCACATAGGAGCTCGTCCAGAGCTTTTTATTGATCGGGAAGATCGGGTTCCACAACTCCCCGAGCACGATCCCCGCCACTCCGCCCACCAGTAAGCCCGCGCAGAGCCGCTCGTGCGTGCGCCTAGTCCGAAGCCACATCCCAGTCAGCATGCCGAACATGGCAGTGGCAATGGCCGGCAGCGTACTGAGCAAGCCTTCGGGGTCACGCACGCCCTCATACAGGCGCCCATAGAGCAGCTTCCGGTCCAGCCACGCCACCAGGTTCCGGTTCGGGTCGAGCAGCGGCACATCACGCCCCGGCACACCAAAGCCCGGCACCGGGACATAGCGCATCAGGATGAAG
>CAXTMY010000047.1:0-24482 GCA_964245565.1 uncultured Acidobacteriaceae bacterium | reverse complement strand
CCGCGCCGTGCTCGACCATGTGGGTGGCACAGCTGTGCCGCAGCATGTGCGGACCGGCTTGGCCGCCGGTCGCCTGCTTCACGATCTGCCACACTGTCTGCCGGGTGAGCGGACAGCCGTTCGCGCCGAGAAACAGCCGGGTTTCGCGGGGTGCTTCCGCGGCGAGCCGGGGGCGTGCTTCGACGAGGTACCGGTCGAGCGCGCGCACGGCTGAGCGCCCGACCGGCACCAGGCGCTCCTTGTCGCCTTTGCCGCGGACGCGCAGCTGCGCGGAGCCGAGGTGCAAGCCGGCGACCGTGAGGGTGACGAGTTCCGTGGCGCGCAATCCTCCGGCGTACAGCAGCTCAAGCATGGCTGAGTCGCGCAGCAGTAATGCGTGCTGCGCGGCCGCCTTCGCCGCTTCCTGCTTCGGCAATCCGGCGGGGAACAGCGCACGCGGGCGTGTCTGGAAGCGCGTTTGGGCACGCGCCCGGGCATTGTCCAGGGCTTCGGCCACCGTACTTTCAGCCAGCGCTTTCGGCAGAACCTTCCAGCCTGACGGCGAGCTGATGTGCAGCGTCGGATCGTCGGTCGCCTGGCCCGAGCGCAGCAGCCAGCGGTAGAAGCCGCGCAGGCTGGACAGTTTGCGGGCCATGGCACGAGCCGAGATGCCGCGGCGGCCAAGCTCCGCGAGAAAGCCGGAAACATCGTCGCGCCGGGCATGCGGCAGGTCCCTGCCTGAATTTTGCAGATGCGCGGCAAACAGGCCCAGGTCGGCTTGGTAGGCCTCGATCGAAAGCGGCTGCAAGCCTCGCTCGACGCGGAGATACCCGGCATATTCGCGCAGCAGCGGGCCGGCGGAGTGGAGGAGCGATGCGGGTTGGCGATGGCCTGCCATGGGTTCCCACCAGTATGCAGCGTCTCCTGCCCGCTGCGCGGACAAGAGCCGTTGCCTGATGCGGCACCCGCACCGGCCGGAAGGCTTTTTGAGCCCTTCCGGGCCGAACGCGAAGACGCAGGAAGCATAGCTCGTGGAACGCGTGTCCTCTTCGAGGGTGAAACGCCGGCCGTTGGCTACACTGGGAGAGACGCAGGCGCGCGGGCAACCGGCGCCCAGCAAAGGAGCGGAGATGGCGGTTTTGTACACAGCGAAGGTGCGGGCTGAAGGCGGCCGCGACGGCCAGGTCACCTCGTCCGACGGATTACTCAACCTGAAGCTCTCGCTGCCGAAAGGGCTCGGCGGCAAGGAAGATGCGACCAATCCCGAGCAGTTATTCGCGGCAGGGTACGCGGCGTGTTTTGAGAATGCGATGCTCTACATCGCGCGGCAGGACGGAACGCAGCTGCAGGGCACCTCGGTCGAAGCAGTGGTGAGCCTGCGCTCGACTGAAGCGGGGCCGTTTGTGCTGGATGTGACGCTCAACGTGGAGGTGGGCGGGTTATCGCAGGCCGATGCCGAAAAGCTGGTGGCGCAGGCACACGAGGTCTGCCCGTACTCGAATGCAACGCTCGGCAACATCGACGTACAGCTGCATACGACGGTGAAGTAGCCGGTGCCGCTCGCAGGGACGGGGTGGGCTGCGGCGGTTCTGGCGGAGAAGCCGCGGGTCGCGGTGTTTGACTGCGACGGAACGCTGTGGGGCGGCGACGCGGGGTTTGGCTTCATGCGGTGGTCGCTCGAGCAGGGGCTGGTGTCGCGCCAGGCCACGGAGTGGCTGGAGGCGCGCTATCGCGAATACCTGGCCGGGGGAGTGGACGAGGCGACGATGTGCGGCGAGATGGTGCAGGTGTACGCGGGGCTGCGCGAGCAGGAGCTGCGGCAGGCCGCGGCGCGGTTCTTCGGCGCATACGTCGCACCCGGAATTTTCCCGGAGATGGAAGCGCTGGTGGCTGCGCTCCACCAGAGCGGGGCGGAACTCTGGGCAGTTTCGTCCACCAACGACTGGGTGATCGAGGCCGCGGTCGAGCGCTTCGGGATCCCCGCGCAGCGGGTGCTGGCAGCCCGGGTGCGCTCGGTGGAAGGGATTGTGACTGGTGAGCTGCTGGCGGTGCCCACGGATGAAGCAAAAGCCGAGGCGCTGCGGGCCGCCGGTGTCCTGCACCCGGACGCGGTCTTCGGCAACTCGATCCACGACCTGGCGATGCTGGAGATGGCGCGGAAACCATACCCGGTGAACCCGACCGAGGCGCTGCTGAGGAGCGCCGAGGCTGCCGGATGGCCGGTTTTCTGGCCGGCGGGTACGGCGCCCGGTGTTCGCAGCCCTGCGGATAGCCGCCCCATCCCGGTGGCGCAGACCTGAAGGCCTGAATGTGAATCCAACCTAGCTATGGCTATCGGGGGGACAGAGAACGGAAAGCCGGAGAACACCCGTCTGGACGCTTTGACGAGCCCGGCGAGGACAGAGTCGAAGAGCGTGCGGTACGTGGTGGCCGCGCTGATCCTGCGCGGCGGCTCGGTGCTGATCTGCCAGAGGCGCGGGGACCAGCCGATGGCGCACAAGTGGGAGTTCCCGGGCGGCAAGATGGAGGCGGGGGAGACGCCGGAGCAGGCGCTGGTCCGCGAGCTGGAGGAGGAACTGAGCATCCGTGCGGAGATCGGCAGCCGCATTGTCCGGCTTCGGCACACCTATCGCTCCGGGGGCGCGGTCGATCTGCAGTTTTTCGCGGTACATCGGTTTGACGGCGAGCTGACGAACAATATCTTCCAGCAGATGGTGTGGTGCGAATTGCGCGAGCTGCCCGGCTATGATTTTCTGGCGGCGGATAAGGCCCTGATCCGCGACCTGGCGGCGGGCAAGCTGCTTTAGGGAGCGAGCCAGGCGCTTCTTACCTTGACATCGCTCCGCGAAGGCACGACACTGCGGGGACAACGCAGATTCGTCCGAGAGGCGTTTTGGGGAGCCGACATTGACCGGGACAATGGGACGCCGGATCACGCTGACGCTGGAGTCGAATCTCGCGAGCGTGGACCGGGTCGAGCAAACGGCAGAGCAGGTGGCTGCTTCAGCCGGTGTTGACGAGGATGCCCGCTTCGGAATCACCATGGCTGTGCGCGAAGCCGCTGCGAACGCAGTCTTCCACGGCAACCATGAGGACCGGACCAAGCAGATCACGGCCAGCTTTGAAAACACCGGGCAATCGCTGATCTTCTGTATCGCCGACCAGGGGGAAGGGCTCGATCCAAGCACCCTGCCCGATCCCCTGGCGCCTGAAAACCTGCTGCGCAACTCCGGGCGCGGCATCTTCCTGATCCGGTCGTTCATGGACGAGGTGCATTTTCGACAGCTGCACCCCGGAACCGAACTGACGCTGATTAAACACCTCAACCCAACCCAGGCAACAGATACGCAGGGAGGAAACAAAGCATGAGCATGACGCTCAAGACACGTCAGATTGACGGCATCACGATTCTGGATCTGAGCGGACGCATCGTTCTCGGAGAAGGCTCGGTGCAGTTGCGCGACTCCATCAAGGAGCTTTTGGCCAAGGGACAGAAAGAGATTCTGCTGAACCTGGGAGATGTGAACTACATCGACAGCTCCGGGCTGGGCGAGCTGGTGAGCGCATACACCTCGGTGAAAAACGCAGGCGGCGAGCTGAAGCTGCTGAACCTGACCAAGAAAGTCCACGATCTGCTGCAGATCACGAAGCTGTACACGGTGTTCGACGTGAAGGACGACGAAGCGACGGCGATCTCGGCGTTCTCGGCGAAAAAGTAGATCCCTCGAAAAAACGTTGCGCTTGCTCAGCCGCCTTTCGGGGCGGCTTTCTCTTGCGCGGCGAGGTTTGCCAGCAACTCCTGCACGATTGCATCCCGCTCCTGATCGAGCGCTTCCCTGCCCGGCTGGCGGCCTGCGCGGCGGTACCAGTATCGGGCGTTGGCCGGGTCGCCCTCGCGCCGATGCAGGTAGGCGTGCACCCAGGCTCCGTCGGGGCTCTCGACGTCCTGGGCCAGGGTGTGGGCACGGTGCCAGTCTCCGCGCGCGTCCCACCAGAGGGCGGCCAGCAGATCGGGCATGGCCGCGGGCGGTTCGGCGAGCTGGAGCGACTCGCGAAACTGAGTGAAGTTCATTCCTGACTGGATGCAGAAAACTGACATTGCCGGGCTGTTGGTGCTGTTAACGCGGACCGAATGCGTCGCACATTGGGGTATGATCACACAGGGGAGTTCCTCACGTGCTTGCGCTCAACCAGCTCGCAGTCGGACGGGCCGCCATTATCGAGCAGCTTGACCTGCCGGAAGCGGTGGAGCACCACCTGATGCACATGGGTTTTACGCCTGAGGCGCGAGTTGTGGCGGTGCGGCGCGCCCCGGCCGGCGACCCGACGGTGTATGCGATCGACGGCATGGAAATTGCGCTGCGGCGCGAGACGGCGCGGGGCATCCTGGTGACGCCGGCGGCGGTGAGCGCATGAGCTGCCACGCGACCGGCCTTGTCGATCTGCCGGCCGGCCCTCGCATCGCGGGCCATATTCGCACCGTGGCGCTGGTCGGGCCGCCGAATTCGGGCAAATCAACGCTCTTCAACCGGCTTACAGGACTGCGGCAGAAGGTTGCGAATTACCCCGGCGTGACGGTGGAGCAGCGCTACGGCAAGATGGCCGGGATCCAGAGGGCCGACCTGACGCTGATCGACCTGCCCGGCATTTACTCGCTCAACAGCTACTCAGAGGACGCGCGGGTCGCGGTCGATGTGCTGGTGGGCAGGATGCCGGGGTCGCCGGAGGTGGACGCGGTACTGCTGGTGCTCGATTCGCTGCACCTGCAGCGGCAGCTGATGCTGGCAGCGCCGATCCTCGCGCTGAAGCTGCCCACGCTGGTGCTGTTGAACATGAGCGACCTGATGGAGACGCGCGGAGGCGCAGTGGATACGCTCGCGCTGGCGCAGGAGCTGGGGGTGCCGGTGGCGAAGATCTCCGGCACGCAGGGCATCGGGATCGATGCCATTCCGCGGTTCCTGGGCCAGAAGGATCGGGTGCAGAGCACCTCGCCCACGCGCCTGGAGCTGCCGGTGCTGGGCAATGCGCGCTCGTACCGGCAATGGGCAACGGGCGTGAGCACGCGCACCCGCTACAAGGCGCCGCTGTCGCCGGAGTGGACGCGCAAGCTGGACAGCTTTCTGCTTGGACGCGTGACCGGCCCGCTGATGTTCCTGGTGGTGGTCATCAGTGTGTTCCAGGTGGTGTTTTCGGTGGGGCTGCCGTTTTCCGACTGGTCGCAGAACGGGCTGAACGGCCTCGGCGACCTGCTGGGCGCGCACCTGCACCCGGCGTGGCTTGCGTCGCTGTTGATTGACGGCATCTGGAAGGGCGTTGCGTCGGTGCTGATCTTCCTGCCGCAGATTTTGCTGCTGTTCCTGTTTATCGGGCTGCTCGAGGACACGGGCTACCTGGCGCGCGCGGCGTTGATTGCGGACCGGGTAATGCGCGTGATCGGGCTGAACGGCAAAGCCTTTATCCCGCTGCTCTCGGCGTATGCGTGCGCGGTGCCGGCGATCATGGCGACGCGGACGATTGAGAACAAGCGCGACCGCTTCGCGACGATCCTGGTGGCGCCGTTCATGACCTGCTCGGCGCGGCTGCCTATTTACCTGCTGATGATCGCGGCGTTTGTGCCGAACAAGCCGCTGCTGGGCAGATTTTTCGGCCTGCAGGCGGCCGTGATGCTGGGGCTGTACCTGCTGGGCTTTCTGGCGGCGCTGTTCACCGCGCGGATGCTCAAATCCTCAGTGCTGAAAGCGTCGCCGGCGCCGTTCATCCTGGAACTGCCGCAGTACCGAGTGCCGACGCTGCGCGCGCTGGGCCAGCGGCTGGTGGATCGCGGCGGTGTGTTCCTGCGCCAGGCCGGGACCATCATCCTGGCGGTTACCGTCTTTCTGTGGGTGATGAGCCATGTTCCCCTGCATGCGGGCCATTTTCCAGAGCTGGCGCACTCGGTAATCGGACGCGTCGGCCACTGGATCGAGCCCGTGATTCATCCGCTCGGGTTCAACTGGAAGATCGGCATCGGGCTGCTGTCCTCGATCATTGCGCGCGAGGTGATCGTGGGCACGCTGGGCACGCTGTACGGCATGGACCCCGCAACGCAGAACCTGGGCCTGCAGCAGGCGCTGCGGCATGACCTGACGCTGGGCGGCGCGATGGCATTGGTGGTCTTTTTCGCCTTCGCCATGCAGTGCTTCTCGACGCTCGCGATTGTGCGCCGCGAGACGAACAGCTGGAAGTGGCCGGCGATCCAGTTCGCCTACATGACGGTACTGGCATATGGGGCGGCGCTGGCGACTAATGTCGTGGTGACCAGGCTGTTTTAAACCGCCTGCGCGGCTCGCGGTCCCTTCGGGACGTGTTCTTGTCGCTTCGCAAGAAATGCAACAGAACCCTCGACACGCAAGTGGGCGCGAGCCGCGTAAACGGTTTTAAAACCACTTTTACGCCGGGTGGTAGACTTCGCTGCATGCTGCGACGCGCGGTTTTCGGTCTGCTCCTTGTTGTGATGGCTCCGGGCGGCAGCGCGAAGGCCCAGGATTGTGCTTCGCTCGCGAAGTTGTCACTGGCCGATACGACCATTGTGACGGCGGACTCGGTAACGAGCGGCACTGTGACGCCGCCGTACGGCGATCCGGTGAGCAACCTGCCGGCGTTCTGCCGGGTGGTCGGTGTGCTGCACCCGACGGCGGACTCGCACATTCGCTTTGAAGTCTGGCTGCCGGAGAAGAACTGGAACCACCGCTTCGTGGGGACCGGCAACGGCGGATTTGCGGGATCGATCTATTACGCGCAGATGGCCGGCAACGTACGCAACGGCTATGCGACGGCCGGGGGCGATGCCGGCCACCAGGCGAACGCCGAGGATGCAAGCTGGGCCTACCATCACCCTGAAAAGATCGTGGACTTCGGCTATCGCGGGCTGCACCTGGTGACCCTGCGCGCCAGGACGATCACCGGAAAGTTTTATGGCGATGCATCGATCAAGGCTTACTTCGATGGGTGCTCCGACGGTGGGCGGGAAGCGCTGATGGAGGCGCAACGGTTTCCGGCCGATTACGACGGCATCCTGGCAGGCGCGCCGGCGAATAACTGGACGCACCTGCTGGCTGCCGGTGTGGATGAGAGCAAGACCCTGGTCGGCGACCCGGCCGGCTATATCTCCTCATTGAAGCTGCCGGCCATTACCGCGGCGGTGCTGGCGCAGTGCGACGCGCAGGACGGCCTGAAGGACGGCATCCTGAACGATCCGCGCATGTGCCGTTTCGATCCTTCAACGCTGCTGTGCCGAGGCGAAGACGAGCTGAGCTGCCTGACCGCGCCCGAGGTCGCGTCGCTCAAAAAGATTTACGCGGGCGGCGTCGACAGTGAAGGACACTTGATTTTTCCGGGGCTGCTGCCGGGCGACGAGGCCGGCGCCTGGAAGGCATGGGTGGTGGGTGAGGCGCCGGGCGCGAGCAACTATCTGCAGAACTTTTTCCGGTACATGGTCTACAACGATCCGAGTTGGAACGCGCTGACGGCGAACGTGGATGACGCGGTGCGCGACGCGGATGCGAAGACCGGCGCAGCGCTGAATGCAACGAACCCGGACCTGGGCGCGTTTGTGGCGCGCGGCGGCAAGCTGATCATGTACCAGGGCTGGAATGACCCCGCGATCTCTCCGCTGAACACGGTCGCGTACTACGGCGAAGTGGTGAAGGCGCTGGGTGCGGAGAGAGCAAGGGATTCGGTAAGGCTGTACATGGTGCCGGGGATGGAGCATTGCCTGGGCGGTCCGGGACCGAGCGCGTTTGGACAACTGGGACTGCCGGCGGGCAAGAGCGGCGCGCCGGGCGCACTGACGGCGCTCGAGGCCTGGGTGGAGAACGGGACAGGCCCGGCGGAGTTGACGGCGATGAAGTTTCCCCCGAAGGCCGGCGCCGCGATGACCCGGCCCATCTGCCCGTATCCGGAATCCACACACTACAAGGGTTCCGGCGACCCGGCAGACGCATCCAGCTTTACCTGCGAGGGCGGCGGAACGGCGCGCTGACGGGGCGAGCGCCCATTGCTGCCGGATGCCGCTGCTGAAACGCATTCTCGCGGCTGCTCTGGACAACAATCTAGTAGCATAAGTATCAGGGGCGGCAGCGGCGCGCAGCTGCGCGGCCCTTCCCTAAATTCTTCGGCGATGCCCGGGCAAGCGGGTGAGCGACACCCCGCAGCCGGCGAAGCCACGTGAGCGTTCTCTATGATTTCTGTCAGCGGTGTCAGCATGCGCTACGGCGCAAAGGTTTTGTTCGACGATGTTTCCATTACGTTCATCCCGGGGCGCCGTTATGGGCTGACGGGGCCGAACGGCGCGGGCAAGTCGACCTTTATGAAGGTTTTGACCGGCGAGCTGGACGCGCAGAAGGGCAACGTGGTGCGACCGCGCAAGTTCGGCGTGCTGCGCCAGGACCAGTACGCCTTTGACGCCTATCGCGTGATCGATACGGTCATCATGGGCAACAAGGCGCTGTGGGCGGCGCTGGAAGAACGCGACCGTATTTACGAGAAGGCCGAGCTGACGGACGAAGACGGCATGCGCCTGGGTGAGCTTGAGGGCGTGGTGGGTGAGGAAGACGGCTACACCGCCGAGAGCGACGCGGCGGTGCTGCTGCAGGGTCTCGACATCGAGGACGAGCTGCACGAGCGCAAGATGAGCGAGCTGCAGGGCGGCGAAAAGGTGCGGGTGCTGCTGGCGCAGGCGCTGTTCGGCAACCCGCAGGCCTTACTTCTCGATGAGCCGACCAACTATCTCGATCTCGAGTCGGTGCAGTGGCTGCAGGAGTTCCTGCTGAAGTTTGAAGGCACGCTGATCACCATCTCGCATGACCGGCACTTCCTGAACTCGATCTGCACGCACACCGCCGATATCGACTACCAGACGATCATCATCTACACGGGCGGCTACGACCAGATGGTGGAGGCGAAGTCCGGCATCCGCTCGCGGCTGGAGAGCCAGAACGAGCAGCGCGAGAAGAAGATCGCGCAGCTCAACGAGTTCATCGCGCGGTTCGCGGCCGGCACCCGGTCAAGCCAGGTGACGAGCCGCAAGAAGGAAGTGGAGCGGCTGCAGACGAGCGAGCTGGCGCGCTCGAACATCTCGCGCCCGTTCATCCGCTTTGAGCAGCTGCGGCCGAGCGGCAAGCAGACGATCGAGATTGACGGCGTAACGAAAACATACGGCGATGAGATTGCGCTGCGGCCTTTCTCCGCGACGGTGATGCGCGGCGACAAGGTGTGCCTGATGGGCCGCAACGGCCAGGGCAAGACGACGCTGCTCAAGTCACTGCTGGCGGGCATGCCGGAGCTGGAGCCGGAGTTCACGGCCAGCGGCGGCCAGGTAAAGTGGGGGCACGAAACCCAGATCGGTTACTTTCCGCAGGACCACACCGGCGCCATTGAACACGGCACGACGGTGTTTGAGTGGCTGTACAAGTGGGACACGAAGAAGACGAAGGAAGAGATTCGCGGGCTGCTGGGGCAGATGTTGTTCTCGGGCGACGAGGGCCTGAAGAAAACCAACGCGCTGTCAGGCGGCGAGGCGGCGCGGCTGTTGTTCTGCAAGTTGATGCTGCAGAAGCCGAACGTGCTGATCCTGGACGAGCCGACCAATCACCTCGACCTTGAATCGATCAATGCGCTGAACATTGCGCTGCAGCGGTTTGAAGGCACGGTGCTGCTGGTGACGCATGACCGTGACCTGATTGACGATGTTGGCACCCGCATCTGGCGCTTCGAGCATGGGCGGATCGATGACCATAAGGGGCCGTACTCGGAGATCGCGGAGGCGGAGAGTATCGCGGCGCGGTGAGGAGGTTCCTCCGCATGATTACCCGAAAACCGCAGATTGACAAAGAAGAATCCAGGCGCATCCGTGTGCAGATACGACGTGTGCTTCTGGAGGTATGGGATCCAATTGGAATTAAAGATGAGCCTTGTGCCCAGGACGAATACGATAGTTACATCGGAGATATATACGAGTTATTGGTTGCAGGCGGAACAGACACTGATTTAATTCGATATCTCTGTTGGGTGACAAACGACCGGATGGGACTCACGGCCAAAGAGAGTGATACGTTGCAAACGGTCGACGCTCTCCGAGCGATTGAGATTAGAAGCGCGCATCAGAGCTAGAATGCCGACACGAAATCAAGTTTTTCAGAGGACCTTATGGACTGGACAGGATGTGAGCTGGTAGAGCGGGTCGAGGGGCGATGCGGTGGCGTTCCGACGATTGTGGGCACGCGCGTGTTTCCGGACATCATTGTGGATTGCCTGGATGACGGAATGACCGGCGAAGACATCTGGGAGCAATACCCTTCTCTGAGCCCGGATCAGATTCGCGGGCTCATTGCATTCATGCAGGCGAAGCGTTCGGCTGCGTGAGAATACTGCTGCATGAAAACCTGTCACGACGCCTGCGCCACATGCTCTCTCCTCGCCAGGTCTCCACAGTTGCTTACCAGAGCTGGCGAGGCGTCAAAAATGGCGCACTCCTCGCTTTGGCCGAGCAAGGCGGCTTTGAAGCTTTTCTGACCTCAGACCAGAACCTGCGATACCAGCAGAACCTAAACAACCGAAAACTGGCGATTGTAGTTTTGAGCATCAATCAATTCAGGGTGCATCGTGCTCGCATCGCTTCCATTGCGTTGGCAATTGAGAACTGCACTCCCGGGTCCGTCACCCTGGTTGACTTGGGCGAAAGCGAACAGACTTGACATTTGAATTGGATACATACCTTTGTTAATCCTGAACGCACAAAGCATTTCAAAGAAGTTCGGCGCACAGCCGCTGTTTCGCGATATCTCGCTGACCGTGAATGACGGCGACCGCATCGCGCTGATCGGGCCGAACGGCTCCGGCAAGTCGACGTTCATGAAGATTCTCGCGGGCGAGATCGAGCCCGATACCGGCGAGGTGAGCACGCGCAAGCGCGCGCGCATTACCTACATCGCGCAGGAGTCATCGTTCGCAAAGGGCGCGACCGTTCGCTCGGTGCTCGAAGCTGCGCTGGCCAACGCAGGCGTGAGCGAGAGCGACCGTGAGGGCCGTGTGCGCGAGGCGTTCGGGCGCGCGGGTTTCGGCTCGCTCGATGACCAGGCCGAAGCCTTCTCCGGAGGCTGGCGCAAGCGGCTGGCGATCGTCGAAGCCGCCATCCAGCAGCCGGATATCCTTCTGCTCGACGAGCCCACCAATCACCTTGACCTGGCCGGAATTGAATGGCTGGAAGAGATGCTACGCAGCGCGAGTTTCGCCTCGATTGTCGTCTCGCACGACCGGTATTTCCTGGAGGGCGTTGCGAACGAAACCGCGGAGCTGAGCAAGGCGTACCCGGACGGCATGCTTCGCTTCACCGGCGCCTACAGCACCTTTCTTGAAAAGAAATCGGAGTACCTGGCCGCCGAAGGCAAACGCCAGGAAGCGCTTGAAAACCGAGTGCGGATTGAGACCGACTGGCTGCGCCGCGGGCCGAAAGCCCGCACCACCAAGAGCAAGGCGCGGATCGACAATGCGAATGCGCTGATCGGCGAGCTGCAGGGCATGAAGACCCGCTCCGCGACCGGCTCAGCCGGGATCGACTTCTCCGCGTCTGACCGCAAGACCAAGCGCCTGGTCGTCATCGACGGGCTTACCTATGGGTTCGACGGCAAGACGCTTTTTGAAGACCTCAGCTTCGCCGTGACGGCAGGCATGCGCGTCGGCATCGTCGGGCCGAACGGCTCCGGCAAGACTACGCTGCTCAAGCTGGTTGCAGGCCAGCTTCAGGCCACAAGCGGAACGGTTGAGCGCGCCAACGCGCTCCGCGTCGTGTACTTTGAGCAGAACCGCGAAATTGAGGGAACCCAGACGCTGCGGCGCGCGCTCGCTCCCGACTCCGATTCGATCGTCTACAACGGGAAGGTGCTGCACGTGGCCAGCTGGGCCGCCCGCTTTCTGTTCACCGGCGAACAGCTCAACCAGCCGGTCGAGCGGCTTTCGGGCGGGGAGCGTGCCCGTGTGCTGATCGCACGGCTCATGCTGGAGCCGGCGGACCTGCTACTGCTCGACGAGCCGACAAACGACCTCGATATCCCGACGCTTGAGATCCTCGAAGAAGCGCTGCTCGAGTACCCGGGCGCACTTATGCTGGTCACCCACGACCGCTACATGCTGGACCGGGTTTCGAACGTGGTGCTGGGTCTGGACGGCCGCGGCAACGCCGGCTCCTTCGCTGACTACGGACAGTGGGAAGAGTGGCAGCGCGGCAGCCGCACCCGCGAGAACGCTGCCACGCCCACTCCGTCGAAAAACGACACCGGCGTCGGCGCGAACACTTCTTCGTCAAAAAAGAAAAAGCTCTCTTACCTGGAGCAGCGCGAGTGGGACACGATGGAGACGCGCATCGAAGAGGCCGAGGCGGCGCTCAACCGGAAGCAGGCCGTGCTCCACGATCCGCTGGTCGCCACCGATGCGGCGAAGCTGCACGTGGCGCTTGAAGAAGCCGCCGCCGCCCAGGAAATCATCGACACGCTGTATGAGCGGTGGGGCGAGCTGGGCGCAAAACAGGCCTGAGCGGGGGAGCGCACTGGGCATTCTGCTACACTCTGAAGAGTCGCGAGCGGAACAGAACATTTCTCCCATAGTGGCTTTTCGCGTCACAGCAGTGGGAGAAATGCTCCAGTGCCGCGTCCCTGCCCTGCGGCGCCATGGTGTAACCGGTTAACACGTCGCCCTCTCAAGGCGAAGAGTACGGGTTCGATCCCCGTTGGCGCTACCACCCAGTTCGACAAGCGGGAATGCTTATGGGCCATGGTGCACCCAGTCGTGCGCCTCACCTTTGTTGGGAACAGCTGCCTGCAGCTTACGTGGCCGCCGCGGAACACGGTACGGCAAAGCCCTTAGACGACACGGGAGAGCCCGAGCGTAAGCAGTAGTCCTGTAACGGAGATGATGGTCTCGAGGAAGGACCAGGTTTTTATCGTTTGCGTCACGCTCATATCGAAATACTCCTTGATGAGCCAGAAACCACCGTCGTTGACGTGCGAAAAGATCAGCGACCCGGCGCCAGTGGCAATTGCAAGCAGCGACGGGTTTACCCCTGCGCTGTGAAGAGCGATGGGCGCCACGATGGCCGCGGCTGTCGTCATAGCCACTGTCGCGGAACCGGTAGCTAGACGCAGGAGCGCCGCCAGTGTCCAGGCAAATGCGATCAGCGGCACATGGGTGTGCAGTGCCACGGCGATCAGTGCGCGGGCAACGCCGCTATCCATCAGCACCCGACCAAACCCGCCACCGGCACCCACCAGCAAGGTGATCGCAGCAGTGGGTGCGAGGCACTCCTGTGTAAACCGCAGGATGGTCGCGCGTGAAAAGCCCCGCATCCTGCCGAGGGTGACAAAGCTCAGGAGCACTCCGCATAATAAGGCAATATCATCATTGCCGAGAAAGATAACCAACTGCCGTAGATCAAGCAATGCCCCACGCCGGCCGACGGCCAGCAAGCTTGCGAAGCTGCCTGCGAGCATCAGGGCGACGGGCAACAGGATGGTAAATAGAGTCGTGCCGAAGCCGGGTAGGCTCCGAACAGGATCCTTCTCGACTAACTGTGCGGCCATCGGGTTTCCGGGCCTTAGATGCATCCGGGCCGCGACAAACTTTGCGTATACGGGCCCGGCGAGCACCGCTGCAGGCAGGCCCACGATCAGCGCGTAAAAGATGGTCAGGCCTATATCTGCGCGGTAGATATTCGCAGCCAGCAGAGCGGCAGGGTGAGGAGGAACCAGCCCATGCACGACGGAGAGTCCGGCTGCCATCGGCAGACCGACAAGCAATAACGATTTTCCTGTGCGACGGGCAACGGTGTACGCAATCGGCATCAGTAGAACAAAGCCGACCTCGAAGAAAGCGGGCAGCCCGACGACTAAGCCGATGACCATCATTGCCCAGTGGATATTCTTTTCGCCGAAGATCCCGATCAATGTATGAGCGATGCGATCGGCGCCGCCCGATTCGGCCATCATCTTACCGAGCATCGTGCCGAGCGCGACAACGATGGCTATATGGCCGAGGGTATTGCTCAGGCCTGCTTCAAACGATTTGACCAGTGAAGATGCCGGCATGCCGGTCGCAAGACCCAGGCCAAGCGAGACAAGCAGCAGGGTGATGAAGGGATTCAACTTACATCCTGCGATCAGGAAGATGAGCAGAAGCACAGCCGCGAGGGCAGCTATGAGCAGGAAGACGCTATGTTGGTCGATGGCGGGCTGAATCACGGACACCTGGCTCCCGGCTCGGCGGTTCGTTTCAAGAGCCCACTTCCTTATACGCGACGCAATCTATCTCGACCTTGCAATCCACAACCATGTTTGAGACCACGCACGCTCGAGCCGGCGGGTGCTGGCCGAAATACTGGCGGAAGACCGCATTGAAGGAGGGAAAGTCGCGTGCGTCCTCCAGCCACACACCACAGCGCACGACATGCTCCGGCCCGTAGCCTGCTTCTGCAAGGATCTCCATCAAGTTACGGATTGCCTGATGCGCCTGCTGACTGATACTTCCAGTCACCAGCTCCCCGTTGATCATTGGAACCTGGCCCGAGACGTAAAGCCAGCCGGCTGCCTGTGTCGCGCGGGCAAAGGGCAGGTGCTGGCCCCCTGCTCCTTTTCCGCCTTCTACGCCATATCGCTTGATGCTCATCGAGAACTCCTTAGAAAGCCGACGGTGATCTCCATTGTCGCAGTGTTTTCTCGAGCGGCAGAAACCTGCCTGCCCGCCAGCCGGTCGCGTGCCGCTCCTGATAGCTGAGGACGCCGTTCACCCAGACTCCCAGAATGCCCTCAGACGGAGACGCCGGGTCGTTAAATGTCGCGGTATCGCGAATGGTGCCGGCGTTGAACAGCACCAGGTCGGCGACATAGCCTTCCCGAATCACTCCCCGGCCTGCGAGCCTGAACCGCTGCGCAGGCAGCCCGGTCATCCTGTGCACTGCCTCGACGAGCGAAAACAGCTTAAGCTCTCGGCTATACCGGCCTAGGACCCGAGGGAATGTTCCCCAGAGCCGGGGGTGAGGCTTAAGGTCATTCGGCAGCCCATCCGAGCCTATCATCGTCGCTGGATGACTTAGGATGGTTTGCATGTCTTGTTCAGAGATGCTGTGATAGATTGCTCCAGCGGGCTGTAAGCGACGCGCGGCGTCCGCCTGGCTGATGGCCCAGGTCTCTGCTATCTGCGCCAGGGTCTTCCCGGCCAGCTCAGGATAGGGCTTACTCCAGGTGATGGCAATTTGAATGCGCGGATCCACCTGTCGCAGGTCCAGGGTGCTTGAACCGGCGGCATACGGGTAGCAGTCCCATCCTGCCGGCTGTTGGGTACGCGCGTCGTCCAGCGCCTGGAGCAGTTCTCCGCTGCGGCCCCAGTTTGCCATGCCGGCGCACTTAAGGTGCGAAACAATAACCGGGACATGGCACCGGCGGCCGAGTTGAAAGGCTTCCTGCAAAGCTTCAAGAACGCCCTCAGCCTCGGTACGCAGGTGAGTGGTGTAGATTCCACCTGCTGCCGCAAGCAGCTCGGCGAGCTGTTCTACTTCTTCAGCAGGAGCGGCATGCGCCGCGAGGTATGCGAGCCCGGTGCTGAGGCCGATCGCGCCGTTGCTCAGCGCTTCTTCAAGCTGCAGCCGCATCGCTGAGACTTCAACAGAAGTAGCGGGCCGGTCAAGCCGGTCCATATGATTGCTGCGCAGCGAGGTGTGCCCCACCAGAGCTGCCACATTTACCGCGGGCCTTGCCTGGTTGACTGCCGCAACATAAGCGGCGAAGGTCGGATAGCAGAAAGCATCGGCATCGCCCAGCAGGTTCAACGGGTCCGGCGGTTCGCCGAGAAGCTGCACCGGTGCGGCACTGATGCCGCAATTTCCGACGATGACAGTAGTGATACCTTGTGAGAGTTTGGGCAGCATCTGCGGCGCTCGAATGACGCTCGTATCATCATGCGTGTGGACATCGATAAAGCCGGGCGTGAGGGTGTGGCCCTCCGCCTCGACGACTGTTCTCGCCTCGAAGCCGAAGCAGGTTCCTGTTGCGCAGATGACTCCTGCGTCTACAGCAACATCGGCCTGGACCGCAGCTGTTCCAGTGCCGTCGATCACGCTGGCGTTTCGGATGAGGAGATCACAGGTCGGCATACCGGTTTTAACAGGGTATATGCTGAATTCAGGGCCGTCGATCGCCCGCCGGCCCGCTCGACACAGGAGGTAATACGAGCGTGACTGTTCCGAGCGACGCGCGTTTGCACGTCTCCCCGCTCAACAAGGGAATCGGTAACCTGCTGCATCCAGTGACGGCCAAGGAAATAGAAGGTCTTGGCTGGAACCTTCTCCTTGAAGATGTAAGCCTGCCGGCAGCCGTTCTGTATCGAGACAAGTTACAGCACAATGCAGAGTGGATGCAGGAATTCGTGCAGGCGTACGGATTGAACCTTGCGCCGCATGGCAAGACGACGATGGCGCCCTGGCTCTTCGATCTGCAGCTGAGGACAGGCGCGTGGGGCATTACGCTCGCGACAGCACAGCAGACCAGGGTTGCGTACACGCATGGTGTACGGCGCGTGTTGATGGCAAACCAGCTTGTCGGCAAAGCAAACATGGCTATCATCTCCGACCTGGTGAAAGACGAGGAGTTTGAGTACTTTTGCCTGGTTGACTCTGCTGCGCAGGTGGAGCAGCTCGAAGCATTTTTCTCCGCGTGCGACCAGCGCATCCAGGTGCTCATCGAGGTAGGGATCGCCGGCGGCCGGTGCGGTGTGCGCAACCAGCAGCAGCTGGAAGCGTTGCTGGATGCCCTGTCCCGGTCAAAGCACATTCTTCTCTGCGGGATTGAAGTGTATGAAGGTGTACTGAAGGACGAAGCGACGATCCGGTCATTTCTCGAAAGTGCAGTATTACTAATGCAGGAAATGCAGCGGCAGAATCGCTTTGCGCGCCAGCCTCCGCTGCTCTCCGGTGCGGGCTCCGCTTGGTACGACATAGTCGCCGAGGTCTTCTCCGGTGCCGGTCGCTTGAGCCCCGTTGAAGTGATCCTCCGGCCCGGCTGTTATCTTACCCACGATGTCGGTATCTACCAGGAGGCGCAGGCACAGATCCAGCAGCGCAATCCGGTGGCGCAGAAGATGCGTGCCGGGCTGGTACCCGCACTGCACGTCTGGGCCTACATACAGTCTGTCCCGGAGGACGGCCTGGCCATTGTCGCGCTCGGCAAGCGGGACGTTGCCTTCGATGCCGGACTGCCGGTACCGAAGCTGCACTTCCGGCCTGGCGACCGTGGGCCGAACCCTGCTCCTGCGCACTGGCGGCTGACAAAGATGATGGATCAGCATGCGTACCTTGCCATAGGCGGCCAAGAGGAGGTGCGTGCGGGAGATATGGTTGCCTTTGATATCTCGCATCCCTGCCTTACTTTCGATAAGTGGCGATACCTGCTGCTGCTCGACGCGGACTACTCGGTCACCGGCATTGTTGAAACATACTTCTGACCCGTGGAAAGGTCCCCTGAACCTCAGGGCATTGGCAGAAGCTTAATGCGCCGGCTGGACGTTTTCCCGCTTCTGGATCTGTCGACAGATTTCCTGCTGCGCTGCTGCATCCGCGGTGCGGCCGAGCCTGCGGAAAGCTCGTCCTAGGACGAAGTGTGCCTGAGCAAATGCAGGGTCGACCTCTACGGCGTTTTGAAGCTGGACCACGGCGTCCGCTAACCGGCCCAGGGCAAGGTAGCACTCTCCCAGCTCGAACAGCGCGTCCCGATAGGAGGGATTGACCGCAACAGCTGCCTGAAGGTACGGAACTGCCTCTGCATCCTTTGCCTGCTGATGAAGTGCCTGGCCCATCATGTAGTTGGAAACAGGGTCATTCGGATAGAGGCTTAACTCCTGCCGAAACTCACTCTCAGCCTCGGGTACTTTGTTTTCTCTCCAGTCAATGATACCCAGACTCAGGTGCACCGCCGGGTACGTAGGAATTGCGGCCAGAACGGACTGAAACTCGCCCCGCGCCTCCTCCTCTTTGTAGGCGATATCATAGGCCAGACCCAGCATGAAGTGGGCTTCCGGCGAATTCGGGTTGACGGCCATAATCCGGTCGAATACCTGCGTTACTCCGGCATAGTCTCTCATTCTCCAGTAGGCTCTGCCGAGCATGTCCAGGGAGGCAAGATCAGCAGGTTGCAATCGGCTCGCCCGCAGTAAGTAGACGGAGGCATCGTGGTAACGGTCAAGTGCAAACAAGTCGATGCCAGTAAGATCTAAAGCCTGAAAGGTTGGCGTAGCTGCTGCAAATGACTGCAGCAAAGGAAGAGCCTCCTTATACCTATGCGCGCGGAAATAGGCTATGCCGAGATTTCTTTCTGTCACCGCGTCGCCGCTCCTCAACACCAATGCTTTCTTATAGAGAGCGATTGCTTCTTCTGCCCGTCCCTGGCGCGCTACGGCAATGGCCAAATCGTTCAGTATCTCGACCGAGCCCGGGTCTAAAGCCAGGGCGCTCTCGAACGCCTTTTCTGCCGCACCGTTCTCACCATTCTGCAAAGCACGGGTTCCTTCTGCTGCAAAGCCTGCGAACTGTTGCCGCATAGCAGAAGTACTTTCTGTCCCACCTTGTGCTCGCACCTGGAGGTTAAAGCCTGAGCAGAGAAGCAGGCACATAAGACCATACACCAGGTGAACACTGGCCGGGTGGCGCCGAGCGATTGGAGTTCCGGGCTTCCGCATGTATAGCTACGTTGAACGGATATCACGAATGACCCGACATGGGAAGCCTTTTGAGAAGGACTTGAAGGCCCGCTAAACCCGGGCGAGAGGCTGATCCTGCCGGTCACGCCGATGCACGCCCTCGGCCGAACAGCTTCGAAGCGCTCCGGAGAAAGCACCCAAACGAGAAGGCATGCAAACGCGGCCACCTGGGCCAACAACGAAAGATTTCGTTGACAAACCGCATGCGCCATGGCACTTTGTGACATCCAGTCAGCAGAACTACAACCCCACAGCAAGGCACGACTTAGCTAAGTTTGTGAAGTTCGCGAGGGTACAAGAATGCATGCTAGAAAATCGTTTGCCGCAGCTTTGATGTTTCTTCCGGTATGCCTCGCCTCGACCCTGCAGGGGCAAGAGCTGCATGCGACCCTGAACGGCACGGCTACAGATGCTTCTGGTGCGGTCATTCCGAACGCGAGCGTGAGTATCGTTCAAAACGAGGTCAGTGGTCAACCCCGGATTGTTACGACCGATGCGCGTGGAAACTACACTGCGACCGACCTGCCGGCGGGCACCTATACTGTGACGGTGACGGCCCCGGGTTTTGAAGCCTATAAGGCGCAGGACATCACCCTTTTTGTAGCCCAGACCCGCACGGTGAACGCGCACATGCAGACCGGCGCTGTTAACCAGACTGTGGTCGTGCAGCAGAATGCCGTGTCGGTGGATACGAGCACGAGCGCGCTTTCAGGCACTATCTCCGGGACGCAGATCCGCGAGCTACAGTTAAACAATCGCAACTTTGAGCAACTGGTAACCCTCCAGCCGGGGGTTGTAAGCGCATTGCCCGATGAAGTGGGCTTCGGCCTGAATAACACGTCGGCTGTCGCGGTGAACGGTGTCCGCGACACGGCAAACAACTGGACGGTCGACGGAGCAGACATCAACGACAGCGGTTCCAATTCCACGCTGCTGAATGTCCCAAGCGTCGATGCAATCCAGGAATTCACGCTTGAGAGAAGTACCTACGACGCGGGCTTCGGCAGGAGTGGCGGCGGCCAGATCCTGGTTGCCACCAAGTCCGGAACCAGCCAGTTCCATGGCGATGCCTATGAGTTCGACCGGAACAATATCTTCAACGCGAACACCTACTTTAACAATCAGGATGGTCTACCCAGGGCCATCGAGCGCTACAACGATTACGGCTTTACCATCGGCGGCCCGCTTTTCATCCCCCACGTCTACAGCAAAGCCAAAGATAAGCTCTTCTTTTTCTGGTCGGAAGAGTGGCGCAAGGTGAGTGCACCCGTCACCGCAAGCTTTCTGCCTCCGACGACAGCGGAACTGAACGGTACATTCACGGGGGCGATCACGGGAGCGGCACCCGGCTGTGTCGCCTACGATGCGGCTACGAACACGAGCACGATCAGTCCGTCCTGCTACAGCCAGAACGCAAAGGTGTACCTGGCGAACCTGTACGATAAGTTCCCTGCGAACAGCCCGAACGGCCAGTATGTCGCCACGTACTCGCAACTGGAGAACACCCGCGAAGACCTGGTAAGAGTCGACGCTGATATCACGGAGAAGCTCCACTTCTTCGGCCGCGCCATGCAGGATGAAACACCGGAGAACTTCCCCCAAGGACTCTATGCCGGGACGAACTACCCAGGGGTGGCAGCCTCCACGGTCAATGCTCCTGGAGAGAATGTCGTCGGCAACCTGACCTGGACGGTTTCGCCCAAAGTTGTCAACGAGGCTGAATTCGCATACACGCAAGGCACGATCAGCTCGAACTTCACGCCCGGCTCGATCGCCACCGATCCTGCAATAGCGCAGCAGCTTACGAATAACACCGAGTATGCCGATCCGTACGGTCGCATCCCCGGTGTTTCCTTCCTGGGAGGTACCGTTCAAGGTTTCAACTACGGAAGCACACCTTACTTCGAGCGCAACCTGGACAGGACCTTCTTTGATAACCTGTCGCTTAGTCTGCAGAACCACACCGTGAGAGTGGGTGGAACCGTTTCACAGATGCTGAAGACGGAGAATGCCTCAAGCGGCGTCGCGAACTTCGAGTTCGCGAATTTCCAGAGTTTTCTGCTCGGAAACGTGCTTGAATACACACAGGACAGCCGGGACACGATCCCCGACCTGCATTACTATAACTTCGAGGCGTTTGTTCAGGACGATTGGAAGCTGACCAATCGCCTGACCTTGAACCTCGGCCTTCGCTACAGTTACTTCCCTTCGCCGGCAGATGTTAATAACACGCTGAACAATTTCGACCCGCTCTTGTTCAATCCCAATAACGCTCCGGCGATCGACCCTGCCACCGGGGACTTCGTCGCGGGGGCAGCGATTCCGGCGACCTACGTCAATGGATTGATCTTCCCGGATGGAGCGGCCTGTACCCAGGCCAAAGCCATCGCTCCCGCCGCAACCTGCTCTCCCTATGGAGGCCACGTCAATCCTGATCCGAAGGACAACATCGCCCCCCGGCTGGGATTCGCGTTTTCGCCTTTCGGCAATACGGCCACGGCGATTCACGGCGGCTACGGCATCTTCTACGACCGCATGCTCAACGGCATCTGGGAGCAGAATGCTTTTCAGGATCCACCGCTGGTGCAGACGGCGACCATCACGAACACTCAGTTTGACCATCCTTTGGCAGGGACTTCGACGGTCTCGCTCGGACCGAACCATATTGTCTCGACCGGGAACCCTGGCATGAAGAACCCGTCCTACATGGACTACAACCTGTCCGTGCAGCAGGAGCTGATCCGCAACACCGTAGTAGAAGTTGCCTATGTAGGCTCGCTCGGCAGGCATCTGCTGGGGGAAAGAGACATTAATCAGCCCACGCTCGCTGAAAGAGCAGCGAATCCCACCGCATATGTAACTGCAGTGGTGCCGTACCTTGGCTATTCCTGGTTTGCTGATAGAACCCCGGAGTACTCCAGCAACTACAATTCCCTCCAAGTTTCGCTCAACCACCGGTCGCAGAACGGCCTCACCGTCGGGATTGCGTACACCTGGTCGAAAACCTTAACCAACCAGTCCAACGACCGCAGCACCGGAACCTACGACACTTACAATCCTGACCTGGACTATGGTCCTTCCTCCTTGAACCAGCCGAACACGTTTATTGCGAACTATGTATACGAGCTGCCCTTTTACAAGGCGGAACGGGGATGGACGGGCCATGTCCTGGGCGGCTGGGAGGTTTCCGGGATCACCAGCCTCTTTTCAGGCCAGTCGCTCACGATCACGCAGGCAAGCGACAACTTCGATTGCCAGACGCCCGCCGGCGCGACGACAGGGTGCATCCCCGGGACATATCCTGGGGGCATCAATATCGATGTGAGCAGCATCGCGCCAAGGCCCGACAAGGTGGCAGCTATCCAGAAGGCAAAGAAGCAGACGTCGTGGTTCAGTACAGGATCCTTCGCGGAAGCGATCGGCCATTTTGGGAGCTCCGGCAGTGGTGTCCTGCTTGGGCCGGGAATCGATCTCTGGGATCTTTCCGCTATCAAGAATGTCGCCATCGGGGAACGGGCTCGGTTCCAATTTCGCGCAGAGTTTTTTAATGCCTTCAACCACACGAACTTCGATGCTGTCGATACCGGATTGAATGACAGCACGTTCGGACAGGTCACCTCCACGCACGACCCGCGGGAGATACAACTGGGCGGCAAGCTAAGTTTCTAGAAGTGGTCTCCTTGATAGCTTCGCACCCTCGGAGGTCTGGGTGAGACCCGCTACGGTAGCGGGTCTCGCCGCTCCACCAGGGCCGGCGTACTGCTGGGTGCGGCTGAGGAAAGGCGACCGGTTGATGATCCGCCATTCGAGCCGGCTCCGGCGGAGCCGCAAGGCGAAGAGTACGGGTGTCGCCCCCCGATGGTGCTACCCTACGGCATCTTTCTCGATCCGGCCAACCCGCCCGGGCTGCCCGCACTCTTATGGGAGCGATAGGAGGCACTGCGATGAACGACGACAAAGTCAAAGGTGTACTGCAGAAGATCGGTGGCCATATCGAAGAGGCCTCGGGTGCCCTGGTCGGCGACCAGAACCTGAAAGATGCGGGTAGGGAAGATCAGATCAAGGGCTCGGCGCGCGAGGCCTGGGGCAATGTCAAGGACGCGGGCAATGCACTGGTTGACAAGGCCAGGGCCGCCAAGCTCGATGCGGAAGCAAAGTCAGACCGCGCCGACACGTTCGATCGCGAGCACAACGTAACGGTGGTCGACCGGTAAGAAAACCGGGATTGCTGTCGATCCCGCAGAATGAGGACGCTCGAAGCGTCCTCATTCTGTTTTGCCGTGCCTGCCTGGGCAATTAACGCTGGTGTGACAAAGCCGCGCATCGTTTTGCGCGCGTCTTCCCGCTGGGGACAAGCTATACGCCGACGGGTTGCTCCGCAACAACGAGCGGCGGCAGTTCCGAGCGGTACCGCAGCATCAGCCACACCAGTTTGCGGGCAGCCCAGTAACGCGGCACATACGCGGTCGGCTTTGACAGGCAGCGGAACAGCCAGCCCATCCCGGTGCGGTCAGCCCAGGTGGGGATGTACACCTGGTCGCCGCTGAGAAAGGCAATCGCCGCGCCGATGCAGTGGATGGCGGGTAAATACCCAAGGCGGCGCTTGAGATAGAGGCCCAGCCGCTCCTGCGTGCCGCCTCCGACCGTAACGATTACGTGCTTGTAGCGATGGGCCCGCATTTTGGCCAGAAGCACTTCATCGGAAAGCTCGCCACGGTAGAGCGGCGCCATGTAGATGTCTGTTTCGCGCAGCTCGATACCCTGCCGCCGGAGCCACGCTACGTTGGTTTTCGCGCTCTTCGGGCTGGCCATGATCCAGAGCGTATTGCCCGGGGCGCGCACATCCGGCTCATGCAGCAGCTCCTTCAGGTACTCCAGCCCGGAGACCCGCGGAACCCGCTCGCGGCTGATGCTGTTCCAGATCAGCACCATGAAGGCGCTGTCGGTGATGGCAAGGTCGGCATTCAGCAGGGCCTCCCGGTAAGCCGCGCTGGTGGGCAGATCCTTCAGCGCGGGTGCAGCCGGCACCACCAGGAGGCCGCCATTCTTCATGCGGGCAATCGCCTCTTTTGCCGTTCCGCAGAAAAAGTCAACGCCGAGGATGCGTTGCACATGAGCGGGCGTCTGTCCCATCAAGGTACCTTTCTCCTGCACATTTGAGTCTTTCAGCAGCAATGGAGCTTGAGGGACGGCAATGCAGGTCCTGCCGGCATGCCGCGCCCTGTTCTCCCGGCAATTTCATTTCCGCACGGTATCTTCACCGCCCGATGGACTGGAGAGGTTAGACTTAACATTAAATCTATCGTACCGAAGCGATCAGGTTCAGGTTTTTGCAGCCTGGCGTATGGCGTCGGATTACCAAGGAGCAGCCCAGCAGTATGTTGAAGCAAGTCCCTCCGGGAAGCCGGCAGTCCCCTCTCCACTGTTTGCGCCCTGCGCTCAGAGTTTTCTCCGCGATCGCCGTCTCGGCAGCAAGTTCCTTGTGGGCTATGCCTACCACCTCGGTCGTCCCCCTGCCGGATGCGCCGGATGCTTCCATGATGCAGCAAACGCAAACCGCCAGCCCGCCGACAGACCAGCAACCGGCTCCGGCTCCGCAGCAGACGACACCCAAGCCTGCGCAGCCCGCGGACAATAACTATAGCCTTAAAGGCGCCGAGCATCAGCGCATTCTCGGCATTATTCCCGAGTTCCAGGCTGTGAACACGACCGGAGCCTACAAACCGCTGACC
>CAXTMY010000046.1:16414-24514 GCA_964245565.1 uncultured Acidobacteriaceae bacterium | reverse complement strand
AAACACCCCGCTCCCGCTCGCTCAGGAGATACCTTCTTCAACAAGCTCCTAGGGCACCTAGAGCTAACCCGCTAATTGCAGATGCCTGCCCTTGAGCACAGTTCGCCGGTGTTCTTCGAGGTCAGTAGAGGTATTGCTGAAACTCAGAGAAAATCCTGCTCAGCTCGGGAGCGGGCCCGAGCTCACGCAATCCATCCTGGACGGCTCCGTAGCGCAGGCCGAGCAGCTTCGAGAGCTCGCCGCTGTCCAGCGTCTCGAATCCCTCCTCGACGTAGTGCGCCAGGACGAACTCAAGAAAGGCCCGCTGCTTCTCGGGGGACGTAGCGGCGAGCAAGGGGCGGGCTTTCTCGACACGCTCAGTGCGCGTGAGCCGCGGCAGGGCGAAGGCTATATAGGCAAGTACATCATAGAGGTCGGAGTCTTCGGCGGCGAGAGCGCGCTGCAACTCGGCGAGCCTGCTGCGGTCGAAGCTGCGGCTTTCGAGATTCTTGAGTAGCGTCCGCCGCGTTTCCGGCGCTCGCCAGATGGTGCGCAGCTCGTCCTCATCCTTAAAGAAGTCGGGCAGAACACCGTACAGTGCTTCGAGGAACTGAGTAGCGGAGAGCATCCGTCCGTCCGGGCTCCAAAAGCTGGTAGCGCTCATATGCTGGAGCTCCCGCACCTTCCCGTCGGCCAGACGAATGACCACGCACTCCCTCCGCTCCCGGTCCGATCCGTCCTCGGCTTCGTCGGGACGCTCCCGCGGCTCAGCCGCGGGTCTGGCTTCGGCTGCAGATTCCGGGGCGGCTTCCGGCTCTAGCGGTTCGCCGTCCCACTCGGGATCGTTGAAGTGCCGGTGCGCGCCCACAAAGTCGTACACCGTGAAAAACTCCTTGCCGTCGAACAGCCGCGTGCCGCGCCCGATGATCTGCTTGAACTCGATCATGTTCCCTACCGTGCGCAGCAGGGCGATGTTGCGCACGTTTCTTGCGTCCACGCCGGTCGAGAGCTTCTGCGAGGTGGTCAGGATGGTGGGAATCGACTTCTCACTGTCCTGGAAGGCGCGCAGATGCTGCTCGCCGAGCGCACCGTCGTTCGCAGTCACTCGGCAGCAGTAGAAGGGGTCGGGATTGCTCTTCTGCTGGTTCACCAGGTCACGGACAGCGGCCGCGTGAGCCTGCGACGCGCAAAAGATCAGCGTCTTCTCGCGTGGATCGAGCCGGTTCATGAGCCGTTCCACCCGGTACTGCTCTCGTTCGCGAATCTCGATCACGCGGTTGAACTCTCGCTCCGTGTAGCGGTGGCCCTCGTCGACCTCGCCTTCGACTATGGTGTCATCGGGCGTGTACACGTACTCGTCCAGCGTGGTCGAGATCTGCACCACTTTGAAAGGAGTCAGGAAGCCGTCGTTGATGCCCTCGCGAAGCGAGTAGGTGTACACCGGTTCGCCAAAGTACGCGTAGGTATCCACATTATCGCGGCGTCTGGGCGTAGCGGTCAGGCCAAGCTGCACGGCCGGCGCGAAGTACTCGAGAATGCCGCGCCAGCTTGACTCATCGTTGGCACCGCCGCGATGGCACTCGTCCACGATGATGAAGTCGAAGAAGTTGGGCGGGTACTGGCCGAAGTAGGGGGCTGGCTGCCCGTCCGCCCCACGACCTGACATGAACGTCTGGAATATGGTGAAGAACACGCTGGCGTTGGTTGGCACCCGGCCGGTCTTGCGGATTTCCTCTGGCTTGATGCGTGTGCGAGCGTCGTCCGCGAATGAAGAAAACGCGCTATACGCCTGATTCGCGAGCAGGTTGCGGTCGGCGAGAAATAGGATGCGTGGGCGGCGCGTGGGCTCGCCCGTCAAGTTCCACTTGGCTTGGAAGAGCTTCCAGGCGATCTGAAAGGAGATCGGGGTCTTGCCGGTGCCGGTGGCGAGTGTAAGCAGAATGCGGTCGCGGCCTTTTGCGACGGCATCAAGAACGCGCTCAATGGCTGTGGCTTGGTAGTAGCGCACGCTCCAGGTGCCGGAGCGGTCCTCATAGGGAACTTCCGCAAAGCGATCGCGCCAGGTGTTCGGGGCTGGGTAGGCCTGGGCCCAAAGCTCGTCTGGAGTGGGGTACGTTTCCGCCGAGCCTTCCTCGCCGGTCGCCATAGCGACGCTGTAGAGTTTACGGCCATTGGTCGCGTAAGCGAACGGGACGGCCATCTTCGCAGCATACGCTTTGGCTTGCCCGACGCCTTCAGCTTCGGAGACCTCCTCGCGCTTGGCTTCGATAACCGCAAGCTTCTGGCTGTGATGAATGAGCACGTAATCGGCGATCTCAGCGTCCGCGCGGCGCGCCGCGCCGAGCAGGCGGCCTTCAGTGATGCGGAACTCACGCAAGACCCGTGAGCCGGGCGCGACACCCCAGCCCGCCGCGCGCAAGGCGGGATCGATGAGCTCGGCGCGGGTTTCGGCCTCATTGCGCATGATGGCTTAGAGGTTACCCGAGAAGGCCTGTTGCAGGAAGGATCGCTTGAGGGCGGCCAGTGACATCAGCTTCGCCTCATATACCTTTACGAGCTTCGCAGTCACCTCAGCGTCATCACGCAGGGTATTTACGATTTCTCTCTGTGTTGCTCTAGGAGGGACTTTCATGCAAATACTCTTGATCTTTGCTAAGCTAAGATTCCTTTGACGAGTACCCCTCCGTTGCTGAAGCAGTGCCTCTCTGTTCGCGTCTATCGAATGCAGAACAAATAGGAGGTCAAGTGCATCATTCGGCTTAACGCCGGCTATCGCTTGGTTGAACGCAGCATCGCGATCCAGGATGGACATTTTAAGAGCGGCGGTGTCGTACATGCCGATCAGCAGCGACCCTATCGGAAACAGCTTAGCATTCGAATTTGCAACACCCGCTTCTGTAAGAAAGCGTTTCGAGGGCGCGGTCTCAAGTGAATTCAGTTCTCCTGAGGAGTACCAAGGGATGCTCCCGCCCCAGTAGCTCTTCATAGATATAGGGGGCGTTCCACCGCTTTGTACATCAGCTATATCGCCGAGAGTCTTCTCAGTCCCCAGTGCATTGTGCTTAGCCAAATGCTTTTCTAATGAAGCCGCAAAGTAAGCACGCGCATTTTGAATGCTCGCTTCGGCGTTGACGACAGTGGCGGCGATAGCCGCGAAGGATTGATCGAGGATGGCGACAATGCGCTCCTGCTCTTCCTTGCTGGGGATCAAGATGGGAAGCTCATAAACCTCGTTGCGATTGATTCCAGGTTTCGTTCCTCGTGCTAAGCGTGGGAGATCTAGAAGGTTCAAGAGATACCAAACAAATCTAAGGTCTGTTTGATCCTTTAGCGTGATGTAGTAGGTCACGTCTAAAGGCCAGAAAGGCTCCGTCACATAGCAGAGTGCACCCGCCGATCCTTTCCGGCCGACGATGATGCTTGGCAGATCGCAGTGGTGGGAATTACTGCGATTTAGCTCTCCATTAGCTCCGAATACGGGGTACCGGCCATCAGCAACCCTCATGCTTTCAGGCAGGGGCTTGCCGTAGTTTAGGACGAGGATGTCCCCCACTGTCCTTTCTTTCCAACCCGCCTTCACAGCAGCTCCCTTATTCCCGCCAAGATCTCTGCGCTCTCCCGGTCCAGCGCTTCGATCTGATCCAGTATCTCCGCGGGTGTCCGATGCGCCGCCGCCTCGGCTCCGTTCGGATTCTTGACAGACAGATCCCAGGTCTTGCGGTCGAGATCGCTCGCTTCGACAGTCCACGACCGCGCCGAGCCCGCGAAGGTCTTCTGCTTCTCGACGAAGTCCACCAGATCAGCGTCGTTCAAGGGATTGGTCTTGCCCAGGTTGCGCCCTGGGTCAAGCCGGTAGTACCAAATCCGACGCGTTGCTGAGCCTTTGGTGAAGAACAGCACCACCGTTTTAACGCCCGCTCCCTGAAAGGTCCCACTTGGGCAATCGAGGATCGTGTGCAGCTCGGCGTCCTCAAGCAGGAGCTTGCGTAGCGCGACGCTCGCGTTGTCGGTGTTCGAGAGAAAAGTATTTTTGATGACAATTCCCGCGCGACCGCCGGCGCGCAGCTTGCGCAGGAAGTGCTGGAGAAACAGAGACGCCGTCTCCGAGGTCTTGATGGGGAAATTCTGCTGCACCTCTGCCCGCTCGCGTCCGCCGAAAGGCGGATTTGCCAGGATCACATCGTGCCTGTCGCGCTCCTCAATTCCATTGTTGTTGAGCTCGAGTGTGTTGGTATGGACGATATTCGGCGCCTCGATCCCGTGCAAAATCATGTTCATCAGCCCGATGACATAAGGAAGCGGCTTCTTTTCCTGCCCGTAAAAAGTCCCGGTTTGCAGCCTGGCGCGGGTCGCAATGGTTTTCGCGGAAAGCAGCATCCGCGCATAGGCCTCGCAGAGAAATCCCGCCGAGCCGAGTGCGCCGTCGTAGACCGTTTCGCCCACGCGCGGCTCGACTACTCCGAGCATGGCGCGGATCAGCGGCCGCGGGGTGAAGTACTCGCCGCCGTTGCGCCCGGCATTGCCCATCTTACGGATCTTGGCCTCATAGAGCTCGGATAGTTCGTGCTTCTCCAGCTGCGAGTTGAAGCGGAGTGTATCGACGTCCTCGATGACCTCCCGCATGTTGTATCCGGACTGGATCCTATTTTCAAGCTCCCCGAAAATCTCGCCGATTTTATACTCGATCGTGTCCGGCCGACTGGCCCGTTGTTTGAAGCCTTTGAGGTAAGGGAACAGCCGAGCGTTGACGAACTCGCGCAGGTCGTCGCCCACTCGGGCTCGGTTGTGATCGAGCCTGCCGTCTGCTGTAAGCGGCGCAGCCCAGCTATGCCAGCGGTAAGGCTCATCGAGGAGAAAAGAGTGCGGGGTGCCGTCGAGCTCGGCTCGCGCGGCACGGTCCTGCTCCAGCGCGTCAAGGTACTTGAGGAAGAGTAGCCAGGAGGTTTGCGCGATGTAATCGATTTCGGTCGACAGTCCGGCGTCCCTGCGCAGAGTGGCGTCAATTTTCTTAAAGGCTTGTTCAAACATCGTGAAGTGGGAACACCTCGGCTTGGGATGAGTTCAGAATACCGGCTCACCTCATCATCGCTATCGCAAAGGTGGCGCCGAGCCGGTTGACGATGCCGGTTCTCCTTTGACCGTTGTGGCCCATCGCGCCACAACCCGGCTTACCCTGATCTCCGCCGCGATAATCCCGATGCCCAGGCGTGTGTAGGTCCATTCGTGCATGCCTTTGGGCCGCGGCGGGAGCGGGCCCGTGACGGCCGGCGCGCCTCCCAGGCGGACCCGCAGCCTCCGCCCGCAGCGGAGAGCGCGGTCCAGCGCATCGAGCCGACGTGTTTGGAAGGTGAGCTGTCGGCAGAAGCGGCAGAGAAAGTCCGATTCTCCGTAAAGAATCGCTACTCGGCGTCCGCAGCCCGGCGATGGGCAGAGAAACCAGGGTCGTCGGCCGCCGTAGGTGCAGGCAGTCCAGGCGAGCGGAAGGGCGGTGAATCGCTCGCCACCAACATGGAGCGCATCAAGCGAGTCCGCCACGCGAAAGTATCGCGTCCGAACGCCCGGCCACGTAATACCGAATGAGCAGCCCGGCACCAGCAGTCCGTCGCGCCGGAGCTGTCGGATGTCTACCGCGGGCGCGTCCTCGGTTACGCCGGCATAAGTGGCCTTGCGTCCCTGTCTGTCTCCGTTTGTCCCACGGGACATTACGGGACAAGGCGCTAAAGAGTGAATTCCGAAATCATCAGGCAAATTGCGATCAATACCCTTCTTCACTCCGTTGTGGCATTGTAACCCGCTGCGAGCTGAAGAAACTACTTGGGCAGCAACGAGATTAGCCAGTCATATTGGGTTCGATTGCTGCTCCTCATCTCTGCTCGGCGCTTTCGGAGAGAATCTATACTAGTCACATCTCGGCTTCCTGAACTTGATGATTCGCCCACCAGATCGCATAAGCGGGTGACCTCCGTGTCGCAGTAGCTGCCCAATCGAGATTTAACGAACTCAGACGCCTGCACCAAAAATGCGGTCTGCAGAGCTTTTCTCTCCTGGCCAGGTCTTGCCGCAACGCTGAGATGCTTCTCGAGCCGATTTAGCGTTCGCTGCAAGAACCAAGCCAGCAATGAGATCGCTGGAATCGCTATCCGGAGCAACAGATCATTTTTATGGGCGTTGAGCGTCGCCAGGAGTACGGCAGTATGCTTTGCGGTTTCTCGTACTCCGAACATAAGAGCCGCGAGCTCTTCCCGGTCCATGGTTTGCGCCTGATCTGCGAGGACGAGAAAGGACAAGAGCAGCTTCCTGTCGTCCGTTTTGAGTTCAAGCAGATGGCTATCCGATGAGAGCCTGCCGAAATAGACATCTGTGTCGAACGCGTTTGCCATATTGACTCCAGCTACCGGCAGCAAGACTTTCAATCTTACTGCCTAGGTAGGCTTCAGTCTGCCATGGTCTCTTGTCCTTAGAAGTCCAAGGCTTTCTGAGGAGATCGACATGCCAGAACGTTTTTTGAAGCTGCCCGAGGTCAAAGCACGGGTAGCTCTGAGCCGCGCGTCCATTTACGCCAAGATGATTGATGGACGCTTTCCAAAATCCGTAAGTCTAGGCGCACGAGCTGTGGCCTGGCGCGAGACGGACATTGAAGCATGGATGACTGCAAGGGAAGAAGCCCGCCCAGCACTGGCCGGTGAAAGCCAGGCGTTTAGTGCTGCCCTTCCGGGAACGGCTTGGAGCGGTACCGGCAACTTGCCGCAGCGGCCAGGCGCGCGAGGCACGCCAAAGCGCGGCCTTCGAGCAGGCAGCCTGCAAGGAGTACGCCGGTGAACGCCGTCGCGTTCGCGGATCTGCTGCGGGCCCGGCCCTCGGGCCTTGGGCGCTACCAAGCCCGCTGTCCGGCGCACCCGGACCGCTCGCCGTCCCTTACCGTCACCGCGGGCGAGCAAGGACGGGTGCTGCTGCGCTGTTGGTCGCACGGCTGCGAGCCAAAGGCCATCGTCGCTGCGCTGGGCCTCACCATGCGCGACCTGTTCAACGATGCGCCCATGAACCCTCGCGCGAAGGCTAAAGCGCGCGAGCAACAGGCGGCGAGGCAAGCAGAGGAGCGCCGCCACGCTCAACTGGATCGAAGAGCGGGCGACCTTTACCGGCGCGCAGTCCGCGCCGCTGACACCCTTGGCACACGCCTTGCCTATGCACCGGATGGGCCGGAAGGTGACGCACTGACTGCGGTTGCCCTTCGAGCCTTTCGGCTGCGGGACAAGGTGGAAAGCAGCTATGGGGGGCCGGAATCCGAGCGCCTTGCAAAGGTCACAGACGCGCGGCCATCGTGGTCGCCGTTTCTCGAGCCCGACGCGGAGGCCGCGGAAGCGTGGCGCGTAACGACAGAGGTCCAGCGTCTTAATTACATCGGCACCGGCTACGCCCAACCATTGGCGCGAGGGTCGCATGGGGAGCAGACCTCCCCATGGCGTTGGACGCCTTCGCGTCTGCCAGATGTGGACATTGGCGACGCCCTATATGCGGCACAACTGGACACGGTGGAGGAGTTTGAAGCCCTTCGCGGCAATCCGCGCGCCCATTCACGGGAAGAAACGCAAAGCCTCGTGGCAAGCGGGGCTTTGAGGATAACGGCATAGATGAAAGTTACTGATTCAAACTCTAAAGCAAACGGCAAGTTTTCGCCTGCGGAAGAGGTGCTGGCCTTGGCCTCTGCCGAAGGAATCCCCGATCCCGAGCCGGCAGGCAGCAAGCCATCCGAGTCTGGGGTCACTTCCTACCCCCACGATGGTGGGCGCTTTGAGGTGTCCTCTGCCGGAGTGTTCTGGTGCAAGGGCGACGGAGCAAAGAAGCGAATCTGTGACGAACTCCGCGTCGAAGCCCAGACCCGCGATGCGCATGACCGGAACTGGGGCCTCCTTCTGACGTGGTGGGATGGGGACGGCAACCGTCACAGTGAGCAGATGTCTATGACCGCGCTCCACGGCGATTCTGCGGATGCCGCGAAGCTGTTGGCCTCAGGCGGCCTCCGCATCGCGCCGGGGCAGACCGCCAAGCTCCGAGAGTACCTTCTGGTGTGCAAACCGGAAGCGCGGGCGCGTTCGGTGGAGAAAGTGGGCTGGCATGGGC
>CAXTMY010000046.1:0-16404 GCA_964245565.1 uncultured Acidobacteriaceae bacterium | reverse complement strand
TGGGCCGGCTTACGTCACCCCTGGCGGCACCATCGGAGACACGGCAGGCGAACGGATCGAATTTCAGGCCGCCTCGAGCGTCAATACTGATCGTGCCCGAAGGGGCACAGCGGAAGGCTGGCTGAGAAGTGTCGCGGCGCTCGCTATAAAGAACAGCCGGGTGGTGCTGGGCATCTGTGCCGCCTTTGCGGGACCGCTGCTAGACATTGCCGGGGTAGAGTCCGGCGGCTTGCACTTCATGGGGCACTCTTCAGGCGGCAAGACGACGGTGCTCAAAGCATCTGCATCCGTTTACGGGAGTCCCAACAGTTATGTCCTGCAGTGGCGAGCAACCACGAACGGACTGGAAGGCATGGCGGCGGCGCACAACGATGGGCTGCTGATCCTCGATGAACTCGGGCAGGCTGATCCAAAGGAAGCGGGCGCGGCCGCCTACATGCTCGCAAACAACAGCGCAAAGACGCGCATGACGAAAGCCGTAGCCGTGCGGCCCTCGCTGACGTGGCGCTGCGTTTTCCTTTCAAGCGGGGAGGAGTCCCTGACAACTCTCGTGGAGAGCGCAGGCAAACGCGCCAAAGCCGGGCAGGAGCTCCGACTGGCCACCGTTCCAGCGGATGCGGGCGCCGGATATGGAGCGTTCGAGTGCCTGCACGGCCATGAGTCTGGCTCCGCATTCTCCGTCGCCCTCGGCAGAGCCGCCGAAGAGCAGTTCGGCATGGTGGGCGATGCATTCCTGCGCCGGCTGGTGCGGGAGAGGCAGGAGAACCCCGAAGGGCTGAGAGCGATAATCCGGCAAGCAGTGGACGACTTCGCGAAGGAACATACGCCGGAAGGGGCCTCAGGGCAGGCCATGCGGCTAGCACGGCGCTTCGGCCTGCTGTCAGCGGCGGGCGAACTTGCGACGACCTGGGGCTTTACTGGGTGGGAAGAGGGCGAGGCAGACCGTGGTTGCGGGACATGCTACCGTGCGTGGCTCGAGCGGGCAGGCTCCGGCAGCTATGAGGACCGCCAGCTGCTAGAGCAGGTGCGCGGCTTTCTGGAGCAGCACGGAGCATCCCGCTTCCAGAAGACCACTGAACCGAACGCGCTCACCATAAATCGGGCGGGCTGGTGGCGTGGCGAGGAGAACGGCCCACGCTGGTACTTGGTGCCTCCCGAGATGTTCAAGAAGGAGGTGGTAAAAGGCCATGACCCGACGCGAGCCACCAAGGTGCTGCAGGCACATGGCCTTCTGATTTCCGGGAAGGACGGCAAATCCAGCCAATCGCTCCATGTCCCGGCGAGTGGGCAGAAATCAACGCGGGTGTACGTGTTGGTGCTGCCGGAGGAGAAAGCATGAGGCTGAATCTTGCTCTTCTCCAGGAACAGCAAAAACAAAGTGTGGGAAGCGTGGGTGGTGTGGGGAGCAGTGTCGACGAGGGTAAAACCTCCCACACCTATTCGGCTCTTGGTGTGGGCGGTGTGGGAAATTGCCCCGCAAGCCCCGAGTCCCCACACCTACCCACACCTCCGAAACGCGATATGTTGGACGAAAGTACCAGCGTTTATGCGGTTCCCACACCTTCTACACTGCCCACACCGCAAAAACAGCCTTCCCATTCACAGGAGGCCGCGCCCGCACCTTGGCCTGTCCCGGGGCTCCCCTCGCAGGAGTTCGACGGCTGGACAGACGACTTTTCCCTGTGGGCGCTGCTGCATTGCGTTTTCCGCGACACGTGCCGTGGCGGGGTCGCGCTGCTCGGCAGGCACTTCTCTGCCTGGTGCGCGGAGCGCGGGGAAGCCGGGCCTTGGCCCGCGACGTTCGCGGCTCTTCTGGAGGATCAAGGCTTCACGCTCACGGAGCGCGGCAGGGTCCAGATGGTCTATGGGCTGCTCCTCCATGAGGATTGGGAGGCCGCCCACGTTGGACCACCTTAGGCACCAGCATGGCAAGAGGCGACGGGTGCGACCCTCAAGCCCGTTCGCCGGGAAGACCTACCATAGACGCCCGAGAACCCCAGTCCGACCCACGCCTGCGGATCCCGAGAGTCATCCTCATGCACGATGGCCTAGGCAGTATCGACATATTCACTTCCGCGCGGGTGCTGGATTTGTTGCACTTTCTCAATGGCACCCACGCGGTATGAGTTGACGGAGGCGCAGTGGCGGAGGATTGAGCTGCTGCTGCCAGGGCGGGTTGGAACAGTCGGTCGTCCGGCTGAGGATAACCGGCGTTTTGTGAACGGGGTGCTTTGGGTGGTACGGTCCGGCATGCGCTGGGCCGATCTGCCGGAGCGGTACGGCAAGTATAAAAGCGTGCACAAACGGTTCGTGCGCTGGGCTGAGAGTGGCGTCTGGGACAAGCTCTTCGCGGACCTGGCAGCGGACCAAAAAAATCCATATCTGATGCTCGATTCGCGCCATCGTCCGAGCGCACCAGCAAGCGGCCACGGCCCGCAAAAAAGGGGCTCCGAAGACAAGGCTCTGGGGCGTTCTCGAGGTGGACTGAGCACCAAGATCCATCTGCTCGCCAACGGCCTGGGCGAGCCCCTTGCCTTCCGCCTGACGGCAGGTCAGGCAGCGGAGTATCCCGAAGCCCTGCCGCTCCTGCAAGGCCGCCAGGCCGAGGCCGTGCTGGCCGACAAGGGCTACGACTCGGACACTATCGTCGCCAGAATCGAGAGCCTGGGAGCAGTCGCCGTCATCCCGTCCCGGCGCTGCCGGAAGCTCGAACGGCCGCACGATCGAACGCTCTATAAGCTGCGCAACCGCATCGAAAGATGCTTCAACCGTCTCAAGCAGTTCCGCAGACTCGCGACTCGCTACTGCAAGCGACGAATCTGCTTCCAGGCTACCGTCAATCTCGCCTGCTCCTGGTTGCACCTTACCAAATATGTCGATACTGCCTAGTGGTGGAGTTTCGCTCGGGGCTGGTGATCTTCTACCGCAATGACTTCCTCTGTGAGCAGCAGAGCTACGCGCTGGTGTGGCGGATCCGCGACGGAGGCGAGCGGTGAAGCGACGCAACGAGCTTTGCCCCTCTCTGCACACCTGTTGCCGCCCGGAACCCTGGTGCGCCTTCGCTGGTGCCCGCACGGGCCGCCCGGCTTGGTCTTGGGCGAGTCACTCGGGCTGGTGCTGGTGGACTGGAGCAACCTCAAGACGTTCGTGAGGCGAGTAAAGCGCATCCACATCCGCATGGTGAGGTTCTGCCGCTCCACGAAGCTGGTGCTGACGTGCTTGGGGTTCGGAGCTCCGCTGACCGTCTTCATATCCGTCCCGATGCACTGGCCGGGGCTGTAGCGGCTGTGCGCCTCATCGAGACGCCATGAATCTTCTGAAGCTGTGCGAAGTCCACGTCTGACCCGAAAGCGTTTTCTACGGCATTCAGGTAGGCGCGTTGGCCGTCCGTGGTGAGCTGTACGCGGCCCCGGATGCGCCCCGCAACGTCCTGCATGAACTCGGTAGCCCACCAGCCGTCACGACCGCCTACGAGGTAGGAAACGCAGAGCTTCGTGTCGGCGTCGATGGCCGTCCAAGTCCAGACATCGCCCAGCCGTCCTGTTCTTTCCCTGCCGGAACATTCTTTGCCTTCGCGCCGACGAAGCACCAGCTTTCGTCCGCCTGAACCCGCTTGCACCGCACATCCCGCACGGTACGGTGGTGATGCTCGTATGCCGCAGCCGCTACCTCTACCAAGAGCTTAGTAACCGTGTTGATCGAAACATTGGCGTCGCCCTGAGGCTTTTTAATGGAACTTTTTTGCTGCAACAACGTCTCTGCTGAATTCGGGAAGGTTTGACCTAATCCTCCCCCACGAGGTCGTTCATGTATTTGAGGCTGAAGTATTTCGCTGTGATCTGCGCCTTGGCGTTCACCTTGAGCGTGGCTTTTGAGCGCCGCGCCTACGCATACGTTGATCCCGGCTCCGGTCTCCTCCTGTTGCAAAGTCTGAGCGCCATGGTCACCGGGGCTCTTTTTTACCTGCGCAAACGGATCAAGGCCCTGATCTTCCGGTCCAGGCTTGAAAAATCCCTTCCAGCCGGGAACCAGAAATAAGTGGAAGTATCTATTTCCAGTTCTTCGCAGAGTACATTTCGCGATCCCGCCGGCAGCGTGCAAGTGCGGTCAGATGGGGTCTTCCGGTCTGTTTACGCGCCTTACTCTTCTGAGATCCTCGCATTTCTGGCGACTCCGCTGGCTGCCCGCCTTGTCGAGCAGCGCCGGATTGTCGCAAGCGAAGTGGTGAACCCGGTTTGCGGGGATGAACCGCTGCTTTTACGCCATCCGCGCGTTTCGTTTGCGTCATATCCGGCAGAGTGGCCGCCCGGCCTGTGGCTTGCTGCGGCAGAGTTGACACTTACCCTGTGTGCGGAGCTGCTTGAAGAAGGGTGGATCCTGAAGGATGCGACCCCCCTCAACATCCTGTTCGAGGGAACCAGGCCTGTTTTCGTAGACATTCTCTCCATCCAGCGGGCTGACCTGAGCCGCCCTATCTGGTATGCGTATGCCCAGTTTGTCCGCGCATTCCTGCTGCCCATGCTTGCGCACTCCAGGCTTGGATGGCCGCTGCAATGTGTGCTGTCGCGGCGGGACGGTTTTGAGCCGGAGGAGGTTTACGCTGCGCTCTCGTGGACGCGCAGGTTGACGCGGCCGGCGCTGACAGCTGTTACGCTGCCCAGGCTACTTGCGAAACGAAGCGCAGCGCTGGCCGGTGTGACGCCGCGGACGGCCTCTGATCCTGCTTTGGCCAGGCAGATCATCGCCAATACTCTTTCGGGTCTACGCACCGCCATGCGACGGGCGATGCCGGCGCGGCAGTCCTCGGTGTGGTCCAGCTACGTGGAGACTGCCTCGCACTACAGCCCGGAGGACCACGCGGAGAAACAGCGGTTTATCGCCTCAGTTTTCGCGCAGAACCCTCCGAAGCGGGTGCTCGACATCGGCTGCAACACCGGCGCTTACTCCAGGCTTGCCGCTGACGCCGGGGCGGAGGTTGTCTCGATCGACGCCGACAGCAGAGCGGTCGACCGCCTCTGCGCGGAACTTGAAGGAACAGGTCGCAACATACTCCCGCTCTGCGTCGACTTTGCCCATCCCACACCCGCCACCGGCTGGGCGAATGACGAAACCGCTTCGTTCCTCCGGCGCGCCGCAGGCCATTTCGACACCCTGCTGATGCTTGCCGTGCTTCACCACCTGCTGCTCAGCAGCCAGGTTCCGCTCGGGCACATCGCCTCGCTGTGCAGCAGGATCACGACGAAGAATCTGCTGATTGAGTGGGTGCCGCCCACCGATCAAAAGTTTGTCGAGATCCTTCGGGGTCGTGAAGCGTTCTACGGCCATCTTTCAGAGAGTGCCTTCCGCGATGCATTCGCACCGTACTTCGACGCGGTACAGGAGATGACGCTGAGCAACGGCAGGATTCTCCTGCACCTGAGCAAGAGATGAAGCGGCCGTGGCCCGGTTTCATGCTTACCGCTCTGGGCGGAGCGACTATCTGCTGCCTCTGGATCGTCGGCCCGCTCGTCTCGCCGTCGCATAATGCGATTTACCACTGGAGCGGGTCGGCGGCTGCGATCTTTATCCCATCTTTTCTGGATTTCGCGTTTGTGTGGCTTATCTTCACGATTTTGCTGTCTGCGGCACAAAGAGCAGGGCGAGGACCGGCGGCGATATGGGCCGGAATAGTGATTTTTCTGCCGTTGACGGCATTCAAGAGCGTGGTCCTGCTCACGGAGCGGCATCCGGCGCCCTGGATCAGCCGCAGCCTGTTCGGCGTCTCCGCTGCTGTATTTGTCCTCTTTCATCTTCTATACAGACCTGCTTACCAAGCCGGACTAGAGCGGATGCGGAAGCTTGTAACAGGGCTTTTTGACGTGGCGGCCGTCTATGGGTTAGTTATGCTGGTGCAGCTCGCATGGTTCGGCTGGCAGGCGCGCAGGCTAAATGTGCCGCAGTCGCTGCACCAGGCCGCGCAATCTCCCGTTGCCATCAAAGCCGGGCGCCCGCGGGTGATCTGGATCCTGCTCGACGAGCTCTCCTACAGGCAGGTGTATGGGCACAGGTTTCATGGGCTGAGTCTGCCGACCTTTGATCAGCTGGCGCAGCAGTCGGCGGTGTTTACCGATGTTATTCCTGCAGGCATCATGACGGAAGTAGTGATGCCGTCGCTGATCGCCGGTACGCCGGTGAATCGGATTGAATCTTCACCGGACGGGAACGGCCTGCTGCTCCATAACCCGCTGACCAAACGCTGGAAGGCGTTCAATCCGTACGATACCGTGTTTCACGATGCTCTCAATGCCGGGTATAACACTGCGATTGCGGGCTGGTTTAACCCTTACTGCCGCATCCTGCCTGAGGTGCTCGATCAGTGTTTCTGGACGTTTAATTCGCCTGCCCCAAACGACATGCTGCCGCACGCATCGCCGCTCCGCAATGTCCTGAATCCTTTCGTGTTGAACTCTATCTTTACGGATTATCTTCCGTCGGCGATCACTTACGGAGTCAAGGCAGAGGATATGGATGCCAAGGTTCATATCTCTGACTATCGAGAGATTTCGGATGCAGCCGATAAGCTGCTGCGGAACCCGTCCGCCAACTTTATCCTCATCCACATGGCCCTGCCTCACCCCGACGGCATTTATAACCGCTTTACGCACAGTTTCGCTCTGAGAGGATCAAGCTACATCGATAACCTGGCTTTGGCGGATGCTTATCTGGCGCATGTGCGGTCTGTGCTGGAGTCAATGGGGCAGTGGGACTCTTCCGCCGTCGTCGTCATGGGCGATCACTCCTGGCGCACGAAGCTTTTGTGGGCTTCTACGCCGGAGTGGACCCCGGAGGAGGAGTTGGCGAGCAACGGCGGCCAGTTTGATGACCGACCCGCCTACATTGTCAAGCTTCCGGAAGAGAAACACGGCGTCACTATCGATACCCGTTTTGAAGCAGCTGATACGCGCATGCTCTTCAACTCGGTCATGAGTAAACAGGTCAGCTCGGTTGAAGACCTTTTGTCGTGGACAGAGATGCTGTATCGCAGGCATTCGCACGAGTGAACTGCCGGAGCGTGTGCACTTCCCCGCCCATCTCCTGTCCTCTGCTGCTTCTTGACGCCTTCGATCTCATGCCCGTTCTGATGCAAGACGAGCTGGGTCACCCTTCCCTGGGCGTCTGAAATGAACTCTATCTGGGCATCTACGGCTCGGAGGAAGAACTTCGACTGCGACTCCGGAAAACGGGGCCTTATCTTGCCGATCTTCACGCTGCAACTCAAAACCGCGCTTCGATCCGGTCTCAGCGGGTAATCGCTGTCCAGAGCTCGTAGGCAACGAAGCCACCAAGGCCCAGCGCCATATTAAACAACAGTGCGACCCGTAGGCCGAGAAACAGACCTGGCATCTCGAGGGGCAGCTCCGTGTCGCCAGCGATGCTGCGGACAGAGGCGGCAGCCGGGGCTGGCCTGAGCAACATATCGAGATTGGCGTGCCGGCTTGCCTCAGAATCGGAGGCATGAGGTTTGGCCTGGGGCGCGGCTGCGGGCAGCAAGGTTTGCGGATGCGAACTGGAGGTGCGAGGCCGGGGCACAGAAGCGGTTTGCATTATCTTTTCCTCTCGACATCCACCCTAAGTGTGGCGAAGCCCGGGAACGTGAGTTTTCTTGCAAAGGAAAATTCTGCTTGCCCGATTTGGAACAAAGGCGAGCAACGATCCTATTTCGATACAAGCCGATCAGCGTAGCCGCGGGTGCTGACGAAGGCTCGCTTGATGCCGGCGAAACCGTTTCTCCGGTAGTATCTCAGTTTCAAATTGGGGGGATTCATATACTTGACTCCGGTGGCTCTGGAGAGGATGAGCGGGGGGCTCTCTGCGAACAAAAACATCTGCCAAAGGCGGATTATTTGTTCTTCACTCGTTTATGGGCGTACAAGGACTAGAGCCCGAGAAGACGCCTCTTGCGCTTCCGTTCAAGTCGGACAGAGATCACGACATAGATTACGAATGCAACTAGCAGTACACTCATCACCGAGAGAAAGAAGATGTCCATGCTCGCCGCCTCGTCACTTGATTCTGCTTCTCACCGTCTCGTATGGTCAAACATTGCCTACGTAGGCGGCGCTGCCTTGACACTGCTCGCTGCCCTGGTAGTTCTACTCGACAAACGCGCCGCAGCCGCAGGAGAAAAGCCACGTAGCTTTCTCTTAGCTGAGTTCGTCGGCGTACTTGCCGCGATTGTGAGCCTAGGTGGAACAATGGGAGCGATTCACTACAGCGACGTTGTGAGCCATTTGAAAGACGTAGATCTAGATTCCTACAAGGTGTCTGCCGGACTGAAAATAGAAAAAGCAAAAACAGCAGCTGCCGATGCGAACCAAAAAGCTCAAGAGGCGGAAGAAGCAACTCAGCAGATAGCTCAGCAAAACCTGCAACTCCAGAAGGATGTAAAAGGCAACAAGACCGAAGCGGAGAAAGCTGAGTCGCAGCTTGGAAAACAGAACAAAGAAACCTCCGATTTCGCCCATGCGGTAGCCCAACAGCAAGGGGTAATGGCCGAACAGGCTAAGGTTTCCCCAGTTCTCAACGATCTTCAGATTCAAGCTCTAGCCAGTTTTCTCACTCCCTATCGCGGACAGGACGTGATTCTTCATTCAACAGCCGACACGACCGTTCTACGGACAAAAACTACGGTCGCAATCGCGTTAAACAAGGCAGGAATCACCTTTCAGGCTAATAGCATGGATATGGGTGCCCTATACCAATGAGTTTCAGTAGCCGTGCATTCGCCGCAAGACATACCGCCCTTGGCTAATGCATTGGTTGTCGGCCTGAGGCAAGCTGGAATCGACGCGCACCCCGTTAGCCACCGTCAATTCCAGCAGGAAAGGTAGCCTTATATTTCGGCCCTAGTTAAAGGCCGAGCTACGAATTATATCAGGCATGAGGCGGGATCGTCTGCATATCTTTGATTTGAGTCGCTTGCGCTTCTTCGCTGCCTTGGTTGTCGGCTTTGGCTTGTAGGCCAGAATCGTGTCCACAATCTTGTTCAGTGCGTCGGGAACTTCTTTCATGCAATCAGTCTCGCATACGTGAGACGTAGCCCCTTGGACGCCGTGATAAAGCTGTTCAGACGGTCCAAGGTGTGGTGTTTAACGTGTCCTTCATTCAAGCGGAACGTGAACCCATCCACATAACGGGCGATGTGCTTTGCGGTGGCATGATGGTAGACCCGTGGATACCACGCTTCATGACCGCCCACACGCTCTCCATACCGTTGGTGCTCACATGGGCGGGCGCGTACTCACCCGCTACATGGTTCACAGTCTCGTGGTAGTAGTAATGGCCGAGTCTCCGATAGCCAAGGTGCTCATCGGTGTGGATTTCAGAACCGCCTTCGATGTGCTCATGGACTGTCTCGTGGAGAGTGACGCCGCTCACGTTGCGGAGAACCTTAGCCTTGGTACGACCGCCACGTTCGCGCATTCCGATCACAGCCGTCTTGCCTACGGTTCAACGTCCAAGGCAGGCTCTTGTAAAGAACCTCTCGGATGAGGCCCTGCTGGTCAACAAGGATGGCGGCGAGAGTGTCCCATACAGGGTGCCAGTAGGCGGGGAAAGTGGCCCGCGAAAAAGGGGCAGCGATGTTTCGCTGGGGGCATTTCTGGGGGCATGTACACCATAGTCTTCGCATTGCACATTGCAAATAAACGGCTTATCGCGATGATGCGGTAGTTGCCTCGCCTACCATATGGGTGCAAGTGAAGAGGGCTGGAGCGGTTCTCCTGAGTGGTGCAAGTGCCGCCGAAGTACTCGCAACTGGAGGAAGATCGGCGAAGTTCACTGGAACCGCAGCCAAGGTGTCGAGAGCTGTGACAGGAACAGCGCGAATCGGAGGGGCCGTAGGTCGAGTGGCCGGTCCGGTCGCCGTGGGTCTCGATGCTGCTCTGATCGCAAACTGCGTCAGCGGCCGCTAAGGAGAAGATATGGTCGATATCTCAAAACGGAAGCAGGCCGCTGTCCTCATACATCAGTTCGTAGAGGGCCAGATCAGCAACGACGACTACGATAGTGACTTCCCAGACGATACGGGAGACGAAGGGCTACTCGCAGTCTATGACCGTCTGTGGTTGCTGTACAGCGATCTAGCTCCATCTCGGCTCCACAAAACATCGCTGACGAACGATGAACAAGCGGTGATTGAGCGATGTGTTCTGTTCTTGGGAACCAATCTGGAATATGAAGGTCCTCGTATCCGAGAGCGTAAAACCTTCGCCGGTCTGAAAAATATGCTGGGCAGGTTGATCGCTACAGAGCCAAACTCCGTCATGGGCAGGGAGGCTCAAGAGAACAGCGTGTTCCTCTCCGGTTGGTGGCCCTTCGCAAATGAGGAGCAGTACCGTTCTGCTAGAGAGCATCAGCCCGCATAGCATCCGTCACAGGCCGTCCCTTCGGGGCGGCCTTGCTGCATCTGTGACCTTCCACTGGTATCCGTGCCGACTGGGAGAAAAAGCACGCTGCCTACGGCATCGGGAGTAGAGGACACGTCACCCCAGAATGGGTGCTGTAAGCTACAAATTGACTTTGCGTTTGGGGCTTTACGATAGGCCAAATCCAAACCCCTCGTGCTTGATACTCAGCCAGGGGGTCGAGGGAGCATCCCGCTCGAACGTGGCTTCTGCGCGGGGAAAGACGCGGGAGCGTGAACTGGAGAACGGCTCCCGGATGGTCCTAGACGGGGTGCGGACGGGTGCTGCGGCGCCACGCGTCGCGGAGGCGCTGCCAAGCGGTGCGCCGCTCCCGGGTTTTCCGGCGGGCTGTGTCGGGCGATTTGATGAAGCGAATGGCGGAGTCGACCAGCTGCCGGCGTTCCCAGCGGTGGCGCGCGGCCTCCCAGATACGGTCCTCGGCGAGGATGGAGCCGCCCGGGCTGCCGAGGTGGAGCCCGGCCTCATCGCGGAGCTCCGTGGCCAAGCCGTCGAGGATCTGGATGGCTTCGAGGATGGCTTCCGGGTCGCCCTGCGCGTTGAAGGAGAGATAGCAGGCGGCGCTCACGAGGGAACGGAATGCCTGCTGTGCGGGCTGCTGCTCGGGCCGGTGCTCAGGCTGCTGCTCGGAATTGGTTGTCGGGAGCCTGGGGACCGCGGGCAGAGCCGTGGTGAGCAGCGCGCGCGGGGAGAAGCCGGAAGCTACGCCGGCATGGGCCAGCGGCTCGAACGGGGGTGCGCCGGGCGCATGAGAAGGATTGCTCATCGGGTGCTGTTCTCCTGCAAGAAGGTGCTGATGGCTGTTCTCCTGTGGGCGTGCCGGCTCGGTTTGTCGGCCTGCTGTGCCGGCTTAGCGCGTCGGCCTGGTGTGCGGGCCTGGCGCGTGGGCGCATGGGAAAGGACACGCCGATGGTTTCTCCCGGCGCAAAGCCGCGTCAGTAGATCGAAGGTGCCCTCAGCTCTCTCAGGAGAATTGCCACAGGTCTACTATCGGCGAAGACGGGGTGCGAAACCAGAGTTCAGGCCCGAAGAAATGTGACGTGAGTTTAGAAACGGGAATCGCCGAGCGGCTTTCCCGTTGCGGCAGGGCCGGATCGAGCGCGAGCTCTTCCCTGTGGACAGGCAGGCCTGGGTGTATACCCCCTGCGGGTTTGCGGGGAGGATTGAGCCGGATGGCGCTGGATTATGCGCTGGACGCGCGGGGCAGCAGAGCGGCTACACGACCTCGAGCCGTGGCGGATGGGCTGGATGGGCGGAGCGGCCGCGCGGACTGGGTGGCGCGGCAGAGCTGCCCTGGACCAGCTGCAGGCCGAGGACGGCGAGGGTTTTGCGCAGCTGGGCGCGGGCATGGCTGGCCCAGGCGCCGGTGGAGTCGAGGCTGAGATAGGTGGTCCAGTGGGGCAGGGCGGAGCGCCGCTGGCCGTTGCGCTCGAGGGCGAGGGCGAGGTTGTAGTGGGCGTCGGCGTAGCGAGGCTGGAGGGCCGTGGCGCGGCGATAGGCGGCGATGGCGTCGGGCAGGCGCTTGAGCTCGTCGAGAACGTTGCCGAGGTCAAAGAAGGCGAGCGCATAGGTGGCATCGCTCTCGGTGGCCATGCGGTAGAACTGTTCGGCGCGGGCGAAGTCGCGGCGGTTGTAGAAGATGGTGCCGACGTTAATGGCCGAGGGGGCGTGGCCGGGGGTGAGGGCGAAGACTTCGTCGTAGGCGAGCAGGGCCTCGTCGGTACGGCCGGACTCCTCGGCGGAGACGGCGCGGGTGAAGAGGCGAGCGGTTTGCAGATCGCGCTCGCGGGAAGAGACGGTGCGGTAGACGATGGGGGCGAGCGCGGTTTTGCGGCTGCCGGAGAAGTCGAGCAGATACTGGCCGGCGACGGGCTCGAGGACGGCGCCGGAGTGCCGGAAGACGAGGCCGCGGGTGCTGCTGCCGTGGAGGTCGAGGCCGGCTTCCAGCAGCGGCTCGGGCAGGCCGGAGACCGAGCGCATGGCAACGACGGCATCGCGGATGCTGCCGACGGAGATGCGCTGGACGCCGAGCTCGCGGAGCCTGCGCAGGCGGCCGAGGTCCTGGAAGCTGTAGTTTTCGGCGCACGCGATCAGGCCGTTGCGCTCCCAGATGCGGAGCTGCTGTTCGCGGATACGGAAGATGCGGAGCACGTCCCGGCGGCAGTAGTCGCTCACGTTGTGGGCTCCTCCCTGTTAGCGAGTCCTCGGTTCCTGCGCGATTATGGCACGGCGACGGGCTGACGGAAGTAACGAGTTGCGAGAATGCGGTGGATAACCGGGTACGCATTTGCTGCGTTGCGGGCGGAGCAGCGGCGGCGGGGTGTCCCAGATGGAACTTCCTCAGCCCTGCTCTCGACGGAGAAGGAATGGAAGGGGAAGCAACTGCCACCCGATGCCGAGGAGGACAGCACCGGCGACCTGCGCGGCGCTCATGCGCCATTGCGGTGCCAGCGTCACGAAAGCGTAGATCGCCGAAGGAAAGTAGCAGGCTGAAGAGGTAACGGCGCCGGGCGAGTAGCGATGCGTCACGAGGGATCCGGCGATGTGCAGGACGCCGTTTGCCAGCAGGAGTCCTGCAATCGACAGGCTGAAGACCGGTGCGGCCCGGGGTGTTGACCACAGAGGAGACAACACGAGGGCGAAGAACACGGCGTTGATCAAGAGAGCGCGTGCCGGCCCTAAAGCACTCCGCGGAAAGGCGATCCGTACCCAGCGGAGGAATCCGCCCGGGTAGATGTACTCCTCCGCGGCGTGAATGCCCGATGCGATCGCCATGCCCAGGAACGCCGGTTGCATCGTCTGCATCCCTTCTCGCCGCACGCAGGCGGCGTCCGTCGAGCGCCTGCGCTGGTGCGCCCAGTTTACGCGCACGTGGGCTGGCCCGGGTATCCCGGCTATGTGTCGTGAAATCGAAATTGAGACGCTGGAGCGGTTCCCGAGTGGTTACCAATGTTCGACACACGAACAAACGGTAACCCGCGGATGTGATAATCCTTGCAGAACATATGAGCGATCAAGACGAATCGATTGACGTTGTTGATGTAGACAGAATGCAGGACGGGGTGATCGTCACGTTCAGCAACGGCGCATCCGCGCTGTTTCACTCGCAGTTCCTGTTCGACCGGAGGGACCATCACAGCAACGTGGGACAGGAGAAGCGAGGCGAGGACGGGCATGTGAAGCGAAGCTGTTAGGGCCTGCGGGGCTCCGTCGCCGGCCGCCCGGATGGGAGCGGGCGCGGTGCTGCGGCTAAGGAGAGGAGCATTGGACAGATGGGAACCGAGCGGACCAGGGACGGCGGCTGCAAGGATGAGCGTGCCGGGCTGAACTGGAGCCGACGACCGGACTTGAACCGGTGACCTGCTGATTACGAATCAGCTGCTCTACCAACTGAGCTACGTCGGCCTGTCGGGTCGGGGCGAGGGTGACCCGGAAGGACTTGTTGATTCTATCGCAACTCGCGGGCCGGCGTGCAGGTCTGGGCGCAGGCTGCGGCGGGGTTCTTCCGCTGAGGGTGCATCTGGATGCGGATGGCGATCTACGGCGTGCCGCGCACGGGTGTCGGGAGGAAGATGGGAGAGGCGACCCGGCAACAGGGCTGCCTCTCCCCAGGGAGAATAGTCCGGATGGAGGCAAAGCCACCAGAACTTTCTGGCAGCAGAATATGGGGCGGCATGGAGGGTGTCAAGGCAAATAAAAATCAGGCTTAAACTCATTGGAATGAATGTTTTATGCTGATTTTGAAGGCTGGATTGCGCACCCGGGTGATTGGGAGGGGATTCCCTGTCGAGGCGGCAAGCTGCATTGTTTCAGGCGGATAGCGTCGCGGCTGCACCAGGGCTGGGGCAGGCGCGAAAAGATGCGGAAATCATTCGGGGTGTTGACGAGCCGGAGCGCGGGATGGTTTCGCGCCGAGCCGGGTGTGCCGGTCAGATTTTGAGGCGGATGAACTCTTCATCGAGCACGGAGGAGTCGGGTTTGCCGCGGAGGCGGCGGATCCAGACCCGGCCAACGCCGAGGAAGACGGCGACGACCAGCGCGGCGACGGCGAGCATGATGGTGAGGAGCGCGATGTTGAGCAGCAGCATGGCGGTCTTGGCGACTTCGCTGACGTAGCCCTGCGGCTGATCGATGGTGACGTCGGAGACATAGCGGACCTGGCTGAGCAGGGTCTGCGCGTCTTTGGGCGAAACGCCGGCGCCGCTGACTGCCTCGACGAGCGAGCCGGAGCGATGCGCGGCGACATGCAGCGAGGCGTCAGGCAAGGCCTGAAGGGCGCGCAGCTGGGAGCCGGCGATCTGCGGGGTGGGCAGCATGAGCAGGGTGAGGACGGCCTGGGAGCCGGTGGGGAGCCGGTATTCGGCGGTGACGGCTTCGGCATCGCGGTTGAAGTCAATGACGGCGGCCGGGATGGGCCCGTTGTAGCCGAACGAGCCGATGGCGTAGTGGAGGGTGGCGGACTGGAGGCCGGGCGCGGGGAGCAGGCTGGGCAGAATGGGGGCAATGGCCTCAGGCCCCTGGATGCGGGGGAGAGCGGCGACCAGCGCCTGCATGGAGGGGAGCAGGGCGGCGGAGTGGACGATGCCAGGGGCTCCGGCGGCTGAAGGCAGCACGCGGACCAGCATGGCGCCTGCGCGCACCAGGAACGTGGCAGCGCTGGAGACGGCGTTGTCGCCTACCTTTTCCGGACGCATGTCGGGGGTGCGGTAGAAGGTGAAGGCGCTGAACGCGCCGGTCGCGTCGCCGAAGCGAAAGACCTGGACGGTGTAGCCGGCGGTGCCGGCGCCGGCGTAGCGCGCGGTGCTGGACTCGAGGAAGCCGTCTTCCTTGAGCACGCCGGCGTGCGCGGGATCGGCGGAGGCGGGCGACGGATCGATGACGATGCCGCCTTCGCGCGGCTCGGCGGCGAAGTCGGGCGGCAGGAGCGGTTGCGCGATGCGCGGGGGTGAGGGTGGGGTTTGCGCGGCCGATGGATGGGCGGACGTCTGGTGAGCGAGAGGCGCTGCAGATTTGCCCGGCGCATGCGTCGCCTGTGCGGTCGCCTGAGCGCCGAAACCCAGCAGAAACGCGCCCAGCACCGCGACGGCTTTCTGAAACCCCGAAATGTTCGCCCGGCTCCCCATAAATCCCAGATTACACCTATGGGCAACATGCCCTAGCGGCCGGCGGCGCTCTCTTCAAGGTGCGTGCTGCTGAGGCTGCGCACATACTTCGCGACGCCCTGGTAGAGGGACTCGGCGATGCGCTGGCGGTAGGCCTCGCTGCGGAGCTCCGCGGCGTCTTCCGGGTTGGTGAGGAAGGAGATCTCGGCGAGGATGGAGGGCATGTTGGCGCCGATGAGGACGACGAACGGGGCTTTTTTGACGCCGCGATCCTTGAGGCCGGGGTTGCCGTCTTCCAGGCCGGAGTAGAGGCTGCCTTCGACATCGCCGGCGAACTCTTTCGACTCGGCGATCTTGTCCTGGAGGGTGATTTTTTTGACGAGGTCGGAGAGCTCGTGGATGGACTCGTCGGAGACGGCGTTTTCGCGGGCGGCGACCTCGAGCGCGTCGGCGGAGGTGGTGAAGTTGAGGTAATAGGTTTCGACGCCGCGGGCGCTGGGGTCGGGGCTGGAGTTGGCGTGCACGGAGATGAAGAGGTCGGCCTGGGCCTTGTTTGCGATGGCGGTCCTGGTTTCGAGAGGGACGAAGGTGTCGTCGTCGCGGGTGTAGATGACGTCGGCGCCGAGGCGCTGGCGGAGCAGCTTGCCGAGACGGAGGGCGACGTCGAGGACGACATCTTTTTCTTCGAGGCCGCCGGGGCCGAGGGTGCCGGAATCGTGGCCGCCGTGGCCGGCGTCGATGACGATGCGGTTGATTTTGAGGCCGAGGGCACGGACCATGGAGCGCTGGCCGGAGGCGTCGGGCGCGGCGGCGCGGGCTTCTTCGCCCGGTATTTCGAC
>CAXTMY010000045.1:0-25569 GCA_964245565.1 uncultured Acidobacteriaceae bacterium | reverse complement strand
TAGCAGGCCTGCTCGAACGCCCGGCCATGGCCGGCCATGCCGCGGTTGTCCACGTGCAGCACCGCAAAGCCATGCTCGGCCAGCAACTGGTCAAAGTAATTGGTGCTCCAGCTGTTCGTCACCAGCGCGCTTCCCGGGCCGCCGTACGGATTGTTGATGAGCGGAACGCTCGCCTCCGCACTCGCCCCGGCCGGCAGCAGCAGCGTGGCATAGATCGTGGTGGTGCCGTCGGCCGCCTTCAGCGTCAGGATCTCCGGCGACCGTACGGCATGCCTATTCGGCCTGCCGGCCTTCCACAACACGCGGCATTCCGGCGTGCCGCTCGTCGGCGCGGCGCACAGGTCCAGCACCGGCGGCGACGTGAAGTTGGAATGCGTGTCGGTAAACGCGGCATGCCCCTCGGCGAACTGCACCTTGTGCGTTCCCGCCGCGGTCGTTACCTGGCGCTTGCCGCTGCCGTCCAGCCCGACTGCCCAAACCTGCGCGCCGAGCGGATCGTCGCCTTCGTTGCTCAGGTAATACACCGTGGCGCCCGCGCCTTGCGGCACGACCGATGCAATCTCCGAGACCTCATACGGCCCGTTCTCCAGCTGGCCCGCAAGCCGCAGGCCGCCGTCCATCGGCGCAGCCGCGTTGTATGTGTAGTGGTCGATGTGCATGTGCCCGGTGCGCCACGAGCGCAGCAGCAGGTCTCCCGGGCGGAAGAACGAGAGGTCATAGTTCTCGTCGAAGAACTTGTCATCCTGAAGCGAGAGCGCCAGCTTCGCCTCGCCGGTCGCGATATCGGCGAACCAGATGCCGAAGTGCTTGTGGTCGCGGTTGAGCGGCTCAATCCCGATCGTCGTCGCGGGCCGCCAGCCCGCGCGCGGAATGTAATCCTCGTGCGGCCGCACCCCGTACTCGCCCGTCATCGGCAGATCGATCCAGCGCGTGGGCCCGCCCAGGGCCGAGACCACCCCGACCCGCACCGCCGGGTTCGGGTCCCCGGCCTGCGGATACTTCTGCTCCTCTACGGTGGCGTGCGTCGGGATCCAGTCCGTGATCGGATAGGTCGGCACCCTGGTTTCGTCCATCTGCACATACGCGATATGTGCGGAGTCCGGCGACCAGGAATAATTCGTCCGCACCTTCAGCTCTTCGAGGTACACCCAGTCCACTTCGCCGTTGCGCAGGTTTGCGCTGCCCGTCCTGGTCAGCGCAACCGGCGTCGACCCGGGCGTGAGCGCATACAGGTTATGTTCGTGGATATACGCAATCGTCTTTCCATCCGGGGAAAACTGCGTGTCATCGCCCGAGCCCTGTCCCGTATCGCCGATCTGGCGCAACTGTTTCGTCCTGAGCGAGTCCAGCCACAGGCTGCCGTCCATGTCGAACAGAATCTCGGAGCCGTCCGGGGACCAGAAGTAGTCCTTCTGCGCATAGCGCGCCCGGTGGTCCCTGTCCTGCTCTCCCGGCGCGTGGCTCGCGGCATGCGCAAAAACAGGGGCCAGCTCCGAAGCGGAGATCAGCGTACCCCGCGCTCCCGTGCGCACGTCGAACGTACCCAGGCCGTTCTCCGGCGTGCGGTAACTCAGTACGCGCGCGTCCGGCGACCATTGCGTCATGCCCGGCGAGTCCTTGCCGCCGATGCTGCCGTCGTACAGCGCACGAACCGTCCATGGCGTTGTGGGTTGGGTACTTGGGGTTTGCTGGGCAGTGCAGCTCAACCCCAGCATGAGAAAAACAGGCAGGCCAACGCAGAAGGAACGAAGGTTCGGCAAGGCATCTCCGGCAGTACAAAGTGTCTGACACAACAGTGTATCCACGGATTGACCGTAAGGCGCAGGCAAACGAAACATGGCAGCCGGGTTGCGGCTGCCATGCTCCCTCGGGGGAGGGCTGCTCGGACGACTCAGGGGAGAAAATTCAGCAGACCAGGGCCTACAAAACCGCGCTGGCGCTGTTGTGCCTGGGGGCCTGCACGATGGGCTGACTGGCGCCCGGTGCTTTTCCACCCAGCACACCGCCGGCCGCAGCCGTGAGCCGGCTGCCGGGCAGCGAGCGCACCGTGTTCTGTGCATGCTGCGCCTGCTGCTGGTGCATCGTGACAATGATCACCTTGGCGGCAGCCTTGCCGTTGCAGCGGTATGCATGCGGCGTGCTCGCGTCGAAATACACCCCATCGCCGCCTTCGAGCACATGCACCTTCTCCGCATGCCGGATCTCGAGCTCGCCCTCGAGTACATACAGAAACTCGAAGCCGGCGTGCACATGCGGGCGGACTTCATTCGCCTTGCGAAGCGGTAAAAACTCCGCAAGGTACGGGTCGAGTTGACGGTCCGGAACCATGTATCCCAGGCTTTCGAAGTAGTACGTCGGATCATCGACACCGCTCTGTGGCAGACGCGTCCGCTCCTTCTTCCGGTGAATCCGGAACACCGGCTGGGGCTCCGATTCGAAAAAGTAGTTGAGATCCTTGCCGAACACCAGAGCCACGCGCGCAAGGTTACGCAGTGTCGGGATCACCCGGCCGGTTTCAAGCTGCGAGAGAAAACTGGCCGACAGCCCGGTTTGCCGTCCCAACTCCACTAAGCCCATCGACTTCTTCAGACGCAGCCGTTTGATTCGTTCGCCGATGCGCTTCTCGGTAATGAAGGCTTCGGCACTCGCCTGGTCAATGGACGCGGAGCCGCCATTTTTTTCCTCAGCGGCTGTTCCCAGAGTTGCTACTGCCGCTTCAGACGACTCTGCCTGGGTGCTTCTCTCGATCATTGGGGAAGGTCCTCCCGGACCGGAATTTCTTCTTTTTCTGCGTTGATTCTCTTTAGGATGCCTCCGGAGGAAAGCTGGTTGATTCTTTTTATTCCTTTCCCCTTCTGTTCGCGACCGCACATTATCTCCCGACCATCCCTAGACGAGGTATAGACATCGGATGCCCCTTTCTTCTGTCTCAAAACGAACAATTGGGCGATCGAAACAGGCGGCAGACGCCGTAAATTGACGCGGTAGCATCCCACTTGGAGCATCTGAGTCCAGAATTTGGGCCGCACAGTAGGTTCCCCTCGCAGTCCCTTTCTTTGTTCTGATCACTGATTCTGTGAGGTCATGCATGCATCCGCTGTCTGAATCGTCCGGTGTCGCAACGCAGCAAGCCTCGCCAGGCACGTTCCGCTGCCTCATCACCGGCGCCAACGGAATGATTGGTCATGCTCTGCAAGCCGCGGCACTGAAGCGCGGTATCGAAGCAGTTCCGGTGCAGCGCCCGGTCCGCCAGCAAAGGGGAAGCCTTCAGCAGCCGCCGGGCCGCCCCGGCACCATTCTCTGGCAACCGGAAGCTGCACAGCCGTTCGCAGACTTGGAACTGCTCGAAGGCTTTGACGCAGTCATTCACCTGGCTGGCGCCAACGTCTCGAGTCGCCGATGGACGCCCGCTTACAAGAAAACCATTCTGGAGAGCCGGACCCTCACCACCGGCGCGCTCACCCTCGCGCTGGCCCGTCTGCGCCAACCTCCCAAGGTTCTGCTTTCCGCCTCGGCGACCGGCTTCTACGGCTCCCGCGGCGATGAGGTCCTGACTGAAGACAGCCCCAAAGGCGCGGGATTCCTCAGCGAAGTGTGCCAGGCATGGGAAAATGCGACCGCCCCGGCCGAAGCCGCCGGCATTGGCGTCGCTCACCTGCGCTTCGGCGTTGTGCTCACCCCCTATGGCGGCGCGCTCAAGACAATGCTGCCCCTGTTTCGCTCCGGTGCAGGAGGCAGGTTGGGCAGCGGGTCGCAATGGATGAGCTGGATCTCGCTTGAAGACCTCCTCAACGCTATTTTCCACGTCCTTACTGAACCGACCCTCCGCGGCCCGGTGAATGTCGTCGCTCCGGAACCGGTTCGGAACAGCGACTTCACCCGGGCGCTCGGCGCGGCGCTGCACCGGCCCGCGCTGCTTCCCGCGCCTGCTTTCGCCCTGCGCGCGGCACTGGGGCAAATGGCCGATGAGGCTCTGCTTGCAAGCTGCCGGGCACATCCCCGCAAGCTTGAGAGCTCCGGCTTTCAGTTCACGCACCGGACCGCGCAGCAGGCTCTCGACGCGATGCTGAAGCCGGCCGGCCGCATCGACTGACCGGCAGAGGTGGCGGATGCAGCAGCACCGCTGCCGTTCCCCTGCCCGGTCGAGACAGGCGCAGGCCATGGCGTTCAAAGCACACAACCTCTGCTACGCTTGCCATGATGTTTTTTCGCCGCACCATGCTTCTTTGCGCTTCCCTTCTGCTCTGCGGCTGCGGCAATCCGGGCTCTCCGCTGCCGCCCTCGCTGATGCTGCCCGAACCGGTGACAGACCTCGGGGCCTCGCGTACCGGGGATTCCGTTTCGCTGCACTGGACCATGACGCGCCGTACCACGGACCGGATTAAGCTGGTGGGCGATCAGCGCGCGGAAATCTGCCGGGTGCTCCAGCAGCAGCCCTGCACTCCGGTCGGCGTGCTGCTGCTCTCTCCCGGGCAGCCCGCGGGCTTTACAGACCTGCTGCCGCCCGGCCTAACGAGAGGACCTCTGCGACTGCTGCGTTATGAAGTCCATCTCCAGAACCACCGGAAACGTTCAGCCGGAGCCTCAAACCCCGCGTTTTCAGCCGCCGGCGCTGCGCCGCCGACCGTAACAGCGGTTACGGCCAGGGCAGTGGCCGCAGGCATTGCCGTCTCCTGGCGGGCCCCAGTCGTCAGCGGGAACGAGGCGCCGGAACCCAAAGCGCGCTTGCTGGCACGGCTGCAGCGGGATGAACTGTCCGGTGCCGCAATCCCCAAGCAGAACACCACCGCAGGCGTACCGCAACCCATGCATCAGACGCTGGAAGCTCCGGAACCCGCGGCCGCCTCCAGCCGGGCATGGGGACCGGGCCACACGCTGGACGCCCAGGCGGCTTTCAATCGCAGCTATCGCTACACCGTGCAACTTGTCGAGCAGCTCACGCTCAACGGCCACGCTGTTGAGATCGACGGGCTGCCGGGGCATTCAGAGGCTCTGAACGCGGTCGACCTGTTCCCGCCGGCCGTGCCCGCGGATCTGGCCGCAGTGCCCAACGCCGACGGCGGCACCATCGACCTCTCCTGGACAGTAGGCGCCGAGCCCGACCTGGCGGGCTACATCGTGTATCGCAGGGCTGCGGCAACCGGCAGTGCCTGGCGCCGCGTGAGTGGCGCGGAACCAGTCACCATTCCTGCCTGGAGCGATCATACTGTCCGCCGGGGCGAACAGTATGTATATTCGGTAACCGCAGTGGATACGAGCGGTAACGAAAGTGACCGATCACGGGAGGTATCGGCAGCATTGCCGTAGCCCGTAAATCTTACATAGCTCCGAATGGATCGCACACAGACATGCCCACTGCTTACTAAGGGGTTTCGCGCTCCTGCACTTAGGAAGTAGTTACGTGTCCTGGATAGGTGCAGAGCAGGGAAAAAAGCGCGCAGAACTGACCCTCATGTGCCTGCAAATGTGTAAGATCAGGGGCACGCCGAACCGCTGCGGCGCTACGAAGGACCACCTATGGTTTGTACTGATAAACGCATTCCCAGCCTGGACGGCATCCGAGCTTTCGCCATCGCGACCGTTCTGCTGTGTCACGTCCAGCAGCGCTTCAGCTTCGCCAGGTTCGGCTTTCCGCCCGTGGACGGGGTGGAACTGTTCTTCGTGTTGAGCGGCTTTCTCATCACCAGCCTCCTGCTGCGCGAGCAGGAGCGCTCCGGCTCCATTCGACTGTTCAAGTTCTACGGCCGGCGCGCCTCGCGTGTGCTGCCACCCATGATGGCCTATCTTGCAGTGGTCAGCATGGTCTGCGTGCTGACGAGTGAGGCTATTCCGTGGCGCTCTATCCTGGGCTCGGTGCTGCTCGTCAGCGGAGTCTTCCCGCACGACAACTCTGTCCTCACCGACCAACTCTGGTCCCTCGGGGTTGAGGAACAGTTCTACCTAGTCTGGCCGCTGCTGCTGCTCTGGTCCCTGCGCCGTGGCGGTAAACGCACCGCTGCGCTCGCCTGCGTCGTGCTCATCGCCGCCAGCCCGCTTGTGCGCGTGAGCCTCACGCTGCTCCACTGGCATGTTTTCGCGCACCGGCAGGGGTTTATTCTCCCGGGCCGCATGGACAGCCTCTTTGCCGGTTGCCTGGTCGCTCTCGGCGTCGGGAATCCCCTTTTCGAAGCAGGCTTCCAGAAGGTACGCCGCTTCTGGTGGATCGCCCCGCTTTTCTTCTGCCTGCTCTCTCCCCTGCTGCGCTTTCTCCTCGGCAACGCGTACACCTTCACTGTCGGGTACACGGCCGAGTCTCTCTGCGCGGCGTTCTTCCTGGTGTGGGCGACACGCCATGCGCATACCCCTGTCGGCCGCGTCCTCAACGCTGGACCGACCGTTTTCCTCGGCGTCACCTCGTACAGCCTTTACCTCTATCACGTGCTCGTCGTGCAGGAGTGGCGCTCGCACTGGGGTGGCTCGTTTGCCGTCATGCTCGCTGCGCTGCTCGTCGGCTTCGTCGCGTTCTACCTGGTCGAGGTGCCGGTCATGCGGTTGCGCGGCGCGGGCCGCGAGCAGCGCCCCGGCCGGCGCAGGGATCGCAACCCGCCCACGCCGCGTGGCGCCACCCTGCCGGTTGAGGTCGCGCACGCGCGGGTCGAAGCCGCCGGCCGTTGAGTTGACACAGGTTCCAACCCAATCCCCCATTCTTGACCAGGACGGCAGTGCCTGTTCGGAGCATCGCGAGCATGGAAGGCCACGGCTGAATTTGCGTGTGCATCGCAGATAGCCGATGCACATTCCTCATATGGGCACGCAGGCATTTCCCCGCCACTCGTAGGGGGAACCGGCAAAGTTGCGCGTGGCTTTTCCGCCGGAAGAGCCATTGAAGCGAGAAGTCGGCCCACTATACTGAGGATGAAAATGCTCGCATGCAAGCGACTATGTTTCCAGTCGTCTGTGTTGCAAGGAGCGACGTGCTTCTTACTTTCTGCGCATTCGCGGTATTACAGGCACCTTCCCTCAGCGCCCTCGCGGGACTGCCAGTCAACCATCCGGTGGCGCAAGCCGACAAGCTGCTGGAGGCCGGCAATGCCGCTGCAGCGCAGGCAGCTTACGAGGCAATCCTTCTACGGCAGCCCGCGAACAAAGGTGTGCAGGATGGCGAAGTGCTCGCCTCCGAGCGACTCGCCCTTGCGGCGCGCGCTTCACAGGACACCAATGGCTCTCTCGGTGAACTGCTGCGAGCGCAGAAGTTTGCTCCGGCCAGCCCGCGCTTACTGTACGACCTCGGAGTACTTGAAGACCAAATGGGCTTGTATCGCGACGCCGAAAAGGCAGTCACGCATCTTCAGCAGATCGCCCCGGATGACAGCAAGACCCTGTATCTGGTGGCGCGGGTAAAACTGGACCTGGGTCAACTGCCGGAGGCCGAGGCGGCCATGCGCGCCTATCTCAAATCGCACCCGGACGACCCGACGGCACACTATGGACTCGGGAGGGCCCTGCAGCTGAGCGGGGATACAGATGCCGCAAGCATCGAATTTCATAAATCCATTGCGCTGAGCCCGGGGCAGACCGAGTCGTACTATCAATTGGCCGATATGGCGGTGCAATCTGCGCAATACGCAGAGGCTATCTCAGAAGCGGCCATGGTGCTGGCGCGCGATCCCCGCCACGGCGGAGCCCTCACCGACACAGGCATCGCTCAGTTCCGGCAGAAGCACTACGACGAAGCGGCACGGGTGCTGCAGCAGGCGGTTCAGGTAGCGCCGGACTACCAACCCGCGCATTACTATCTTGGCCTGACGCTCGCGCGTCTCGGGCGCAAACAGGATGCGGACCGCGAGCTTGCGCTTGCCGCAAAGATGGCGGATGCGCAGAACAGCAAATCAGCGCAGCGGCTGCAGCTCAATCCTTAATTCAGCCCCCGCACATGACCGCCTGCTTTCGCGTGAATGCAGCAGCGCCACAAAACATCACGGCGAGGTTAGAGCTACGCAGCCGGGCTCGCTGCTTGCACAAGTCTTCGTTCCGGAAGGTTTAGGAATCGGCCGGTCCACTGGAAGCGGCTTGCCGAAAACAGGCATTCCATCAGCACCCCAGGTAAACGGTTGCGCCCGCGGTGAACGATCGCTGCCGCACCCCTCATTGGGCTCGGAGTTCGCGTGATAGAGAATCCAGTCCTGTGTCCCATCCGGAGACTTAAAGAAGGAGTTATGCCCGGTAGCGTAGACGGAGTCTTCGGGCGACTGGCGGAAAACCGGTTGCGCGGATTTTGTCCACGATGAGCTGTGCATCAGGTTGCTGTGAATAGATGCGGTCATCATGCCGAGCTCGTAGTAATCGGTCCAGCAGGCGCTTGCGGAGTAAATCACGAAGATATTGTTCCCGTGCTCGAGAAACTCCGGACCTTCGTTGACATCGATATGCGGCAGCTCAGAAATTGAGCCTGTGTGATAGTTATCCCCAACCTTCTCCCACGGGTACGTCGGTGTTGAAAGCTTTATACGCTTTCCTGCAACCGTCCACGGATTGCGCAGCCGGGCGATGTAGATACTCTGCGTTCCATTCACCGGTCCTTCCCAGCCGGACCATATCATGTACAGCTTGCCGCCCAGGTCGATGACCGAAGGGTCAATGGCCCATCGATTCGTCTTATCGGTAATCTGGCCTTTGAATGTCCAGTTTCCGCTTGTCGGGTCTGCATTTTTGTTCTCGAGCACCCACAAACGATGCGTGGTATTGTCGCCGGCGTCGGCTGCGAAGTAGATGTACCAGGCGCCACGCAGGAAGTGAAGCTCCGGCGCCCACACATCATGCGAGTAAGGCATATCCGCCGGAGGAGTCCAAACGACTACCTTGGTAGCATTCCGGAGATCCGTGATATCCCGCGTTTTCCAGATCGTCAGGTTGTGCTGCGTGGTGTTCATGTAATAGTAGTAGCCGTCGTGCGTCGTCACCCACGGGTCAGCACCTGAAGGCAGCAGGGGGTTGACGAACTGTCCTGACGGAATGTTCTGCGACGGTGGCGAAGCAGGCGGCGTCTGCTGCCCCGCTCCCGACGCGACTACGGCAAAGACGAATATCAAATAGCCGAGCTTCATCGTCACTCCCTCTCAGCGGCGAAGTTGCCTGTCCCCGGTACTTGCAACTGGAGAATCGTCAGTAGCTCAGATCGCGGGTTTCGCGTGCCAGTCAGTCCTGCGGAGCGCAGGAAAGGGCCTTGCCTTCCCTTCACTCCGTTCACGCGCAAGACGCACCGTAGCAGAAGCACAGATCAGAAAGTAATCGTGCCCGTAATTTGAAGATTTCGAGGCGTGTTGGCGGCACTGGTAGGGATCCCGTAATCCAGGTCTCCAGGGTTGGTGTCAGGCGATGCGAAAATGTGTCGATTGAATGCGTTCAAGAACTCTCCCTTGATTTCAAAGACCAAGTTGCCGCGGATCGGCGTGTCCTTGAGCACACTGAAGTCTTCATCAAGCCATGCCGGCATGCGGATATTCGTCACACGTGGCGTATCGCCAAGTGTATACGGACCCGCTCCTCGATTTTGTGAGAGGTTTTGATCGATAAAAGCCGCCGGCGCTGTACCGTTCTGATAATCCGTGGCCGGGTTATCGACAGCAGCGTTGAACAGGCTGTTGGTGTTCGGATCGGTCCCCCCGGCGGTGTTGAATGGGTTGAGGTGCTTCCAGCCGCTCTTGTAGACAGCGCTTTTGATGCTATTGCCGGTTTCGTTGTAACGGATCACCTGCTCCCATCCAGGGATGCCGCTCGATCCTGTAAACGCAAGAGGCTCGCCGTCCTGGTAGCGCTGGATGCCGCCGATAGACCAGCCGCCTGCGAGATAGCTGGCCGGTCCGTGATTCAGGAACTCTTTTCCATGACCGATCGGCAACTGGTAAACATAACTGACGACGAAGACATTTGGCAGGTCCTGGATACTGATCGCTTTCTCCTGGTGCAGGTCATCGGGGTTCTGCACCTGCGGCTGGCCAGGATTGGTATTGGGCAGTGTGCTGTCCGTGTCGTTTTCATTTTTGGACCAGGTATACGAGGCCTGGAGGGTCAATCCGTCGCGGAACTGACGCCGGAGCGATACCAGCAGGGCGTTGTAACTTGAGTGCCCGGTCGCCTGCAGGCAGCAGCCGGAGTCGATATAGTCGTACTGCGGAAAAGGCCGCAGCGCCTGCTGGATTGTAATCCCGTTGCCCCACAGGCCGAAGTAGCCAGGGAATGGTGTCGCCACTCCGTAGGTATTGTTCATCAGCGGAGAACTGAGCTCGTTACCGAGCGCCAGGTCCTGTATCGGGATGTTATTGATGTCCTGGTTGTTGGCCTGCAGGTTTTGCGCCTCGCTGCCGACATAGCCGATGGTAAGGATAAGGTCGGTAGCTAACTGCTGCTGGACCTGCATGTCGAAATCGTAAACTTTCGCCGGCTCCCCGGCGCGCGCTTCAATGTAGGAGCCGGTGACAGGTTGGCCGTTGAAAAACCCGGGATCAAGATCAGGCGGCGCAGTAAAGGCAGGATAGCCGTTGTTGATCTGGAATGAAGGGTCGAAGCCGTTCGACGAATTGAAGGTCGGGTTCACCTTGTAACCGGTGTCCATCGAGCCGCCGAAGTCGTCATACTGCAGCGGGCCATAGAGAATGCCGGCTCCCCCGCGCAGCACCGTCTTGCCCTGGAGCGAGGTGGGCGCAAAGGCAAATCCAACCCGCGGGGCAACGTCTTTGTAGTAAGTGTTGGCCCACTTCGCATTGCAGTGGCAGGTAGTGCCGAAAACCAGTGCGCCGGGAATGTTGTACTCAGGATCCAGCGCCGTAGGACTGAAGTTGGACGACTCGTTGTCGGCCTCACCGCGAGGAACATCGACGCTATAGTTGACGCCCAGGTTCAGTGTCAGTGCCCGGGTAACTTTCCAGTTGTCCTGGACAAAGCCGGAGTAGTACCAGGAGATCCAGCGGGACTGGTGCGAGTAGACGTCTTGAGCCGCAGTCTGGGTGTCGCCCAGCAGCTCGCTGGCAAGTCCGTTACCGGTGCCCGTAAGGATGGTGCTCACTGAAGTCTGGCCGGCGCCGAAGCCGATCGAAGGTGAGTTGTTGTTGATCGGCGAGTACTGTTGATAGCGGAGGTCGGTCCCGAACGTCAGGCTGTGATGGCCCTTTTGCCAGTCGACACTCTCATCCAGTCGCAGCCCGTTGTCGATATTGTCGCCGTTCTCTCCATTGCCCTCCTGGGCGGTAAAACCGTTTGTAACCACGGGGAAGTCGTCGCTGACTGCGTTCCCGATACCAAGCTGCTGAAAGTAATTGGTCCCCGTGTACGTCGGGTATGCACGATTGATACTGTTGCTGCGGTTCGAACCGACGATAAGGTGGTTGAGCAGGTTGGGGCTGAACGAGTAATCCCAGCCGAGACGCCAGAAGTGGGTTTCAAAGTCCTGCTTGTTGCTGCCGGGGTCTTCAGGATAGGGCATGATCGGTGTTCCCGACGTGCGATTGTTGTCGCGCGAGCTGTAGGAGCTCCAGAGCTTGCTCTTGTCGGTGAGGTTCGCGTCGATCCGAACGGTGTAAGTCGTGTTCGTGATTGGAATGGTGCTCGCGAAGGAGTAGTTATTGATGACGCTGCTGTTGGTCGGCGCAGGAAAGTAACCCAGCAGTTTCTGCGCGACAGAAGAAAAGTCGGCGGCCGGAATCTTGTTGCCCGGGAACGCCGTGCGGCACTCCACCGGTCCCGTCGGAGTCTGGACAGTGCGGGTCGTGGAAGGATCGAAGATCTGCCCCTGGTAGACCGTCGTGCCGTCACAAGGGTTGGTACCCACCGGAATCGTCGTCAGGATCGCGGGATTGGAGAAGTCTCCCGAGAGCTCCTGGGGAGTCGGCACAGTGTTCAGCGTGGTGGCGCCCAGGCTGTAATGGATCTGCTCCCAGGCAAAGAAAAAGAAGAGCTTGTTCGTGCCGTTATAAAGCTTGGGGATGATGACCGGGCCACCCCAGGTGCCGCCATAATCGTTCTTGCGGTCGGCCGGTGTTGCAAAGGTCGCCCGGCATGCCGGCGTATCAGAGGCTCCCACGCAGCTTCCCGCCTCCAGTCCGCCGTTAAACCAGAGGTTCGCATCGAGCGCCGTATTACGGAAGATGTCGTAGCCCGAGCCGTGGAATGTATTTCCGCCGCTCTTGGTGGCAAAGTTCTCAAAACCGCCCGTGGTGCGGTTGTACTCAGCCGGCGGAAGAGCATCGGTCACGGTCAGCTGCTGCAGCGCGTCAACCGAAGGAGCTTCCTCATCGAACGACGAGCCGTTTTCACTGCGCTGCTGGCTGAGGCCGTCGATCAGGACTTCGGCGCCGTAATCCTGGCCGCCCGCAAGCTTGCTGTAGAAGACGCCGTTATCACTGTTGTTGCTGGTGCCGATGCCGGTATTGCCGGGGAGCAGGAAGATAAACGCTTCAGGCGAGCGGAACGCTCCGACGCCGCCCACCGCCAATGGCAGCTGGGCATAGTCCTTGTCTGTGATCGAACCGGTAATGTCGGAGGTCTCGGTCTGTAACTGCGGCGCCTCGGCGTTAATCGTAACGCTCTCCGCGGCAGCGCCGATGGCCATAGTCACGTTGAGGGCGGTCGTGATCTGCAGGTTCACCTGCACGCCTGTCAGCACTTCTGCGTGGAAGCCCGGCGCCGTTACAGTGATGGTGTAGGAGCCGATCGGGAGTTCCGGGAAGCGATAGGCGCCGGATGAGGTGGAGACAGTATCGAGCGCTGCTCCCGTTCTCTCGTTCTTGGCGTGCACCTTGGCGTTCGCAATCACCGCTCCGGAAGGGTCGGTCACCGACCCGGCCATACTGCCGTACACAGTCTGCGCCCTTGCCGCCGGTGCCAGCACGAAAAGCCCGCAGCAAAGCAGCACGAGACTTGCGCGCACGCCGAGCAAAACGAAAGAAGCCGGAAAGGTGAGCCTGCGGGACGCGTGCCGGAGCCTCAAACGGGTTGCTCGCCGGCCAGCCACCTCAGTGCGCTTCGTGCAGCTTGCTTGTTCCTGCACAACGGGGGAAAGCTCTTCTTCGTTGTGATTCACCTGGATCTCCCAAAAACATCAGCAGCATGTAGGTCGGATTAACACCGATTCTTATGTCGTTCTCCATGCAAGCCGGGTCCACGCCTGTTTTCGTTGCGCGTTCCCGCCTTGGCAAAGCCCCGTCTCACCCGTTCGGATCGAGGCTCGAATCGTGACGTGCAAAGCTGTTCAGCAATATCCATAGGCATGGAGGCCGTTCAGAAACTCGTTCTGCCGAAACGTTTCAGCCGGACCACGATGCACCTTCGTGGGCCAGCTTGTCAAGGCTAAACCCCGCTTCTACTAAAGCTCTGCTGCGGAAATCCGCAGTCTCCGGAATATCAGGTCCATAGCGGCTCTGCTGCACAGAACCACGCAAGGCGAGAACCGAGCGTGCCCGGGGTGAACTGTTGTATGGTGGGGGCGTCAAGCAGGGTGACGTACGCTGTCGCTCAAACGTCCGCACACAGGGAATTTCCGTGAACCTGAAATCATGCCTTGCCGTTCTGCTCATTGCTGTCGCGTGGTGCGCTCCTTCGCTTCGCGCACAAACGGATACCGGACGCTGGCCGGAAGCCCGGGCGAACGCCTGGTATGCTGCACAGCCCTGGCTGGTCGGAGCCAACTATGTTCCCTCCGACGCCATCAACCAGCTTGAAATGTTCCAGGCAGCAACCTGGAACCCGGCGTTGAACGACAAGGAACTCGGCCTGGCCGAAGGCATCGGCATGAACACCATCCGCGTGTTCCTGCAGGACCAGCTCTGGCAGCAGGATCCCGAGGGCTTCAAGCAACGCCTTGATGCGTTTCTCACGATCGCCGCGCGGCACCACATCCGTCCGCTGCTGGTGCTGTTTGACTCCTGCTGGGAAACCAACCCGCACCTGGGGCCGCAGCACCCGCCCATCCCCGGCGTCCATAACTCGGGCTGGGTGCAGAGCCCGGGCAAACAGCGCCTGCTCGACCGCGCTGACGAGCCGCAGCTTGAAGCCTACGTGAAGGGTGTCGTGGGCGCCTTCGCGCAGGACAATCGCATCCTCGGCTGGGATATCTGGAACGAGCCGGATAACAAAGGCGGCGACGTGGCCGAAGACCTGCCCGCCAAGGTAGCGCGCGTGGATGAGTTGCTGCCCGAGGCGTTCGCCTGGGCGCGGTCCGTGCATCCGGTCCAGCCGCTGACCAGCGGCGTGTGGCAGGGGGACTGGAGCGACCCGGCGCAGGAAAGTGCGACGACAAAAATTCAGCTTGCCGAATCGGACATCATCACCTTCCATAACTACGGCTGGCCCGAGGAGTTTGAAGCGCGCATTGAGAGTCTCGAGCCGCTGCACCGGCCCATCATCTGCACGGAATATATGGCGCGCGGCGCCGGCTCTACGTTCGACGGCAGCCTGCCGATTGCCAAACAGTATCACGTGGGCGCCATCAACTGGGGACTGGTCACGGGTAAGACGCAGACCTATCTGCCGTGGGACTCGTGGCAGCGGCCGTATGTCCTGCTGCAGCCGACGATCTGGTTTCATGATGTATTTCGAAAGGACGACACCCCCTACCGCCAGCACGAGGTCGACCTGATCCGGCAGCTCACCGGACGCGGCACTCCATCAGCCACTGCGCCGGTTGCAGTCGGATACTGAGTGGACGAAGGCCGCATGGAAACAACCGTGCCTACTGGGAGCAATCTGTGCTCCTGACAGGCACAGATTGCAGAGGACTGCCTTGCCCGCATCGCTTCAACGACTTGCTTTGCTCCTCACGTTGACCGGCGCCGTGACAGCCGCGCCGCTCACGGCGCAGATTACGGACTCCACGCAGTCGATCCCAACTCCGTTCACGGTACGCGTGCTGCGCAGCCAGGGCCCGCAGGCCATCCCGAATACCATCTTCGGCACCTTCCTCGAGCCGATCGGTCACTCAACCTACGGCGGCCTGTGGGCCGACGTGGTGCAGAACCCGTCCTTCGAAAGCGGCCTCTGGTCCGCGGACCGGGTCTCCGCGATGCTGCGGGAACGGCCCGAACTGCGCCGCGCCTCTCAGCTCGCGTTGCCCTTGCCCTGGGAACCGCTCGACTCCTCGCAGGGCGCGCGCTATCTGCCGGTGCGGAACGATGCCGCCAACTCGAACCAGTCCCTGCTGGTCATGTCGGTCCCCGGAGAAGAGTCGGGCATCCGCCAGTTGGTGTACCTGCCTGTCCATCGGGAGCTCACCTATCAGGGCACGTTGTGGACAAAGCACGTTCTCGGCAACAACCATATCTCGGTGTCGCTGCGGCGTGACGCCGAGCTCGGCAGCACGTCTGCCGCTGCCGGCAGCGGCACGCTGGCCGAGACCAGCTTCGATGCGCCCGAAACTACCTGGACTAAACACACCTTTACGCTGGCGCTGAAGCCCGATACGGTTGCGCCGCTCGAGCCGGTTTATCTTGTCATCTCGCTCAATGACGGCGCACGCGCGCAGTTCGACAATGCCGGGCTTGTGCCGGCGGACGCGCTCGATGGCCTTGACCCCGACGTGGTTGCGATGAGCCGCGAGATGCATACGCCGCTGGTGCGCTTCGGCGGTAACTTTACCTCAGGCTACGACTGGCGCGACGGTATCGGCCCGGAGGACAAGCGCGTCTCCATGCTGAACGCTTCATGGGGAATCCCGGAGTACAACACCTTCGGCACCGACGAGTTTCTCCATTTCTGCAAGCTCATCCACGCGCAGCCGCAGTTCGCGCTCAACCTCGGCTCCGGAACCCCGCAGCAGGCTGCGGACTGGGTGCGCTATATCGACCAACACTGGAACGACGGGCAGGGCGGCCTGCTGTGGGAGCTGGGCAACGAGCTGTGGGGGAACTGGCAGATCGGCGCGCCCACGCTCGCGACCATCGGACCGCTCACCGGCAGCTTCGCCGCTGCGGTGCATGCGGTCGATCCGCATGCCCGCCTCATCGCCACGGGCGGCGTTGACAACGGCTTCCAGGCCTGGAATGCCAACCAGTTCGCGAACCCTCCCGGTTCGTTCAACTATCTCTCCACGCACTACGTGATCGGCGACGATGTCCTTCTACAGAACCCGTCCCAGCAGTTTCGCACCATGGCGGACTTGGCTCTGCCCATCGGTCTTGAGGCGCGGGTGCGCGACATCCGGCAGCAGGCGCAGGACAGCGCGAACGGCAAGGACGTCAAAGCCGCCTTCACCGAGTGGCTTCTCTTCTCGAGCACCCACGGCGGTCCGGACTATACCAACATGGGTGGCGCACTCTTCGCCGGCGGCATGCTCAACATGCTGCTGCGCAATGCGGGCACCGTGCCCATCAGCGACATGACCGGCATTCTCGAGTTCGGCGGCATCTGGAAGAAACGCGGGCAGGTGTATGGAACGCCCGCCTACTGGGCGTTTCGCGAGTACGCGCGCACTCAGCCTGCGACCGCGCTGGATGTTCAGTCCGGCTCGCCCACGTACTCAGTCGCGAACGGCGTACGCACGCTGCCATCGATTGCGCGCGTGCCTTACCTCGACATTTCCGCCGCTCTTTCCCGTGACGGCAAAACACTTCTGCTGTTCTGCGTCAACCGTCACCTGACAGACGCGCTCACAGCGAAGTTTGATTTGTCAGCGATAGGCGCCGCACGAGGCACGGCCACATTCTCGACCATCACCGCAGCCAACCTGCTCGTTGCGAACGACGAAGAAGATCCGAACCGCGTGAAGCCCGCGGAGAACACGCAGGCGCTGAAGGGAGAGCTGACCCACACATTCCCAAACAGCAGCGTCACCGTCATCGAGGTTCCGCTGCGCTGACACGCGCGAGCAGGCAGAGCGTCTACGCGACCGAGACATTCTTGAGGTACACCGAGTACCGCTCATCCATCACTTCGTTGAGCGGTACCAGCGTGTGGATCGGCCCATCTCCCCGGCTGCGGAACCGCAGCGCGTACTCCTTTGTCGCTTCCGCCCGCTCAAACCAGACCCCCGGCACCGTCACCTGCGGCATCGGCATTCCGCGATCCGCCTCCTCCGGACGGGAGCCGTTGTAAATCATGTTCGTCGTCAGCCCTTCGGTCCCCAGCAGAGCCGCCAGCACCACCGGCCCGTACATCGCTGCCTGCACGGTTGTGTCATCCGGCGCGACGGCTATGTGCAGCGTCATCGGCATTTCGATCTCAACCACATCGCCGCTCTTCCACATCTGCTCCAGCGCCAGGTAGCTCGACGGCGACGCCTCTGCGATTGGAAGCGGCGCGCCGTTCAGCCGCACCTTTACGCCGCTCGTCGCCCAGTACGGCACACGTAGCCGGATGGCCGTCGCCTCCCGCGGCGCCTGGTCGATCGTAAGCGTCGTCTTCTCTTCATAAGGAAAAGTCGTGGTCTGGCGCAGCCGCAGCCCGCGCTCTGCCCAGTCGAGCTTCGACGCGATAAAGAGGTTCACATACAGCGAGCGGTCGTCATGGAAGTAGATCGAATCCGTCAGCTTCGCATACTCCTCGCTGCCCGTCCCCGTGCAGCACCAGAAGGCTCCGAACGGTGTACCGAATGTTTTGTATAACCCGGGCTGCAGCGAGACGTAGTACATCAGCATGCCGTTGCGGTCCTGCGTTCCACGCCGCACATTCATCAGCACCCGCTCGTAGTAATCGAAATGCTTCGCATCCGGCTCCTGCCCGAACAGGTGCCGCGTCAGCTTCATCATGTTGTAGACGCAGCAGCACTCCTGCGCCGCACCGCCCAGCTGCGTCGCAACGGCATCCGCCTGGTGCCAGAACTCGTCATTGCTCGTGCCGCCCGTGCAGTAGCTGTGGTGCTCCACGACCGCCTGGTAAAACACACGGCTGATGCGGTTGTAACGCTCGGCGCCGGTAACTTCATAACCGCGCGCCGCGCCGATCATCTTTGGAATATTCGTGTTCGCATGGTTGCCGGCCAGCCGGTCTTCGCCTTGCGCCAGAGGATCGAAGATCTTCTTATGCTCGAACCGGAAACCCAGCTCCCGATACTTCGTATTGCCGGTAATGGCATAGAGATTGAAAGACGCCTCGTTCATGCCGCCATGCTCGGTCAGCAATACCTGCTGCCAGTCATCGGGAGTAAAAGAAGCCGACCAGGTATCGGCCCAGTCCATCATGCGCACCGCGACCTGCAGCGCCTGCACATTGCCGGTGTGCACATACATGTCCAGCAGCCCCGCGACAATCTTGTGGTAGGTGTAAAACGGCGCCCAGACCTTCTCATGCCGGCGCAGACGGTCATACAGCGTCGTCGGGTATGCGCCCAGGTAGCCATCCTTCGCCTGGCACTCCGCAAGTATGCCCACCAGCGCATTCGCCTTGTCCCGGATCGGCAGATCGCCTGTGCTCGCATGGAGCAACGCGCACGCTGACAGGTAATGCCCCACATAGTGTCCGCGGAGTTCACAATCCGGCGCTTCCCATCCGCCCAGCGGCACGGCATCGGTCGCAAGCCCTGCCGTCACGCGGAAGTTATACGCCAGGCGGTCGTTTGGCAGCGAATAGAGAAAGCTGCGATTCAGTTCCTGCATATCCATCCACCGGCTCGGCAGCAGCCGCACCTGCGGCATGGCAAACGGCTTCGCCTTCCAGGCGATCTTCTCCACCGGAGAACCCGTCAGCGTTTCAGCCCCGATATCTGCCGTCGCCGGGCCGGCAGCCGTTTGGGCATCCGCGCCGCGCTGCAGCAGCGCAGCCCCACCCAGTGCCGCCGCTCCACCCAGAAAACCCCTGCGACTCAGTCTCTTCACGGTCCATCTCCAGGGACACACTCTATCCTTCCACAAAACCCACGCCGAGCAACAGACGCTTCTACCCAACCCTCACTGACGCCTGGCAGGGCCATGTCCGTGCAACCCTCCCGGCGGTTTCGTTAAACTGGGAACACTGCATCCCCGGGCATTCCCGGCCAGAGTCAAAGGATTGTTTGCCCTCTATATTCATGCTTTTCGTCGCAATCCTCCTGACCGGCTTTCTTCCGCACCTCCCGCACCGAGCGCAGCACTTTCACTTGCAGGCGGCCAACCCCGCGCTGCCGTCTCCAATCCCCCCGGGGCCTCCACAAGCGGGACTGCCACGTTACACATTCACAAATCCCATTCTGCAGGTTGGGCCGGACCCATGGGTGACTCAGTTCGACGGATACTATTATGTGACGTTCAGCACCGGCCATGACTTAGAGCTGCGCAAGACTTCGGATATGACGCAGCTCGCCTCCGCAGACGCCAAGGTGGTCTGGGTTCCTCCCCTCGATACGGCTTACTCCTCTGACCTATGGGCTCCGGAGCTTCACCGCATCGATAACAAGTGGTACCTCTACTTCGCTGCGGATGATGGGGAGAACCGGAATCATCACATCTTTGTTTTAGAGAATGCAGCGCGCGATCCTATGCAGGGGACCTGGGCTTTCAAGGGAATGGTGACCGACCCCTCGTATCGCTGGGCCATCGACCCCTCCATCCTTACGCTTGCCGGGCACAACTATCTGCTTTGGTCAGGATGGCCCGGTACAAAAAACATCGTCCAGAACCTGTACATAGCCGAGCTAAAAAATCCATGGACCGTCAAGGGGCATAGAACTCTCCTTTCGAAACCAAGGTTCGATTGGGAGCGTCATGTGGAAATGCCGGATCCATCTATTTCGGTTCCCCGCAAAGGCGTGAATGAAGGACCGGAGGCTTTGTCTCACAATGGGCAGACCTTCATCGTCTTTTCTGCCAGCGGCTGCTGGACCAATCATTATGCGCTCGGCTTACTTACGCTGAAGCAGGGCAAAAATCCGATGAAGGCCAAATCATGGGTAAAGAGCGCGGAGCCTGTTCTTGCTTCCGATCCGGCGGACGGTGTTTATAGCCCCGGGCATAACGGGTTTTTTCTTTCTCCCGACGGCACAGAGAACTGGATTGTCTATCACGCGAACAGCGCGCCGGACCTTGGCTGCCTGGATACACGATCGATGCGGATACAACCCTTTCACTGGAACCCGGATGGCAGCCCGGACTTCGATCTTCCCATTCCTCCTGGCCAGCTGCTCGCAGTTCCGTCCGGAACCCCCAACCCATAGATTGCTTTTGCGAGCAACCTTTCTAGCGCTTTGTCGGTTCCAGAATGACGTCGCACAGCTCCTCTGCATAGCCGAAACGAATCCAGGTGCGGCCGCAGAATCGGTGCGTCTCATGATACCCGTGCTTGAGAAAGAAAGCTCGAATGCGGTATGTATCCGCCAGGGTCACGACCGGCTCTGAGCCGCTGGCCGAGTTAAGCTCGGCATTGTCAGCCGGTGCGAGCCAATCTACCGTGATGTCTGCGTTGTTTCCCCAGTTCCATCCGCTGACAACAACATAGTCCGGGTGATGCGTCAGCTCAAACGGTGCGCGCTGATCGATGCGATTGGACGTGCTCCATACCCAGTACGCATGCCCTGGCTGATTCTCAAAAATGTTCTTTGAAAAGTAGGGAAGGGTGCCGACCGAGTGATAGTAAAAGCCCGCCACTCGATGCCCGGCGAGGCGAGTTGCCAGGAACTCTGCCGTCATCGGACTGCCGGAATAGGGGTGATGCACATCCATCCAGACCGCATGGGAGGTCCAGCCGATCTGCTCCACGCACACCAGGGCAAGGGCAAGTGAAAGCGGCAAGGTGTACCGCCGCGGCTCAACACCGCGCGGCCAAAGCAACCAGGCTGAGACCAGGAATGCAATAAAGAGAGTGCCCGCATGCCTGGGCGCAAGATAAACCGACTGAAAAACCAGCAGAAGCAAGGCATAGGGCAAGAGCGGCCACAACCTGGAGCCATTGCCGGGCGCGGTACCCGCGGCCAGGTAGAGCAGGCTGAGAAAGGCAAACAGCCCCAGCACGCGAAACGTAGAGAGCGGATAAGTGATCAGTGACAGGATGCGAGCCGATTTGCGGATGATGCCCAGATCGCGATGCACCGCAGGCACTGCTGCCGCCGGGGCAAGCTCGCCCGGGCGCACCGGATCCTGCGCAGAAGGTGACTTGCTGCCGAGAAGCTTCAGCCAGGAGTGCTCGATATTTCGACCGGCGGGAAAATCCACGTCCGGAGGCGGCAGCACCGTGGCGGTTGCAAACGCACAAAACAGGACGGCGATGGTCGCCGCAGAGAAGATCGCCCTTCGTGAGATTCCGGATCTGCGCCACCGTACGACCGCGACCATCAAAAGCCCCACTGCCAGAACCAGCCCGTGCAGAGAGATATTCGCCAGCAGTCCTGTAACCACGGCGGTTGCAAAAGGCTTTTGCCTCTTCCTGGCGAGCAGGGCAGCGATGCCGAAGGCTGCCAGTGCGTAGAGAACATAGGAGCGCGCCACCACCGCGTCCTGGTACGCAAGGAAAAAGGTGAACGGCAGCAGAAGGCGCAGGAAGCGCGGGAACGGAGCATAGCGAAGCAGGACCGCGACGGCTGCCGCGCTGAAGCACGCGCCGATCCAGTGCATCGCAGTGAAGCTGACATGCCACCGCACCAGCACCCACAGCAGAGAATGCCATAGCCCCGGCGTGCCCTCGTAGCGAACACCGTGCCAGATCATTTGCCGCCATCCCATGTCACGGGCCAGCAGCCACGCCTGCGCCTCGTCCGCCCACGCTTCGTGCCAGGCCAGGCCAAGCGCCACCGTAACTGCGTAAAGGCAGAGAACAGCAGTCTCGAGCAAACCCCACCGGTTCAGTTCCTGCCTGGCGGAAGCGCTCGCCTCAGTCCTCCGCAACATAAGGCTCCAGGATGATATTGCAGACTTGTTCAGAGTAACCGTCGCGCATCAGCAGCCGTCCGCAGAATCGATGGGTTTCGATGTACCCATGGCGCTCGAAGTAATTGACGATACGGTAAGAGTCCGCCATCGGTATGTAGGGGTAGTCTTCGTAAGGGTTCGCCCAGTCCACCATGATGTCGCCTTGGTCGCCCCACTCGAACCCGCCGACGACTACGTAGGCCGGCCGCTGCTTCAGCACTTTCGGAGCATCCTGGTCGGTGCGCAGCCTGGTGCTCCACCACCAGTAGCTGTAAGGCTGATTGGCATACTTCCAGCCCGGAAGAAACGCCAGCGCGCCATTGGCGTGATAATAGAAGCCTGCAACCGGTCCGTCTTCGCGCGCTGTTTTCAGGAAGGCCGCTGTTGTCCAGTCGCCCGAGTACGGGTAATGTTCATCCGCGATCAGCGCATCCTTAGTCCAGCCGATTTGCTGAACAGTCATGAGCAGCAGCACCGTCAGCAGGGCGATTCGCACCCACTGTGCCTGTGCGGGCACCTCCTCCTCAAGCTTTGCTTCAGGCCAGGTCAGCCAGAGCGAGATGATAAACGTGGTAAACAACATACCTGCATGCCGCGGAGCGATGTAGAGCTTCATGAAAGCGGCAATCATCAGCGCCCATGGCACGAGCCCGATCAGTCCGAATCCGCTGCAACGCCCGCGCGTTGCAGTCCGCACCGCATTCAGAGTGACCGTGTAGGCAACAACCAGGCCCACCAGCAACAGGGCGAGAAAGCGCGATGTCGATAGCGGAAACGTTAGCAGCCCCAGGAACCGCGCAATATGTAACCACCACCGTTTCGCTAAAGGAAAATGCGGGTGTGTAAACGGAATCGGCGCGAGTTCGCCGGGCTGCATCGTACTGGAGTGGCGCGCGTCGGCCCGCGTCACGATGTGGGGCTTGTTCGGATTCGGGTTGACCGGTATCTGGTCATTGCCGTACACCCAGTGGCCGCCGTGTTTCTCGTGTGCGTCGGCGACCCATGTTCGCGTCTTGTGGAAACCTGAAGCCGCGGCGAAATCAATATCCCTGGGCGGCGCGGCGGTTGCCACCGCGATCAACCAAAATGCCATCAGAACCGCGCCCGCGAACCACTGGCGCCGATTATGTAGCAAACCTCTTTGCTTCATCTGCCACAGCGCGACCAGGGCAAGGCCCGCGGACGCAATGCATCCGTGGATCGAGAGATTCGCGACGAGCCCCAGCACCACGGCGAGCAGAAGCGGCGATGCCGAGCGGGAGCGCAGCAGTGCAGCCGCGCTAAAGCCAAGCCCGGTGTAGAGCACATAAGAGCGGGCGACCACTGCATCCTGGTACGCCAGAAAAAAAGTAAGCGGCAGCAAAAGCTTCAGCCAGCGTGGAAACGGCGCCCATCGCAGAAAGACGCCGATGCCCGCAACCGCCAGCAGCCCCGCTACATAATGCATGCCGATGTAGCTCAGGTGCAGCCGCGCCAGCACCCACATCAGCGAGTGCCACAGGCCCGGGCTGCCCTCGTAACGCAGGCTGTGCAGCATCATCTGCCACCAGCCGGTATCCCGCGCGATCATCCAGGCCTGCGCTTCGTCCGTCCACCCTTCGTGCCATCGAAGACCGAAAGCAACCGTCGCGGTAAACGCTGCCAGTCCTCCCGTCTCCCACCAGCCCCATCGCTCGCTGCGAGCTGCCAACATCTCAAACACTATGAGATCCACTTCAGGAGGCGGATAATTCCCATCTCTGCCGGCTTGGTGTGTGCCGACACATCTTTGCGTGCGTGGATCTCCTCGCGCCTGCTCGCATAGTAGTGATAAGCCCGGGTCAGCATCTGCTCATTCGTCAGCGTCGATTGCCATCCAAGCTGCGTGTGGATTTTAGAAGTATCGAAGATAAAATCCTCGGCGATCATCCTGTAGTGATACGGGCCAAGCGGCGAAATCTTGAGCTTGTGCGCCAACTGCATCAGCGCAAGCGACGGCCCTTTCGGCAGCGATCGCACCCGCGAGCTGCTGTCCGCATCCTTGATCACCGCCTGGTACACCTCGCGCAGCGACTTCACATTGTCTGATCCCACATGGAACAGGTCGGTCTTCTTGTAGTCGAGCGCTTGAATGCAGGCCGAGGCAAGGTCCTGCGCATTCACAAACTGGTAGCGATTCGCGCCTTCTCCCACCACCCAGACCGTTTTATTGTCCTGGATAAATTCAAAGAGAATAGCGAGCAATCCCAGGCGGCCGCTGTCGATAATCGTGGGGCAGCGCAGCGTTACGATGTCGACATCCTGCGCATAATCGCCCAGCGCCTGCTCTGCCGCCAGCTTGCTGCGTCCATACACTTCAATCGGGTTCGGCGCATCGTCTTCGTGCACCGGCCTGCCCATATTCTCTGCCCACAGGCAGTTCGTCGAGGTAAACACGAGCTTGCGCACCTGGTGCCGCTGGCAGGCCTCGGCTATCACATGCGTACCGTCTACATTCGACGTCCATAGGTCGTGCTCATCGATGGACGAGCCATGCGCCAGGATAGCTGCGCAGTGCATCACCGCATCGAACTTGCCCGCGCTGAATAGGTCCTCCACCAGGCCGCGATCGCGGATATCCGCTTTTACACTGTCAAATCTCTCGTGCCGCATCGGGTCGGCGACCCGGTCGATGTTCGTGACGAGAAAGCCCTCATTGAGCAGCCGCTCTTTCAATATGCTTCCGAAAAAACCGGAGCCGCCGGTCACCAGAATGCGGGGGGGCTGCAACTGCGTGCGCTCACTCAAAGGGGTAAGTGGATGCTCGCTAGGCGTCTCGAGCATGCGAGGGCGACCCGAGTCGGCGTCGAGCTCGGCTGTATGGACCGGCTCGGGGGCGGCATAGGGTTTTGGGTTCATGCGGCCACCTGGAACGGCCGGTTCGCAAAAACGGCCTCACGGCCCACACCGTGCTTGCAGGTGAGGTAGTGTCCGCGTCGGATCGTCCGCACGATTTCGAAGTCTTCGATTCTGGCAGTAGTTGTTTTCATCGTTTGGAAGCCTCCGTAGATTTGATGATCGTTTTGAGCGCGCCATGAGCTGTTTGGATAATGTTTTCAGCTACTTCGGCCGCGGCGACGGCTGCCAAATGCCAATGGCTTTTGACGCTTGAGCTGCTCAAATTGTTTCAGGCCAGTGCTCAGGCTCAAGTTGCTTCAGAGTAGCAGCGAAGCTTCCCGGCGGTGATGGACGCGGGTCGCCGGTTCCGCATGTCGCCAATACCTCGGCGAAACAGCAATCGCCGCCCGGGCCTTCCGAGCCGTTATATCATCGGGGCTGGAACGAGACCGGCCGCGGCCTCAACCATCCTGAAATGAAACGAGCACGGCAGACAACCAGATGCGAGCAAAAACAGCAGTCGTTCTAGGCGCCCAGTGGGGCGATGAAGGCAAAGGCAAGATCGTCGATGTGCTCTCCGGCAGCTTCGATGTGGTAGCCCGCTACGCCGGCGGCCACAACGCCGGGCACACCGTCATCATCAGCGGGCAGAAGTTCATTCTCCAGCTTGTGCCCTGCGGCGTCCTTCGGCCCGACTGCCAGGCCGTCATCGGCAACGGCGTCGTCCTCGATCCCATGGCCTTCCTCAAGGAGGTGGGCAAGCTTCGCGACCTCGGCGTCGATGTCGACCGCCAGCTCAAGGTCTCCAACCGCGCCCAGGTCATCCTCGAATACCACCGCATGATCGAGCTGGCCGCCGAAAGCGCTCCCGGCCGCCAGAAAATCGGCACCACCTCGCGCGGCATCGGCCCCGCCTATGAAGACAAGAGCGCCCGCA
>CAXTMY010000044.1:0-27436 GCA_964245565.1 uncultured Acidobacteriaceae bacterium | reverse complement strand
TGTACTACGGCGACGAGATCGGCATGGGCGACAACATCTACCTGGGCGACCGCAACGGGGTGCGCACGCCGATGCAGTGGTCGGGCGACCGCAATGCGGGCTTCTCGCGCGCGAGCCCCGCGAAGCTATTTTCGCCGGTGATCATGGACCCGGTGTGGGGCTACGAGGCGATTAACGTGGAGGCGCAGCAGGGCGACCCGTCGAGCCTGCTGAGCTGGATGCGCAACATGATCTCGCTGCGCAAGCTGTTCCAGGTGTTCGGGCGCGGCACGCTGCGCTTCCTGGCGCCGGAGAACCGCAAGGTGCTGGCCTATGTGCGCGAGGATGCGAACCAGACGATCCTGTGCGTGGCGAACCTGTCGCGGTTTGCGCAGCCGGTGACGCTGGACCTGGCGGAGTTTGAAGGCATGACGCCGGTGGAGATGCTGGGGTACGTGGAGTTTCCGGCGATTACGAAGGCGCCGTACCACGTGACGCTGGGCTCGTACGGGTTTTTCTGGCTGGAGCTGCAGGCTTCGCCGGACCGGGTGGCGCTGGACGCGACCGGCAACCCGGAGGCGGACACGCAGCTCTCGCTGCGGCACGCACGCGACTGGGAAGGCGTGTTTGCCGGAGCGGGGCGGCTGTTTGAAGAGCGGCTGCTGCCCGACTATCTGCCCCGGCAGCGCTGGTTCGGGGCGAAGTCGCGCACGATTGCCACGACGACGGTGACAGATTGGGCGCCGTTGAGCGACGGCAATGCGGCGATCGCACTGGCGTTTGTGGAGATCGGCTACACGGAAGGCGAGCCGGATATGTACCTGGTGCCGCTGACGCTGGTCTTCAGCGATGCGGCGGAGCGGCTGAGGGAGAGCTCGCCGAATGCGGTGATCGGCTCGGTGCTGGCGCCGGGCGAGGGCGGCGTGCTGGCCGACGCGATGTATACCGACGTTGCGGCTGCAGCGCTGCTGGACCTGATTGCGAAGAACGGCGAGCTGCCGATGCGCAACGGCGTGCTGCGCGGGAGCGCCTCGTCTATGTTCGCGGAGCTGCGCGGCGAGGGGCAGGCGGCGCTGCCGCCGCGGCGGTCTTCAGCCGAGCAGAGCAATACGTCGATCCTTTTCGGCGAGCGGCTGATCATGAAGCTGTTTCGACGGCAGCAGTTCGGGCCTAACCCGGATACGGAGATCGGGCGCTACCTGACCGAGGAGTCGGCGTTCCGGAACATCGCACCGTTCGGCGGCGCGATTGAATACACGGCGAGCGGGCAGGAACCGGCGACGATCGCGATGCTGCAGGGCCTGGTGCAGAACGAGGGCGACGGCTGGGACTGGACGCTCGAGGAACTGGCCCGCTACTACGAAGGGGTGGGGGCGACGCAGTTTCCGCGCGGGCAGCTGCCGAAGCCCGGCGCGGCGATCGACGCGAAGAGCCCGGCCATGCACCAGGCGCGGGACGCCGCGGGCGTTTACCTGGAGGCGGCGTGCACGCTTGGACGGCGCACGGCAGAGATGCACCTGGCCCTGGCCCAGCCGACCGATGACCCGGCGTTTGCACCGGAGAAGCTGTCGGGCGCGGACCTGCAGGCGCTCGAGGAGGAGCTGACGGCGCATGGCGGCCATGCCTTTGATGTGCTGCGGGCAAGCCTGGCGAAAGTGGAAGAGGCGACCGAAAACACGGTGGAGCTGGCGGCGCTGCTGCTGAGCCGCAGGCGGGCGGTGCTGGCGAAGTTCGCCGAGCTGCCGAGTGTCGGCGCGGGCGCGCTGCGGACGCGGGTGCATGGGGACTACCACCTGGGACAGGTGCTGCGGTCCAGGGGCGACTTTGTGCTGCTGGATTTCGAGGGCGAGCCGGCGCGGTCGCTGAGCGAGCGCCGGGCGAAGCAGTCGCCGATGAAGGATGTGGCGGGAATGCTGCGGTCGTTCTCCTACGCCGCCTACGCGGGGCTGGCGCGGAGCACCTCGCGGCGACCACAGGATGCCGAACAGCTGGAGCCGTGGGCGCGGCTCTGGGAGTCGGCGGTTACGGCGGAGTTCCTGGACTCGTACCGGAAAGTGACGGCCGGCAGCTCGATTGTGCCGGTGGAGGAAGCGAGCTTTCGGCGCCTGCTGGATGTGTACCTACTGGATAAGGCGCTGTATGAGCTGGTGTATGAACTGAATAATCGTCCGGCGTGGGTGAAGATTCCGCTGGCCGGTATTTTGCAACTGACGGACATGCCCGTAGCATAGGGCGTGGAGCCGGAACCGATCATGTCGCAGACAGAAACAGAGCGGATGGAAGCAGAGCGGATGCAGCCAGGGAACGAGCTGGACGCGAGAAATGCCGGGGCCACGGATGCGGTCGGCGCACAGGGCGCGGTGACGGTGTTTGCCGGCGTGAGCGGCGCGGTGGAGCTGGAGCAGCTGCGCACACTGGCGGCGGCTTTCAGCGCGACGAGCGTGCTCAAGGGCGCTCACCTGGTGATCGCGTACCCGGGATCGGAGTCGGGCCGCACGGCGCTCGATGCATCGGTGGATCTGCTGTCGTACCCGCTGCCGACGAGCGATGGCGCGACGACGCCGTGGGCGCTGACCGCTTTGGCGCAGGGCGCGCTGCTGAGCGTGGCGGCAGAGGTGCAGCCGCAGGCGGTTGTGCTGCTGCACCCGGACCTTTCGGCGCTGCGGCCGGAGATGCTGGCGGAGCTGGCCGAGCCGGTGCTGCGCCGCCAGGCCGAGCTGGTGATGGCGAGTTACGCGCAGGGCCCGTTCGACCTGCTGCTGAACCACAGCATCCTGGCGCCGCTGACGCGCGCGCTCTACGGCAAGCGGGTGCGGTTTCCTCTGGCGCCGGACTATGCGGTGTCGCCGCGCATGGCAGCGCGCCTGGCGATGAGCGCGCACGCGCGGCCCGGGGGGAGCATGCCGGTGCTGTGGCCGACGATGGTGGCTGCGAGCCTGGACGCGGGCGTGACCGAGGCGCCGCTCGGGGTGAACCATCCGACGCCGGCCGGAGACATAGAGCTGAGCACGGTGATCGCGCAGCTGGTGGGCTCGACGTTTGCGGAGATGGAAGTGCATGCGCCCTTGTGGCAGCGGGTGCGGACGGCACAGCACCCGGTGGAACGGGCGGCTGCGTATGCCGCGGCGGTGCCGGTGACGGACGCAGCCGCGAAGATCGACACGGGCTCGATGGTGAACTCGTTTCTGCTGGGCTCGCGCAGTCTGCAGGACGTGTGGGGGATGGTGCTGCCGCCGGTCTCACTGCTGGACCTGAAGCGGCTGACGCTTTTGCCGGTGGAGAAGTTCAGGATGCCGGATGAGTTGTGGGTGCGCATTGTGTATGACTTCGCGCTGGGGTATCGTCAGCGCACGATCAATCGCGCGCACCTGCTGGGAGCGCTGACGCCGCTGTACCTGGGCTGGGTTGCTTCCTATGTGAACGAGGCGGCGGGCGATGCGGGCTTTGACGGGGATGCGCGGGCGGAGCGGCTGGCCCGCGCATTTGAAGACGGCAAGCCGTACCTGGTGCGGCGCTGGCGCTGGCCGGACCGGTTCAATCCATAGAGGCGACGCCGGAAGTGCGCAAGCGAACGAAAGAGGAGAACGGGCATGGGTCAGCAGATCGCACAGTCATTGCAGGATTCGATAGGGCGCGTGGTGACAAAGATTGTCACGCTGCTGCCCGGCATTGTCGCGTTTGTTTTGGTGCTGCTGGTCTTCGCGGCAATTGCGGCGGGGCTGGCGTGGGTGGCGCAGCGGTTGCTGTCCTCGCTGCACTTCGACGCGCGGTTTGAGCAGAACGAGAACCTGGTGGAGTGGACGCACTCGCCGTCGCGGCTGATTGCGCGGGTGGTGTTCTGGGGGATCCTGCTGCTCGGGGTGCTGGTCGGGCTTTCGGCGTTTGAAGCGGGTTCGGCCGATGTCGGGGTGTCCGCCTACGTGTTCTCGTATGTGCCGCGCGTGGTGGGGGCGCTGGTGCTGCTGTTTGTGGGCACGTTGATTGCGCGGGTGCTGGGGCGCTCGGTGCTGATCTCGGGCGTGAACATGAATTTGCAGTATGCGCGGCTGCTGGGTACCGGGGTGAAGTGGCTGGTGCTGATCCTGACGGCGGCGATGGTGCTGGACCACCTTTCTATCGGCGGCCATATTGTCGATCTCGCGTTCGGGATTCTGTTTGGAGGGGTGGTGTTCGCGCTGGCGCTGGCGGTCGGGCTGGGCTCGCGCGACCTGGTGACGCGCTCGCTGGAGCGTGAGGTGGCGAGGCCGACGCCCATCGCGGTGAAGGACGAGCGCATTCACCACTTCTAAAGCATCACATGCTCCGTTTACGGACGCGTAGGGGTGCTGAATGGCGGCGAAGAAGCAGGGCGCATCGGGTAAGAGGACAGCGGCCACGGCAGGGCAGGAAGTGGACGCGCAGCTGGCGCGGTATCGCTCGATGCGCGATTTTGCCGCGACGGCCGAGCCAAGCGGGTCGTCAGAACAGGCGGTCGCGGGGGCGCTCCCGTTCGTGATCCAGAAGCATGCGGCGACGCGGCTGCACTACGACTTCCGGCTGGGCTGGCGCGGCGTGTTGAAGAGCTGGGCCGTGGCGAAAGGGCCGAGCTACAACACCGCGGACAAGCGTCTGGCCGTGCAGGTGGAAGACCACCCGATGGAGTACGGCGGGTTTGAAGGCACGATTCCCAAAGGCCAGTACGGCGGCGGCACCGTGATGGTGTGGGACCAGGGCACGTGGGAGCCGGTCGGGGATGTGGACGAGGGGCTCAGGAAGGGCTCGCTGAAGTTTGCGCTGCACGGCGAAAAGCTGAACGGACGCTGGACGCTGGTACGCATGGGCGGACGCGCCGCGCAGGAGGCCAAGCCCAACTGGCTGCTGATTAAAGAGCATGACGGGAACGAGCGTTCTTCTGACGCAGCAGCGGTTACAGAACAGATGCCGGACAGCGTCGTGACCGGGCGAAGCCTGGAGCAGATTGCGGAGGCCGCGGACCATGTGTGGAATTCGCGCCCCGCGGAGCATGGCGATGCAGCCCAGACGCCGGCGCGGCGGAGCCGTTCGCGGCTGCAGGAGAAGCTGGGCACGGCGCGGCGGCGCGGAACAGACGGCCGGACGCCGGCGGCTGAAGAAAAGAGCACCGCGGGGTCGTGGCTCGAGAGTGCGCCCAAGGCGGCGTTTCCCGGATTTACGGCCCCGCAACTGGCGACCGCGGCCTCTACCATTCCGCCCGGCAGCGGCTGGCTGAACGAGCTGAAGCTGGACGGCTACCGGGTGCAGGCGCACCTGCGCGCAGGGGCGAAGGGAAGGCGCGAGGTGACGCTGTTTACCCGCTCGGGGCTGGACTGGACGCACCGGATGAAGGGCGTCGCGAAGGCGCTCGAGAAGGTCGAGTGCGAGGAGGCGATCGTCGACGGGGAAGTGGTGGTGCTCGATGACAAGGGCACGAGCAGCTTCAGCCGTTTGCAGGCTGCGTTCGAGCAGGGGGAAGCGGCTACGCTGACGTACTTCGCATTCGACCTGCTGTATCTGAATGGGAGGGACCTGCGGGGACTGCCGCTGCGTGCGCGCAAGGGATTGCTGGAGCCGCTGGTAAACGGCGCGGCCGATCCGCTGCTGATGCTGAGCCAGCACCTGGAGATGACGGCGGACGCGGTGTTTGCGCATGCGTGCGAGCTGGGGGCCGAGGGGATCATCTCGAAGAACGGAGATGCGCGCTACGTGAGCGGGCGGTCGGACGCATGGCTGAAGCTGAAGTGTACGCACCGCCAGGAGTTTGTGATTGCGGGCTTCACGCTGCCGAAGGACAAGGGAGCCGGAGTGGGCTCGCTGCTGCTGGGCTATTACGAGGCGGGCAGGCTGGTCCACTGCGGGCGCTGCGGGACGGGGTTTACGCAGGCCTCGGCGCGGGCGGTTCGCCGGCAGATGGAGCCGCTGCGGCAGGCGAAGCCGGCGTACAGCGGAACGCTGAGCAGGGAAGCGAAGAAGGACGCGATCTGGCTGAGGCCTGAGCTGGTGTGCGAGGTGCAGTTTGCGACCTGGACGGCGGACGGCTCCATCCGCCACGCGTCGTTCCAGGGGATGCGCGCGGACAAGCCTGCCGCGGAGGTGGTGAAAGAGGAGCCGAAACGGTTGAAGCCGGACGCTGCTACGGATGAGTCCGCAGGGCCGCCGGAAAATGACACAAAGGCAGTTACGAATGCGGCTGCCCGGAAAGCGGCGCCGGCGAAGACAGCGCGGATCACCCATCCGGACAAGGTGCTGGATGCCTCGACCGGTACGACGAAGCAGCAGCTCGCAGACTATTACGAAGCGGTGGCGGGTGCGATGCTGCCCCACTTGGCGAACCGGCCTGTGTCGATCGTGCGATGCCCCGAGGGGAGCGAGAAGAAGTGTTTCTTCCAGAAGCATGCGAAGACGGGGCTGCCGGCGAGTGTCGGCTCGGTGGATGTGCCGGAGCGCGACGACCGCTCGAAGACCGAGCCGTACATTGCGATCGACAACGTGGACGCGCTGCTGGGGCTGGCGCAGCTGGGGGTCCTGGAGCTGCATCCGTGGGGTTCGCAGGCCGCGACGCTGGAAAAGCCGGACCGGCTGATCTTCGATCTCGACCCGGATGAAAGCCTGCCGTGGAGCACGGTGGTCGAGAGCGCGCGCAATATCCGGGATTTCCTGAAAGACCTGCGGCTGGAGAGCTTTGTGAAAACGACGGGGGGCAAGGGGCTGCACGTTGTGGCGGCGATTGAGCCGGAGGCGGAGTGGCCGGAGATCAAGCTGTTTGCGCGCGGCGTTGCGGTCGCGGTTGAGAGCAGCGACCCGAAGCTGTACCTGATCAAGATGACAAAAGCTGCGCGCAAGGGCCGGATTTTTCTGGACTGGATGCGGAACGAGCGTGGGGCGACGGCGATTGCGCCGTGGTCGCCGCGGGCGCGCGCGGGCATGCGCGTGGCGGTGCCGCTGGGTTGGGATGAGCTGGGCGAAAAACCTGTGAAGTTTGCCGTGGCTAACCTGGAGGAGTGGCGCGAGCGCATAGAGGCGGGGAGCAACCCGTGGGCGGCGATGAAAGCGCAGCCGCTGCTGCCGGAGGTGCTGCGGGCGGTGCTGGAGCAGAGCGAAGGCGATAGTAAAAGAAACAAAGCCGTTGACAGATAGGAAAATGTTCACCAGCGACGCAGAGCAGCCTGCGCCGCGTGGTAGCCGCACATGCCGTGGACGCCGCCGCCCGGCGGGGTGGATGAGGAGCAGAGATAGAGCAGGGGGTCGGGCGTGGCGTAGGCGTGCCAGGTGGGGCGGAACAGCAGCTGCGCGAGATCCATGGCGCCGCCGCTGATGTCGCCGCCGACGAGGTTGGCATCAAGTGCTTCAAGCTGTTGCGGAGATGAGGCGGTGCGAGCGAGCACGCACTCGCGGAAGCCGGGAGCGAAACGCTCGATCTGCGCCTCGATCTGCGCGGTCGCGTCCTCGGCTGAGCCGAACGGGACATGGCAGTAGGCCCAGGCGATGTGTTTGCCTGCGGGGGCGCGCGTTGGGTCGATGAGGGTAGGCTGGGCGAGCAGGACGAACGGCCGCTGGGAAATGCGCCCGCGTAGCGCCGACCGCTCGCCGCGGGTGATGGCGCCCAGGGTGCCGCCGAGGTGGACGGTGCCGGCGCGGCGGCAGGCCGCGGCGCGCCAGGGGATGGGCTCGGAGAGCGCGTAGTCGAGCTTGAAGGCGCCGGGACCGGGCCGGAAACGCTGGAGCTTATGCCTGTACATCGGCGGCAGGCGCCGGCCGGCGAGGGTGGCAAGGGCGTGGGCGCGCGTGTCTGAGAAGACGATGGCGCCGTCGCCGAAGTCTTCGACGGAGTGCACCGGTGAGCTGGTGAGCAGGATGCCGCGTTGTTGCTGCAGTACCTCGACCAGCGCGCGTGTGATGCTGCCGGAGCCGCCCTGGGGGATGGGCCAGCCGACGGAGTGGGCCGCGGCGCCGAGAACCAGCGCAATGGCGGAGGAAAACGGCGCATCGAGCGAGAGAAAAGAATGGGCGGCGAGACCAGCGAACAGGGCGCGGGCGCGCTCGGTGCGGAAAAGCGAGGCGGCGAGCAGGCGTGCCGGCATGGCGGCGAAAACGCCGAAACGGGCCAGGCTGAAGGGATGGCGCGGCAGGTGCAGGAGCGGCTGCAGGAGCTCGGGCGCGAGCTCGTCCCAGTGCTCGACCAGGGGGCCGACCATGCGGCGCCAGGTAGCGCCGTCGGCGCCGAGCTCCGCGACTGCGTCGGAGAGGTCGCGTTCGAGGGTCACGGCGGTGCCGTCGTCGAGCGGATGCGCGAGCGGCGCAGGGTGATGCAGCCAGGTGAGCCCGTGCTGCTGGAGCGGGAGCTTGCGGAAGAATGGCGAGCCGGCGGCCATGGGATACACGGCGGAGCCGAAATCGTGGTGGAAGCCGGGCAGCGTGAGCTCGAGCGTGCGGCAGGCGCCGCCGGGCACCTGCTGGGCTTCGCGCACCTCGGTGCTGAAGCCGGCATGGGCCATGGCGATGGCCGCGGAGAGGCCGTTCGGCCCTGAGCCGATGATGCCGACGTGGTCCGGTGCGTGCGCCTTCGGGTTCATGCGCCCCCTGCTGCGTGAAGTGTGCCAAGCACTTACTTTAGTTTGACCTGGACGCTTTTGCCCGGCGTGAGCAGCTGCTTTCCGAGCCTATGCTGCAAGCAGTTTGTTCGCAACGTTTGTTCGCAGGAACGAGAGGCCATCGCCGTGCAGATAAATGAGCCGGGAGTCCTGGTGAGCGTGGTGATCCCGACGCGGAACCGCGCGCGCCTGGTGCTGGGAGCCGTCGAGAGCGCGCTGGAGCAGACGTATGCGAAGCTCGAAGTGCTCGTGGTGATCGACGGCCCCGAAAACGCGGCGGCGGAGAGCACGGCCGCAGTGCTGGCCCGCGTGAAGGATTCCCGGCTGCGGGTAATGGCGCTGGCGGAGAATGTAGGCGGCGGCGAAGCGCGCAACCTGGGTGTGCGGGCCGCGGGCGGCGAATGGGTGGCGTTTCTGGATGATGACGACCTGTGGCTGCCGGAGAAGCTCGCCGTGCAGCTGGAGCATGCCCTACGCCTGCCGAGTGGAGTGGTGCCGGTGTTGACCTGCCCGGTGCTGGCGCGAAGCCCGAAGTGGGAAGACGTGTGGCCGCGCGAGCCGTACAAGCCGGGCGAACTGCTCTCAGAGTATCTGTTCTGCCGGAAGGGATGGAGCTACGGCTCAGCCCTGTTGCAGACCTCGACGCTGATGGCGCCGCGTACGTTGCTGTTGACGGTGCCGTTTGCGCGCAGCCTGAAGAAACACCAGGACTGGGACTGGCTGCTGCGGGCGATCCAGTACCCGTCGGTGCGGGTGCAGCCGGCCGGGCATCGGCCGCTGGTGGTGTTCCGCGTGGAGGGGGAACGGGCAAGCGTGGGGAGGGTGCAGGACTGGCGGTTCTCGCTGGCCTGGGCGCGTGAACGCAAAGCCCTGTTGACGCGGCGGGCGTTCGCGGGTTTTCTCGCGACCGAGTGCGCGGCGCAGGCGCAAGGAGAGGGATGGAGGGCGCAGGCCGAGCTGCTGGTCGCCTTCCTGAAGAATGGCGTTCCTCCGGTCGGCGATGCGGCTCGCTTCTTTGTTTTTCTGTGTGTGCCGCAGGCGAGACGCCGCAGGCTGCGGGACCTGTTTCGTCACCGCCGTACAGCAGGTGAGGCGCGGAGCGGCGGAATCCCCGAGGTTCTGTGAGCTGCCGCAGGGTTTCTGGGTGTTTTAGAGCGAGCGTTCAGCAGCTTCAGGCGTGCGGGCGGCGGTGCCGGCTGTCGGCTGCAACTCCTCGACAGCGGTGGTTTCGGACCGGCGGTGAAAGCTGCGGGTCGGCGCGCTGCTGTCGCCGGGGTTCGCGATGCCGCGGTGCCTGCGCCGGCGGAGCCACTCCGCCGCGACAATTGCGGCGAACTGAAGATTACCGAAGAGATACCGCTTCCAGAGCCGGCGTGGTTCCATGGCGAGACGGTAAAGCCATTCGGCGCCGATGTTGTGGGTCCAGGCGGGTGCCCGTTTGCGCAGACCGGCCTGCGTGTCAAAGGCCGCTCCGACGGAGAGAGCGCCGCCTATGGCCAGAGATGGACATTCGTCGAGCATCCAGATTTCCTGCTTCGGCGCGCCGAGAGCAACGTAGAGCAGATCCGGCCGGGCGGCGTTGATGCGAGCGCGGACGGCATCATTGCGGGTGTCGTCCTGCTCGAAGCCGGGGGAAGGGCAGTCTGTGCCGGCGATGCGAAGACCGGGATAGCGCTCGGCGAGAGCCCGGGCCGCGCCTTCGGCTGCGCCGGGAAGACCGCCGAGGAAGTAGACGGAGAGCCCGCTGGCGGCGCAGAGAGCGCACATGCGCTCCATGAACTCACCGCCGGGGACACGCTCCGGCATAGGCGTGCCGAGCAGCCGCGCTCCCCACACGACAGACATGCCGTCGGCGAGGCAGAGGGATGCCTGGCGCAGGGCAGCGGCAAAGTTGTGATTGGTGCGGGCCAGCGTGACCAGGAAGGCGTTCGGGCCCATGACCTGCACCGGCTCCAGACCGGGGGAGATCCGATGGTTCTGCAGCTCCTCGAGGAGCCACTGCGCGGCCGGTTCGAGCGCCACCGCGTCGACAGGCGCCGAGCCGAAAAAGACGCGTTTTGCTTGCTTCTCCCGGAGAAGGTCCATGGGGAATGCACCTGATCCCGCCGCGGCAGGACAACTTTCTGATGATCTGAGCAGGTCGACTGCGGCTGCTTTCTAAACGGGATGGTGCTGTGGCCAGAGAGAGTCTTTTCGCTGCTGGAAGAGCCGGGGTTCTATGCCGTTGCTGATAGCTTCAGGTGGAACAAACTCGTCGCGCAGGCGGCGCAGAACATATCGCGGGGATGCGCAGAAAGATTCGGCAAGGGCCCGAAGCGCGGCTGCGTACCTGCGCTGGCCGAGATGCATGTTGAACAGGCGCAGCTTTTCTTTGGCCATCAGCGGTGTTTCCGCGATCAGGTTAAGGAGTTCGCCTTCAACGTCGCTGAGACGCTCCGGCACACGGCTTTGCAGCTGAGAGAGCAGGAGGTACTGGACGTATAGGCCGTGCAGGGCCTGCTGGTGCAGGTTGCGGGAAGTGAGGCTGCCGGGATTCTGGCGGAAGAGCAAAAGCACTTCCGGTAGGAAATAAATGTCGTAAGCCAGGGCCATGCGCCACCAGAGGTCGGCGTCTTCGCACTGGATACCGGGCCGATAGCCGCCGATGGCGAGAGTTTTTTCGACGTTTAGGGCGACGCTGGGGTGGCAGATCGCCGGCAGGTAGCCGGAGCGGGCCACGGAGCGGATCTGGTCCGGGGTGCCTCGCGTACAGCGATAGAGCCCGACGCTCCTGTGTGGTGGATGGTATGCGGCATGGGAGTAGAACATGCCGGCGTCGGGATGTTCTTCGATCGCCTGCTGAATGCGGAGCAGGCGATCCGGGGTGGAGACGTCGTCGGCGTCCTGGCGAACCAGCCAGGCGGTTTCGCACTCCCGCAGCATGCGATTGAGCGTGAAGGTAAGGCCGCAATGCTGCTGTTCTACCAGACGCAGGCGGGCGTCGCGAATGGATCGGAGATATTCGAGGCTGCCGTCTGTCGAGCCGTCGACGATTGCGAGCAGCCGAAAGTCGCCGGCGGTCTGGCCGAGGATGCTCTCGACGGACTCCGGGAGATAGGGCATAGCGTTGAAAACGGGAAGCCCGATCGTCAGTCCGCCTTCAAGAGTCGAGTTCAAAGTCTTACCCTTCCTGCGCGGTGTGCAACCGGCGGCGCGATGAGATGTGACGGCAGGTCTGTTAACAGTTATCTACTCTCTTCTCGCTGTCTTGCGTGAATTCTTCCATTCGAGAGTAAAACTTACGTAATCTCCCCTCAATCTGCCGCCGGTGGTAGTTTCTGCGGTAACAACAATTCCTGAGAAGAAGGCAGTGGCCCCCTATGCGTAGGTAGCGGCAGGTGCCCGGACCTATGTGCATGATGTTGCAGAGTCTAGCGCTGCGCGAAGAAGACGATGCCATGACTCTCCACACTGTCTTTGCCTTTGTGCGACGGCGCCGGAGAGTGCTGGCGGCGTGCCTCGCGATCTGCCTGGTTCCGGCAATTCTTACTTGCCTGTTTGCGACACGCCGGTATCGCGCCATCTGCGAAGTGCAGGTGCAGAAAGAGAGCGGGGGATCGTTCGGCCTGGAAAACACGGTAACGGGGCAGACCGAGGAGGCTACGGGCGATTCGCTGGATTACGCCATGACGCTGCAGACCGAAGCGTCAATTCTGCGCTCTCCGGCGCTGGCGGCGTCAGTGATCGAGTCGCAGCACCTGGAGAAGACCGCGGATTATTTTGCGCCGGGGAACGGGGCCGCCTGGGTCGGCAAGCTGACCGCGTGGCTGCCGTGGCGCAAGCCGCTCGAGCCGCTCAGTGTTCCTTTGAGCAGGGCGCCCAACCGGAGGTATGTGGCTGAAAAGATCTTTGCCAGCCACTTGAAAGTGCAGCCATTGGCCGGAACGCGGCTGATCGATATCTCCTATACGGACCGGGATCCGGAACGGGCAGCGCGCGTCGCAAACGCGATTGCGGGCACGCTTGCGGAGCTGGCATTTCAGCAGCGGATGACGGAAACGCTTCAGGGATCGTCGTGGCTGGCCGGCCAGATGAATGAGCTGAAAACCGGGGCGGAACAGGCGCAGGCTCGTGCGGCGGCGCTCGAGCGCGGGACCGGGATGTATGGCAGCGATGACTCCCGCAACGTGGTGCTGGAACGGCTGGACAGCCTGAACCAGACGCTGACCGCGGCGGAGAGCAATCGCATTCTGAAAGAAAGCATTGACCAGGTCGCTGCGCACGGCAGCGCGGAGCTGATTTCAAGCCTCAGCGGGAACTCGAGCAGCGGCTCGGTCGCGTCGGTCAATACGTCCCTCTCGCTGATCCAGGGGCTTCGGCAACAGGAAGCGCAGGTGCGCGGGGAGCTAGCCGAGGACAGCGTGCGGTACGGGCCGGCCTATCCCAAGATCGGCGAATTGAAGGCGCAACTGGCGGGCATTGAAAACTCGATCGCGGCCGAGACTGTCCGGCTGGGCGAACGGGCGCACACCGACTGGCAGATTGCACTCCGCGAGGAGCAGGGCGCTCGCCGGGCGTTTGAGGAGCAGAAGAAAATTGCGTCCCGTCAAAACGATTCTGTGATTGCCTATGAACTGGCTCGGGAGGAGTCGACGAGCAGCCGTGACTTGTATGAGCAGATCCTGGCGAAACTTAAGCAGGCCAGCCTGCTGGAGGGATTGCGCGCCAACAATGTTTCGATCGTAAGCGCGGCTGAAGTCCCGCCCGGAAATCGGCCTTCGTCCCCGAATCTGCCGTTGCGCCTGGGAGCCGGGCTGGCCGCGGGCATATTGATTGGGTTGGGTGCGGCGTCGTTTGCCGAGCTGAACGATACGTCAATTCAATCAGTTGCGCAGATCGAGAGGCTGTTCGGGGTGCCTTTGCTTGCGGTGCTGCCTGCGATCGAGGGCGTATCGCGCAGATTGCCGTCACCGTGCCGCCGTGCCGGTCTGAAAGGCGGCGGTGAACCCGGATTCAAAATGCTGGCGCCGTCGCCGCCGGTCGGTGTGCTGCCCGTGCTGGAGCGCAGGCTCTCGATCTTCAGCGAGGGATTGCGCTCGCTGCGTACATCGCTGCAGATCGCGCGTAGCGGAGAGCCGCCGCGCGTGCTCCTGGTGACGAGCTGCGTTGCCGGTGAGGGCAAGACGACGCTGGCGGTGAACCTGGCGGCGCTGCTGGCGCAGGGAGGCGCGCGGGTGCTGCTGGTGGATGCAGACCTGCGCCGGCCCGCGCTGCACACCTACGCCAGGGACAAGGCGAGCGCGGGGCTTGCCATGGCGCTTTCAGGACCTGCGGATGTTCCGCCGAGGCTGATGGTGGATGCCTTGCCGAACCTGCACCTGCTTGCCGGGGATGAGATCCCTCCGTTTCCTTCAGAGCTGCTTGGCTCGCGGCGCATGCACGAGCTGGTCGCGCGGTGGAAAACCGAGTACGACATAATCGTGCTCGATTCCCCGCCGGTGCTTCCGGTGACGGATGCTGTTCTGCTGTCACGGCTGAGCGACGCGACGCTGCTGGTCGCCCGGCACCGGCGAACAACCCGCCAGGCGCTGCGCCGGGGTGTCGAACTGCTCCAGCAGCAGCAGGAGCCGCGCGCGCCCATCGGCATTGTGCTGAACGATGTAGCACGGGGAACAGGCGAATTTTCAGAATATTTCGGCTATGTGGGAGGGGTGTATGCGCGGAATGATGCGCACAGCCAGGCATAGGTTCCTCCTGGCGATGCTGGTTGCGGTTCTCTCCTGCGCGGCGGGCGCGGCTGCGCGCGGCCAGGCGCAGCAGCCGGAGAGCCTGAGAATCGGACCTGGCGATCTGCTGTCGGTTCACGTCTTCCGCGAAGACGACCTGGACGAGAAACTGCGGGTCAAGGATTCCGGGACAATTGCGCTGCCGCTTATCGGCACCGTCACGGTGGCGGAGATGGCGGCGGCCGATGCTGCCGCGATGATCGCGCACCGGTACGAGGCTGGGGGTTTTCTCAACCATCCGCAGGTGTCGATCCTGATTGAAGAGTCGGCGAGGCAGCAGGTGGCGGTGCTCGGCGAAGTGGCACACCCCGGTACGGTGGCGCTGAGCAGCCCGCGCAGCCTGCTGGATGTACTGGCGGAAGCCGGGGGGATGTTGAAGACGGCAGACCGGCATGTGACGATCCGCCGGCCATCGCTGCCAGCCGTCACGGTGCTGGTCCCGAACGATGCGGAGGCTGATCTATCGACGGCGCCGCTGATGGTTTCGCCGGGAGACACGGTGCTGGTTCCGCGCGCAGGAATCGTGTATGTGCTGGGCGACGTCGGGCGCCCTGGCGGTTACCTGATGCAGGATGACGCGCAGCTTTCCGTAATGCAGGCGCTGGCGCTGGCAGCCGGCTCGAGCCGGACCGCCGCGAACGGAAGCGCGCGGCTGATTCGCAAGGTAAATGGGGTAGCGACGGAGCTGCCGCTGCAGATCAAGGCCATGGAGAAGGGCAAATCGCCGGACCTAGCGCTGCAGAATAACGACATCATTTACATCCCGTTTTCATTCGGCAAGAATCTTGCTCTCGGGGCCAATACCATCGCCGCCTCGGCTTCCTCTGCGCTGGTGTACGCGGCCTGGTGACCATGACCTTTCTGCGGCGGTTCCGGCTCGAAGATATCGCGACTGTGCTGATCCTGAGCTTTTTCGGGATCGCGGGAGCCATCCCGGGCATTGCGCCCAACCAGGCGAACGAGATGACGGGAGCTGCGGCGAGCCGTCTGCAAACTGTCGCCGGCATAGGCTCACAGTTGCTGGTCAATGCGCTGATTGCGGTGCTGCTGCTGGCAGGGCGGCAGTTATTCTCACGGCATCGCGGAGCATTGCGATGGAGCTCGCTGCTGGCGATCTGGGCAATGTTTTCCATCGCCTGGTCGCAGGACCCGGTGCTGACAGGACGCCGCGCCCTGCCGTTTGTATTTGCAACCGCGTTTGGAATGTTTCTGGCCCTGCGCTATCCGCAGGAGCGGCTGCTGGAATTGCTGCAGATGACGTTCGCGGTGCTTGCGTGCTGGTCCGCGGTGCTGGCTATAGGCTTCCCGGCGATCGGGCTGGATGCTTCGACTGGGCATGGAGGGGACTGGCAGGGAGTGTTTACCCAGAAGAATGCCTGTGGACGGGCGATGGTTTTCGCCATTGCGGCGGTGCTGGCGCGCGGGCGTCTGTCGCCGGCCGCCGCTGCGTGCTTTGCGCTCTTTACGGGAGAGCTGGTGATGAGCGGCTCGCGCGGGGCGTGGCTGCTGGGCGCGGTCACCGTCGCCGCCCTGCTGGTGTTTCGCTTCAGCTGCAGGTTCGATCGGGCGAGCCGTTCTGTTTTTCTCACGGCGCTCGCGGTAGCGGCCGTGGCTGTCAGCGCGATCGCGGTCCTAGACTTCGGGGACCTGGCGCCGCTGCTCGGGCGCGACGCTACCCTGACCGGGCGTACGGCCATCTGGCATGAGGTCTGGCTGTCGATCCTACACCGGCCGGCCTTGGGCTACGGGTTTTCCGCGTTCTGGCGCGGGGCGCAGGGCGCATCATGGAGCGTTGTGGTTGCGCTGCATTTTGTCCTGTTCCACGCGCACAATGGTTTTCTGGAGATATGGCTGGAGCTGGGCGCGGCGGGGCTGCTGCTGTTTGCAGCGGGATTTGCGCGGGCGGCTGTCCTGCTTTGGCCGGAGCTGCGGGCAGGCCGCTATCGCGAAGCCGCATGGCCCGGCATTGTGCTGCTGCTGGTCGCACTTTACGACGTCGACGAAAATACGCTGCTCTCCTTCAATGGACTCTTCTGGGTGCTTTACACGGCGGCCTTGGTGCGCATCGAGCTGCTGGCCGCGGACCGCCGGACGGTTCGCCGGCTGATGCGCGCCAGTGTGAGACTTCGTTCGGTCCCGCTGCCGTGGATCGGGCTCCATGCCGGTGCCGGCTGGTCCAGTCCAGAACGGCGCCTGGGCCCAAGCCTGCCCGAAGGTACGCAGGTGTTTCCGCTGGAAGAGGTGATGGCCGATCGCAGCGTCCGGCCAGCGAGGCCGTGGCTTTGAGCGCGGCTGTTTCAGCGCTTGAGACCTACCGGGCCGGCTCCGAGGCGCAGGCCGTGGCCTCGCCCGCAGCGGCAGAGGCGCGCTTTTACCGGCCTGAGCTCGATGTGCTGCGACTGGCGGCGTTTCTGATGGTCTGGTCGTCTCACGCGCTGCTTGCCTTCGCCGGTCTGCTTCCGAAGGGTCTGCTTGCGCTGCTTGAAGGCGCGGGCAGCTGCGGCGTTCCGGTGTTCTTTTTTCTTTCGGCTTACCTGATCACCGAGCTGCTTCGCCGGGAACAGCTGGCGAGCGGAACCGTGAACCTGCGGTTTTTCTACATCCGCCGCGTCTTGCGGATCTGGCCGTTGTACCTGGGCGTTCTGCTCGCGTACGGGCTGCTGGGGTTGCGGTTTCACGGCTTTCGTATCGAGCCGGGGCGGCTGGCGGCTTCGGCGCTGCTGGCGGGCAACTGGTACATGGTGTTGCACCCGGCGATTACGACGCCAATGCGCGCGCTGTGGAGCATTTCGGTCGAGGAGCAGTGGTATCTGCTGTTCCCGGTGGCGCGCCGGGCGTTTTCGTCCACGCAGCTCCTGCTCGTCTGCGCGGCGATTCTCGCGCTTGCGCAGGTCTTGCTCGCGGTGCTGGCGCGGTACGCGGATCCGGCGACGCTGCACGTAACGGCATGGGTGAACAGCGGAGTGCAGTTCCAGTATTTCGCCCTCGGGACGGGCGCGGCGCTGTTGCTGGACGGGCGCGTGCCCGGCTACGGGGGATGGGCCAGGGCTGCGCTGGCCGTTTCCGGCGTGGCGGCAATGCTGGCGGCATCCGGAGGGACGCATTTCAAGCAAGCGATGGGAGCGCACTCGGCAGCGTCGCTGATGAACGGGTATCTGCTTGCCGGGGCGGGCACGATGGCGCTTTTCTTCGCGCTGCTCGGGATCGCGCCGACGCGCTGCCCGGGGGTTGCGGTCCGGCTGGGCCAGGTTTCGTTCGGGCTGTATGTCTTTCATGAAACCGGCTTTTTTCTAGCCGACGCGCTGCGCCGGGGCCTGGGGATTGGGCCGGGATTGCCGGTGATGGCGGTTGAGAAGGCTTTTGCCCTGTTGCTTACGGTGGGAATGGCTTTTCTCAGCTACTACGGCTGGGAGCGCCCGTTCCTGAAGCTCAAGCGGCGGTGGACGCTGGTTCCCAGCCGGGAGGCCGCATGAAGCCGCGCGTGCTGATCTTTCGCAGCGAGCTGCTGCCGCGGTCAGAGACGTTTATTGCGGAGCAGGCGCGGGCGTTGCGCCGGTACGAGCCCGTGTTTGCGGGTCTGCGCACGGTGGAGCAGCCGTATGCGCTGCCGGCCGAGGCGGTGCTGCCGTTCAGAGCCGGCCGCCTGGGTCGACTTGTTTCCCGGCAGACCGGGTTTACGGCCGGGCTTGCGGCCGAGGCACGCGCGCACCGGGCGGCCCTGCTGCACGCGCACTTCGCGATTGACGGGGCGGAGGCGTTGCCGCTGCAGCGGGCGCTCCGGATACCGCTCGTAGTGACGCTGCATGGGTATGACGTGATGTGCTCGGATGCTGCGCACCGCGAGACGCGGCGGGGGCGCTTGTACCTGGCCCGCAGGGAAGAGATGTGGGCGCGCGCGCGCGCGTTTGTGTGCGTCTCGCAGGCGGTGCGGGAGCGCGCGGAATCGCGCGGCTTTCCGGCAGAAAAGCTGCGGGTGATCCCGATCGGGGTAGATACCGGCGCGCTGGGGTACGTGGAGCACGCGGTGACGATGCCGCTGGTTCTGTTTGTCGGGCGGCTTGTCGAGAAAAAAGGCTGCGGCGTGCTGCTGCGCGCGATGGCGCAGGTGCAGCAGAAGATGCCGGAGATGCGGCTGCTGATCGCCGGGGACGGCCCGGAGCGCGCATCGCTGGAGCGGCTGGCCATGGAGCTTACCGAGGGCACGCGCTTTCTCGGTGTGCAGAGCCCGGAGCAGGTGCGGGCGCTGATGCGCGAGGCCCGCTGCCTGGCGGCGCCCTCGCAGACGGCGCCGAACGGCGATGCCGAAGGTCTGCCCATGGTGCTGTGCGAGGCGTTGGCGCTGGGGCTGCCGGTGGCGAGCACGTGGCACTCGGGGATTCCGGAGTTGATTCGGCACCGGGAGCACGGGCTGCTGTCAGCCGCGGGTGATGCCGCGCGATTGGCGCAGCACCTGCTGGAGCTGTGCGCGGAGGGCGGGCCGGCTGCCGCGCTAAGCAGGCGCGGACGGGTGCGCGTGGAGCAGTCGTTCGATTTGGCGAGGCAGACGCGGGCGCTGGAGGAGCTTTACGGCGAAGTGACGGACGGCGGGAGGGTCGGCGTGCATGGCGTGGTGGCTTCGCTGGCTGCTTCCGGAGAAGAGCCTGAGGTAGCGGTGCCGCTACCCGTGAGCCAGACGGAGGAGGTCGATGCAGGCGGCCGGTTGCGCACGCAGGCGGCGTGGCTGCTTTCCGGCAGCGGCGCGGCGATGCTGCTGCAGGCGCTTTCTTTTCTGCTGGTCGGCCGGATGCTCGGCTCGCGCGAATATGGCGCGTTTGTGGGCGTGGTGGCGTTGGTGAACGTATTGTCGCAGTTCTCCTCGCTGGGCATGGAGATGGTGCTGCTGCGCACGGTCGCGCGAGATCGGACAGCGTTTCGAGCGACTTGGTATCGCGCGCTGGTGATCTCGGGATTCGGATTTGTGCTGCTGCTGGCGGGATCGATTCTGTACGGACGCTTGTTTCTGGCATCGTCGCTGGTGCAGCTGCTGCCCTGGCTCGCGCTTTCCGATGCGCTGTTCGGCAAGGTGACGCAGCTGGGCAGCCGGGCGCTGCAGGGCGCGGGGCTGGTGCGATGGAGCGCGAAGCTGCCGGCGCTGACGAATGCTGCGCGCGCCGGGGCGGCCGCGGTGCTGTTCGGCTGGGCGGCGCATGGGGGGCGGCATGTTTCCGTGCTGCTGTGGGTCAGGGCGTATGCGGGCGCGTCGCTGGCCGTGGCGCTCGTGAGTTTCGGGCTGGTCACCCGGCGGCTGGGGTGGCCGCAGCGGGCGCGCATTACGCGGGGGCATCTTGCCGAGGGAGTGTCGTTTTCGTTTTCGAGCTCCGCGATCTCGGTGTACAACGATATCGACAAAACGCTGCTGGTGAGCCACGGGATGCTGGCGGCTGCCGGGATCTACGGTGCGGCGTACCGCATGGTGGATGTGGTTTCGGCGCCGATTGTGAGCCTGTTCGGGGCGGCATCGCCGCGGTTGTTTCGGCAGGGCGCGCGGGAGGGCGCGCGAGGCGCGGCGCGCGGGGCAGGCGGATTGTTGCGCTGGGTGGTGCTGTTCGGGCTGGCTGCCGCACCGTTGCTGGCGTTGTGCGCGCCGGCGGTGCCGCGGCTGTTCGGGCACTCGTTCGCCGGCTCGGCGGCGGTGCTGCGCTGGCTGTGCCTGCTGCCGCTGCTGCGCGGGCTGCACTATGCGTGGGGTACGGCGATCACGGCATGCGCGAGCCAGTGGTGGCGCACCGCGGCGCAGGCCGGCGTGGCGGTGATGAATCTGCTGCTGAACCTGTGGCTGATTCCGCGCTACGGGTGGCACGGCGCGGCGGTCGCGAGCCTCGTGAGCGATGGCGGTCTGGCGCTGGCCACGTTCGCGGTTCTGCGGGTGCTGGTCTCAAGAGACAGGCGTTCCGGGCACGGGAGCATCGCCCGCGGAGGCGCGCTCCAGTGCGCTGAGTGAGGAGACGATGCCGGCACAAAGGGTGACCACGCCGGAATGACGCTGGCCGTGGTGGTCCCGCATGCGGTCAAGGGTATCGCGAACGGCGGCGAGGGCTGTTTGCACCTCCTGTGAGGAGGTTGATTCGGAGTCCGGGGCCGGCGGGACGCGCTCGCCGGGATGGGGCAGCGCGGCGAGCGAGCGCAGAAGGGTCCGGCTGCGTTCGAGAAAGGTCTGGAGCATGGGCGCGCTGGCGCCGTCGACTCCCTCGAAGGCGGCGCGGGGCAGGTTGTCCGATTCGAAGAGGGTGATCTCGAGCAGGAAGAGCGAACGCATGGCGGGCTGCATGATCTGCATGCGCTCTCGCCGGCGAAGTTTTTGTGCGCGTTTGCGTCCGAACTCGAAGGGGACGGCGTCGGCCTGTGCATTCATCTGGCTGAATGTGTCATTGATCCTGTCGCGCAATCTTCGAAAGTTGTTGCGCGCGTCGTCCGCGGCCGCCGGCGTGTTGCCCGGTGTCCAGACGCCGGCCACGGCGCAGCCGAGGTCGCCCATGAGGTTGAGGTTGGTGCGGAGCAGGGTTTCCATGCGCACGGTGGCGAGCGGCGCGGCGATCTGGTCGAAGACCAGCCACATCGCCATGAGGCCGAGCAGTACGCCGACCACGCGGTCGCGGGCGACGGCGAGCGAGATTTGCTCGAAGGGTTCCTGCAGGTTGACCAGGTAGAACGCGAGGGCGATCTGGAGGCCGAAGTAGGAGAGCCGCGGGCTGGCCGTGGCGAACCACGCGGCGATGGCGGAGACCACGGCGAAGAACAGGGTGAAGGCCGTGATGGAGTCCATGAGCGGCAGCAGGAAAACCTGGGCGGGGATGGCGATCAGGAAGCCGCCTGCGATTGCGCCGCCCATACGCAGCAGCTGCTTCTGGCGCGAGGAGCCGATGGTGCCGAGGGCGGTGATGATGCAGGTGGCAACCGAGGTGTTAATGCCGGGCCAGTCAATGCCGTTGTAGATGAGGTAGCAGAGCGTGGCGGCGAGGCAGCCGCGCAGGGCGAAGACGAGGTGCTCGCGGTTGGTGAAGGCGTCCTCGACAAAGATAGCGGAGGGCTTGGCGCCGAGCAGCAGCGCGACCGTGCGGGTCTTTTCGCGCGCCCTGGCGGCTCCGGATTGCGGACGGTCTGCCTTTCCGGCCTGAAATCCGAAGGAGTTGAAGATTTCGCTGAGAATGCGGACACTGCGGGCGATCTCGGGCAGGATGGGCAGCGATGGCGACGGCGCCTCGCTGCCGCCCCAGGCCGGGACGGTGCCCTGGCCGATACGCGAGACCTCCGGAAGCTCGCGGATGGCGGAGGACTGCGCTTCCAGCGCGGTGCCGAGATCGTAAAGGCGAGCGTTGTCCGCCTCGGAGCGGGGAGCGGCAGGGGCGAGAGCGGCGAGGGCGGCGGCGCAGAGCTCGACCATGCGGCCGCTCATCGAGACGACGGCGGCGGAGCGGGCGCGCGCACTCTCAGAGATGCCGCTGCGGATGAGTTGCTGGCGGAGGATGCTGGGACCGACCATGGCGTACTGGAGCAGGCGGGCTTCGACCGGCTTTGGAGCCGGGGTGCCGTGAGCCGAAGCTTTCAGCACGCTGGCGGCGACGTGCAGGCGGTCCGCAATGCCGGCGAGGACCGGATCGCGGGGGTGGAACGAGCGGTAGACCAGCTCGGTAAAAAGAGTGCAGAGGGTGCCGAGGACGACGGAGAGCAGGGTGAAAAGGGTGAGCGCGATCTTGAGGTTGACCTCGCCGGCGCGGTCCCAGATGGGAATGGCGGTGGCGATGAGGAACGAAAATCCGGCGGCAAGGCCGTAGTTGCGGGCCGTGCCCATGACGAAGAAGATGAGATAGAAGGAGCCGATGACCCACAGGAAGTGGGTGACCGGCGAGTCGACGAAGATGGCGATGCCGAGCATGACATAGGCAGTGGCCGCACAGAAAAAAGCAATGGTGAGCCAGGTTTGCCGGGCGGTGCTGCCGAGGCTTTCGCGGGAGATGACGAGCGCGTAATAGCCGCCGAGCGCGCCGCCGGGCAGATGAAACGTCATGATGAGGAGCATGGTGAGGGTGACGGCGACGACCATGCGCGTGACGGTGGAGAGGCGGCCCGGGTAGGGAGCGAGCTCGCGCCGCAGGAACTCGAGCAGCCAGGTAAACCGGCCCTCCGGCTCGAGCCGACTGCGTTGGGTCGCCGCCGGGCGCGAAGGAACCGCGGCCGCGGTGCTCACCAGCCGTTCCAGCCGCGGACGACGACCACGGCCGACTCCGAGATGCGGAAGGCGTTGGGCTCGGGATCGAGAACACGGATGCGGACCGGGTAGCGCGAGGCGAGGTGAACCCAGGAGAGGGTGCGCTGCACATCCGGCAGCCCCGGCGAGAGGATGCCGACGGTGCTGGCGTCGGGGGTGACGCCGAAGCTGGTGCTGTCGACGACGCCGCGATAGAGGCGGTTCGGGTCGCTCATCAGGTACACGTCAACGTGCATGCCGGGAAGGATGCGGTGCAGCTGGGTTTCGCGGAAGTTGGCCACGACCCACCACACGCGTGTGTCGATGAGGGTGAAGACCTGCTGGCCAGCGTGCGCGAACTCACCGTTGGAGATGGTGAGATCGGTGACGCGGGCGTTGAACGGCGCCTGCACGGTGCAGTTGTTGAGGTTGTATTCCGCATTCTGAATGGCGGCCATGCGGGCGCCACGCTGGCCGGTATAGGACTCAAGCGTGGTAACGGCATTCTGCGACTGCTGACCTTGCGCCTGAGACTGGAACACGTTGGATTTGGACGCGGTGAGCGCGGCATAGCTGGACTGGAGACGCGCCTGCGCAAGGCGCAGCTGGGCCTCGGCCTGGTGGACAGCGAGCTCCCTGGCGGCGGTCCCGGTGCGGAGCTGGTCGACCTGGTCGACGGTGACGAACTGCCGGGCGAGCAGCGGCTCGACGCGATGCAGGTTGTTGAGGGAGTAGGCGTACTCGGCCTGTGCGGTGGCAAGGCCGGCCTGCGCGTTGCCGACATCGGCGGTCGCTTCATCGACGGCCGCGGTGGCGCGGCCCACGTCGGCCTCGGCGGAGCGGGTGCCGGCCTGGGAGGCCTGGGCGGCGCTCTCCTGCGCGCGGATGCGGCGGGATTCGTCGACGATCTGGCCTTCGAGCGCAGCCCGGTCTGAGATTGCGCGCTCCAGCGCATACTTGTAGGGGCGGTCGTCGATGCGGAAGAGCACGTCGCCTGCGTGCACGAACTGGTTGTCGCGGACGTCGAGCTCGGTGATGGGCCCGTTGACCAGCGGGGCCATGCCGATGTAGTTGGCCAGCACCTCGGCGTCATCGGTGCGCGGGTAGCGGTTGGTTTCAAACAGCACAAGGGCGATGGCGAGCGCGGCGGCCAGCAGAATGGCGCCGCTCACGAGGCGGCCGGCCCAGGTCTGGCGAGGACCGTCCTCGGGCGGGTCCTGTTGGCCCTTCGCCTCATCGGGCTGCCCAGGGTGTTGTTGGGGAGGGTTCGGGCCGGGCTGTTGGTTCGGCGGTGGAGCAGGTTTCGCCTGGTCCCGCGTTTGTGCCTCGATCTCGCCGTGCGGGGCATTGTCTTCGGCCACCGGTTTACTCCCTTTCCAGGTGCGCGCCAATGCGGCGCGACAAGCGTTCAGACTTCAGCTGAAAAAGACCAGCCAGAGGCTCAGCGAAAAGAAGGTCGCGAGCGCCGGGTAGACCAGCAGCGGCGGTGCGATCTGTTCGTCCAGTTTGAGCCGAAGCAGCAGCAGGTGTACAAGAAACGCCAGCAGGATACCGGCGGCCGCGCAAAACAGCCACACGGGAAAGAACGAGCCGAGCAGGCTGTAGGCGGGCGCGCGCTGGCAGCCGGTCAACAGCAGCGCAGCCGGCAGCAGGAGCAGCGCAGACAGCAGCAGGGCAGCCCGCTTGTTGAGCCATGCCCGCGGCCCGGGCGCTTTGCCGGTTGCCGTTCTGCGTGTTTGTTGGACCGTGCGTGCTGGCATGTTGTTCTATTCTGCACCGTTCGGCGCAACCGTTTGCGGCATGGGCGGCGTGCCGGGCGGCGCCTGGGGCACGGGCGCCGGAACCGTGCCGGGCGTTTGCCCTGCGGGGCCGGGATGGGAGCGGAGCAGGTCGCCGGTGCGGAAGGCGAGCGCGGTGGCCTGTTGAAAGACGTTGGTGCGGGCCGTGATTTCCTCGGAGCGGGCCTGGGCGAGAGCGCGCTCGGCGGTAATGACATCGACCAGGGTTCGGACGCCGTAACCGTAGGCCTCAGTGGCGGCCTGGTAGGAGGCCTGCGAGGCGCCGAGCAGGGCGTCGGCCGCGGCCTGCTCGGCGATCGCGGTCTGGGTATTGGTGTAGGCGGTCCAGACCTGGTCTTCAATGCGGTCGCGGTCGGCGTCGAGCTGGGACTGCGCGGCGGCCTTGACGGCAATGGCCTGCGCGACCTGGCTGGCGCGGCGGCCGCCGTCGAACAGGGTCCAGCGCAGGTTGAGCTGCGCGTTCCACACGCCGGAAGAAGCATAGGTCGAGGGCAGCAGATCCTGCTCGCCGTAGGCGCGAACGCGTCCCCAGTTGGCGGTGAAGTCGATCTGCGGCAGGTAGGCGGTGCGGGCCTGGCGGATGCGCTGGTCGGCGGCGCGGATGCGGGATTCCTGCTCCAGCAGCTCGGGCCGGTCGCTGAGCGCGCGCGCGGTCGCGTCGGCGGCGGTGTCGGCGAGGGCCTGCGACGGGGCAAGCTGATCGAGCGGAACGACCGGGAGCAGGGTGGAAGCGGGGAGGCGAAGGGTGGTCGCGAGGTCGGCCTGCGCGATGGACTGCGCGCCCTTAAGGCTGACGAGCTCGTAGGCGGCCTGGGCCGCGGCTGCGCGGGCTTCGAGCGCGTCGGGCAGGGTGGCGAGGCCTTGGGCGAGCCGCGCGTTGACCTGGGCGGCGACGGCCTGGGCGTTGGAGAGATTGGCCTGCGCGGCGGCGACCTGTCCCTGGTTGTTTAAAAGGCGGTAATAGCTTGACGCGACCTGGTCGATGACCTGGAGGTGGGTGTCGTTGAAGGCGAAGTCCGAGGCGAACAGGTCGTAGCGGGCGGCGCGCAGGGCGTCGAGGCGGGCGTTCCAGTCAAAGACGGTGTAGTCGAGCTCAAGCGCTGGCTCGACCAGCCCCTCGGTCTGGCGGACGAACGCCGCGTCGAAGAGCACGCCGAGGCGCGTGGTCTGGCCGAGGACGAGGCCGGTGAGCGTGGGGATGAGCGCGGAGCGGGCGATGCCTTTGAGGGCCGCGGCTTCGCGGGCGCGGTCCCACGCGGCGCGGGTTTCCGGGTTGCGCTGTTCGGCGAGGTCGATGAGCTCGGAGAGGGAGAGCAGGTGCGCAGGGCTTGTTTGTGGGAGCGGCGCGGCTTCTTTCGGGGCTTCAAGGTGCAGGGTCGCGGGCGGCTGCCAGGGAACGGAAGGTGCGGAGGGGAGCTGGGCCGAGGCTGAAAGGCAGAACAGGAGAAGGGGCAAGCCCAGCGCCGGGGTGTGCGCGTTCCGTCTGCTCGGGTGCCGCCTGACGGCCCTGGGTTCGCTGGTATGGCAGCGCACGTGCATTGCGGTACGTTCCTTAAATCGTCATAGAAGCTTAAGCATAGTGGATGAGCAGACTGCATCTTTTGCGGGCCATTCGCTGCTCCTGTTGCGCGGGCGAGGGTGAACTCCCGGTAGAGCGGTAGAGCCGAGCGTCGTCGAAGGGTGCGCCGCGAAGGGTGCGTACGTTTTCTGTGGCGAGCGCGATGGCGCGCCGCATCCGGTGTTCATGGGTTTCCATGGTGGTCCTTCGGAACGGTCAGGGCGTCAGCAGCAGCTTGCCGATATGGCTGCCGGCTTCCATGGCGCGGTGGGCCTCTGCGGCCTCGGCAAGAGGGAACCGTGCGTGCACGACGGGATGGATGCGTCCGCCGGTGACGAGCGGCCAGAGCTCGCGGGCGATTTCATCGCGGAGCGCGCGTTTTGCCGCGGACGGGCGGCTGCGGAGGGTCGAGCCGGTGATGACGAGGCGCTTCTGCATGACTTTGCGCAGATCGAGCGAGACCTCGCCGCCTTGGGAGGTCGCGATGTGGGCGAGCCGGCCGCGGGTGCCGAGCAGGTCGATGTGCCGGGTGAAGTACGGGCCGGCGACCATGTCGAGGATGCCGTCGACGCCGCCGGGCGCGGCCCATTGCTGGACGGCCGCGAACCAGTCGCCGTGATAGTCGACGGCGAGCTCGGCGCCGAGGGTGCGCGCGGCCTGGCATTTTTCGGCAGAGCCAGCGGTGGTTGCGACGCGCAGGCCGCGCGCGCTCGCGATCTGCAGGGCCATGGAACCGACGCCGCTGGTGCCGCCCTGGACCAGGAGGCGCTCGCCGGCGGCCATGCGGGCTGCTGTCTCCTGGCCGGGAGCGCTGGAAAACAGGTTGGCCCAGACGGTGAAGACGGCCTCCGGGAGGGCTGCCGCGTCGATAAGGTCGACGCCGGACGGAACCGGCAGGCAGGCGCCGGCGTCGGCCAGGGCGTACTCGGCATAGCCGCCGCCGGGCAGCAGCGCGCATACCCGGTCGCCGGTTTTCCACTCGCGTTCGGCGCCGGGGCCGAGCGCGGCGATGACGCCTGAGACCTCCAGGCCGGGGAGCGGGGATGCGCCGGGTGGTGGAGGGTAGTGCCCCTGGCGCTGGAGCAGGTCGGCGCGGTTGAGACCGGCGGCGGCGACCTGGATGAGGACTTCTCCGGCTTTGGGAGCGGGTGTGGGCAGGTCGGCGAGGGTGAGCTGTTCGGGGCCGCCGGGCTGGAGGATGCTGATGGCGCGCATGGTCGCTAGGATGCTTCGGTGCGCATGGGTCGGCGCGAAGGCGCGGCAAGCGCCCAGGGGATGACGGTTTGGCCGGTCTGGCCGGTTTCGCCCTTACTGCCGGCGGCGAGCTCGGCATCGAGCTCGGCTTCGAGCGTGGCGTGGGCCAGGTGCATTTCGCCGGACAGGATTTCGGCTTCGGCCGCGCCCTGGTAGCAGAGCTCGCAGACGCCGATGCCATCTTCATTCTGAACGGGTGGGCCGAAGATGCGGCAGGTGAGCGGGCGGGCGGTGTAGAGCTCGCAGCGGCCGGTTGCGGGGTCGAGCACAGT
>CAXTMY010000043.1:0-28305 GCA_964245565.1 uncultured Acidobacteriaceae bacterium | reverse complement strand
GCCAGCCGAGGCGCTTCAGTTCTTCGAGCTCGGCGATCATCTGTTCCGGCGACTTGGCTCTCGGTTTTCGTCCGTAGATGGTGATGATGTCGCAGAACTCGCACTGGAACGGGCAGCCGCGTGAAAACTGCACCGGCATGGAGGTGTAGTTGCTCATGTTCAGCAGGTCGAAGCGCGGGATGGGGCTGGCGGTGAGGGCCGGCTTGTCGAGGACGCGGTACAAGGCGCGAGCTGTGCCGTTCTCCAGGGCCTGGCAGATGTCGGCCATGACCTCTTCGGCTTCCCCGGCCATGACGTGGTCGGCCTTGGTGAGCAGGTACTCCGGCTCGCTGCTGGCCCAGGGACCGCCGATGAAGGTGCGGCGACCCAGCGAGCGCGCCCGCTCCAGCACGGCGAGGGTATCGACGCGCTGCGCGTGCATGGCGCTCACCATGATCAGATCGGCACCGAGCAGGTCTTCATCCTGCAAGGAGTGGAAGCCGAGGTCCAGGAGACGGATGTCCCAGTCGGCCGGGCAGAGCGCGGCAACGGTGATGAGGCCGAGCGGCGGAATCATGGAGCGCTCGGGGATGATCTCCAGGACGCCTTCAAAGCCCCAGAACGAGGCCGGGAAGCGCGGCCAGATCATGAGCACCTTGAGGTGGCGGCCAAGCGGCGGGAAGGTCGCTTCGTCCTGCTTTCGGGACGCGGTGGAAATCTGCTGGAGCGGGCCGGTCGCCAGTGCGGACATCGTTACTCTCCGGAACAGTCAGTGTGAGCAGCATACGCTGCCGTCCCGACTTCGCCACGCCCTCTGCCCCGGCCTGGGGGCGAATGCTATGGACGGCGTGAAAGTGCCTGATGATGCGCTTCACCCGCGAAGAAGGGAGATTTACCCATATTTTTGGACGCATTTGCGCGCGCTGCTGTGGCCTTTCCGGCGAAATGGCTATGTTTTCGTCTGCGATTCCCGGACCTGCCACCGTGTCGCCCGGGGCGCGGCGTCGGTGCAGCAAGCGAGCGGGAGCGCAGAACGGGCAAAGGCTGAGCAGATGCCCGGCCTTTGCCCGTTCTGCGTTCTCCTGCTCAGCCTGTTTAGAACGTCGTTCCCACCGTGAGGCGGAATGTCTTCGCAGGCTCCCGCAGCTGGTCGAGTGCGCCGTAGAGTTGGGTCGCTTCCGCGTAGCTGAAGTCGCCGGCGCTGCCCTGGGGAAAGAGCTCGCGGGTGATCAGGTTCTGCTGCGGGAAACTGGTGTCGAGCCGCAGTGGGTTGTAGGCGTAGTAAATCCGGAACGGCGCGTTGATGATCGGCAGCAGAACGCTGATCTGCGCGCCTATCGAGTCGCGCGGCACCAGGTTCGTACCGGCGATGATCCGGACATTGTTGTCAAACGTGATTGGAATACCGCCCTGGCAGGAGCCGTTGACGTAGGTGCGGCAGCCATAGAGCGGTGAGTCGAGGGCCGAGATACCCTGCGGGCTCTGGCGAAGCTGGTTCTTGTCGAGCGCCACGTTCAGGCCGAAATCGTTGAACAGCTCCAGCGACGCAAAACGGCCGACGAGCGGAATGCGGTACTCGATGTTGTTCACCAGCGCCGTATCGCCGCCGGCGGAAACGATACCGTACACCGGCAGTGGCACCTGCACCGCCTGGCCGGTTTGCGGCGCGCTCGGCTGCAGCGACACCGGCGTACCGTCCGGATTGGTCAGGTTAAACAGCACGCGCGTCGGGATGAAGGCGTACGGCGTCGCCGAACGCACATCGAAGCCGCGCAGCTCGCTTTCGCCGCCGCCGTAGGAACGCTGGAAGGGCGGCGCCACGTCGCCCGAAATGCCGGCCACGTAGGAGAGCTGGAGCCGGTAGCCGATGGCATTGCGGCCGGTGGGATCGATGTGGATGCCGCGCAGCGGATACCAGTGCTTGTACTCGACCACCGGCTTGATATACCGCACGTTGCCGTAGAGGCCCGCGATCTGGAACAGCGCCTGGAGCTCGGCGCCGGAATGCGGCGCGAACTGCGAGTCCAGGTGGCTCTCGCTGAACGAGAACGAAGCCTGGCTGGTCACAATGCCGGTCAGCGCGTTCTGCCCCTGGATGCCGGAGCGGAACGACAGCGTCTGGAACAGGTTCTGCGAAGCCGCGCTGAATGCTGTCACCGACGACCGGTTCCACGAGTAGGTGAAGCCCACCCGCTTGAACGAGCGCCGCAGCGGATACTGCGCCGAGAGCGAGAAGCCTTCCGATGTCTGGTTGTAGTTCTGGGTCAGCGAGGTGCTGGCCGCGGCTGCGTTCGCGCTCTCGCCTGTCGTGCTGATTCGCTTGTTCGAGTTGTAATCCGTCTTGTTGTCAGAGACCGAGAAGCCGACATCGATCGGCTTGTTGCGCACATACGGCTCGTTGAAGCTGAAGCCGAGATTCCGCGCCTGGTTGCCTTCGCTGGCCTGGATCGACAGCGTCTCGCCCAGTCCCAGGAAGTTGTTCGTCTGGTAGTTCAAGCCCAGGAACGAACCGGACACGCCGCTCACGCCGCCGTTCAACCCGATTGAGTTCTTGCCCTTTTCGGTGACTTTCAGCAGCAGGTCCACCGTGCCGGCCTCGGTGTTCTGGTGCGTCTCGGTATCCTGGTCCACCTTCAGCGGATTGAAGTACTCCAACTGGTTCAGCCGCTGCAGACTCGCTTCCCACAGCCGCGAGTTGTAGACCTGGCCTTCTTCGAGCAGCAGCTCACGGCGGATCACAAAGTCGCGCGTGACCTTGTTGCCCTGGAACTCGATGCGCGCCACCTTGAACTGCTTGCCCTCATCGAGGTCGATGTTGAAGCCGATGGTCCTGGCTGCGTCGTCGTACTTCGGCGTCGGCACCGGCGCGAAGTTGATGTAACCCAGGCTGTTGTAAGCCTTCTTGAGATTCTCAAGACCCTTGCCGAACGCGGTCGCGTTGAACCAGTCGCCGTCCTTCATCGGGAACTGCGCCCGCAGTGCCTTGACGTTGGTCACGGCCTTGTTCCCGGTAAAGGTGATGCCAGTAAAGCGATAGCGCGCGCCTTCCTCCACCGGGATGTGGATGTCCATCCGCTTGCCGGTCTTGGGGCGAAACGTGAACAGCGACAGTCCGCTTTCATTCCGGATATGCGTCTGCGGGTCTTCTGTATTCGCGCGGAAGTACCCGCGGTCGCGGTACGCCATGCGCACTCGCTCCGTGTCTTCTTCGAGCTTGGTCGCGTCGTATGTCTTCGCGAACAGGTTCTCAAAGAAAATGGAGTCCGGAATGCCGATCGGTTTCAGGTTCTTCATGGAGGCGCGCAGCACCCGCGAAGAAACATGCTGGTTGCCGGAGAAGGTGATATTGCCGACCTTGACCGTCGGGCCTTCCTTGATCGTGAAGTTCAGCTGCACGCTCGAGGGCGGGATGGTTTTCACGTCCTCGCGCACCGTCGCAAACTGGTGCCCGTGCTCGCTCTCCAGCTCCTTGATAACCGTAATCGCCTGCGCTACGTGGGTCTGGTCGAACTGCGACTCCTGCGCCAGCGAGACCTTCGCCTTCTTGTAGGCGTCCAGGATGTCGGACTCCGTGATGGAGTTGAGACCCTTGTAGTTGATCTCGCGGATCGTTGGCTTTTCCTGCACGTAAATATCGAGGACGACGCCCTTCGGCGTGTCTTCCCGCTCGATACGTACATTTTCAAAATAGCCCGTGTTCCACAGCGAGTTGAAGTCCCGCTCGACGGTGGCAGGATCGTAGGCTTCATTCTCGCGCGAGAACAGCCGCGCCAGAATGGTCTCCTTCGGGATACGGCGATTGCCGATCACCCGAATACTGGTGATGATGTTCGCTTGTGCCCATGCAACCGAGAAGACGGTGAAGCAGAGAAGCAGAAGAGCGATGTATCGCAGTCTACGCATGAAACGCGCAGGTCTGCGGGTGGGGCTTGGGGATTGACTCCCACGGAATTCGGGAAAGATAGGCACACCCTCGGCTACAGCAAAAATCAGAGCAGCTTGCGCGAGTCCCGATTATAGAAGACGGGAACGACAGTTCACAGTTTAACCGGCCTTTGGCGACTGCGCCGAACCGCGCGGGGCAACCTTTCCGGCGCGCCCGGTATTCGGGCCGGCCGATCCGGTGCACCCGGGAGAAAAGGCAGGACTCCCTTGATATTCACGCATCTGCCCGCAGGCCCCTGGCATCTCTACTGGGAAAGGTTCGTGTTATCACACTCAACCAGTTTCGTGCGCCTGCATCAGCGAGCCGCGGAACGATCCCAGGAGGATCATGGCTACTCTGCTCCATATCGACGTAAGCCCCCGCGGCGACCACTCAGTCTCCCGCAAGCTCAGCGCAGCGTTCACCGAAGCCTGGAAAAGCAAGAATCCCGGCGGTAAAGTCATCGTCCGCGATCTCACCAAGACCAACCTACCCTTCGTCGACCTGCCGTGGATCGTGGGCGCCTACAGCGCACCCGACCAGCACACCCCGGAACAGAAAGGCGCGCTCAAGGTTTCCGACGACCTGATCGCCGAACTGCTGGAAGCGAACGAAATCGTGATTGCCACGCCGATGTACAACTTTGCCGTTCCGGCTCTGCTCAAGGCCTGGATCGACCACATCGTGCGCTACGGGAAGACCTTTAATGTGAGCGACAAGGGCTACGAAGGCCTCGCCGGAGGCCGGAAGGCGACGGTCATCGTCGCCAGCGGTGGCAACTATGCTCCCGGCGCGCCTGCTGAAAAGTACAACCAGGAGACCCCGTATCTGCAGGGTATTCTCGGTTTCATCGGCATCACGGATGTGAAGATCGTGCTTGCCGGCGACACCACCGCGCTGGCGCAGGGCAAGGTGCAGGAGGCCGACTTCATCAAGCCGCTGCTCGAAGAGGCCCGGGCAGCGGTTTAGTTTTCGCTGTCCGTTTGAGAAAAGGGCGAACCTTGAAGTCTCAGGGGTTCGCCCTTTTGCTGCGCAAATGATAGAGTTCCCGCAATGTTTGGGAACAGCGATGGACCTACGACAACACGGCGACGCTTTGCGCAGCAGGCGCTTTGCGCGGGAGCGGTTGCCGTTGCGGCCGGCCCCTTGCGCCTGTTGCAGGCGCAGGGAAACGACGGTGGCGACTATACCGGAGCGGGCTCGCTGAAAGCGCATGCCGCCGCGCGCGGGCTGCTGGCCGGCGCTGCGGTGAACATGGGCCTGCTGGGCCGTGACGCGGTGTATACGCGCACGCTGGCGGAGCAGTACAACGTGGTAGTCGCCGAGAATGCGATGAAGTGGGCCGGGCTGCGTCCTGCGCCGGACCGGTTTGACTTTGCCGAGGCGGACCGGTTTGTGGCGTTCGCTGAAGCGCATGGAATGAAGGTTCGCGGGCACAACCTGTGCTGGCATGAGGCGCTGCCAGGCTGGTTCGCGGCGACGGTCAACAAGGGCAATGCCGAGCAGTTCCTGACGACGCATATTGCGACAGTCGTAGGCCGGTACAAGGGCAGGATTCGGGCGTGGGATGTGGTGAACGAGGCGATCGACCCGAAGGACCATCAGCCCGGCGGCATGCGCAACAGCCCCTGGTACAAGCTGCTGGGACCGGGCTACGTTGCTATCGCATTCCGCGCGGCCCGCGCCGCCGATCCTGCCGCGCTGCTGACCTACAACGATTACGGGATCGAGACCGATGCCCCGGACGAGACGGCGAAGCGCGCGGCGGTGCTGCAGCTGGTGGAGGGCATGCAGCGAAGTGGCGTGCCGATCGATGCTGTCGGCATCCAGTCGCACCTCTCCGCTGGCTCGGCGAAGCAGATTGGGCCGGGAATCTCGGCGTTCGTGGACAGGATCGCGGCGCTGGGGCTGAAGGCGTTTGTGACCGAGCTGGACGTAAACGACGATGCGCTGCCGTCCGATGACCCAAAGGTGCGCGGGGAGCAGGTCGCGGCTATTTACGAGTACTACGTCACGCTGCTGCTCAAGCATCCGGCCGTAACGGATGTGCTGACCTGGGGCGTGGCCAATCGCTCCTCATGGCTGAACGCGAAGGGCAGCAGTGCCGCGAAATTTCGCCCGAAGCATCCGGACCGTGAACAGCAATGCCTGCCGTTCAACGGCGACTACAGCCCGGATGCGGCGTTTTATGGGTTGCGGAACGCGCTGGATACGCGCTCGGCGTAGTTCGCATAAGGCTGCGCCAGGATGCGCAGCCTTTGCGTCTGTCCACGAGCCGTTACGCGACACCCGCCAGCTGCCGCAGCACATACTGCAGAATGCCGCCGTGCTCGAAGTACAGGATTTCCTGCGGGGTATCGATGCGGATGCGGACGTTGAAGTTCTGCTCTGTGCCGTCAGGCGCGGTTGCCCGCACGATCAACGAGCGGCTTGACTCTAGACGGTTGGCCAGCAGTGTGCGCAGTCCGGGAAAGTCGAAAACCTCTTCACCGGTGAGCCCGAGCGACGCTACCGACTCGCCGCCCGAGAACTCCAGCGGCAGAATGCCCATACCGACTAGGTTCGAGCGGTGGATGCGCTCGTAGCTCTCGGCGATGACCGCGCGCACACCCAGCAGCTTCGGGCCTTTTGCGGCCCAGTCGCGTGACGAGCCCGAGCCGTACTCCTTGCCGGCCAGGATAACCAGCGGCACGCCGCGCTTCGCATACTCGACGGACGCGTCGTAGATGCTCATCGGAGCGCCTTCCGGCAGCAGGCGGGTGACGCCGCCTTCAGTGCCGGGGGCAAGTTTGTTTTTCAGGCGGACGTTGGCGAAGGTTCCGCGCACCATCACCTCATGGTTGCCGCGGCGCGAGCCGTAGGAGTTGAAGTCAGCGGGCTGGACGCCGTGCTCTTTCAGGTAGAGGCCCGCAGGGCTATTGGATTTGATCGCGCCTGCGGGGGAGATGTGATCGGTGGTGACGGAGTCGCCCAGCACGGCCAGCACGCGCGCGCCGTGGATATCGTTGACCGGCGCGGGCACGGCCGTAATGCCGTCGAAGTAAGGCGCCTGGCGGATGTAGGTCGAATCCGGCTCCCAGCCGTACACGTCGCCTTCGGCAAAGCGAAGCTCCTGCCAGTGCTTGTCGCCCGTGGTCACGGTCGCGTACTCCGTCCGGAAGGACTCGGTGGTGAGCGCGGCGCAGACAACCTCGGCGATCTCTGCCGCTGTGGGCCAGATGTCGCGCAGGTACACATCGGCGCCATCCCTGCCGCGGCCCAGCGGCTCGGTCTCAAGATTGCGGTAAATGGTCCCGGCCAGCGCGTAGGCGACCACCAGCGGCGGCGACATCAGGTAGTTCGCGCGCACATCGGAGTTGATGCGGCCTTCGAAGTTGCGATTGCCGCTCAGCACTGAAACCGCGACCAGTCCGTGCGCGTCGATCGCCTCTGAAACGTCGGACGGCAGCGCGCCCGAATTGCCGATACAGGTGGTGCAGCCGTAGCCGACCACGTTGAACCGCAGCCGGTCGAGATACGGCAGCAGGCCCGCCTTGCGATAGTAGTCTGTGACTACGCGGGAGCCCGGCGCAAGCGAGGTCTTGACCCACGGGGGCACCGAAAGTCCGCGCTCGACCGCCTTTTTTGCGAGCAGGCCAGCCGCCACCATGACGGAGGGATTGCTCGTGTTGGTGCAGGAGGTGATGGCGGCGATCACGATCGAGCCATGGTCGAGGTAGCGGTCCGGGTCGAGCCCGAAGCGCTCCTTTATGGTGTGCGCATACACGGGCGCGGTGTGGCCGAGCACCGGCGCGCCGCTCGCAGCAGCCGCGATCGAGACAGTAGCGGCCGGCGAGTCGACCGGGATGCCGGGCTCGGGCGCGCCGACGGTGCTCTCCACATCGCCGCTCGCCGAGGCGTGGCCGCCTTCGCCCTCCCACCGCTGCGCCTGCCGCTCGCCGAACTTGCCCGCCTTGGGCCCGCACAGGGAAGGCAGCTGTTTGCCGAAGTTCTCCGCGATCTCACCCAGCAGCACCCGGTCCTGCGGACGCTTGGGGCCGGCGACGCTCGGCTGTACGGTGGACAGGTCCAGCTCGAGCGTCGAGGAGTATGCGGCTGCCGGCGTCTCACGGGTATGAAATAAACCCTGCTCCTTGTAATAGGCCTCCACCAGCGCGACCTGTTCCTCGGGCCGGCCGGTCAGGCGCAGGTAGCGCAGGGTCTCGTCATCCACCGGGAAAATGCCGCAGGTCGCGCCGTATTCGGGGGCCATGTTGGCGATGGTCGCGCGGTCGGCGAGCGAAAGCTCGGGCAGCCCGGGACCGAAGAACTCGACAAATTTGCCGACGACGCCATGTTTCCGCAGTTGCTCGGTCACGGTGAGCACGAGGTCAGTGGCAGTCGCGCCTTCCCGCAGCTTGCCGGTGATGCAGAAGCCCACGACCTGCGGAATAAGCATGGAGACGGGCTGGCCCAGCATGGCAGCTTCTGCTTCAATCCCGCCGACGCCCCAGCCCAGCACGCCGAGACCGTTGATCATGGTGGTGTGGGAGTCGGTGCCGACCAGCGTGTCGGGGTAGGCCCAGCTTTCGCCGTCGATCTCGGTCGTGAAGACGCCGCGGGCCAGGTATTCGAGGTTGACCTGGTGGCAGATGCCCATGCCGGGCGGCACGGCGGAGAAGTTACGGAACGCGCTCTGGCCCCACTTGAGAAAGGCGTAGCGTTCGCGGTTGCGCTCGACCTCGAGCAGCGAGTTGACATTGTAGGAGCCGGAGGTGCCGTACTCATCGACCTGCACGGAGTGGTCGATGACGAGCTCGGCGGGCTGGAGCGGGTTGATTTTTTCGGGGTCGCCGCCCAGCAGCTTCATGGCATCGCGCATGGCAGCCAGATCCACGACTGCCGGGACGCCGGTGAAGTCCTGCATCAGCACCCGCGCGGGCATAAACGCGATCTCGCGCGCAGGCTCAGCCGCCGGGTCCCAGTTTGCGAGGAACTGAATGTCCGCCGCCGTTACGCTCACGCCGTCCTCGCGGCGCAGCAGGTTTTCAATCAGGATGCGCAGCGAGTAGGGGAGCCGTTCGAGCGAGTGCCCCAGCTCGGCGAGCGCCTTGAGGCGAAAGATCCGGTACGTCCGGCCGCCGGAGACAAACTCGGCCCGGGCCTTGAAGCTGTCAGTGGTCGCAGGGGTGCTCATGAATCGTTTGTCCTTTGCAGTAAGAAGGAGAGGTGGTGCGAATGCGGGCGCAGGCTAGAGACGGGCGCGGCCACGGTCGTGGCGGCCGCGGCGGAAGCGTTTGAGCAGGCAAAGGTCGCGGCTGGGCATCGTCGCGTCTATTTTAGACCGCGGGAACGACGATATGCCTGAGTGAGTCCGCGCCCTCACTCCCGACCCTGTTCCGGGTCCAAGCGGGACGACCGAGCCGCGCAGCGGATGGAAATGCTTGACTTCAGGGTGTTCTGAGCATCCAATGGAGTTGTGAAAGTCGGCAGGTCCCTCGATGGTTGTCACCCACCGAGGGGGTTCGCTTTCGCAGTAGTCGAGCCAGGGCTACACCAGCAGCGAGGACACGCCAGTCAAGCGTGATCCTCACAACCAGATGTACCCAACTGGACGGTGCTACGTCCATAGGCCACCTCCAGCATTGGAACCGGCGTTCGCCCGTTGTCGCGGAGAACGCCGGTCAGGCCTGCCGGCAGTCGTTACAACTGACCGGCTGGCCCATCCTGTTCCCGCCTGACACTTTGCTGGTGGTGTCGGGAGTGTATCGAATCCACGCCGCCTTTCCACCCCCCGAACCTTACCTCCGTCACTTGCATCCACATCAGGTCCGGCGTCCGTCTCACAGGCACATGCGCCGACTTTTCTCCCTGCTGGTTCTTCTGTGCCCTGCCGTGCTGTTGGCGCAACGCCCCATCATCGTCGGCTACCTGCCGCAGTGGGGTCTTTACAGCACGCCGCCATGGTCGGCGCAGCAGCTGGTGACGAGCGGGGCGGCCCGTCTGCTCGACCAGATCGACTACGCCCAGGCGAAGATCGTCGATGGCCGTTGCGCCATCGCCGATCCGGAGGCCGACCTGCAGCACGCCTACACGGCGCAAACCAGCGTGGATGGAACCGCGGACACTCCGGAAGGTTCCGCGCCGGCTGTGCTGCGGGGAGAGTTTCACCAGCTGCAGGAGCTGCACCGCCTGTACCCGCACATCCGCATGCTCATCTCGATCGAGGGCAATGCACCGTCCTTCGCGGACGCGGCTACGCCGGAGAAGCGGGCTGCCTTTGTCGCCTCCTGCATTGACATGTTCCTGCGTGGCAACTTCGCGCCCGGCCTTCAGGCGCCGGGTCTATTTTCCGGCATCGATGTCGACTGGGAGTACCCGAACCGGAACGGCCCGGGCGGAAGGACCGACGGCGCCAACTACTCCGCGCTGCTGGTCGAGTTCCGCCGGCAGCTCACGGCTTATGCCGAGCATAGCCACGTGCACCCCCCGTATCTGACTGTCGCGATCGGCGCCGGGTTGGGGCGCTACCCGGGCGTCGACTGGCCGGTTGTGGCGCGAAGTGTGGACTTGGTCGGCCTGATGAACTACGACTACAACGGCCCCTGGCAGAAGACCACCGGCATCGTCGCGCCGCTCTACCCCATCCCCGGGGTCGCGCAGGACAGCGGGAATGTTGATGCCACCGTGCAGGATTACGAAAGCGTCGGCATTTCTGCGGCGAAGCTGCTGCTGGGGGTGCCGTTCTACGGATACCAATGGACCGGCGTTACGGAGGCGGGGACGCAGCACGGGCTGGGCGCGATGGGCAAACCGGTAAGCGATGACGCGCCCTATCGCCAGATCGCGGCGCTGCCCGGCGCGGCGACGCCGTTTCGCGACCCTCACTCAGCCGCACCGTGGCTTTACGACGGCAATAGCTTCTGGACTTTCGACGATCCCGCATCCATTACGGCCAAAGCCGCTTACGCCAGGGCGCACGGTCTGGCCGGCATGATGATCTGGGAGCTGAGCGGCGACACCGCTAACGGCGCACTGATCAGGGCGATGCGTGCCGGGCTCAACCAGTAACGGTCTGCACCAGCAGCAGAACATTAAGCGCAATCACCAGCCCGGTGATCGACCACCCGGCGCGACGCAACCATGGCCCATTGACAAAGCGCTTCATGACGGCCTCGCGACCGGTAAGGATGAGCAGTGGAACCAGCGCGAACGGCAGCGCAAACGAGAGCACCACCTGCGACAGGATGAGAATTTTGAGCGCGTCCAGCCCCGTCGCGATCACGATCAGCGACGGAATCAGCGTAAGCAGGCGGCGCAGGAAGATCGAAAACCGTACCTTGAGAAAGCCTTCCAGCACCACCTGCCCCGCCATGGTGCCGACGGTCGAAGAGGAGAGCCCGGAGCAGAGCAGCGCGACGGCGAAGATGGTTGCCGAGGCAGGCCCGAGCAGCGGACCGAGAGTGCGGTGAGCGTCTTCAATCGACATATCACCGGTGATGTGCGCCTTTGCAAAAGCTGTTGCCGCGACAATGACCATTGCCGAATTGACGAGCCATGCGCCGTTCATGGCGATCAGCACATCGATGCGCTCGTAGTACAGCAGGCGCAGGCGCGCCAGGTAGTGATGATTGGGCACATGCGGTCGCCGCACCTGCTCGGCGACCCGGGGCTGCACCAGCGCGGAGTGCAGGTAGATGACGTGAGGCATGACCGTGGCGCCGAGCATGGCGACGGCGTCATAGATGCTATGACGCCCGACCTCGGGCACGAGCATATGTAGGGCGACGAGCTGCCAGGCCGGATGCACCAGCGCCATCTCGACCGCGTAGCACACGCCGATCGCGCCGACAAAGCTGATGATGCCGACCTCGAGCTTGCGAAAGCCGCGCGTTTCAAGCAGAAGCAGCGCGAAGACGAAAATCGTGGAGAGCAGCGCAGCGAAAAGCAGCGTCTCGGTGCGCGTCCAGCCATGGTGCAGAAACGACGGGCCGAACAACAGGTAAAAGCCGAGTGCCGCGCCGAGAAACTCGGCAAGGTCCGTGGCCAGCGCGGCGACCTCTGCGGCGAGCCACAAAACAATGGCGGTGCGCCGGGAGAAATGGTCGCGGCAACTCTGGGGCAGCGTTCGCCCGGTCGCGATGCCCAGCTTGGCGGCAAGGTACTGGATGACGATCGCCATGCTGTTGGACCAGAGCAGCACCCACAGCAGCCGGTAGCCGGAGTGTGCCCCGGCAGCAAAATTCGTCGCGAAGTTACCGGGATCGATGTAGGCGATGCTGGCGACAAATGCTGGCCCGAGGTGCAGCAGGAGCCGTCGTGCATGCCGAAGCTGCGCGCGGGAACGGTTCCGTTTAAGCACAGGCGCAACGACAGCAATCTCGGGCACGGTCTCCAGTATAAGTTGCTGCCAGTTGTGTAAAGGCGAATGGAGAAATATCGACTGAAACGCCGCGTAGAATAGCTGCTATGGGCGACACGGAGCAATTAGCGAGTGCGGACGTTCTGGCACGCGCGCGCAAAATCAAGGTCTTTCTAATGGATGTGGATGGAACGATAACAGATGGCGGGGTTTGCCTGATCGCGGCTGTTGATGAGGCTGGAAGCAGCACGGTTTCCGAGATGAAGGTGTTCAGCGCGCATGATGGCCAAGGGCTGTCGCTGGCGCACACCATGGGAATCAAGACAGGGTTCATCACCGGAAGGCGCTCGCCTGCAGTGCTGCGCCGCGCGCAGGAGATGAAGGTGGACTTTGTGTATCTGGGGCAGGCGAAGAAGACGGCCGCGTTTGAAGAAGTGCTCCAGAAAGCGGGGGTCGCGCCGGACGAGGTCTGCTACATGGGCGATGATCTACCGGATATTCCGCTGGCCGAGCGAGTTGGGTTGGCAGTGAGTGTTGCCGAGGGCGCGCCGGAGCTGAAGGCCGTGTGCCAGTACGTGACGAAGTGCTCTGCCGGACGCGGAGCCGCGCGTGAGGTCGTCGAGCTGATTCTGAAGTCGCAGGGCCGATGGGAAGAAGCTGTACCGAAGGCGCTGGCGTAAATGGCCGCGGGCGGAGAAAAGATTCTGCTGATTGGCGGGGGCGGCCGGGAGCACGCGCTTGCCTGGGCGTTGTTGCGGTCAAAGCGGGTTGCCGAGGTGGTGTGCGCGCCAGGAAATGGGGGCATCGTGGAGATCGCGCGGTGTGTTCCCGTCGATACGAACGACCTCGAAGCGATGGTACAGGTTGTCGTGCGGGAACAGCCGTCGCTGACGGTGGTTGGGCCTGAGGTGCCGCTGGCGCTCGGCATTGTGGATGCGCTGCAGGCAAAGGGGCTGCGGGTTTTCGGACCGACGCGGGCTGCGGCGGAGCTTGAGTCGAGCAAGGCATTCGCAAAACGATTCATGCAACGGCACAACATTCCGACCGCGGCCTACGCGGTGTGCGCTTCGGCTGCGGAAGCACGCGAAGCCCTGGAGCTGTTCAACGGCGCGATCGTAGTGAAGGCCGATGGGCTCCATGCCGGCAAGGGGGTACTGGTCTGCCCGGACCAGGCCGCGGCTGAAGCAGCGATTGCCGGGCTGTACAGCGGGGCTCTGCTGGGCAGCGCAGAATCCAGCGTGGTGCTGGAAGAATTCCTGGAAGGCGAAGAGGTTTCGTTCCTCGTGATGAGTGACGGCCGGCACGTGGCGCCGCTGGTGCCCGCGCAGGATCACAAGCGCATCGGCGAAGGCGACACGGGCGCGAACACAGGAGGCATGGGCGTTTACACGTCAGACACCATGCTGGCCCCGGCGATGCAGGAGTGGATTCTGCACCACATTGCGCAGCCCACCGTGGACGGCATGGCTGCCGAATCAGTTCCGTTTGTAGGCGTGCTCTTTATCGGGCTGATGATGACGGCGAACGGTCCGCTGGTGCTCGAGTACAACACGCGCTTCGGAGATCCTGAGACGCAGGCGATTCTTCTGCGGCTTGACAGCGATTTGTTTGAAGCCTTTGAGGCCTGTATCGATGGACGGCTCAGCGACACGGAGTTTCGCTGGAAATCCGGCGCCTCGGCATGTGTTATCGCCGCCTCGAGCGGGTACCCGGGCAAGTACGGCTCGGGTTACGCCATTCGAGGGACCGATGCTGCCGCAAATGTGCCGGGAGTCGAGGTGTTCCACGCCGGAACGGTGCGAGCCGAGGGTGAACTGCGTACAGCCGGCGGCAGGGTGCTGGGGGTAAGCGCGGCGGCCGAAACGCTCGAAGAGGCGTTGCGGCTGGCCTATGCGGGGATGGAGCAGATCGAGTTCGACGGCATGTACTATCGCCGGGACATCGGGCACCGCGCGTTGCACAAGACAGACGAAGGAGCAGACGCATGATCGTGAAAGATGACCTGGTGATCGATGTGGCGACGAAGACCGGGCCCATGCGGACGTACTTTTTTCGTCCTGCGGCTGAGGGCAGATACCCCGGCGTGATTCTTTACTCCGAGATCTTCCAGATGACCGGGCCGATCCGGCGCTTCGCGAGCTTTGTGGCGGGGCACGGCTACGTGGTGGCGGTGCCTGAGGTGTATCACGAACTGGAGCCGGCCGGCACGGTGCTGGCTTACGACCAGGCCGGGTCTGACCGAGGCAATCATGATAAATACGCCAAGGAGCTGTCGTCCTATGACGAGGACGCGCGCGCGCTGCTGACACACATGGAGTCGATGGAGCAGTGCAACGGAAGACTGGGCGTGGTCGGCATCTGCCTGGGCGGGCATCTCGCGTTCCGCGCCGCAATGTATCCGCAGGTGCGTGCGGCTGTGTGCTTCTATGCGACAGATATCCACGGCGGAACACTGGGCGCGGGCAGGCAGGATGATTCGCTGGCCCGAGCAGGGGAGATCAAGGGCGAGCTGCTGCACATCTGGGGCCGGCAGGATCCGCACGTTCCACTCGAAGGCCGGCGAAAAATACTGGCGCGCCTGGACGAGGTGGAAGCCAACTATCAATGGCTTGAGGTGAACGGCGCACACGCCTTTATGCGCGATGAAGGATACCGCTATGACCCGGAACTGGAAGCGCTGCTGAAGAGCGTCATGCTTTCTGTTCTGCACCGCAGGCTGGCCCTGGAGTGATAAGGAGCAACGCCGGCCTCTTGCCACGCGCCTGCACGTCAGAAGTTTTTGATTCAGGATCCAGAAGAACTTTGCCGAGTGCTGGACCACGCGGAGGGGGCGCCACTCAGCCGCAGCGGCCCTGGGTGATGGGGATCACCTGAGCAGGACGCGGGCGACTATCTCTCAGGCTGCCCAGCAGATCGCCTGCTGATTTCAGCAGCGCCCTGGGTCCCCGATGCCACGGCACGATTGTGTCCACCTTGCTGTCCGGCGCAGCCCAGAAGCCCAGGCTGCCGGCGATCAGCAGCAGGCGAGTCCGCGGGGAAAATCGCCGGATCGCCCGGCACGCGGCTACCAGATCCTTCTGCTCCAGTGTGTGGCACAGAACGACAAGGTCGAACGATTGCGCCTGAAGCAGATGGAGCGCGGGTTCGGTTCTCGCGCTGAACACGGCTGCACCGGTTCGTTGAAGAAGCAGATTGCGGCTATAGAGAAGATCGGCATCCTGACCGACGGAGAGTATTCTCTTCATCGAAAACTCCAATGTTCGGGGAGAGTTGTCTTTCCTGCAAGAAGACTTCCGGCACAATCGACAAGCTTATTTTGCAGATGTTATGCGATGGCCCACCGTTCGTTAGCGAACAGTGACCGAGATAAGCCGGGATAGACCCGCGCATAGGATGATGGATGGATTTTGTAGCAGCGGCAGACCACGTCCAGCAGCTTATCCCATGCGATAACTTCGGCCGGTCCGCTGTAAGCAATCGCATACGGTACTCTGCAGAGTGTCTAAGGCCAGGCTCACATTTGCCGGCCGGGTACACCGATGAAAGAGATGCTCAGCAGCCTGCCCATGGGATGTTAGCCCCGCATGGGCGGTTCTATCAGGCGTCCAGCTTCTGTGAGACCAGCTTATTGAGCAGCTCCGGATTCGCCTGACCTTTGCTCAGCCGCATGACCTGGCCGACGAAGAAGGCTGAGACGGTTTTCTTCCCGGCCCGGTACTGCTCTACCTGCCTGGGATTGGCAGCGATGACCTCGTCGATCATTTTCTCAATAGCACCCATATCCGAGATTTGCTGCGGCTTTTCGCGTTCGTAGACAGGGCCGAAATCTTCGTTGGTTTCAAAAGCAAGGTCGAAGAGCTGTTTGAGCTGCTTACTGGAAAGCTTTCCGTCTTCGGCAAGGTCTGCCGCCTGGGCTATGCCCGCCATCGTGATCGGCGACTGTTCCAGATCGAGTCCCTTCAGCTTGAGGCGCGAGGTCAGCTCGCTGAGCACCAGATTGGCTACCCGGCGCGGGCTCCTGGCCGCCTTCGCCGCTGTTTCAAACTGGTCGGCGAAGGCGCGGGTGGCGGTCAGGGTCTGCGCATCCTGCGGGGCGATCCCGTACTCGGCGATCATGCGGGCGCGGCGAGCTTCGGGCAGCTCCGGCATGGTTGCACGAATCGCCTGCTGCGCCTCGGCAGACACGGTAAGCGAGGGCAGATCGGGTTCCGGGAAGTACCGGTAATCGTGCGCCTGCTCCTTCGAGCGCATGGAGTAAGTGCGGCCCTCGGCGGCGTTCCAGAAGCGGGTCTCCTGTACGATGCGCTCGCCGGCCTCGATCAGTTCGACCTGGCGCTCGATTTCGTAGTTGAGCGCGGCGCGGATGTACCGGAAGCTGTTGACGTTCTTCACTTCAGCCTTGGTGCCAAACGTCTGCTGACCACGCGGCCGAACGCTCACATTAGCATCGCAGCGCAGCGAGCCTTCTTCCATATTGCAGTCGGAAACGCCGGTATAGAGCAGAATCTCCTTCAGTTTCGTCAGGTACTCATAGGCTTCATCCGGTGTGCGGATATCAGGCTCGCTGACGATTTCAATCAGCGGTGTACCGCAGCGGTTCAGGTCGACCGAGGTGCTTGCGGCCGAGTCGTGTACGCCGTCATGGAGGCTTTTGCCGGCGTCCTCTTCCATGTGCAGGCGGGTAATACCGATGCGCTGCGGGCCGCGCCCGGGTGTGTCGACCTCAAGCCAGCCATGCTCGGCAAGGGGCTTGTCGAACTGCGAGATCTGATAGCCCTTGGGCAGATCCGGGTAGAAGTAGTTCTTGCGGGCAAAGACGCTGGTCTCGCGAATTTCGGCGTTGATGGCCATGGCCGCGAGCGTGGCGAACTCGACCGCGCGTGCGTTGAGCACGGGCAGCGCGCCTGGCAGACCGAGACATACCGGGCAGACCAGCGTGTTGGGTTCTGCCCCGAACCGGTTGGCGCATCCGCAGAAGGCCTTTGAGCGGGTAAGCAGCTGCACGTGGACTTCGAGACCGATGACCGGTTCGTACTTAGCGAGGATGGCGAGCGGGAGCGCGGCGGTCGTAGCCATGCCCTCAAGTTTACCTGCTGCGGTGCGGCGCCAGTTTGTCAGCGGGTGAGGGCGCACTTTGAGCGCGAAGCCGCGCTCGGATACATGCCAAAAGTACTGATCGGGAGCGAAAGTTGTCGCCGTGACCGGGCGCTCTGGCTAAAGTCAACCCAATGCGGTTCTGCCCGCTGTACGCACATTAACTCTGAAACGAGGCTGTGCCCTGTATGACCGAAAACGAAGTCAAGTTCCTGGCGACACACTGGCCGGACGGTGAAATCACGATCGCGCTCGACCGCGAGTACACGCTTGATGAGATCGAAGCACTCTGAAACTGCACTGCTAAACTGAGAGCAGAATGATTCTCCCCTTTGTCCGCGAGCTGACGGCGGACCTGGAGCGCTCGCCTGGGTTTGACCAAGCGACCCGCCATCTTTCTCTCGGGCGTGGGCGCAGGCGCGTCTCCGGGCTCACCGCGACCGCGCGGGCGCTCTACCTGCCTTTGCTGGCGCGGGCGGCGAAGCTGCCTGCCATCGTGCTGGTTGCGGACAACAAGGCCGCTGAATCGCTGTACCTCTCAGTACGCGCCGCCTGCGAGCTGACGGGCGCCCTGGCGCCCGACCGCGTGGTGAAACTGCTGGCGCCGGATGTGCTGCCGTTTGAGAACCTTTCGCCCCATGCGGAGGTGCAGGAGAGCCGGGCCGCGACTTTATGGAAGATCGCTACTGATGCTGCCTCGATTGTGATTGCGCCGGTCGAGGCAGCGGCGCAGAAGCTGTTTCAGGCGAGCTACTATGCCGAGCTGGCATGCACACTGAAGCGCGGCGGGGAATACGACCTGGACGGCCTGATCACGCACCTGGCGAGCGTGGGCTACACCGCGGTCGACCTGGTCGAGATGCCGGGACAGTTTACGCGGCGCGGCGGCATCCTGGATGTGTACTCGCCGGAAGCCGAGCGGCCGGTGCGGCTGGAGTTTTTCGGTGATGAGGTTGAGTCGCTGCGGCGGTTCGACCCGGAGACGCAGCGCTCTCTGCAGCCGCTGGACGAAGCGACGCTGCTGCCGCTGACCGAGACACCGGTGACGGAGAAGCTGCTGGCCGCGGTGCATTCCCGGCTTTCGGGCACGCAGCTTGACCGTGCGGATGAGCAGGAGCAGGTCGAGCGCTCGATCGCGGCCGGCGGCGTGACGGTGTTTCCCGGGTGGGAGTTCTTTGCCGGCGTTGCCGGAGCGGATACGACGCTGCTGGGGCTTTGGAAGCGCTCGGTTGTGTTTGTGGAAGAGCCGGGCATGCTGCGCAACCACCTGGAGCGCTGGTGGAACAAGCTCGAGCAGCGGCATGAGCGCTCGAACATCGGCTCGCTGATGACGCCTGAGGACCTGTACCGCCGGCCGGAGCTGCTGCTGGCGCTGATTTCGAACCAGCCCGGGCTCGACCTGGACCAGCTTGGCATCGTCGATGTGCTCGAAGACGACACCACTCTGGGGGAGATTGAATTCGCCACCAGGCCGACGCTGCGCTTCCACGGCAATGGTATAGCGCTGGTGGACCAGATCAGGACGGTGCTCGCGGCGCAGCAGCGTGTGCTGATCGCCTCGGCAAACCAGGGCGAGTTGGAGCGCATGGCCGACCTGCTTGGCGAGCACTCCATCTCCTACCGCATCGGCTGGCGCACTGAGCAGGCCGTGAGCGAAATGGGAACGCATGAGCATAAGCCGCGGCCGGGCGAGCACATGCCGCCGGTGCTGGTCCGCGCACAGCTGGCCCACGGCGTCTCCCTTGCGGATGCAAACCTTGTCATCTTTGGCGTAAACGATGTTTCGGATGATACCGATGTAGCCGCGCGGCCGGTCACGAAAAAGTCGAAAACATCGGCGTTCGTTTCCGATTTTCGCGACCTGACGGTGAACGATTACGTGGTTCACGTGGAGCATGGCATCGCTCGCTACGTGGGCCTGCGTGAGATCGAGCAGGACGGCGTCAACGTTGAGTTCATGATTCTCGAGTTTGCCGAGGGCGCCCGGCTGTATGTGCCGCTCACGCGGCTCGACCTGATCCAGCGCTACCGCTCGAGCGAGGGCGGGGCAAATGGAACCGGGCCGGTGCTGAACAAGCTGGGCTCGCAGGGCTGGGCGAAGACCAAGGCGCGCGTCAAGAAGGCCATGGAAGACATGACCGATGAGCTGCTGAAGCTCTATGCGCAGCGCAAGGCCGCGCGCGGTCACCAGTTTTCGCCGGATAACGAGTTTCAGCGCGAGTTTGAGGATGCTTTTGATTTCACCGAGACCGACGACCAGCTCGCAGCCATCCGGGACATTAAAGCCGATATGGAGTCAGAGCTGCCGATGGATCGGCTGCTCTGCGGCGACGTAGGGTACGGCAAGACAGAAGTCGCAATGCGCGCCGCGTTCAAGGCCGTGCAGGACAGCAAACAGGTTGCGGTGCTGACGCCGACGACGGTGCTCGCGTTTCAGCATTACGAAACGTTCAAGAAGCGCTTCCGCCAGTTCCCCATTTCCATCGAGATGGTTTCGCGGTTTCGGACTCCGAAAGAGCAGAAGAAGATTCTCGAAGATCTGGAAGCGGGAAAGATCGACATCCTGATCGGGACGCACCGCGTGCTGTCGAAAGATTTGAAGTTTCACGATATCGGGCTGCTGGTCGTCGATGAAGAGCAGCGCTTCGGGGTGCGGCACAAGGAGCGTTTGAAACAGATTCGCGCGCAAATTGATGTGCTGACGATGTCGGCCACGCCGATCCCGCGAACGCTGCATATGTCGCTGATCGGCCTGCGCGACATGAGCGTGATCGAGACACCGCCGAAGGACCGCATGGCGATTCAGACCGTAGTCGCCAAGTTCGACGAGAAGCTGGTGCGCTCGGCTGTCGAGCTCGAGATGGAGCGCGGCGGCCAAACCTATTTCGTCTACAACCGCGTGGAGTCGATCTACGAGATCGCCGCAAAGATCCGTGAGTTGGTGCCTGCGGCGCGCGTAATCGTCGGGCACGGGCAGATGGGCGAGGCGGAGCTGGAACGCGTGGTGCTCGCCTTTATGAACCATGAGTACGACGTGCTGGTCGCGACGACCATCATTGAGAACGGCATCGATATTCCGCTGGCGAACACGATCATCATCAACCGGGCGGACCGTCATGGACTCTCGGAGCTCTACCAGCTGCGCGGACGTGTCGGGCGCTCGAGCCGGCGCTCGTATGCGTACCTGCTCATTCCTCCGGAGCAGGAGCTGACCGACATTGCGCGGCGCCGGCTCGCGGCGCTCAAGGAGTTCTCCGACCTGGGCGCGGGCTTTAAGATCGCGGCGCTCGATCTTGAATTGCGCGGCGCGGGGAACATGCTGGGCGGCGAGCAGAGCGGGCATATCGAGGCGGTCGGCTTCGAGATGTACTCCGGCATGCTGGAGGAAGCCGTCAGCCGCATCAAGGGCGAGACGCAGACTGAGCATATTGCCACGCAGCTTAACCTCGGTATCTCTTTGCGGATCGACGAAAGCTACATCCCTGAAGAAAACCAGCGTCTCCGTATTTACAAGCGGATTGCCGCAGCCGCGAGCGAGCAGGCTGTCGATGACGTGCGGGTGGAGCTTGAGGATCGCTACGGCTTAGTGCCTGATGGCGTGAAGCACTTATTGGAAGCCGCGGCTTTGCGCGCGGAGTGCGAACGCATCGGCGTGTCGCAGGTGGACCGCAAGCGCGACCAGGTGCACCTGCGATTTGCCACGCAGGCGAGCATCGACCCCGGCCGGCTGATGCGGCTGGTGGCGAAGAACGCGAAGCAGGGCGCGCAGTTTACGCCGCAAGGCGTACTGCGCTTCCCGCTTGCGTCGAAGGAGCCGGTAGAGGTGATTCTCGAGATACGGCTGCTGCTGGATGAGCTGGTGGTGGAGCAGACGGCAGTAGCGTAAGCAGCTGACCCTGGTTAATTCATTTTGACTGCGGTCACTTCTACTTGAGTTTTTCTATCGGCAGTTGGATCGTCGGATGAGAAGAGCAGCGTCGGCTTGTTTAACTCCAAAGCAAGGCTTGAGCCCCACCTCTGCTCCCGAATCAAAGGCTGAGAGTTTGCCGCTCCTGTCGCCGGGGGCGCAATGCTGGTTATATCCACATCCACGTTAATAGAAACGTGGGGAGATCCTAGCGAGGTTACTTCCGATGCAAGGCCAAGCCACATGAAATCAATGAACACTCCGATGTGCTGAAATCCTGGGTGCCCGTCACTGTTCATTGTCGGCACCTGATCCTCTGCTCGGATCGAGCCTGGCTTGCCTCCTCGACCTTCGAAATAAACGGCTGAGTAAGACCGGCTGCCGGTGAGCTTTTCTGCGGCAAATTCCTTAACAACAAAGGTGAGCTTATAGGTTCCGCTGGCGGCGGGGGCAGGTTTCGCGGAATCAGTAGTCGTTTGGGCGGATGTGTCCGCGGCAATGGCTGATGTTGCAGGATAGAAAACCAAGGCAAACAAGCAAATGGTGGCTATACGCATGGCAAAGCTCCTTAGTTAGGCGTGGTGTCTTGGGGCGCTAGATCGGTGAGAGGCTTAATGTTGATCGCACTGATCTGTATGGGCGTAATTACTATGGGAGCGGCAACATCAGTTCGCGGAAGCGGACTATTCGGCGTGGCCGCGAGCTGGAGCAGCAGTCGTTCTTCTCCTGAAAGAGGAGCCGCGACGAAGGGCTTCCCGCTGCTGCGAGTTATAGCGCGCACGGCATGGGCGCGGTGCCCTGAAATGTTAACCTTTACGCGGTTCAGGCTTACGACCGGAGCCGGATCATTCGGAATGCTCACAGCTAAATGCGAGTGTTCCGGCCTGTGCGATTGGCGGGTGATAACAGGTCCAAGATAGAGTGAGGCCACCAAAAGGAAAGCAGCGGCGACACTAAAGGCAGCCCAGAGAGGTTTTGTAACGATCTTTGCTCTGCGGCTGGTTTGCTGCCTGAGAGAGATCAGCAGCCGCGCTTCAAGTCCCTGCAGCGGCTGTGTTGCTCCGTATGTGCTCAGAGCCGATTCGAGGAGCTGGTCTGTCGCGTCGGGCGTCAGGCGATCATTCTTGTCTTGCACGGCGCACCTCCAGGGCGAGTAGCTTTTCACGCAACAACGCACGAGCTTCGACGACGCGACGGCGTACAGTGCCTTCGGGGAGCTCGAGAAGTGCAGCAACTTCCCTTGAAGTAAGCTCCTGGAGAGCTGACAGCACGAGTGGAAAGCGCAGCTTTTCGGGCAGCGTGTCGATCAGGCGGTGAACTTTTGCATGCTCCGCATCGCGCAAAGCCATCTGTTCCGGGTCGAGTTCCTGGCTTGCCACTTCGGCGCGGCTATCGCACTCTGGCTGTCGCGGTGAACGCGACCGGATATCGATGGCCGCACGCCAGACGGTGCGCGCGACAAACGCGCGCTCATCGTTTGCTGCCAACCAGCGATTCTGCTTCATGAGTTTGAGAAAGGCCTCCTGCACGGCGTCCTCAGAGTCGACGGCATTGCGCAGCCGTGCAAACGCCACGCGGTAGGCGAATTGAGCATTGCGTTCGACAAACTCTGCAAACCCTGTGTCGCGGGGCAAAGCGAATTCGTCACTTACGCTCAACGGGTTGGCTCCGGCAAATGCACTCATGTCAGTTCACGGTCGCCCGCGATGATCTTCACTTACCAAGACCAGCCGTGCCGGTATTCTGCTCACTTTTCTGTAAGACAACTGCGTTCTGAGAAGAGTGACGACTGTGTTGCTACTGCTTAGCGATGGCGCTGTTTCAGACAGCCGGTATACTGGCATCGCTTTCATCCTGATCCACTCGTGAGGCTGTTTCCGCATGCGTCGTTTTTATTCTGCCCCCCTCTGCGCCGGGGTGCTTGCGCTCGTTTCCAGCGTTTCGGCCCACGCGACAGCAGACCAACCCGCGGCGTTTCGCGCGCTGGTCGACCGATTTTACGACGCTGCGCTGCCGTATGAGCCGACCGAAGCTACATCGCTCGGGATCCACGGTTACGACGCGAAGCTGGAGGACTGGAGCCACGCGACGATTCAGGCAGAGGTGCGCGGACTGCACTATTACATGAGCAAGTTCGACGCCTTTTCTGCGGACGGCCTCGACCAGTCGACCCGGGGCGACCTGACGATGATGCGGAACAGCCTGCGCTCGCAGCTGCTGACGCTTGAGACTATCAAGCCGTGGCAGACCAATCCTGACAGTTATTCGAGCGGCATTACAAATGCGGCGTTTACGTTGATGGAGCGGGATTTCGCTCCGCCCGATGACCGGCTGCGATCGCTGATCGCGCGCGAGCGGCAGATGCCGAGGGTACTCGATGAGGCCCGGCAGAACCTTGTCAATCCCCCGCAGATTTACAGCGAGATCGCCATCGAACAGCTTCCGGACGAGATTTCGTTCTTCCGGAACGATGTACCCGAGGCTTTCCGCAAGGCCACCGATCCGGAGCTGAAGGCGCAGTTTGCGAAGTCGAACGCGGCGGTGATTGCGGCACTCGAGAGCTATCAGCAGTGGGTGCAAAGCGACCTTCTTCCCCGCTCCCATGGTAACTTCCGCTTCGGCGCCGACACGTTCGCGAAGAAGCTCCAGTATGACGAGATGGTCACGACGCCGCTGCCGCAGCTGCTGGCGATCGGAATGGCCGACCTGCGCAGGAATCAGGCTGAGTTTGCGCGGGTCGCGAAGCTGATCGACCCGACCAAGGATCCGAAGCAGGTGCTGGACGAGCTGACCGCCGACCATCCCGCGCAGGGTGCGCTGCTCGCAGCGTTTCACGACCAGTTTTCCGGGCTGATCCAGTTCATCCGCGCGAAGAAGATCATTACGATTCCCTCCGATGTGGAACCGGTGCTGGAGGAAACGCCTCCGTTCGAGCGGGCGACGACGCAGGCATCCATGGACCCGCCGGGTCCGTTTGAAACGCACTCCACGACTGCGTACTTCAATGTCACGCTGCCCGAGAAGAGCTGGACGCCAGAGCACATCGCCGATTACCTGGGCATCTTCAACGTCGGCACGATTACAAGCACGGCGGTGCACGAGGCTTACCCGGGCCACTATGTGCAGTTTCTGTGGGTCAACACCACCAACCTGAGCAAGGTACGCAAGATCGTAACGGCCAACACCAACGTGGAGGGCTGGGCACATTATTGTGAGCAGATGATGCTGGACGAAGGTTACGGACAGCCGGGGGCGGGGGCGAAAGACGCGCGGGAGGCGAATCTGATCCGCCTGGGGCAGCTGACCGACGCCCTGCTGCGCGACGCCCGCTTCGTTGTCGCCATCCGCATGCACACCGGGGACATGACCCTGCCGCAGGCCCAGGACTTCTTTGTGAACGAAGGCTACCAGCTGCGCTCGGTGGCGGACGTGGAGGTAAAACGCGGCACCTCGGACGCCACGTACCTTTACTACACACTGGGCAAGCTTGAGATTATGAAGCTGCGGGAAGACGTGAGAAAGAAGCAGGGCAGCGCCTTTTCGCTGCAGACATTCCATGACGACTTTATGCGGCAGGGGGGAGCACCGATTCCCATCGTTCGGGAAGCCCTGCTGGGCGATGACTCGCCCGCATTGTAACACGCTTTATGAAGTTACGACAGGTCTCCCTTGCCCCGCGGGACTCTGGCATCATAGGCCAAGGGCCTGCACGGCAGGAGAAGGGAACAACAAGAAGCACATGAAGCAGAAGGTACGCAAAGCTGTATTTCCCGCTGCCGGACTCGGCACGCGCTTCCTGCCGGCAACCAAAGCCATTCCGAAGGAAATGCTCGCGCTGGTGGATAAGCCGATCATCCAGTATGGCGTGGAAGAGGCGCTCGCCGCAGGGATAGAAGAAATCATTATCGTGACCGCTCGCGGCAAGAGCGCGATCGAAGACCACTTCGACACCAGTTTTGAGCTCGAGGCGAGCCTGGAAAAGAAGGGAAAGACGGAGCTGCTGGAGCTGGCGCGGCATGTCGCCTCCATGGTAAAGCTGGCGTATGTGCGGCAGAGCCAGGCGCTTGGCCTGGGCCACGCCGTGTTGCAGGCAAAAGATCTGGTGGGAGACGAGCCGTTTGCCGTGCTGCTGCCCGACGATGTGATGGCCGGAGAGGTGCCGTGCCTCAAGCAGATGATCGATGCATTTGAGGATGTGCAGAGTTCGCTGATTGCGACGCAGGTGATTGAAGGACCGGCTATCTCTGCTTATGGCGTTCTTGACGGTAAGGCCGTGGCCGGGAAGCCGAGACTATTTGACGTAAGCGGCATGGTGGAGAAGCCGAAACATGAAGAGGCTCCGTCAAAAAACGCGATCATCGGCCGCTATGTTCTGACCCCGGCGATCTTTGAAAAAATTGAGAATATCCAGCCTGGGGCGGGGGGCGAGTTGCAGCTGACCGATGGCATCAAGGCGCTGCTCGGTGAGGAAAAAGTCTATGGCTTCTCGTTTGAGGGCGTCCGGCACGATGCAGGCGACAAGCAGGGCATGCTGCAGGCGATGGTGGACTTTGCGCTAAAGCGCGAGGATGTCGGACCGAAGTTCCGGGAATACCTGAAGTCGCTATCGCTGTAATTCGCAGCAGAACCAACAACAAAGCGCCCGGCATCTGCGCCGGGCGCTTTGCTGTTGAGGCGGCTATTTCTTCAGCGTCTTCATGTCAATCACGAAGCGGTATTTCACGTCAGACTTCAAGAGGCGTTCGTAAGCCTCGTTGATTTTGTCGATCGGGATGATCTCGATATCGGAAACGATGCCATGCTCGGCGCAGTAATCGAGCATTTCCTGCGTCTCGGCCATGCCGCCGATCATGGAGCCGGTGACGGAACGGCGGCGCAGCAGGCTGAAGGCGCTGACCGCCATCGGCGTATCGGGCAAGCCGACCTGGCAGAGTTCGCCATTTGTCTTGAGCAGCGAAAGATACTGGTTCGGATCGTGCTGGGCTGAAACCGTGTCGAGGATGAAGTCGAAGGAGCTGGCGTGCTGCTGCATCTGGTTCTCGTCTTTTGAGATGACAACTTCGTCGGCACCCAGCCGCTTCGCGTCTTCAGCCTTGCCGGCCGACGTGGTGAACTGGACGACGTGCGCGCCGAACGAGTGGGCGAACTTAAGTCCCATGTGACCCAGGCCGCCCAGGCCAACCACGCCTACCTTCATACCCCTGGTAATACCCGCATGGCGAAGGGGGGAATAGGTAGTGATGCCGGCGCAGAGAAGCGGCGCGACCGCGGCAGGATCCAACCTGGGCGAAATGGTATGGACAAAATCCTGGTGCGCGGCGATGCAGTTGGAGTAGCCGCCATAGGTGCGGTGACCCTGCTTGTCGATGTCGTTGTAGGTCTGGACGAGCTTGCGCTCGCAGTATTGCTCCAGGCCTTCGGTACAGGCAGCGCACTCGCGGCAGCTGTCAATAATCACGCCGACAGCGGCTGTGTCGCCCACCTTGAACCGGGTGACGCTCTTGCCCACTTCGCGGACTTTCCCTACGATCTCATGCCCGGGCACGAGCGGATAGGTGGAACCACCCCACTCATTGCGGGCCTGGTGCAGGTCGGAGTGGCAGACGCCGCAGAACTCGATATCGACCAGAACGTCAAAAGGCTGGAGGTCGGCTCGCTCGAACGAAAACGGGGCAAGCGGAGATTTGGCGTCCTTGGCGGCATAGCCCTGGGATTGGATCATGTGAATGGGTGGTCCTTTTCGTGGGAGGTTAAGCATTAGATGCCGGCAGTGTTTCGCGCGGTGCAGGATCAAAGCAAAAGCACAGATACTGTGAGGCGGAGAGTTTCCGCGCGATGCAGCCGTTCTTTGCGGAACGGCTGCGTTCAGTTGGGTGCCTTACCTTACGCCATTTGTGCTTTTGCTTCAGAGCTGCGACGCGAACTCGCTCCGCTTGCGGCTGTACAGAAAATAGATGAGCAGCCCCAGGCCCAGCCAGACGAAAAACCGCAGCCAGGTAATGATGGGCAGCCCGGTCATCAGCAGCGTGCAGCAGAGGATCGACAGGACGGGAAAGAGCGGACCGCCGGGGCAGCGGAACGAGCGATGACGCGCAGGATCCTTCCAGCGAAGCATGAGCACGCCCGCCGATACGAGGACGAAGGCGAACAGTGTTCCGATGTTGGAGAGATCGGCGAAGGTGCCGATGTCAAGCAGGCCCGCGGGCAGACCGACGACAAGGCCCGCGACCCAGGTGGAAAACGCAGGGGTGCGAAACCTGGGGTGCACCCGTGAGAATGCGGCGGGCAGCAGCCGATCCCGCGACATGGCGAACCATACCCGCGCCTGGCCGATCTGGAACACCAGGATTGAGGAGATCATGCCAAGGATCGCGCCGACCAGGACAGCAAGCCGGACCCAGTGCAGCAGCGGGCTGCCGGTCGCGACGGAAAGCTTTTTGAGCGTGTTGACGACGGGAGCGGCATCGTCCACCAGACGATCCCAATGGATGAGGCCGGTAAGCACAACGGCGACCCCGATGTAGAGGATGGTCGAGACGATGAGCGTTGCAATGATGCCGATCGGGATATCGCGCTGCGGATTCCTGCACTCTTCCGCGGCAGTGGAGACAGAGTCGAAGCCGATGTAGGTGAAAAAGATGATGGAGCCACCGGTGAGCACTCCGGACCAGCCGTTCGGCGCAAACGGATGATAGTTGCCCGGGTGAATGAAGCTTGCGCCGGCGATCACAAAAACGAGGATCGCGGCGATCTTCAGCAGGACCATGACGTTGTTGGTTTCGGCGGATTCACGAATACCGCGCACGAGGACGACGGTGAGCAGCATGACGATGAGAAATGCCGGGATGTTGAAGCCGAAATGCCATCCCGGCCCGTAAAGGGTGTGTCCGGCGAAATCAGTAAGACCGCTGGGCAGGTATGCGGGCGATATCCATCGCAGCGACGGATGGATGCCCATCCAGTCCAGCAGGTCGACGACATGCGCGGCGAAGCCGACCGATACGGCCATGTTCGAAAAGGCGTACTCGAGGATCAGATCCCAGCCGATGATCCAGGCGA
>CAXTMY010000042.1:0-29648 GCA_964245565.1 uncultured Acidobacteriaceae bacterium | reverse complement strand
ATCTATAGGCCCGACGTGCCCCACAGAGTCGTCTCCGCCTTCGTCCTGCATTCGGCCGATAGCAGGTTCTACCCCGGCATCGCGCGCGACCCCGGCACCTTCGGCAAGCCCGATCCGAACAATCCCGCAAAGTTAATCGTCACCACCAGTCATCCCGCGCCCTACACCCGGACGGTCACCGTATACATTCCGCGGCAATATCGCGCCGGAACCGCCGCGCCCTTCCTTGTGGGCGCCGACGGCCCGGACCCTCTGCTCTTCACCACGCTCGACAACCTCATCGCCGAACATCGCGTCCCGGCCATGATCGCCATCTCCATCGCCAATGGCGGAGGCGATGCGCAAGGCAGCGAGCGCGGTCTGGAGTACGACACCATGTCCGGCCGCTATGCTGAGTTCGTGGAAAAAGAGGTGCTCCCGGCGGTTGAGTCGCGCTTCCACGTCAAGCTCACCCACGACCCCGAGGGCCGCGCCACCATGGGCGGAAGCTCAGGCGGCTCCTGCGCGCTGATCATGGCCTGGTATCACCCGGAGCTCTATCACCGTGTGCTCACCTACTCCGGCACCTACGTCAACCAGCAATGGCCCTTCAACCCGCGTACCCCTCACGGCGCCTGGGAGTTCCACGAGCGCCTGATTCCCGGCTCACCCCGCAAGCCACTGCGTCTGTGGCTTGAGGTCGGCGACCGCGACCTCCTCAATCCCAACGGCATGCGCGATGGCCTCCACGACTGGGTTCTCGCCAACGAGAACATGGCGCGCGTGCTCGCGGCCAAGGGCTACCACTACCAGTTCCTCTTCGCCCGCAATGCCGGCCACGTCGACCGCTCCGTCAAGCAGCAGACCCTGCCCGAGGCCCTTGCCTACCTCTGGCGCGGCTACCGCACCCCTCCCTCGAAGGACTAAGGGCATCTTCACTCCACGGAAAGAGACGGAAAGGAGCGCGCGGCTTCTTCTCAGGCTCCGGCATTCCCTCAGTCGCGGGAAATTCCCGTCGATCTGCGCAGCCCTGCCGTTTACAATCGACAACCCGGCTGCTCGTCTCGGCGCTTTCGCTCCCGGGCGCTGGGGCATGCGAGCGACATACCTGGAAGAGGCGGGCAGCTCCTGGGCGAGGCTTCCCTTGCTCGTCATTGCGGCGGCGCTATAAGCCCGGCCGGCTCTTCCGGGCCGTCGCAGGCATCTGAACCAAGCTATGTGGAAGGAAATCCGTACGTGAATGCATCGAAGAGCAGCAACCGCTTCCTGGTCGTCCATGGGCATTTCTACCAGCCGCCGCGCGAGAACCCATGGATCGAAAGCGTGGAGACGCAGGACTCCGCCGCGCCCTACCATGACTGGAACGAGCGCATCACCGCCGAGTGCTACGCCCGCAACGGCGCCTCCCGCATCGTGAACCGCAAAAACGAGATCCTGCGCATCGTGAACAACTACGCGCAGATAAGCTTCAACTTCGGGCCCACGCTGCTCAGCTGGCTCAAGGAACACGCCGAGCTCACCTACCGCGCCATTCTGGACGCCGACCGCCAGAGCGCCCAGCGGTTCAGCGGCCACGGCTCGGCCATGGCGCAGGTGTACAACCACATCATCCTGCCGCTCGCCTCGCGCCGCGACAAGCAGCTGCAGGTACTCTGGGGCATCGCCGACTTCGAGCACCGCTTCGGCCGCAGGCCGGAAGGCATGTGGCTGGCCGAAACGGCGGTCAACACCGAGTCGCTTGAGGTGCTGGCCGAAGCGGGCATCCGGTTTACCGTGCTGGCGCCGGCCCAGTGCGCAGCCGTGCGGCCGCCCGCGCACGAAGCGGCGTCCAGGACCAAACCCTCACCCGCCGCGCCGGCAGCCGCTCCCGCGCAACTGCCGGAAGCAGACCCCTGGCAGGACACGCCCGACGCTTCCGTCGATACCCGGCGCGCCTACCGGGTCACCCTGCCGAGCGGCCGCTCCATCGCCGTGTTCTTCTACGACGGCCCACGGTCCCGCGCCGTCGCCTTTGAGCACCTGCTCAACTCCGGCGAAGGCTTCGCCCTGCGCCTGGCCGGCGGCTTCAGCACCGACGCGCCCACTGAGCCTGAGCTCGTGCATATTGCCACCGATGGCGAAAGCTACGGGCACCACCATCGCTATGGAGAGATGGCGCTCAGCTATGCACTGCAGTTTACCGAGGAGAACAACCTCGCCACGGTCACCAACTACGGCGAGTTCCTGGAGCGCTTCCCCCCGCAATGGGAGGCGCGCATCGCGGAAGACACCAGCTGGAGTTGCGCCCACGGCATCGAACGCTGGCGCTCGGACTGCGGCTGCAACGGCGGCCGTCAGGGCTGGAACCAGCGCTGGCGCGGGCCGCTGCGCCTGGGCCTCGACGAGCTGCGCGACCAGCTCGCTCCCCTGGCTGCCGCGCTCGGCAGTCGCCTCTTCAGGGACTGGGACCGCGCCTGCGATCGCTACATCTCCGTCATGCTCGACCGCTCCAGGGCGCATACCTTCCTCAAGGCGGAGCAGGCGCATGCCTTGACCAAAGCCGAAGAAGTCCAGGCCCTCAAGCTGCTCGAGCTCGAACGCCATGCCCAGCTGATGTATACCAGCTGCGGCTGGTTTTTCGACGACATCTCCGGTATCGAGACGGTGCAGATCATCGCCTACGCGGCGCGGGTGCTGGAGCTCGCAGCCGACCTGTTCGGCGCGGAAGCCGCATCGTTCGAGCCTGCCTTCCTTGCCACGCTTGCCGAGGCCCAGAGCAATGCCGGCGGTACCGGAGCCGATATCTACAGGACGCAGGTAAAGCCGCTGCGCGTCGGGCTCGAGCAGGTCACCGCCCACTACGCCGTGTCCTCCGTCTTCAAAACCTACCCGGAGCACGCCCAGGTGTTCGCCTTCGAGGTGCAGAACTGCGGGCAGGAGGTGCAGAACTCCGGGCGCGGGCGCCTGGTTTCGGGCGAAGCCTCGATCTGCTCGAGCCTGACCCTTGAGCAGGAGCGGCTGTTCTACGCCGTGCTGCACTTCGGCGACCAGAACATCGCCGCCGGGGTCAAGCGGTGCCGCCGCGGCTCCCGCGACGCCCAGGCCCGGTTTACCGCCGAGGCGCGCACCGCCATGCTCCGCGCCGATTTGCCCGCCGTTATCCGCCTCTTCGACCGGGAGTTCGGTCCCGACAGCTACACCATCCGCTCACTGTTCAAAGATGAGCAGCGCCGGGTCATGAGCCTGATCCTGAACAACACCGTGGAAGAAGCGGAAGAAAGCCTGATGCGCCTCTATCAGGATCACGCTTCGCTGCTGCACTTCCTCAGCGAATCCGAGGTGCCTCGGCCGTCCGCCCTGGCCCTGGCCGCCAACTTCGCCATCAACATCATGCTGCGCCGTGCGCTTGAGAGCGAGCCGGTGGATGCCGCGCAGGTGCAGTCGGTTTTGGCCCTCGCCGGGCAGGACCACGTCGAGCTCGAAAAGCAGCAGCTGAGCTTTACCGCCGACAGGCGCATGCGCGCCGCCATGCTTGCGCTCGCCGAGGCGCCGGAAGACCGGGGGCGGCTCGAAAGTGCCCTGGCCATGGCCGAAGCCTTGAAACTGCTGCCGTTCCCGGCCAACACCTGGCAGGCCCAGAACATCTGGCATGCGGTTGCGACCGAGCACCACGGCGTCGTCGAAAAACCCATCGCCGATATAAATCTGCTGCGCCAGCTGGGCTACGCTCTCGGCTTCTGCGTGGACACCATTGAAAAAGAACGGAACGTTGCCGCCCCGGCCTGAGTCCCCACCCATCCACAGCAGCATCGCCCGAGCCAGCGGAGCGCGATGCTGCTGTGAAGCATTCTCACCCTTGGGCCAGCAGGCGGGAGTCTGCTCCAGTGGCTTTCCCCGGCGGAAAAGCCACCCGCATCTGCTGCTCCCTCCGTGTGCCGGGCGACGATTGCTTCACCGTCCCCCAAACACCGGTCCCACCTCCATCAGCTCCTTTTCGAGAAAGATCTGGGTTAGCGTGTCGATCGCCTCCCCGTACTTCCGTACCACCGTTCGCAGCCCCTGGTGCGTCAGGTCCGCCGCCTCCTGCTGCGTGTACTCCTGCAGCGCGATCCGCGCCACCAGCTCCTTTGCCTCCGGCGTAAGCTTCTGCATGCACCGCTCGATGTCCAGCACGAACAGTACCGCGTCTTCAAAGCTCTCCACCGGCCGGCTTGAAACCCGCCCCCGGAACATGCAGCTGCCCAGCACTGACGGCACCCGTCCCATCCGCAGCGACGCCTGCATGTACCGCCGCAGCAGCAGCTCCGTATATCGGCGGTAGAACGCGAGCGAGCTCAGCGGCACCCGCACCGTTCCCTTCTTCTTCGTGGGGTCGATGACCCGGGCGCCGCCGCTCTGCCCCGCATCGTCCATGCCCCACGCCCACGAGCTCTGCGGCTTCCGCGCCGCCGCCCCGCTCACAGCGAGCCTCCTGCGTTCTGGAAGGCCGGCAGCGCCCCGCCGAACTCCACCCGCTCTCGCTGCTTCTTCGGCCGCCCGGGCCGAAGCCGCGTCTTTGGATCAGGGAAGTGCTGCAATACATCCGCGCATGGCGCGCAATACACCCCGGCGCCCGCCTGTTTGCGTATCCACAAAGTTCCGCATCCCTCGCAAACCTTCAGCATTACTCGTTCATACGTCATGTGTGTGCCCTCCAAACGCTTAGTCCCCAGCTGCTCAGCTCTCGGGAGAGGAGAGCGGAGAGGCTCCCCGGCAGCCCGGCAGCCTCTCCACTCGTCTACCCACGTGTTTTCCTCTTCCGCACAGCTCCCTCGTCCCTGCCGAAGACACGCATCCGCGGCACGCCCCGAGGCGTGTACTCCGAAAAGGTGTTCTCAAGTCAGGTGAAAGTAACCCGACCATACCCACCCCCGTTTCTCCCCGTCAATCACCTGTGGGAACCGGAAGTTACCGCTGACCCCCTTATTACGGGCTCCCTTTAAGTCCCTCCCGGCACGCTTGCGAGACACTTGCCTTTGGGCAATCCATTCCTGATCGGTGTATTGCTCGTTGGCATGTTTGCAAGATGAACTTTTCCCAGTTGCATGAGCGACTGCGAATGGAAATACTCCGCAGAATCGAGCGGGAGGTGCTCACGGCTTCACTGCTTGCGCTCCGGTCCGGCCTGCAGCAGCCGCACATCTCAAACTTCCTTCGCAATAAACGCCGCCTCAGCCTGTCTGCTCTTGATCGCGTCCTCGCCGCGTCTGAGCTCACGGTGGCTGATCTCATGCCTGCGCCCGCAACGCCCGCGCCACCCCCGCCTGAGGGCATACCTCTCGTCTCCGAGCAGGTGGCCATGACGGACGACATCATCCGCGAAGGCTCCATCCAGGCTCGCCTTCCGCTTGCCTTGCTCGGCGAGCTGGCGCGCCCGCGCGCCGCCCGCAAAAGCCGCGAGCGCTTCGTCGCGGTTACGCTGTCACCCGCCAAAGCCAGGCACCTCGACCCCCGCCTGGCCGGCGGCGGCACCGTGGTCCTCGACCGCCATAGCACCACCCCGGTGGACGGCTCCATCTACGCTATTCGCCACGAAGGCGCCCTCTACTTCTGCTATCTCTCCCACGACCGGGGCTCTCTCATCGCCAGTTCCTACGCCAATACCGCGCCCGCGTTCGCCATAACCGTGCCCCCTCCGCCGCGCCGGCCAGCCTCATCGTCGGCCGCGTCTGCTGCACCATCCAGCTCTCCTGAGCCGGCAGCGCCTATGCGGCATCCGTGAAAATGCTTTAGCATCAGCCTGGGAGGGTCTTCATGGACCAGGCAACACAATCGTCTCAACTCGCCGCAGCCGCCGCCGCGCGCCGCAATGAGGACATCGCCCTCGACCTGCTTAAGTTCGTCGCATCCAGCACCAACATCCTGCGCGCCGCCGTCCCGTCCACCGGCTTTACCGCATCGAGCACACCCAGGCCCGAAGACCAGGTCTCCCAGCTGCTTGAGCTCTACGGCCGCTGCCTCTCGACCGTGCAAGGCAAGCCCCCGGCACACTAATCGGCAGGGCCTTCCGGCAGAACGTCCGCCTGGCCGCCGGTTCCCCGCTGGTTTCCAACGCACCGGGGAATGCCGCCAGTGAGCATCACTGGCCTGTGCGCAAGCCTGCGTCACGCAACAGCAAACCGCCCGCCGCGCAAACAGGAGCACCCGTGATCACCAACATCGCTGTCTGTGGTGCCGGGGCCTTCGGCCGCAATCACATCCGCATCTACCGCGAGCTCGCCGCCGCCGGCGCTTCCGTTCACCTCGCTGCCATCGTCGACCCCGACACCGCCCGCGCTCAGTCCTCAGCCGAAGGCCTTCCCTCCGGCACCGCCCCGCGCATCTTCGCCTCGGCCGAGCTGCTGCTCGAAGCCGTCGCCGCCGGGCAGATCGCCATCGACGCGGCCAGCGTTGCCGTGCCGACCTCCGCGCATCACTCTGTCGCCGCGCAGCTCCTCTCAGCCGGCATGCACGTCCTCATCGAGAAGCCGATCGCCGCCACCCTGGCCGAGGCCGACGACCTCATCGCGCTCGCGGCCCGGCACCAGCGCACCCTCATGGTCGGCCACCTCGAGCGCTTCAACCCCGCCGTGCAGGCGCTGCGCCCGCTGCTGCGCGGCCCCATGTTCTTCGAGGCGCACCGCCTCAGCGTCTTTTCCCCCCGCTCGCTCGACGTCGACGTCGTTCTCGACCTCATGATCCACGACCTCGATATCGTCCTCGCCCTCGCGCACTCCTCGGTCACGCATGTCCACGCCGTGGGCCTTCCCATCCTGTCCGGGAAAACCGACATCGCCAACGTGCGCGTCGAGTTTGCCTCCGGCTGCGTCGCCAACTTCACCGCCTCCCGCGTCTCCACCGAGCGCGTCCGCAAACTTCGCTTCTTCCAGCCCCACCAGTACCTCTCGGTCGACTACGCCCGCCAGGACCTGCTGGTCATCGAAGTCACCCCACCCGGCGCGTCCGCAAGCCCACCGGCGCTCAGCGCGCAAAAGCCGCAGGTCACGCCGGGCGAACCCCTGCGCCTCGAAATCGAGTCGTTTCTCCGCGCCATCCACACCGGCACACCGCCCGAGGTCTCCGGCGAACAGGCCCGCGACGCCCTCGCCCTCGCTCTCCGCATCCAGCAAGTGATCGAGCAGCACGCCACCCACACAGGCCTGCAGGCCTTTGCTGCCCTCCAGCCGTGAAGGCTTCCAACCGTGACGCCGCTCCGGGTACCGGTGGATGAGGGCATCTTCACCCCGTACGTAGAAAGACCGGAAAATGGGCGCGCGGCTTTTCCGTCAGGAAAAGCCGCAGGAGCGTGAAGTTTGCACTTTACGCCAAGAGTGAAATGCTCTAAGCTCGCCGGATCACGCCCGAGGCAGTCGTGCGTGGAGCGCTGTAGGTGAGGCTGGCATGCTGCGGCGTCGGGTGATGCACCTTGGACGGACGCCCGCTTTCCCGCATGCGCCGGTCCGCTTCCGTCCACGACGGCAGGGTAGCTTCGGGCTGCTGCCAGTGCGCAACCGAAGCCTCGTCACACCAGTGCAGCAGATGCGGCATCGCTTCCTTATGGGCGCCTGTGACCATGTAGCCGCGCATGCTCTCCTGGCTGTCCCAGCCCGTGAGCGTCCAGAAGGTCCAGCTGCGATCTGCCAGCAGCGCGCCGGTCTCAAATCCCTGCGCCTTCCTCACCTGCCGCAGAGAGCGGTACGTATGGAGCGCGAAGAGCGGCACAAATCGAAAGGATCGGATCCTTAAGCGGGTCAGGCTGACAAACATGATCTGATTCGCGCCTCCAATTCGCACGCTAGGGAATAAAACTGTTAGAAGGTCGCGGGCTGCCGGTGCGTTCCGCGGACCGCATCCAAATTCCTCCAGCATCTTACGGCAGATGAACACAGGAGGCACACCGGGTGTTCACAATTCTCCAGCGCCATACTCTTCTTCGCTCCACTACCCATGCTTCGTTGGCCGCCCGCCTGTAGCTATAGGTCGGCCATTTGCTGCTTCCAGGACAAGATCTCTTTCACAAGGCCCGGATCACGAATGAATTCTCTTATCAGCTCCTTAACATCGGCTCGTTTTGAACGTCTACGCAACAGTTGAAGAAGCAGCACTCTGCTCGAGCCATGCTTCGGATCTCTGAGCAGCTCGACTACAACCGGTAGCTTCTTCGAATCCGCTGTCGCGCTTATCGCCGCTGCTAGTGCTTCCTTTGTTTTGGACTTGTGCCCGTCGATAGAACTAGGCTCACGTATGTAGCTGTCTACGATGAAATCAAAAAGTGCTTTGCCTCTTTGGTCTCTAAGCACCTTGCGATAGGTGCCCTTACAGGATCTGAGTATTGCATTTGCAAATGTTTTAGTAGTACAGGTACAGCAGTGCGGAATAGACCAACATTATCCTGTACATCCCAGAGATCTAATCTATTACACGATACCCCCACTGCTCTAAGATCCTGGAGAATTGGCTGCTGAGCGAGAATCATGGCTTCTCTCCTTTTGCGGTGAGTGCTTCATGCTCGTCGCGTTTTGCAACCCATTCAGGATCCGATTCCAGCTCTGCCGCGAGGGCTTTCGCAGTGATTGGCATGATGTCTCTCCTTCTAATACTTGCTCCTTATATCCTGTGATGAGGTACCAGCTCAACACCATCCTTTGGCATCGCGTCTAACAACATCACGTGTGAGCCTATCTGTAACGGTCTGCCCGCAGGCAGTCGATCGTGAACAGGCAAATCTTTAAAGAAGGTAATAACTTACCTGGTTAAACCGAACCAGTCGGGTTTCGCAAGCCATCTCCAAAGCGGAAGGTCCATTAGCGCATTCTGAAATAGGTTCACGCTGAATCGCTGAGCGGCATAAGCAAGTATCGAGCTTAAAGCTAGTGTGACCACGACCGCGAGCATCCACAGGCCATAATCCAACTTCGTCGGATTGTGCTCTTTTCCAGTTGGTACGTACGAAGCTCCATACTCACGCGCAGGGTTCATATCCGCAAGGACGAAAGCGCCAACGAGGAATACGATACTCGTGATGAAGGGTAAAGTGGCTGCTGCCAGCAGGAAGCGACGGAAGCGAGGAACGACCAGGCAGATAGCTCCGAGCAGCCCGCTCACCAAAGCTCCACAGATCGGAATCAATATGCCATCCATGCCAACAATCTTTTTACGGTCTACTCTCCGCGTACCCTGTTGTGGACAGAGGCGCAGTAAAAGCGTCTCTCTTTGGCAATAACGTCGCACCCAGGCTACCCCGCTCGCCGTCCGCAGAGCGTTTTGCGGCGACGGCGTCGACGAATACCGAACCGCTTCCGTCAATCTCTGGGGCATGTACATGGCGTTATCTGGGCGAGAGCATTTTCACTCCGCATGTAGAGGGACCGGAAATGTGCGCGTGGCTTTTCCGTCGGGAAAAGTCACTGAGCGTGGGCCTGGCCCTCTACACGAAAAGTGAAAATGCTCGCTCCACCTCTACTTAACCACGTAGGTCAGCAAGTACGTTTTGCCAAAAAAGTACGCCCTTGAACCGCTGCCAAAACTCCCTCCGCCCGCTCGAAGCCTGCGCATGCACCTGTTGCTGACCCTGGCCCGCAAAGCTCTTCAACCTTTCTTGGGCATCTCGGCAGCCTGTATGCTCCCTCTCACTGCGTATGCCTTCTCACAGCAGGTCGGTCTTCAAAGGTCTTTTCGCCGGAGCTGTCGGCGGCGCGATAGGAACAGTCGTTCTGAACCAGTTCCAGCGGCTTTCGCTCGGAGCCACTCGTCTCGCGGAAAGGAAAGGAACGGGCAAACAGACCTATACGGACCAGCAGCAGAAGCTGTTGAGCGGCTTTGAAAAAGCCCACGTGCAGACGGCCACGCATCTTGCGCATGCCGTGGGACAGGAGATCCCGCCGGAAAAGCACAAGCAAACCGCTCCCATCGTCGAGTACGCCTTCGGCATCGTCTGCGCCGGCGTGTACGGCGCCATCGCGGAATATGTACCGTCGCTGACGGCCGGCTTCGGCACCGTGTACGGCGCCGCGCTCTTCACCGGCGCAAGTGAGATCGTGCTGCCGGCAATCGGGTTCGTGCCGCCGCCTGCACAGCGCACTCCGGTGCAGCACATCGGCGGCCTGGCCGGAAACGTCGTTTACGGAGCAAGCACCGAAGGCGTACGCAGACTCGTGCGCCGCGCGCTTTAGAACGATGGTCCCGCTCCTGCCTCTCTTCGACCTATAACTTATGCGCTCTCTTCCCGCTATTTCAAATAATCGAGCAGCGTCGTTGGGAGAACCTTTGCGGCGGCTTCGAGGATGGCTGAATTCTGCGTTTCAGCCTGCGTCAGGTTTTCTATTGCCGTGGCAGAATCGATGCCGACGAGGTTGGTCGCCTGCGTGCTCAGCGTGACGGTCTCCTGGCTCAGATAGGTATCCTGCGAGTTTAACTGGCTGATGCTGCTCTCGTAGGTGACATGCTGCGCGGAAACAAAGTTCAGCGCCGAGGACACGTTTGCCGTCGCGATTGCTATGTCAGAACTGGTTCCACTCTGCAGCGCCGTGGCCAGCTGGCTCAGCGATCCCAGCACGTTCGCGCTCGTATTGGTAAACACCTGGTCGCCCGGGATATTCTGCTGCACCGAAAGCGTGTCGCCCACCTGCACGGAATTGACCCCGTCATTTCCGGTGTAGCTGTAGCCCGTGGGTGAGCTGCTGTCGGCGACAAACGGGGTCGTCGTTGTGGCGGTTCCGGAAAACACACCCACTCCCTGGTAGGTTGTGTTCGCATCCGAGACGACGCTCGCGAGGATGCCTTGTATCTGGGTCGCAAGCGACTGCAGATCAGACGCGCTCTCGGTGCCGTTGGCGCCTTCGGTGCCGAGCGAAACAGCCTGGGTAAGCTGCGAGACGACCGAGGTCAGAGCGGAGTCGGCGACTTGCGCAGCGCCGAGGGCGGCATTTGCGTTCGCCGTGTACTGATCGACATTGTTGCTTTCAGCCTGGTTCTGCACCATGGCCGCTGCAGCCGCAGGGTCATCCGACGGCGCGTTAACGCGAAGTCCCGTGGACACCTGCTGGAGTGCCGTCTGGAGAGTGTCTTCGCTCTGGTCGATATCGGAAACGATATCGGGTTCAAGGTTAGGAGATACGCGCATATCGATCAGACTCCAGTGCTGCTCATCATGTCCATGGTCGTGGTGAACAGCGAATTGATGGTGGTCAATGCTTCGGCGGCAGCCTCATATGCCTGCTGATACTGGATGAGGTTCGAGGATTCCTCATCGGTCGAAACGCCGGAAACCGAACCCTGCTGATTTGTGAGCTGGGTGAGGCTCGACTGCAGCGCGCTCGACTGCGTATTGGCCGCGGAGGTGGCATTGCCGACGTTCTCGACAAGGGCGGCGTACATGGCCGTGGGGCTCAGTCCGCCCGAGAGCGCGGTGTTCTGCACAGCGGTCAACGCAGCCACGTTGCCGTTACTGCCGGCCGAACCGTCAGAACTGGCGGCAATGGCGTTTCCGTTGGTCGTTGCAAGAGCGATACCCGCGGCAGAACCGCTGACCGTCGATGGAACGGTAAACAGCGCCGCTCCGGGATTGCCGTTCAGGTCGTAACCGCTGGCTTGCGCCGCGTTGATCGCGGTTGCGAAGCCGTTGGCCAGGCTGTCGAGATTTCCCAGCAGCCCGGGGATTGTCGTGTCGCGCACCTCCAGGCTGCCGCCCAGATCGCCCCCGGTGATCGCGTCCGTAATGTTGTTGCCCTCGCTGTCGAAAACCTGGGTCATGCCGCTGCCGTCCGTGCTGGTGGAAAGCGCGTAGCTCTGCCCGCCAGACACGAGCACCGAGCCATTGCCTGTGGTAATCGTGTCGCCCTGCGGGGTGGTCGTGATCGAGGTTCCGATCAGCGCCGAAAGCTGCTGCTCCAGCTCGGTGCGCTGGTCCACGAGGGTGCCGCCGTCGCCTCCACCGTTGGTCTGCGCCTCGATCTGCGGATTCAGTGCGGCAATCTGCGAAGTCAACGAATTCACCTGCGTGACATCGCCGGACACCTCCGTGTTGAGCCCGGTTTGCGTCGAGGTGAGGCCCGACGACGCAGTCTGAAAATCGTCCACCAGGGTGGACGCGTCGCTGATCACCGTCTGGCGGTCCGCCGCGTTCGAGGGTGCGCTTGAGAGTGCGGACAGGCTGGTGAAGAACGTGGACATGTCGGAGCCGATGCCGCTGGTCGTGCTGGAGAAATAGTTCTGCACCGTGCTGAGCACATTGCTCTGCGCGGCAGCCGAGGACTGGGCTGCCGTCGCTTGCTGGACCTGCACATTCAGCAGCTGGTCCCGGACGCTGGTGATCCCCGTCACCTCGACCCCGTTGCCGATCGCGACCGAACCATCCTGCGTCGAGCCCGCCGAGCTGAAATCGACGATCTCCCTGCTGTAGCCCGGCGTGCTCGCGTTCGCGATATTGTTGGTGACCGTGTCGATCGCCTCTTCCTGCGCAGAGAGCGCGCTCGTGGCCACGGAAAGCGCCGCATTTAATCCGCCCATCTCTTCGGCTCCTTTCGAGCATTTCTTCTAATCTGTGCGCTGCGACTATCCCGTTGCCGTGGGTTCTCCTCAAGCACAAACCACGCTGAGAGCCGTCGGCTGGGTACACCGCGGAAATACTTCGACGCTATGCGCTCAACGACCACGACTCTCCCGAACCGCCCGCGTCTGCTTGCCCTGCCGTCCGATACAGCAACTGCATCCTGCGCGCGGAACGGCTCGAGAGAACCAGCAGCGCGGCATACGGCGCGCTTGCCTTGCGAAAGTCTCCGCAGGCCCGATACAGACGGGAAAAACCCGCGTCGTTCTCTTTCCCTCTGCTCTTTGCGGCCAGAGCACGGGCAGCAGGAAGTGAAACGGAAAGATCTCCGAGCAGCTCCTGCTGGCGAGCGATACTCTGCTCGAAGTTTCCGATCGCATTCGCAACGATGGCTGCTGTCGCGTTGCCGAGCTCCGCGCGCAGCGCTTCGATCTGCTGCAGGCAGCGTTCCATGACGCATGCATCTCCGTTCGTTTCCACGTGTGATTCCACCGGTTTCCTTCCTGGCATCAGGCGCTCTCGCCCAGCATCGCGTCCGCGACAGCGGACGCATCCACCTTGTACGTTCCGCTTCCGACTGCCTGTTGCAGCGCGCCCACTTTCGCGCTGCGGCTTTCCCCGCTCGCCAGCGCCTGCGCGGTCAGCCCGTCGACCGAGACCTGGTCGCCTGAGAGGGAAGCTGTGTCCTGGGGCAGGCTTGCTGCTTCCCCGGCCGAAGCCGCGGCCAGGCTCCTGGTCGTAGTCGCCTGATTGTCCGGAGCTGCTTCCACTGCTTGGTTTGCGACGGATAGGTCGATGCGCATGATGACTCCTCATTCTGCAACCAGTCCCATATCGGCACACTCGCCCAATCTGTTCAGTCGTTCCGGAAATTTTCTTCAGCTTCGCGTTGGCGCGACGCTTGCCCCGTCCTTCTTTGCTGCCCCGGCTGCTTTTGCGTCCCCGGTTTTCCCGGCTGCCGAGGCTTCGAGGTGCTGCACAATCATTTTGCTGATGCCGATGCCGCCGGAGTCGACCAGGGTACCGGCCAGCTGCTGCATCGCCATGCCCATGAACTGGTCATGGCTGCCGTCGTCGTCCTCGTCCTCGTCCGGCCCTCCCGGCGCCGCGGCAAAGCTCTGCTCCGCCCCTTGCAGCCAGCTGCCCAGCAGAATGGACTCGAAGTCGCGGCCCGCCTTTTCAATCTTCGCCTGCTCTTTGGATTTGCTGCCGGCCTGCGCCTGCTCCAGCAGCAGGTCGGCGGCGGCGTGAGCGCCGGCTGCGTCGTTTGCGCTTGCCCCGGGAATCTGCACGGCTAAATCACCTCCAGGTCGGCCTGCAATCCGCCGGCGGCCTTGATGGCCTGCAGGATCGCGACGATGTCATGCGAGCTTGCGCCGATCGCGTGCAGCCCTCGCATCAGCTCGTCCACGTCGGCGCCGTTGTCCAGGCGGATGGACTGGGCCGGAGGGTCCTTTACCGCGAGCGTTGTTTCCGGAACCGTGCTGGTGGTGCCGTTGCTCATGGGCCCGGGCTGCGAAACAGCGATCGTCGTCGCGACCTCTATGGTCAATGAGCCCTGCAGCAGCGAAACCGGCGAGAGCTTCACATCGCCGCCCAGCACGATCGTGCCGGTGCGCTCGTTCACCACCACGCGCGCCGGCTCATGAAAGTTGATGGAAAGGTTCTGCACCCGGGAAAGCAACAGCGGCACGGAGGCCTCGCCCGAAGCCGCGACATCAATCGTGATACGGCGCGCATCCACGGCCACGGCTGCCGGCTTGCCCAGGCTGCCGTTGATCGCATCCGCCGCGTCGCGCGCAGCGGTAAAGTCCTCATTGCGCAACAGCAGGGACACCGTGCGCAGCCGCGACAGGTCCACCGACACTTCGCGCTCGATAATGCCGCCGTTGGGAACGCGCCCGGTGGTCGGCAGGTTGACCTGCCGCAGATTGCCGGCTACTCCCTCGCTGTAGCCGCCCAGCACCAGCGGTCCCTGCGCCTCGGCATACACCTGGCCGTCCGCGCCGCGCAGCGAGGTAAGCAGCAGCACCCCGCCTTCCAGGCTCTTTGCATCGCCGGCCGAGGAAACGGTGAGGTCGATCTTCATGCCGGGCGAGGCAAAGGCAGGCAGCGTCGCCGTCACAAAGACCGCCGCCACATTCTTCACCACCACCTGCGTCGGGTTGATCTGCACACCCATCCGCAGCATGGCGTTGGCAAGCGTCTGGACCGTAAAGTATGTCTGCTGGTGATCGCCTGTGCCGTGCAGCCCGGTCACCAGGCCGTAGCCGACCAGTTGGTTGTCGCGGACACCTTCAACATCCGTAATGTCCCGCAGCAGCACGGTGCGGTTCGGCGCGACCGCGTTTGCCTGCGGCATCGCGGCCAGGAGAACCAGCGCGCAGACCGAAAGCGCCCGCATGCGGCGCCGGCGAAGATCCGGAAAACAGATGAGAGATTGAACGAAGCGCATAGCGGGTCAGAATCCGAAGAGCCAGAGAACGGCCCGGGTGATTGGATTGGGAGAGCGGATGCTGTCGGAGATAATGCCCTTGCCCTTCAGCTCGATCTCCAGGTTCGAGAGTGAGGTCGACGGGATGGTGTTCGCGGAGGAGATGTCGCCGGGCCGCACGACCCCGCGAATCACGAGGTTCTCGTGCTGGTTGTTCATAAAGATCTGCCGCTCCGCTTCGATCACCAGGTTTCCGTTGGCGAGCACCGCAATCACCTGGCCGGTCAGGCTGGTAGAAAACGTGGTATTCGAGGCCGTCTGGCCCGAACCCTTCAGCGCCGTGTTGCTTTGCGCGTTCAAAAGCGAGTTCACACCGCGCGTGGAAGCAGCGCCGACGAGCCCGGTAATTCCCGAGCTCGTCGAGAACTGGCGCGAACTGTCGACCGAACCGCTCTGGGCAGCGGTCGTCTGCACCGCCACCTGCACCACCACCACGTCATTCAGGCCGCGAGCTTTGTAATCCGAGGAGAGATCGCCCAGCACCGCGCCCGGAACCCACAGGCTCCCGATCGACTTCGCGTCGTTGTCCGGCATGGTCTGTTCCTGGAGCCGCTGAATGTAGTCCGCGCGCAGCTGCTCGGGAGTCAACTGCTTCGGCTGCAGCTTCTTCGGCAGCAGGCTGCTGAAGTCTGTCGCTCGCGCAGGCTCTGTATGGAACAGCCCGCACAGCATGCAAAGCAGGGCAACGAGAGAGATCGCTCGCTTCATAGGCTGCCCCGCACGGTCCGCCTGTCCAACACTTCGGCTTGAAACACCGGCCCGCGCGCCGCGGCCGAGCGCACCCGGATCATGCTCCCCGGGCTGCCGCTCTGCAGGCAGATTGCCGGAAGGCGCAGGTGCAGCTTCCCGCTATCGATGACCAGCAGCACAGTCTCCCCGGACCGCAGGAGCGGACGCTGCTCCGTATGTGTAGCCGACACGGTTGCTGAAGTGACGGCTGCTTCGGCACCGCGCGGCTCTCCCGCGCTGTTCGCAGCTGCCGCGGGAGTCGGGCCCGCAGCCGCTTCGCGCCCGGTGAGATGGACAACGACATAGAACGGAAGACACACCTCGCGCGAGGAACAGTGCATCTGCAGCCGGGCAGGCGCGGGCACACTGCCCGGAGCGGCTCCGGATCCACCCGCATGCTCGATGGAACCGGCAATCAGGCGGGGGGCGCGCTCGCGTGCCTCCACCGGTGCCGCGAGCTCGATGGCATCGCCGGCGAGCTCAGGATGCGCCAGCAGCACAGCGGACGTGACCTGCTCGAGCGAGATCGCATAGCGGTCGGGCACGGCAGCGGGCGCGCTCGCTCCCGAAAAAACAGCCGCGCCGGCCAGCGCCGTCAGTGCGATCTTCCAAAGATTGCGTTGCATTTGCCTGCACTCCTTTCGCGGCCGGGCTGCACCGGCCGAACTCGTCCGAACTGTTCGGCCGCACCGCGCTACTGCGACAGCTGGTTAATCTGCTGCATCATCTCGTCGGCCGCTTTCACGACGCGCGAGTTCGACTCATACGAACGCTGCGCGACGATCATCTCCACAAACTGATCGACCACGCTCACATTCGACTGCTCGAGCATCCCCTGCTCGATCGAGCCCAGGCCCTCAGGCCCGCTCGGCGCGCCGACGATCGGATCCCCGGACGCGGTCGTCTGGAGGTAAATATTGTTCCCCGCGCTGTCCAGGCCGCCGGGGTTCACGAACAACGCGAGCTGGATCGAGCCGACCTGCTGGGCCTGCGTCTGCGCCGGTTCTGTCACCGACACGGTCCCGTCGCTGCCGACCGTGATCGCCGTCGTATCCGCGGGCACCGTGATGCCCGGCTGCAGCGGGTTTCCATCCGGAGTCACCACGTTTCCCTGCGCGTCGAGCTGGAACGAGCCCGACCGGGTATAGCCCGTCTGCCCGTTCGGCAGCAGGATCTGGAAAAATCCCTGCCCGGAGATGGCCAGGTCGAGCTGGTTGCCGGTCGACGACAGCTCGCCCTGCGTCTGCACGATCTCCGTCGAGGTCGGCCGGGAGCCAAGCCCCACCTGCAGGCCGGAGGCCACCGTGGTGTCCTGCGTCGCAGCCGCTCCCGGGGAGACCTCGTTCTGGTACAGCAGGTCGGCAAACTGCACCCGCCGCTGCTGGAAGCCGGCCGTGCTCGAGTTCGCGAGGTTGTTCGCGATGGCGTCAAGGTTCATCTGCTGGGCGGTCATGCCGCTGGCAGCCGTATACAGGGCGCGAATCATAAAGCTCCTTCTTGCCGCGTGTGCGTCATACCGACACGCTGCCTCTCTAGCTGCTCACCCGCGGCAGGTCCTGCACCGCGGTCTTGTTCATCTCACTGTCAAACATCGAAAGCGCATGGCGCATCGTTTCCGCCGAGCGCTGCGCGTCGATCAGCTCCACGACGCTCTGCACCGGGTTCACGTTCGAGTTCTCGAGCATGCCCTGCTGCACGGTGGACGCGGTGGCAGGCTGCGCGCTCCCCGCCGGCGCCGTGTAGTTGTTGCTGCCCGCGGGCTGGAGCTCGGTGCCGGGGGCGAACTCCACCAGGCTGAGCCGTCCGGCGATCGCGCCGTTTGAGGAGATCGTGCCGTCCGCGCTCACAGAAACCTGGCCCGGCAGGATGCGGATCGCTCCCGTTGCGCCCAGCACCGCCTCGCCGCTCTGCGTGATCAGCTGGCCTTGCGGCGATACCTTAAAGGAGCCGTTCCGCGTGTACTGGGTGCCGTTGGCCGTCTGCACCGCGAAATAGCCCGGGCCTTCCACCGCGAAATCCATACTGTTGCCGGTCGCGGTCAGCGCACCCTGGCTCGGGTTCAGGTGGGTTGCGCCCAGCACGCCGTAGCTGTTGGTTACCTGGTTCAGCACAGAGCCGGGAGCGTGCCCGCCGGTCTCGGCCAGCACCGTGCTGAACGAGCCCTGCCGGCCGCGAAAGCCCACCGTGCTGGTATTCGCCAGGTTGCTCGCGATCGCATCGAGCGAGTCGGTGCGCGCCATCAGCCCCGCGCAGGCTGCGTACAGTCCACTATCCATGGAAACCTCTTCCTCGCTGGTGGCTGTTGCACGGCAAAGGCCACTCGTACCCGGCAAAAACTGCCTGCTTTCCACCCCGAAAGCAGCCCTGATCGCCGCATCGCCGGGCTTTCGTGAGAGAAGCGTGAGCCAGAGGACCGCGGAGAGCGGCAGATGATGAGGAAGAGTTAAGGAAGGTAGCGACAATGGCAGCGAATAGAATGCAGCGCGCCCTGTCATCCTGGAACGCGTTTGCACCGTCTGCGCGCTACTCCGGGATTACCGATGGGCGCTGGCGCCAGCAGGAAGAGGCTGCTCACGCAGTCTCCCAGTTCCAACAGCAACACTACGCACATAAGGCCGCCTGTAGCGGCAGTACGTGCGATGTATCAAGCCTTCACAAATGGGCATATACAAAATATGTTACTCCGACAACGTATAGGCCGACAATTATTAACCACAGTCCAACTCGCATCCATCCCTGCACTCTGGGGCGGTCAATTGTTCCAAGCATTCCCGCCCAGCAACGCGCCATGACATACCACCCAAACGTCATCAAAGGCGGTACCAGCAGCATCCACAAGGCGTCACTGATGAGATTTGAGCTCTTATTCAATTAGCTATTCCTGTCTTGCAACCTGACAATCCTCTGTCCGACTTAGCCAGCGCCTATCAGTTCGGCCTCTTTACAGAACAGAAGATACTAAAGCACCTTGTCTCCCCAATAAGTGCCTCTCATAATTCTGTTCTCCAGACCTTCGTCCCCCCACCCTAATCTCATTTCAAGCCGACGCAACTCATACCGAAGGGCGCCGATGTTTACAGATGTGCAACCATCCCAAATCCACCAGTCGCCGTAAACACCTGGCTTGGTTGCATGATTTATCCTGAATTTAGGAAAAATAAATTCCGGTGTCGGATAGTTCCCAAGGAGTTGCCAGCGCTTTGTCTTTGTGATGGCCTTCAGTCCAACAAACACAGGCGGAAATATTTCACTCGTCCCTATTTTGGCCTCGTTTAAAGCAGACGAGACGAAAGGCGCGTCCCAGAACAGGCGAACCATGGAACCCATGAACGGGTGAAAGTGAATATACTGCGCGTAGGCATCCGTCCCCTCGCTTAGGGGAATACGAAACACATCTCCGATGTTAGCGCCTACTCTCATGTCGTCTGATAGCCTACATTACTGGGCACTGGCAATTTCAGTCGCCTTGCCGAGTGCTCTCTAAAACGCTCCAGCGCCTCAAGTTCGCATCGCCGAGAACCGCCGCACCCGTGCGCTCTGCATCCAGGAACCTGGCCCGCCGGACTGACTTCTCCGCGCGAACAAACCGGCCTCAGGCAATGTGCGTCAGTAGGCAGTCCTCGCCGCTCGACCACGCATGCGCGCGCTCCAGCACCTCCTGCCACCTCTGCGGAACCGCGTTCCCCGCCAGCACCGGGCCGAGGTACACGGGCAGCCGCCAATGCGCGGCAAGCTGCCGCGCGGTGCTCGCCGGACAGCGCCGGGGCTCGAGCGCGATGCCGCCCTGCGCCACGGCGTCCGTTCCGTACACCCGCTCGTAAGCCGGCTCGCAAACCCGCTCGTAAGCCGGTTCACAGTCCGGCTCCGTCATCCAGCCCAGAATCTCCGGCAAACGGGCAGCCTCGTGCAGCAGGCCCACCAGGAAAGCCTCCTCCGGGCACACACCCTCCATCTGCTCCGCGACAAACCAGCAGGCGTAAGCCAGCAGCCGCCCGTGCTCCCAGAAGCCGGTCAGCTCGGCAAGCGCTGCTTCGTCGACCGCCATCCGCTCCACCGCACCGGCGCACACCGCTTCCATCCAAACATCGGTATCCAGGCTGGCCAGGCAATCTTCCAGCCGTTCCGGAACATCGGGACCGCCCCCGCACTCCTCGCCTGCCCGGCGAAAAATCTCGAGCGTCGCGCCCAGGTCATTCATCAGGATGCCCGCTGCGGCGCGCAGATCAACCGGCTGGTCGGCGAGCAGAAGTTCCAGCTGCAGACGTGTGGCGAGCAGCGTAGGCAGCGGAGGGAAATCCTCCGCCTGCTCCGGCGACGCAGCCGGGGCCACCGGCATGAAACTTCTGCCCGAACCCGGCTGTTCCACCCGCGCACCCGCCTGACCGGTGAATACAAGCCTAGCCCTTGCGTGGCCTGTTCCCTCACCGCTCCGGAATGCCGCTACTCTCGGCTGCTGCTCTCTCCGCATACGCCTCCTGCGCCTGACACTCTATCGGCAGCAAGGCCCGCAAATTCTAGGCCGCGCGCAGCTTTTTCTCGGGCTGCGCCAGTCGTACGTCAAACCACGACGCTCCGGGCGAAGATCCCGGCCGCGTCCGTGCGCGCCTCTTCGCCGATCGCAAACACCGCATCGTGCAGCCCTGCGTAAATGCCACCGTCATCGTTACAGTGCCGCACCCACAGCCTGTCCGCGGAACCGGCGAGCCTTACCCGTTCTGCACCGAGCCGCACCGCCTCGCGCGCGATCGCCTGCGCCGCACCGCTGGCGCTCACCGCCGGCGCGTCGCCCGTCTCCGTCCGGCGATCCGCCGCCAGCTGCTCCCGGTACCGACTTTGCGTAATGAAGCAGGCTTCCACCCGGCACCCGCTCATCTGCGCCGCCATGACCAGCACAGCGCGGTCGATGCGGGTCGTGAAACCGATGACCACCCGCTCGGCATGCGCATGCACCGCGACCGCCCCGAAATGAAGCGACAGCGCCCGCGGCAGCACTGCCGCGGGAGCAACCGGCACCGCCGCCTGCTTGTAGAACGCGCAGCCGCTCTCCCGCGCATACGCCTGCGCCAGCTGCTCCTCGCTCACCAGCGCAAGGCTCAGCAGCGCGTCGGCGAGCCGCGCGCCGGCACACGCCGCATGCTGTTGCGCTCTCTCAAGATCGGCCTGCCGCAGTATGCCCTTCTGCAGCAGCGCGAGATGGAACGGCATGCGCGTCAGCCCGCGCTCACCCCGTCCAGGCGCATCGATCTGCGCAACGATCTGCGCAACGGTCCGCGCAGGGATCAGCGTCTCGATCTGCGCAACCAGCGCCGACTCGAAACACTCCGGACTGCACAGCCACAGGTCCGCCCCATCGCTCGCCCGGGTAAGGATGATACCGTCCCGGCGAAGCCGCCGATGCGCGACCGTGAAGCGGCGGCACCGCTCGCCTTCGCAGAACTGCGCCCGCAGCCCCAGCGACGGCGCCAGTGCGTGCCACGCCCGCGCCGCCAGCGCCCGCCGCCGGCTCTTCCCTTCCCGCGCCGGCAGCATCTACAGCACCATCGGCTGCAGCACTTCCGTGACCCGCACGCCGTAATTTCCGTCCACGATCACCGCCTCGCCGCGCGCGATCACGCGGCCATCGAGGATCAGCTCGACCGGCTCATCCACCTCGCGGTCCAGCTCCACCACCGAGCCGCTGGCCAGGTCCATCACCTCGCGCAGCGAGAGCTGCCGTTGCCCGAAACGCAGCGTCACCTCCAGCTCGACATCCATCACCAGTCCGAGGTTCCCGCTCATGATGCCTGAGGCCTCGGCCGCCGCGGCGACCCGGGCCAGCCGCAGCAGCCCGCGCTGCAGCTCCCCATCGGCGTACAGCACCAGGTGCGGCTGCGGCTCCGCTCCATCCTGCTCCGCTCCGTTCTGCGGCACGCCGGTTCGCTGCGCCGCCAGCTGGGCCACTGCCTCGGCATCCGCCGGGATCGTCAGCCCGTCTTCCACCAGGTGCACGCGCACACTGCCGTAGTGGGCAAACAGGGCGGCCGACAGAGGCTCGCACGCAGCCCGCAGCGCATTGCCGAGCAGGCTGTCCACGTCCTGGCCGGCAGCCTCGCCCGCGCCCAGCAGCGCGGCGCTCGGCTCCGGGCAGGCAACCACGCAGTGGCCCGTCAACGCGCCTTCAAAGCGCAGGATCACCGTGTGCGTTTCCTCCTGCAGCAGCGAGCCCTGCGGGTCCGCCGCCTTCGGCGTGAAGCCGTATCCCGCGCCGTCCGCCGCCTGCCAGTGCTCGCCCAGCAGCGTGCCCAGCACCGCGGCAAACTGCATATCGCCATCTACATTATTTTTCCTGCGTTCCATCCGGTATTCCTTTCAGTCCAGTTGCCCGCTCTTCGCTGAAGCGCTCATTCCGTCGTTTCCGGCGCCGGGGGCAGCGCCGCGATCAGCTCCACGGCCTTGCTCTTGCCGCTGCGCACCGGCACGGCTTCAAAAATTTCGCGGCCCTCCAGCGCCAGCCGCCCGGCCGACTCCACCGGCGCGCCCAGCCGGAATACCGCGCCCACCGCGAGCGAAGCCAGCTCGCGCACCGGCACGCGCATCTGCGGCAGGCCGCCTGAAAGCGTGAACCGGCAGTCCAGAATGCGCTCTTCCAGCGGCAGCCGCGGAAAAAACCGCACCGGCCCCCGAACGCTCGCCGGGTCAGACTTGATATTGCGCACCAGGTGGCCGCCGATCGAGGCCGGGAACGCGATGTGCAGCGCGCCCGATACCCCGGCAAGCCCCACCTGGAACCGCACCAGCAGCACCTTTTCCGTCGGCGGAAACAGCTTGTGCACCATGTTCGGCCGCACCGCGGCGCCCGGCGCCACCGTCACCCCGATCGGCTGCCAGGCCCGCTCCACCTGCTGCGCGATCAGCCACACCACGCCCTGCACGATCTCCTCATCGATCTCCGTCAGCTCCCGCGCCTCCGTAATCGACGCGCCGGCGCCCCCCAGCAGCAGGTCGATCATCGTGTACAGCAGCGCCGAATCCATCTCCAGCAGCATCGTGTGCGAGGCAGGCGCCAGCACGCACGGCAGCACGTAGCCCGAGGGCAGCAGCGCCGCCCGGTAGTCGTCCATCGACAGCTGCTCCAGCGTCCCAAGCTTTACCTCGAGCGCGCTGCCCAGGTACACGTCGAGCGTGTTCATCAGGTTCCGCGCCAGCGACTCGTGCAGCGACTTCAACGCGCGCGCGCTCTCGTTTGAAAGCCTCCCGGCGGACCGGAAATTGCACGGCAGCACCGTGCGCTCTTTGGTTCCAGTCTTCTGTAGCGGCGTCATCGTGCCTGCGGCCTCCAGCCTTCGTGCGTGCGCGCGGCCTCAGCGCTGGCCGCCAGGTTCCCCCCCCGCGGCAGCATCGCCGTCCGCAGCTCGGGCGCGGCCGGCCGCGCCTCCTTTGCCGCCAGCGCCGCGCGCAGCTTGCCGAGCGCGGCCGTGTGGATCTGCGACACCCTTGAGAGCGCTATCCCGATCACCTGCGCCACTTCCTTCATCGTCAGCTCTTCCTTGTAGTACAGCGACAGCACCAGCTGCTCCCGCTCGTTCAGCCCCGCGATCGCCTCGGTCAGCTGCTGCTTCTGCTCGCCCCTGAAATACAGCTCGAACGGGTCCGGCTCATTGCCCGGCGCACTCTCGATATAATCCCGCGTCTCGCCCGAATCCTGCGAGAGCAGGCCTTGCTGACCCACGATCTGCAATCCGTCGATCTGGGCCATCGTCGTCTCCAGCCGGTCTAACGAAATCTTCATCTCCCGCGCGATTTCTTCATGCTCCGGCTTGCGCCCCAGGCTGGCTTCCAGCTGCGCCGCCGCTTCCGCGATCTCGCGCGCCTGCCTCCGCATGCCCCGTGACCCCCAGTCCAGCAGCCGCAGGCTGTCCAGGATCGCCCCGCGAATCCGGAACCGCGCGAAAGTCTTGAACTGCGCATTCCTGGCCGCGTCATAGCTCTTGCAGGCCTCCATCAGCCCGATTACCCCGGCGCTCACCAGGTCTTCGATCTGCACGCTTGCCGGCAGGCGCTCGTGGATCCGCGCGGCGATAAAGTACACCTGCGGCAACTCTTCCATAATCAACTCGTTACGCTCCTCAAGCTCCACCTGGTCGTCAGCGATGGACTGGTACGCGGCATGTGCCTGCATCACTTGTTTCTCCCGCTTCTCAAACTCAACGAACAACCCCGACTGTCTGCACTGCGGTCGCCGGCGGAATCTCCGACGGCGCAATGACGACCAGCTTCGGCAGGAACGGCTCCATCAGCCGCCGCAGATAAAACCGTCCCGGCGACGCGCACAGAAGAATGGGCGGCGCATCTCCGATGGCTTCTCCAAAACTTCCTCGCAAACTGTCCAGCACTTTTCTGGCCACACTTACCTGGAGCGCGCTGCTGCTGCCCTGCCCGGGCTGCGCGTTCGCTGCCCGCATGCATTCTTCTTCCAGCACTGAGTCCAGCGTGACCACCCGGAGCGACCCTTTCTCATCGAGCAGCGGCCGGATGAGAGAACGCCCCAGCACCTGGCGCGCCGCCTCGACCAGCGCGATCGGGTTCTTGTTCGTCGCGGCCGTCTCAATCAGCGCCTCCAGGATGGTGGCGAGGTCGCGGATCGAGACCTGCTCGCGCAGCAGCTGCTGCAGCACCTTCTGCACCTCGCCCAGCGTCATCAGCTTCGGCACCAGCTCTTCCACCAGCTTCGGGTGGGAATCGTTCAAACGGTCGATCAGCCGCTTCGTCTCCGCGCGTGTCAGCAGCTCGTACGCATTGCGCTTGATCAGCTCCGCCAGGTGCGCCGCCAGCACCGAGGTCGCATCCACCACCGCGTAGCCCGCCGCGATCGCCTGCGCCTGCAGCCCGGGCGCAATCCATTTTGCCGGTACATCGAATGCCGGCTCCCGCGTGTCGATGCCCGGCAGCGCCAGCGGCTGCGCCTCGGAAGGGATGGCCAGCATCTGCCCCCGCCGCAGCTCGGCCCGCGCCATCTCCACCCCGCGCAGGTGCACCACGTACTCCCCGTCTTTGAGCGAGAGGTTGTCGACAATGTGGATCGACGGCACCAGGAAGCCGAGCTGCTGCGCCAGGTTCTTGCGCAGCGCCTTAATGCGCGTCAGCAGCTGGCCGCCCTGCTTCGCGTCCACCATCGGCACCAGCCCGGCGCCGACCTCCAGCATCAGCTCATCCAGCTTCAGCACCGCGTCCATCGGATCGGGCGTAGCAGGCGCGCCGGCATCGCCGCCTTTGCCCAGCTTGCCCGGCATCGCCACCGCCTGCTCGTCGGCATCGTCCAGCTTCGGCTCCACCTTGATCGTGTGCGCGATGTAAAACAACAGCCCGGCCAGCGCGAAAAACGCGATCTTCGGCAGGCCCGGGATCAGCCCCAGCGCGCACAGCACCCCGCCCGCAATCCTCAGCAGCCTCGGGCTGCCGAGGACCTGGCGCTGCACGTTCACGCCCAGCGACTCGCGGCTCGCCGCCCGCGTCACCACGATGCCACCCGCCACCGAGACCAGCAGCGAAGGCAGGATCGCCACCAGCCCGTCGCCCACCGTCAGGATCGTGTACGTCTTCAGCGCCTCTTCAAACGGAATCCCCTGCTGAAACACGCCGATCAGAAAGCCGGCGATGATGTTGATCGCCATGATCAGGATCGTCGCCAGCGAGTCCCTCTGCGAAAAACGCGCCGCGCCGTCCATGGCCCCGCAGAACTCCGCCTCGCGCCCCACCGCCTCGCGGCGCTTGCGCGCCTGCTGCTCGTTGATCAGCCCCGCGTTCAGGTCCGCATCGATCGCCATCTGCTTGCCCGGCATCGCATCCAGCGTGAACCGCGCCGTCACCTCCGCCGTGCGCACCGCGCCATGGCTCACCACCAGGTACTGGATCGCGATCAGCGCCAGGAACAGCACAAAGCCGACAATGTAATTGCCCCCCACCACGAACTGCCCGAAGGCTTCGATCACGTGACCGGCAGCGGCCGGCCCGTCGGAGCCGTGCAGCAGGATGCGCCGCGTGCTCGCCAGGTCGAGCGACAGGCGCATCAGCGTGAGCAGCAGCAGCAGGCTCGGGAACACCGAGAACTGCACCGGCTTCAGGATCTGCATCGCCGTCAGCAGCACCAGCACCGATGCCGTGATCGACAGCGTCAGCAGCAGGTCGAGCACGAAGCCGGGCAGCGGCACCAGCATCACGAACAGCATGGCCACCGCGGCGACCGGCACGATCCAGTCACCGGAGGAGCGCAGCGCGGCCATCATCGATAATTTCTGGGATTTCTGTTGAGGGGCGGCAGGTGTCATCGTTGGATCAACTCTCCGGAAGCATTGCGGGCGCGCCGCCTTGCCTCCTGCACGCGCAGCTCGTTCTGCGCGCGGAATACCGCGACCAGGATGTCGGCCACCGCCTGGTACAGCGCGGAAGGAATCGCATCGCCGACCTCCACGCCCTTGTACAACGCCTGGGCGAGCGGCCGGTTTTCCATCGTGGGAATGCCATGCTCGACCGCGATCTCGCGGATCTGCAGCGCCAGCAGGTCAAGCCCCTTCGCCACCACGACCGGGGCCGCCATCATCGGCTCATAGCGCAGCGCGACGGCATAGTGCGTCGGATTCGTCACCACCACAGTTGCAGTCTTCGCCGCTTTCAGCGCCTGCCGCTTTCGCATCTGCCGTCGCGCCTTCCGGATCCGCATCTTGATCGCCGGGTTGCCGTCGGTCTGCTTCATCTCGTCCTTCACATCCTGGCGAGACATCTTCAGGTCGCCTTCCGTCTTTTGCCACGTCAGCATGTACTCCACCGCCGACCAGGCCAGCAGCACCAGCCCGCACCGCCAGCTGATCCTGATCGCCGCCGAGCCTAGAAAACTCGCATATGTGCGCAGGCTGTAGGAGGACGAGTGAACGATCGCCGCCCACTGCCCCGTCAGCGTCGATACCCCGATCCACGCGATCGCGCCGAACGGCAGCAGGCTCTTCAGCAGGTTGCTCAGCCCGGCGATCGAGAAGATCTGGCCTATCCGCGCTGCCGGGCTCATCCGCTGCGGCTTCAACTGCAGCGCCTCCGGCGCAATGTTCAGCCCGCCCTGCGCGAGCCCCGCGGCGACCGAGAGCAGCATGGCCGCGGCCAGCACCGGCACAATCCACCGCAGCACCTCCACCGCGGACCAGAACAGGATCGGCCCGTTCGGCTCCACCGACTGCGACGCCGCCGAGTCCAGCAGCTCGCGGTAAAACGTGACCCAGTGCGTTGCTGCACCATGGCCCAGCATCATCAGCGCGAACACCACGCCGGCCGCGGCAAGCACCTGCGGCAGCTCGCGCGAGCGCACCACCGTGCCTTCCGCGCGCGCCTTCTTTCTGCGCTGCGCTGTCGCCTGTTCTGTTTTGCTGTCATCCGCCATTGCTGCTCTCTGCCCGTCTATTCGTATCTATTTCGGTTACGGATTGCCCCATGCCGTCAACCCGCCAGGTGCAGCAGCCGCTCGGCCAGCCGCGTCGAGCCGAGGAAGAACCCGCGAAACATGTCGGGCCAGTACTTGAGCGTGGCAATCAGCACGCTCAACCCCAGCAGGCTCTTGATCGCCGGCCCCAGCAGCATCACCGGCAGCTGCGGCGAGGCTTTCCCCAGCAGCCCCAGCACCAGGTCCGCCAGGATCGTTGCTGAAAGCACCGGCGCCGCCAGCTCCAGGCCGACCGTAAACACCGCCGCACCCGCTCCCAGCGCCGTAGTCACAAACGCTCCGTTTAAATGTGCTGACCCTGGTGGCAGATAGGCGAAGCTCTTCGCGATCGCCTGTAACAACCACAGGTGCACGTCCAGCCTTAGAAAAACCAGCAGCGCCAGCGTCTGGTGGAACGATGCCACCACGGTCGACTCCGCCTGCGTATTCGGGTCCAGGATCTGTATCAGCGAGTAGCCCATCTGCACGCTCAATATCTGGCCCGCCATCTGCACCGCATCGAATACCAGTTGCGTCGCAATGCCGATCGCGGAGCCCACCAGCAACTCGCCGAACACCAGCAGCGGCCAGTGATTCAGCGGCATCACCGGGAAACGCGGCGAAACCATCGGGTAGAGCAGGAACGACAGCGCCACCACCAGCCCCGCCTTGATGCGCGGCGGCAGCGCATCGCTGCCGAAGAACGGCGCAAACAGCATCAGCCCGGAGAGCCGCACGCTGATAAACAGAAACCCGGCCAGGATATTCAGAAACGGCGTCGTGATCACTGCAGCACCTTGTGGAAGTCGCCGATCAGCGAGATCGTGTAGCTCGCCAGGTGCCGCCACATCCACGGCATCAGGAAAAACAGCGCAGCGCCCGTCGCGATCAGCCGCGGCACCGACGACAGGGTCTGGTCCTGCAGCGAAGTGAGCACCTGCGCGATATTCACGAGCAGGCTCACCGTAATCGCCACCAGCAGCACCGGCGCCACCAGCAGCATCACTTCGGTGAGCATCCCGCGGCCGAGCGCTACCACCTGGTCTACGCCCATAATCCCCTCCCGCCTGCGCACATCATTGAAAGCTCCGCATCAGCGCGCCGATGAGCAGGTGCCATCCATCCACCATCAGGAACAGCAACAGTTTCAAAGGAGTCGAGATCACCACCGGCGGCAGCTGCATCATGCCGACCGAGGTCGTGATCGAGGCGACCACCATGTCGACGATCAGGAACGGCAGGAACAGCACGGTGCCGATCTGGAAGCCGGCCTTCAGCTCGGACAAAATGTAGGCCGGCAGCAGCACTCTGAACGACAGGTCCTCGACCGAGCGGGGCTTCGGCTCCTTTGCGATCTCGAGGAACAGCTCCGCATCTTTTTCGCGCACATAGTGCGCCATAAAGTGGCGCATCGGGCCGCCCGCGCGCACCACTCCATCGAGCGGCGTAATCCTGCCGGCCTCGACAGGCACAACCGCGGTCCGGTAAATCTGTTCAGCGGTCGGCTGCATCAGGAAGAACGTGAGGATCAGCGAAAGCCCGATCAGCGTCTGGTTCGACGGCGTCGTCTGCAACCCGAGCGCCTGGCGCAGAAAATGAAAAACAATCAGCAGCCGCGCAAACGGCGTAACGCAAAACAGCAGCGACGGGATCAGCGTCAACAGCGTCATCAGGACGACGATCGACCAGGAAGCACTGTTGCCGCCGAGGCCGCTGATGCGCAGCTCTCCATCCCGCGCCGGCATCCTCGTCGGCAGCCTTCTCGACGCCAGCGCCACCGGGGCGACCGTCAACATCGCCCGGCGCACCACCGCCTGCGCCTCGGCGCGCGGCGCGCACACCGGCGCCATGCACAAGGCCGCCAGCAGCACGATCCCCCCCGCCGTGCGCCTCAAAGCGTCCACCCCCGGCACGCGGCCGCGTCCGCCGGAGCCGCTGCCGCGCTCTCCTCGGCCTGCGCCGCACATCCTGTCTGCTGAGCAGCGGCCGGCGGCAATGCCGTCAACAGCGCCACGTTCCCGGCGCCGCCCCCAATCAGGAACTGCATCCCGTCGACCTGCAACACCGCCGCGAACCGCTTCTCTCCGAGCGCCACCGTTTCCACCACGCGCATCCGCTTCGCGCCCACGTGCGCTCGCCGCGTCTGCCGCGCCCACTCGACCCCGCGGCTCACCAGCCCTGCCAGCGCGCGCAGGTCCACCGCGGGTCTCCCCAGGCCGGAGCCGTTCGACCCAATCCGTTCCGCCACCGCCGCGGTGGCATACCCTGCAGCACCGGCTCGCGCGCGCCGCATCATGCCATATCCGTAATGCGCGCGGCCAGCCGCTCGCCCACCACTTCAAACTCGGTCCACGCCATCAGCAGGCCATTCACCCGCAGCGGAATATCCATACTCTGGTGGCAGCTCGTCTCAAGCACCGCGCCCGGAGCCAGCTCCAGCAGGCCGCGTACCGTAAACC
>CAXTMY010000041.1:22143-29980 GCA_964245565.1 uncultured Acidobacteriaceae bacterium | reverse complement strand
AGACCGCGCAGAAGGCGTAAGCGCGCCTGCAGTTCCTGTCCCGCTCCCGCCGCGACTTCCCCGGCGGGAGCGGGTCTCTAACAGCAAGTTATTCCCGGTAAGGAGCCGCTGCCCGCATGTCACGTTTTGATGGGTTTTTTCTGCCTGCTGTCCTGCTCGCCGCTTCCACGGCTTTGCTGCCGAGTGCCATCGCCCAGGCGCCGCTGCCCAACGAGAGCGGCCATTTCGTCATCACCGAGAGCGGTAAAGCGCTCGGTGAGTCGCAATTCACCATCGCTCCGCTGCCGGGCGGCGACACGCTGACCTCCAGCGGCAGCATGAAAGCCGACAAGTTCTCTTATTCGTTCAACAGCACGGCGACAGTGGACGCGCAGGGCAACCTGGTCCGCGACCAGCTCACCGGCTCGGTGCATGGCGCCAAGGCTTCAGGCAATAACATCCGCTTCGATACTAGCTCGGACCCGACCGGCCGCTCCTTCAGCATGCACGTGGACGCCGACGGCAAGCAGACCACCAACCAGGTGGATCGCCACCGCAATACCGTGCTGGTCCCCGACCTCGACCCCGCTGCCTACACGCTGATGGTGCACATTGCGCTCGCGCAGCCCAGAACCGCGTGGGTACTGATCCCGAAGCAGAACGGCATCCTGGTGCCGGCCGACTACTCCAGGCTGGCTGACCTGAACGGCACACTGAACGGCCAGAGCATCACCGTGAAGCACAGCGTTGTGGCAATGAGCATGCGCAATTCAATCGTGGTGGAGCTGTTTTATACCGCGCACGGCAGGCTGCTCGAGGCCGACCTGAATGCGCAGAACATCCACGTGACGCGCGATGGGTTCAGGCTGCTGAACCGGCCCCGGCCGGTAGCACCGCCTGCCGGAGCGCCGCCGACGGCGCAAGGGCAAGGCCAGCCCGGGCAGGCTCCGGGTGGGCAGCAGCCGATGCCGCCGCAGCCGCCCCAGTAGGACGCGCGCCTGCGAGCGGATTTCGGTCAGGCGCCGGGCCTGCTCTGCCGGATCAGGCTCAATCCCTGCTCGCGGGTCTCGATGCGGCCTTCGAGCTGCGCGTCTTCGGCCAGCGCCAGCAGCTCTTTGAACAGCGGCCCCGGGGTGTAGCCCGCGGCGATCAGGTCGGCGCCCGTGACCAGCAGGGCGGGACGCACCTGCTCCGCGGGCGTCTCTTCAAAGCGGGTCCTGGCGTAGTCATACAACCGGAGCAGCTTGTGGCTGGAGAGGCAGTCCATGCGGTGCAGCGCGAGGTGCTCCGGGAAGCGCGGCAGACGGAAGAAGCGCTTGAGGGTTGACTCCTTCATTTTTTCAACATCGCCGAAGCGCATGTGGTTGGCCACGAGGGAGGCGATCTGCGCCGTGTCTTCGTTTGAAAAACGCAGCCGCGCGCAGATGGCCTGGGCCATGCGGGTGCCGACCTCGGCGTGGCCGTTGAAGCGGATGCGGCCCCCCTCGGCAGCCGCGTCGCGCGCGAAGCAGGGCGGTTTGCCGACGTCGTGCAGCAGCGCGCTCCAGGCGAGGGTGGGCGAGACGCCGGGCTCCAGTTTCTCAAGCAGCAGCAGGGTGTGGACCCAGACATCGCCCTCGGGGTGCCATTCGGGCGGCTGCTCGACGCCGTGCATGCGGTCGACCTCCGGCAGCACCTGCCGGAGCAGGCCGGTGCAGTCGAGCAGCTCAAAGGCCGCGCGGGCGTGGCCCTGGGTAAGCATGCGGGTGAGCTCGTCGCGGATGCGCTCGGGGCTGACCTGGTGGATGGACGGGGCCTGGGCGCGGATGGCGGCCTCTGTCTCCGCTTCGAGCGCGAAGCCGAGCCGGGCGGCGAAGCGAACGGCGCGCAGCATGCGCAGCTTGTCTTCGCGGAACCGGCGCGCGGGCTCGCCGATGGCCCGGACCAGCCCGGCCGCGAGGTCCTGCCGGCCGCCCACGAAGTCCAGAACCTCGTTTGCGAGCGGGTCATAGAGCATGCCGTTGATGGTGAAGTCGCGGCGCTCCACGTCTTCGCGCGGGTCGAGCGAGTAGCGGACGGCGTCGGGACGGCGGCCGTCGGAGTAGGCGCCGTCATTGCGGAAGGTGGCGACTTCGGTTTGTGTCTCACTGCCGTCTTCGTGGCTTGTGCAGACCAGCACCACGCCGAAGTGCGCGCCGACGGCGTAGGTTTTCGGGAAGAGATCGAGCACGATTTCGGGCGTGGCGCTGGTGGCGACGTCGTAGTCCTTGGCGGCGAGGCCGAGCAGGCGGTCGCGCACGCAGCCGCCCGCGTAAAACGCCTGGTGGCCGCGGGCGCGCAGGGTTTTGACGATGGCGCAGGCGGCCTGCTCGGGCTGCTGGGTGGGGCCATGCTGTGTGGCGACAGGTGCGGGTTGGAGGGCTTGTGGCATGGACCTCTTCTCTAAGATAAGAGATGCGATGGACGCAACGGAGCATGGCGCGGGGTTGATTCTGGGCATTGAGAGCTCGTGCGACGAGACAGCGGCGGCTGTGGTGGCGCGGGGGCGCGAGACGCTGTCGAGCGTGGTGGCGTCGCAGTTCGGGGTGCATGCGCCGTATGGCGGCGTGGTGCCGGAGCTGGCCTCGCGGGAGCACCTGCGCAATATTGTGCCGGTTGTGCGCGAGGCGCTGGCGCGGGCCGGCGTGACGCTCAACGAGCTGGACGCGATTGCCGTGACCGAAGGACCGGGGTTGGCCGGCGCGCTGCTGGTGGGCGTGACGTATGCCAAGACGCTGGCGTGGGCGCTGCGGAAGCCGCTGCTCGCGGTGAATCACCTGGAAGGGCATATCCACGCGGTGCTGCTGGAGCATGCGCGCGATGCGGCGCAGGCCCAGCTGGCTCGACAGACGCCGGCGCTGGCGCTGGTGGTGTCGGGCGGGCACACGCATCTGTATCTGGCTGCCGCTGAAAACAGCGGCGGGTGGCGGTATCGCGTTGTTGGGCGCACGGTGGACGATGCGGCGGGCGAGGCGTTCGACAAGGTCGCGAAGCTGCTGGGGCTGGGGTATCCGGGTGGTCCGTGGATCGACGGGCTGGCGCCGCATGGGGATGCGCGGGCGGTCGCGTTCCGGTTTGCGGAGGTGCGGCCGCGGGAAGGTCGGCAGCGGCCTTCGGCTGCGGCGATCGACGAGCCGGAACTGCTGTTTTCGTTTTCGGGCATCAAGACGGCGGTGCTGCGGTATGTGGAGACGCATGGGCTCGCGGCATCGATTGCGCAGCGCGCGGAGGCGCTGGCGCAGATGTCCCGGACGGGAAACAAGCCGGAGATGGCCGATGTTCTTGCTCTTTGCGATGCGGAGACCCTGGGGCTGATCGCGTCGTTCCAGCGCGCGGTGGTGGAAAACCTGGTGCAGCGGACGCTGCTTGCGGCCGAGCGTTACGGGGCAAAGACGATCCTGGTTTCGGGCGGAGTCGCGGCAAACCGTGAGCTGCGGGCGCGGTTCGGGGCGCGGGCGGCGGTGCCGGTGCTGTTCCCTTCCCTTGCGCTCTCAACCGATAATGCCGCGATGATCGCGGCGGCGGCGTGGCCAAGGCTGGAGCGCGGGGAGTTTGCGGGGGAGGGTCTGTCAGCGGAGCCGCGGCTGCAGCTGACGTAGTGTGCCCCGAGCATCGCGAGGGTCACGAAAGCGGAAAGCCGCGCAGCAACGAGCACCCGCCACGAAGTGGCCGCTAGCCGCGCAGGCGGTTTACTACAGCCGGAGACAGGGCCTTCAGGCCCTGTCTCCGGCTGGTAAGATCGTCTCTGAAAGGCTCTGCCCCGCTGAACGGATGACGATTCACCTTTTCAACACTCTCAGCGGACGCATGGAGCCGCTTGTGCCGATGGACGGCGCCACGCTGCGCATGTACGCCTGCGGGCCGACGGTGTACGACTACGGTCATATTGGGAATTTCCGGACGTTTCTGCACGTAGATGTGCTGCGCCGGGCGCTCGAGCTGGCCGGCACGCCGGTGCGCCACGTGATGAACATCACGGATGTGGACGACAAGATTATCCGCAATGCGACGGCGGCGGGGCTGCCGATCACCGACTATACCCGGCGGTTTGAAGAGGCGTTTTTCGAGGATCTGGACGCGCTGGCGGTCGAGCGGCCGACGGTGACGGCGCGGGCGACCGAGCATATTCCCGAGATGGTTGCGCTGGTGGAGCGGCTGGCAGAGCAGGGCCTCGCGTACAAGACCGACGACGGCTCGTGGTACTTCCGCATCGCCGGTTTTCCCGAGTACGGCAAGCTCTCAAAGAAAGATTTTGCCGGGATCACGGACGGCGCGCGCGTTGAGCTGGACGAGTACGACAAGGACGCGGCGCGGGATTTCGCGCTGTGGAAGGCGCCGAAGCCGGGCGAGCACCACTGGTCATCGGCGCTCGGCGATGGGCGTCCGGGCTGGCACCTGGAGTGCTCGGCCATGGCGCTGCGCTACCTGGGCGACTCGTTCGACCTGCACGCGGGCGGCGAAGACCTGATGTTTCCGCACCATGAGAACGAGATCGCGCAGTCGGAGTCTGCGACGCACGAGACGTTTGCGCGGCACTGGTTCCATGTGCGGTTCCTGCTGGTCGAAGGGCGCAAGATGTCGAAGTCCGAAGGGAACTTCTACACCCTGCGCGACCTGCTGCTGAAGGGGTACAAGGCGTCGGCGATCCGGTCGCTGCTGATCTCGGTGCCATATGGGCAGCAGCTGAACTTTACGTTTGAAGGCCTGGCGGCGGAGACCGCGGCGCTCGACCGCCTGCGAACGTTTCGCGAGCGCATGCAGGCCACGCACTGGCCCGACACGACGAACCCTGAGCTGCTGGCCACCGCGGAGGCGGCGCAGGCGGCGTTCGACGCCGCGCTGGCCCCCGACCTGAACACGGCGGAGGCGCGCGCGGCGATCTTCGACATGGTGCGCGCGGGGAATACGGCTGCGGATGCGGGCCGCCTTGGCCGCGAGCATGCGCAGGCGCTGCTCGCCGTGCTGGCGCATTTCGACCGCGTCTTCGCGGTGCTCGCGACCGACGATACCGCGATGACGGAAGGTGCGCTGGCGTGGGCCGAGTGCGAAGGACGCCTCGGCGATGTGCCGGCGGAGCTGCTGGCGCGGCGCTCGCTCACCGACGCGCAGATCGAGGCGCTGATCGAGGAGCGGCGGCTGGCGCGGCTCGGCCGCGATTTTCGCCGGGGGGATGCGATCCGGGACGAGCTGCTGGGCAAGGGAATTTTGATCGAGGATGGCAAGGACGGGGTGCGCTGGCGGCGCAGGTGAGCGCCCGGCCGATCTGAGATTAAGGCAGGCAGAAAAAAGCAGCCCGAAGGCTGCTTTTTTCTGCTTCCGGGCAGGTTATGCCGGTGAGGGGCTGCCCTCGGGGAACGCGCCGCCGTGCTTCGGTTCCGGCTTCATCGCAGGCTGAGGATCGCCGGTCGGGGTACCGTTCGGCGGCCCTTGCAGCTTGATCGGGGGCAGCTCCTGCCCGTCGATGATCATCCGGATTTCGTTGGCGTCGAGGGTTTCGCGCTCGAGCAGGGCCACGGCCATGCGGTGCATCGCGTCCTGCTTGCTGTCGAGGATGCTGTAGGCCGACTTGTAGGCCTCATCGACCATGGAGCGGACCTCGGCATCGATCTGCCGGGCCGTTTCCTCGGAGAAGTCGCGGTGCTGCGCAATCTCGCGGCCGAGGAAGATCTGCTCTTCCTTCTTGCCGAAGGTCAGCGGTCCGAGGCGGCTCATGCCGTACTCGCAGACCATCTTGCGGGCGAGCTCCGTTGCCCGCTCAATGTCGTTACCGGCACCGGTCGTCATCTGCTTGAGGAAGATCTCCTCGGCGATGCGGCCGCCCATCAGGATCGAAAGCTGCGTCTCGAGATAGTCCTTCGTGACGGTGTGGCGGTCGTCCACGGGAAGCTGCATGGTGACGCCGAGGGCCATGCCGCGGGGGATGATGGTGACCTTGTGGAGCGGGTCGGCGTGGTCGCGCATCGCGGCGACCAGCGCGTGGCCGGCTTCGTGGTAAGCGGTGACCCGCTTCTCCTCGTCGCTCAGCAGCATGGACTTGCGCTCGGCGCCCATCAGCACCTTGTCCTTGGCCGCCTCGAAGTCGACCATGTGGACCGATTTGCGGTTCGCACGGGCAGCGCTCAGGGCTGCTTCATTGACCATGTTGGCCAGGTCGGCGCCGGAGAACCCCGGAGTGCCGCGGGCCATCACGCGCAGGTCGACATCATCCGCGGTCGGCACTTTCTTCGAGTGCACGGCGAGCACTTCCTCGCGACCGCGCACGTCCGGACGGCCTACGATGACGCGGCGGTCAAAACGGCCGGGGCGCAGCAGCGCAGGGTCGAGCACGTCCGGGCGGTTGGTGGCGGCGACCAGGATCACGCCGTCATTCGACTCGAAGCCGTCCATTTCGACGAGCAGTTGGTTAAGGGTCTGCTCCCGCTCATCGTGTCCGCCGCCGAGACCGGCGCCGCGATGGCGGCCGACCGCGTCGATTTCATCGATGAAGATGATGCAGGGCGCGTTTTTCTTGCCCTGCTCGAAGAGGTCGCGGACACGGCTGGCGCCCACGCCGACGAACATCTCAACGAAGTCAGAGCCAGAGATGGAGAAGAACGGGACATTCGCTTCGCCCGCGACGGCGCGGGCCAGCAGGGTCTTGCCGGTACCCGGAGGCCCGACCAGCAGCACGCCCTTGGGGATGCGCCCGCCGAGCTTCTGGAATTTCTGCGACTCGCGCAGGAACTCGATGATCTCCTTGAGCTCCTCCTTGGCTTCGTCGACGCCGGCCACGTCCTTGAACGTGACTTTTTTCTGCTGCATCGAGAGCAGGCGGGCGCGGCTCTTGCCGAAGGACAGGGCCTTGTTGCCGCCGGACTGCATCTGCCGCAGCATGAAGAACCAGAGCGCGGCGATGATCAGGATGGGCGACAGGTTGAGCAGGATCGGAAGCCAGGAGCTGCCCTGGTTGTCCCGCACCGTCACGGAAACGTGATTGTCATTGAGCGTGTCGTAAAGCTGCGGATAATTCGCCGGAACCGTGACGTGGTAAGGCGTGCCGGCCTTCAGCTTGCCATGCACATCCCCGCCTGTGACGGTTGCATCCAGCACCTGGCCGCTTTTCGCGTCCTGCATGAACTGCGAAAACGAGATGTCCTGGTCGTGCCCGCTGCCGCTGCTCTTCTGGAACACCTGCCACAGCAGGATCAGGCACAGGAAGATAAATACCCAGAAGATTACTGTCTTAACCGTCGAATTCACCTGAAACCCTCACTTCTCTTCCGAGCACCGCGCGATGCGGGGGCCGAACTTTCCCAATTAGACGCGCACCAATGGCAAACCGGCGCAAACAGTAGCGGGCCGGCATCCATATGCTCAAAGGAGCCTGCCTCATAAGACTAACAGGGCAAACTTCCGGCCGCCGTATCGACCATTGTACGACCCCCATCTTGTGTTCCGCTTCGGGAATCGGCAGCGAATGCACAAAAAATGGTTCCGGCAGGAACCCGGGCCGCGGCAATCCACCATGGAGTGCGCGATGCTTGTAGAGATGAACCCGGTTTCCGAGCGATCGACTCCCTCCCCGACGCCGCCGTTTTCCATCGCGGGGCTGCCGCCCGGCACCCGCCTGGGGCTGGCCGTCTCGGGCGGGGCCGACTCGGTCGCGCTGCTGCGGCTGGCGCACGCACTGACCGCGCGCCATGGATGGCTCCCGACGGGGCTGCACGTGCAGCATGGGCTGCGCGGCGAGGCCGGACGGGCGGACCAGGCGTTTGTGGAGGCGCTGGCCGGTGAGCTTGGGCTCCAGTGCCGGGTGCTGGACGCGGACGTGGCAGGGCGGATGCGGGGGCAGCGTCTCGGC
>CAXTMY010000041.1:15992-22133 GCA_964245565.1 uncultured Acidobacteriaceae bacterium | reverse complement strand
GTCTCGGCCTGGAGGAAGCCGGACGGCTGGCGCGGTACGGCTGGTTCCGTGAGCTGCTGGCCGCAGGCGAGCTGGACGCGATTGCCACCGGGCATACCCTCGACGATCAGGCGGAGACGGTGCTGGCGAAGCTGTTGCGCGGGGCGTGGACCGGCGGGCTCGGCGGGATCCATCCCTCGGTGCGCGGGGCGGACCTACCCGGCGCGGGCCTGGTGCGGGGTTTCGTGGTGCGGCCGCTGCTGCACGCCCGGCGCGAGGAGCTGCGGGTTTGGCTGCGCTCGCTCGGCCAGAGCTGGCGCGAGGATGAGACGAATGCCGACCTGGGCCTGACGCGCAACCGCATCCGCGCGGAGCTGCTGCCGCGGATGGCGGTCTACAACCCCAGGGTCGCCGAGCAGCTGGCGCAGATGAGCGTGCTGGCGCGGGACGACGAGCAGTACTGGCAGGCAGAGCTCAATCGCATACTGCCGGGGCTGCTGCTGCCGGGCAGGCCGGTGCGCGGCGGCGGCCGGGCCAGCTCGACCGTTCCGGGCGAGCAGACGCTGGCCATCGAGGTGGACCGTTTGCGCGCGCTGGCGCCGGCGCTGGCCCGCAGGGTGGTGCGGGCCGCGGCGGCGCGGCTGGGAATAGAACTGTCGTTTGCTGAAACCGAAGAGGCGCTTGCGTTGCTGGAGGGTCCGGTGGGCAGCACGGCGCGACGGGCGCAGCTTGCGGTCAACCTGCGGGCCGAGCGCACGCCGCGGGAGCTGCGCCTGGTGCTGCTGGCCGAGCGGGGCGCTGCTGCGGGTGCGCCGGTGGAGGCGCCGGTCCCGGGTGAGGTGGAGGGCTTTGGGGTGCGGCTGCGGGTGAGCTGCGCGGCAGGCGGCCCGCAGCCGGCCGCGACGCTGCGGGCGGCGAAACCGGGCGACCGGGTAGCGCTGCGTTACTCGAGCGGCGCGCCCAAGCGGGTGAAGGAAGTGCTGGAGCGGATGGGCGTACCGGCGCCCAACCGCGCGGGCTGGCCGGTGCTGGAGTGGCAGGGGGAGCTGGTGTGGCTGCGCGGGGCGCTGCTTGCGCCCACCCCGCTCTCCGCGCAGATCACGATTGAGGAAGTAGCGCCTCACCCGGCGGCAGAGCCTCGGCCAGCCACTCCGTAAGCGCGTGGGGGTTGTGCTCGCGGTCGAGAAAGGAGCGCACCAGCTCCTTGCCGGGGCGCGAACCGCCGGGCTCGAGCACCTGCTCGCGGTAGCGCCGGGTCACGGCCTCGGCGAGCAGGTCGTCGGCCGCGAACTCGCGGAAGAAGTCGAGCGCGATCACCTTGTCATACAGATAGGTGTAGTAGTTCGAGGTGTAGCCGACCAGGTGGGTGAAGCTCGAGTAGAGCTTGTTGCCCTCGACCCACTCGTAGGGCAGGAAGCGCCGGTAGTCCTCTTCGAGCAGCGCGTCGAGATCGAGCGTGGCGGGGTCGAGGCTGTGGGTGTCGAGCGAGTAGCTGGTGTAGAAGAGCTGGGTGCGGATCGCGTCGGCGCGGCCGAAGGCCCCGGCGCGGTTCATACGGGCGACCAGATCCTCGGGGATCGGCTCGCCGGTTTGATAATGGTGCGCGAAGCGGGCCAGCAGTTTGGGGTCGCGGAAGAACTCTTCGAGCATCTGCGACGGAACCTCGACAAAGTCGCCCTCGGTCGCGATGCCGCTGACGCCGGCCCAGTCCTGGTGCCCGCCGAGGATCGCGTGCATCAGGTGGCCGAACTCATGGAGGAATGTCGTGACATCGGAGTGCTGCAGCAGGCCGGGGTCATCACCTGCTGCCTCGCCGCCACCCGGGAAGTTGCAGATGAGAGCGACCTCGGGCAGCTGCCGGCCGCGAATGCCGGGGATCAGCGGCGCGGCGGAAAACCACTTGTCCTTGCCTTCCCTCGGGTGCATGTCGAGATAAAAGCGGCCTAATTTTTGCTCTGGCTTGCGCGCGTCGAACACGTCCCAGGTCGTCACCGAAGGGTGCCAGGTTTGGGCATCCGCGACCGGCTCAAACCGGACGCGGAACAGCTCTTCGACCAGCGACAGCACGCCGGCCTGGACGCGCTCGTAGGGAAAGTAAGGCCGAACGGCCTGCGAGTCGAAGGAGAACTCGGCGCGGCGGAACTGCTCCATCCAATAGGCTCGGCTGAAGCCGTCGATGGCCGCAGGCACCGGCAACCCGGCTTCGCGCGCCGTCTTCTGCGCAAAGGCCAGCACCAGCGCGACCTCGCGCTGCGCGCCCTCGCGCGTCGCCTCTTCCAAACGGTCGAGGAACTGCTGCATATTCGCGGACGACTCCATCATCTGGTCCGCCGTGGCCAGGTCGGCCCAGGTCGCGAAGCCGAGCAGCGCGGCGATCTCGCGGCGCACGGTCAGTAGCTCCTTGAGCACCGCGACGTTCTGCGGGAAAGCGCGCGTCTGGTAGGCGAGGAACATGCGGCGGCGCAGGGCGGCGTTCGCGGCAAAGGTCATCACCGGCAGGTAATCCGGGAACTCGGTCGTCAGCACGATCTTGCCGGCGTGCTCGCCTTCGGCCTGGGGCGGGTGGTTTTTGAGGAAGTCTTCGGGCAGGCCGGCGAGCTCTTCGGCGGAGTCAACGACCACCCGGCCGACGCTCTCCTGCACGTTGCGGCCGAAGGTGAGCGACAGCACGGTCGCCCGCTCCTGCAAGGCGCGCAGCTTTTCGCGCGTGGCCTCGTCGCGGTCCACCCCGGCGAGCCGGTAGCCGAGCAGGGTGCGCTCGACATAGTGGCGGGTTGCGCCATCGGCCGCGTCGAGCGGCATCGCGCTCAGCGCCTGGTACATTTCGCGGTTGAGGCTCAGCGCGACGCCGGCCTGCGCGATGTTCTCGAGCTGGGCCTGCGCGGTGTCGCGGATAGCGCGCTCCGGGTGGACGCTGTTGAGCAGCGAGAGCTGCGAGCCCGCGGCGCTAAGCACGGCGACGGCGTCATCGTAGGCGCGCAGCGTGGTGCCAAGCGCCCGCTGGCCCTGCGGCACGGAGGCCTGCGCGACCAGCGCGGCGTGCTGCGCCAGCGCGTCGGCGACCCACTGCTCCAGCGCCTCGGGGGTGTGGAGGGTCCAGGGGTGCGCGAGCGGGGCTGTCGGGTCCGCCCCGGAAAGTGTCTGGGCGGCGTGGTTCTCGGCAGATGGGGCGGCGTAGAGGTTTGTCATGGCGAAGAGGTCCCGCGGTACCCGGCTGTATCCCTCCAGGCAGGCGGCGACTCTCCCATCTTACCGGCCTGAACGCTCTCGCCAGCCTTACGTTGACAATGCACGATGAGCTGCTCGGTCAGGACACCTTACGTAGACACACAACACGGTCATGAGGCAAAGCGGGTTTAGTTAGGGGAAGGCTGCTCAATGTGGTCGATGACCACGCAATCGACTGGAGCCCTCTTGGACACGAGCATCAGGCCAAGCTGTTCCTTAAGAGCGGTAAAGAGAGAAGGTCCACCTGCACCGGGAGCATCCGGAGCTGCATCTCGATCTTCAGGAGTCCAAAGAAGCTTGAAGTTGTATTTACCGGTAAGTCCGGTGTCGTCCACCACTAATCGGCCCCCGATTTCGCCTTTGTCACTGAGTGCGCTCGCCAGAAGGGCAATGGGAACATCTCGCCCCTCGGTCTCGCCGGCGCGTGGATTGTGGAGACCGGACCAGGTGGCAGGCGTACTCGCTCCCGCCGCTGCTCTTACCGGCGCATCGCTTACCTGCGTCAGCCTGGGGCCGCCTTTCGCTATCGTCAACGCCATCACCGGCAGCTCGCGGGTCTCATGATGCACCTGCAATTTAAACCGGTCCGCAAGCAATGCCTGCATCATTTTTCTCAATGTTGCGACGCGCTCGTCCTGCGTCATTCCATTCAGCCTTGCTGCGGTCGCTTCATCCACCTTCGCACGGATGTCGAACCGCCTGGACGAGACCCACGAAGGCGAGCCGATAATTTGATCGTCGGAGCCGCCGTTGAGATTGAAAGCGAACTTAAGCAGGAACATCACTGGCAGGTTCGATGATTGGATGCTATCGCTTCCCAGATTTAAGTTAGCCCCCTGGGCATCCGCACTGCTCGGTCGCACGGTCGAGACATCGAAGGCAAGGGTCGTCGGAGGAGCTTGCTGCGCGTTGGCGATACAACCGAGAGGAAAAGCGACCACAACACACATCCGCAGCAGGCTTCGCTTCAAGAAGATGTTCATCCACGGCATTCTAGGACGAGGCCGGTTCCGTTTTCCAGACAACGCCAATGCCGCTGCCCTCGGGTGCGCACCTCACGCTTGCCGGCTGGTTACCCATCTGGGAGGAAATGCTCTAGCATGAGCACACCGCCGCCCTGGAAAGAGCGATTTCCACCTTGCCGATGTCTAACACTCCACTGCTGCCGTTCCGCGTCGCGCTCTCACCGGCGTGTGTCGCGGTCGCTGCGCCCACGGCGGATGCCCTTTTTCAAGCGGCGCAGAATGCGCTCGGCGAGAGCTCTTTTCTGGAGCTTCGCCTGGACTTGCTTGACGACTCGCTTGCTGGTCCGGCGTCGGCTATCGGACGGGTGCGGCAGTTCTGCGGACAAAACCCGCAGGCCGCGGTTCTGGCGACCTGCCGTCGGCTCGCGGGCGGCGGCGGGTTTGCGGGCTCGGTTAAGGAGCAGCTGGCGCTGCTGGAGGCGATCGCCGCGACCGGCGTGACGCTGGTCGATGTGGAGCTTGAGACGCTCGACGCCGCGAGCCCCGAGCGGCTGGAGCGGTTTGGCGCGGCGATTGCCCGGCATAGCACCCGGCTGCTGGTGAGCGCGCACGACTTTGAACAGACGGGCGACCTGGCAGAGACGCTGGCGCGGCTGCGGCGGCTGGGCGCGGCTGCGCGGCCTGCCGTGTATAAGGTTGTCTCGACTGCGCGGGGGCTTGCCGATAATGTGCGCATGCTGCAGTTTGTGGAGGCTGCCGCGCGGGAGGTGCCGCTGGTCGGCATCTGCATGGGCGAGGCCGGCCTGGCGAGCCGGGTGCTGGCGCTGCGCGCCGGCGCGCTGTTTACCTTTGCGTCTGCTGCCGGGTCGGCCGGGACCGCGCCGGGGCAGGTTTCGGCGAAGCTGCTGCTCGGTGAGTACCGCGCCGCGGGCATCGGGCCGGCGACGAAGATTTACGGGGTCGCGGGCAATCCCATCGGCCACTCGCTCTCGCCCACGCTGCACAATGCCGGGTTCCGCGCGGCCGGGATCGACGCGGTGTACCTGCCGCTGCACACCGACTCGGTCGACGGACTGCTGGCGCTGGTGCGCGGCGTGCCGCTCGCAGGCCTGAGCGTCACGATGCCCTGGAAGGTGGAGATCCTGCCCCGTCTCGACGCGATCGACGCCCTTGCCGCCGAGATCGGCGCGGTGAATACCGTGGTGGTGCGGGCGGACGGCACGCTGTTCGGCACCAACACCGACGTGCCGGCGATCCTGGAGCCGCTGCGGCAGCGCATGGAGCTGCGCGGCGCGCGCGTCCTGGTTCTGGGCGCGGGCGGCGCGGCGCGCGCGGCGGTGTTCGCCCTGCGGTCGGCCGGGGCGGTGGTTGCGATCTGGAACCGGACGGCCGCGAAAGCCGAAGAGCTGGCGCGGGAAACAGGCGCGGCAGCGGTCGACGCCGGCGCGCTGGGAGGCTTTGCCGCCGTGGTGCAGGCGACAGCCGCCGGCATGCGGGGTCAGCCGACGGGGCCGCTGCCGCTGGGCGCAGACGAGCTCAAAGGCGTGCAGGTGGTGTTCGAGATGGTCTATCGCCCGGCGCAGACGCCGCTGACCCATCTGGCGCGGAGCCTTGGCATCGAAGTGATTCACGGCCTCGAAATGTTTACCTGCCAGGGCATGCGCCAGTGGGAGCTATGGACAGGCAGGCCGGCACCGGCGGCCGCGATGGGCCGTGCGCTCAACGACGCACGCGCGCGCGAGGATGCAGCAGGCCAGGGATGAAGGAGAAACAGCATGGCGAAGAACTATGATGCGGTAGACCGGTTGATGCAGCTGGCGACGGACAAGCCCTCGGCAGCGCCCGGGCCATCGGCAGAACCGGAGCAAACGGCAGCACCGGAGCAAACGGGTGAGAGCGCCCAGGCGCCTGTGCCGGGGGGCGAAGCTTCGGAAACCTCAGAAACCTTGGAGCCCGAGGCGCTCGATGT
>CAXTMY010000041.1:14271-15982 GCA_964245565.1 uncultured Acidobacteriaceae bacterium | reverse complement strand
ACCCAATCCGAGCCGCAGGGTTCCGCCGCGGCGGGATCGGCCTTGGCCGTGCCGCGCATCACTCCCGGCGAGCGCGGGCGGCAGCTGCTCGGCGCGCTGCGGCCGTTTCTGCCGGTGCTGGGCGGCGCGCTGCGCATGGTCGACCACGGCGCGGTGCAGGCGGTTGCACGACTGCTGCCCGCGCTTGAGAGCATCCCGGCCGCCGCCCAGCGGCCAACCGGCGCCCAGCCGCCGCGGCAGGACCAGCATGCCGCGGCCAAAGTGCTGGCCGCGCTCGAGAAACACGAGGCTGCCACGGCCGAAGCAATCGAAGCTATCAAGGAATCCCTGAAGGACCAGGGCCAGCGGCTGAGCGCGGCCGAGGATCAGGTGCGGAGGGTTCGCGAAACTGTGGAACGCATCGTCGCCGAGGAAGGCGCCCTGTCGAACCGCTTGCGCGAGGTTACCGACCGGGCCCGTCTGCTGACCGCTGCAGTGATCATCGTGTTGATGCTGGCCGTCGCCGAGATGGTGCTGCTACTGATCTATCTGCACCGATAAGCATGCTATATGCAGAAACCGCCCGCCTGGCGCGGGCAACAGCCAAGGGTAAAAAGATGCCACAAAGGTGGCAGCTTTTTCATTGCCAAGTCTTAGGATGGGCGGCTAGGATTCGACCACACTTTGGATGAGGGGAGGCGAAGTCGCTGAAGCGGAACGCGGGGGCTTCGTCACTGGCGTGCGGTAAAACGCACGTCAGCAATTCTTCAAACAACCGGAACACTCGAGCAGGATCACAGTAAGTCGAATGTGACCAGCAGCTGTGAGTGCGGCTTTTCCTGAATGAAAAGCCGCGTGGAACGAATCTGAGCGCCTCACTGTAACTGTGATCCTGCTCTAGCCCGTGGAGTGCCCCAATGGCGTGGTATGCCTACTGTGTGACCGAGAAACAAGCCTTTCCTGAAATGCTTCGTCACCGCAAACCGGTACCGCTCGACTGCGTCACCGGCATCGAAGGCAATCAGGTTTTTCTTTACCCAGCCAGCGATTTTGCCGTCCTCGTTTCAGAACACATCTCCTCAGAAAAGCCATCGACGCAAAGCGCCCGGGAACACGCCCGAGTGATCGCCGAGTGCTTCCGCCATGCCACCGTTCTCCCCTTCCGCTTCGGCACCGTCTTCGCCAACGACGAGCTGCTGCGCCGCTCCGTTCGCTCGAACCAGCGCCAGTTCGCTTCGGATATCTCGCTGCTGCAGGGCAAGACGGAGATGCATCTCAAATTGACGCTCGACGACGGCTGCCGTGAGCAGATGCGCGAGGTTTTTGCGAACGGCCCCCACGGCAGCCGCACCTATCTGAGCGACCTGCGGGAAACCGCGACCCGGCAGCGGGAACGCCAGACCCGGGCGCGCTCGCTCTCCGTGCAGATCAACCGCATGTTCTCGCCGCTTGCCGAGGAAATCAGCTGCCGCCGCATGGAGTCCGGCAAAATGCAGCTCGATGTCAGCCACCTGATCTCCTCCCGCCAGGTCGAGCGCTACCAGAACAAATTCCTTCAGGTGCGCGAACAGATGAAGGACTGCCAGATGCAGCTCTCCGGCCCCTGGCCGCCGTACCACTTCGTGCATAGCCTAACCCGGGCCGCGGCGGCTCCGGCGATCGCAAGTCAACAGCCTCGGGCGATTTCCGCGTAGAGGCAAGACCCCCTCCGCGGGAGGCGGCCACTTCGGGG
>CAXTMY010000041.1:0-14261 GCA_964245565.1 uncultured Acidobacteriaceae bacterium | reverse complement strand
GCATATTCTCGTTGATGCGCGGGTGCTCACACTGGTGGCCCTCACGTTGTTCGGGATCATTGATCCCGAACAACGTGAGGGTCACAGCGTCGATCGCAACGCATAGACAAAGACCCGCCACGAAGTGGCCGCCTCTTCATTTCTCCCGATGATCTCCGCGCTCGGATAGGCTGCACGTGGCCTTTCTTTACGGAAAGGCCACACTCGCATCCGTTGGCCCATGCAGCCTATCGGGAGAAATGAATCCCGCGCAGGGGGTCTTAATTCTGCTTCCGCGCGAGCAGCGAGTTTTCGACTTCACGCCGGCTGGCGCCGGCGCTGTCGATCTTGCGCCAGAAGGCCCAGAAGTAGTCGACCGCGGAGAGGACCGAAACGAGCGCCATGAAGTAGATGGCGGCGACAGCGATCGAGTCGACCGGGAGGATGAACCACCCGATGTACCAGGCCTGCCAGCGGTGGTCGAGCACGGCGGCGACGACCGAGACGATCTGGATGACGGTCTTGAGCTTGCCGAGGTCGCTCGCCGCGATGGTAAAACCCTCAGAGCTGGCGATGGAGCGCAGGCCGCTGACCAGGAACTCGCGCCCGATGACGACGGTCGCGATCCAGGGCTTGACGATGTGCGGGTTGTACTGCACGAGCGCGATGAAGGCGGCGGTGACGAGGAGCTTGTCGGCGAGCGGATCGAGCAGCATGCCAAGTGTGGTGATTTGTCCACGCTTGCGGGCCAGGTAGCCGTCGACGCCATCGGTGACAAAGGCCAGCAGGAAGAAGATGGAGACGCAGAGCTCCTGCGCGCCGGGGGTTGTGCGCAGGGGAAAATGCGGGGACAACAGCCAGATGAGCAGCGGCACACAGCAGATGCGGCTTGTCGTGATGGAGTTGGGGAGATTCACGGCATTCAATCGGTCCGGCGTGTGTTCATTATGCACCAGAGCATTTTCACTCCTGATGTAGAGGCCCGACTTCTCGCTCCAGTGGCTTTTCCCGGCGGAAAAGCCACGCGCACATTTGCTGGCACCTCTCGGTGTGGAGGTGAAACTGCCAGAACGCGCTGCTCAGCTCATGCGTGGAACACAGCCGCGCCCCTCCACGCAGACCAGGTTCGTTCCGGTGCAGCGGGCCTGTTCGAGCGCCTGGACGGCGCAGTCAATCAGCTTCTCGCGCGGGGTGCCGCGCTTGGCGCGCAGGCTGGCGACGCCGACCGTTACGGTAGCGTTATGCCGCCTCTGGCCGACGTAGATGTTCATCTCTTCGACGCAGCCGCGCAGGCGCTCCGCGATCTGGGTGGCGCCGTCGGTGCCGACGCCGGGCAGCATCACGACAAAATGCTGATTATCGAAGCGGGCAACCATATCGTCTGAACGGCGCAGGCTGTCCTTGAGCAGACCGGCGACGTGGGCCTGCAGGATCTCCGAGAAGCGGAAGCCGAGGTCCCGCTTCTGCTCGGCGAAATGATCGATGGAAAAGAACAGCAGCGCGACCGAGTGGCGCCGTGCCGCGGCCTGGTCCCACGCCGCGCGGAAGCGCATGTCGAAGGCCAGCCGGTTGGCGACACCGGTCTCCGGATCGAGGTGCCGGTCCGCGACGGATTCCGCTTCCGCGCTCGGCACGCCGGCGAAGGCTGCCTGGCGCAGCAGCAGGAACTCCCGGCGCGCCTCGCTCTCGCGCACCGCCGCCAGCACCACGACCAGCGCCGAGGCAAAGATGAGGGCCCAGAGCGACTCCAGCTTGACCGACAGGCTGACAGGGTGGGCCGGCAGCAGAGTGGCCGCATCGGCCAGCAGCATGGAGGCTGAAAACGCCACGGCCCAGAGACGGGGCAGCAGCGTAAGCCAGCCGAGCAGCAGGAGCATGGCGGCAACGCCGGTCTGCACAGGCAGCAGCTGCCGCGCCGCGGCGAACGGCAACCCGGCCAGTAGAACGATGACCAGGAGCACGCCGAAGGCCGCGCTGAACACGCGACCGGCCTCCCGGCCGCGCGCCCGGGCCGGGAGCACCAGGTAGAGCAGGAGCAGCAGCGTGACCGGGGCGCCGCGCAGGGCGAAGCTCACAGGAGAGAGCGCCAGCATGCTCCGCTCGGCGATCAGCAGCACGTGGAACAGCAGCGTGGCCCCCAGCAGCGCAGGCAGGATGCCCCCGGTCGGCGCGGCCGCCTGCATCTCCGCGAACTCTGTTTCGAGCTCGAAAGGCAGGCGATTCGGGCGCACCGGCGCTGTCGCGGGATTGGCGGCCTGGGGCTTCAAGGGACTGGGCGTGGTTGTCTCAAACATGGTTGCAGTATCGGCACAGCGGGGCGAAACGAAAGCGGTTTCCGCGCGGAGCCGTTTTCAGCGTTCCCATTTTTGCACGGTGAACCGACGCTGCGGACCGATCGAGGAGGCGAAGCCATCCATCGGGCGTTACCGACGTACCGGCGCAAGCCCCAGGCGAGTTACTCTCGCCCCGGACCCTCACCTAGACGGACGGCGCCCGGCCGCATCTTCAGCAAAGCCCGCCTTCCGATGCGAGCTTATGCGTAGATGCCGCGCTGCTTGATCGCCGAGGCCACCCGGTCCATGGCCAGCATGTAAGCCGCGATGCGGTTGTTCACGTCATGCGCTTCCGCATACCGGATCACGTCTTCAAAGCTGTCGGCGAGGATCTGCTCCAGCTGCTCGTTCACCGCTTCTTCCTTCCAGAAGTAGCCCTGCCGGTCCTGCACCCACTCGAAATACGAAGCCGTGACCCCGCCGGCGTTGGCCAGGATGTCGGGGATGACGAAGATGCGTTTGTCGGCGAGGATCTCGTCGGCAACCGCGGTAGTCGGGCCGTTGGCGCCTTCGGCGACGATGCGGGCCTTGATGCGGTCGGCGTTGCGGCTGGTGATGACGTTTTCCATCGCCGCCGGAATAAGGATGTCGCAGGCGGTGGTGATGAGCTCATCCGGGTCGGCTGCCTCTGCGCCGCGAAAACCCAGGATCGAGCCGTTGCGCAGGCGATGCTCGGCAAGATCATGGATGTCGATGCCATTGCTGTTGTAGAGCGCGCCGTCGTACTCGGCGATGCCGATGATCCGGTAGCCGGCATCCTGCATCAGCCGCGCGGCGTTCGAGCCGACATTGCCGAAGCCCTGCAGGATGACGCGGCAGCCTTCGCGCGGCATTTCAAGAAACCGCAGCGCCTCGTCGCACACCTTGCGCACGCCGCGGCCCGTGGCTTCGCGGCGGCCGCGCGAGCCGCCCAGGGTAAGCGGCTTGCCGGTCACCACGCTGGTCACCGTCTGCCCCCGGTGCATGGAGTAGGTGTCCATGATCCAGGCCATGGTCTGCTCGCTGGTGCCCATGTCGGGCGCGGGCACGTCTTTTTCAGGCCCGATGAAGTCGATGATCTCCGACGTGTAGCGGCGGGTCATGCGTTCCAGCTCGCCCTGCGACATCTTCTTCGGGTCACAGATCACGCCGCCCTTCGCGCCGCCGAACGGGATATTCACGACCGCGCACTTCCACGTCATCCAGCTGGCCAGCGCGCGCACCTCGTCAAGCGTGACGTCCGGCGCATAGCGGATGCCGCCCTTGCCCGGCCCGCGCGCCTGCGAGTGCTGCACCCGGTAGCCGGTGAACACCTCAAAGCGTCCGTCATCCATCTGCACGGGAAAGTGCACGATGATTTCACGCGAGGGCTGGCGCAGCACCTTCCACAGCCCTTCGTCCAGGTTCAGCTTGCGCGCGGCATAGTCAAAACGGGCCGCCTGCGCTTCCCACGGGTTGATCTCTTGTTCGAGCGGTACAGTTGTTGCCATTGCGAGTCTTCTCTCTGCCGGGGCATGCGCCCAGGCTTGCCGGCAGCCGGCCGGTCATGCACAAACGTCCCCGAGTATAGGCCCTGCCCCTGGCAGCGGCAATCGCGGCAGGGCGCGCTGCGCCACTTTGGTCACCATCGCCATTCGGTTAGACGCCGGCAAGGGCCGCAGCGGAGGGCTGCGCATTTCTCCCACTGCTCTATACAGCGAGAATCTGCCAAATGTGGCTTTTCTTAAAAGAAAAGCCACGTTCACCGTTGCCGGCCGATTGTAGAGATGGGACAAATGCGGTGGGCGCGCCGTTTACCATGGCGAAGAACCCCATGGCCGACCCGACCTATCCGCTGCCCGCTTCCGCGCCCGCGCGCAACCAGTTCCTGGCACTGGCCGAGCGGCACACACTTGTGCCGCTGTACCTCACGCTCAACGCCGACCTTGAGACGCCGGTGACCGCGTTTCTGCGCCTGGCCGCCGACGAGCCGGAGTGTTTTCTGCTGGAGTCGGTCGAAGGCGGCGAAAAGATCGGGCGGTACACGTTCATTGGCGTACGGCCGTTTCGCAAGATCGTCGCGCGGGGCACGGCGCTCACGCTCAGCGAAAACGGCGCGGTCGAGCAGCGCCAAGGCGATATTTTCGCCGAGCTGCAGGCCTCGCTCAGCGGCCACACGCCGGCGCGGCTGCCGGGGCTGCCGCCGTTTACTGCGGGCGCGGTCGGTTTTTTCGCGTACGACGTCGTGCGGCAGATCGAGACGCTGCCCGCGCTCGGCGGCGACGAGCTGCAGGTGCCCGATGCCTGCCTGCTGTTCTTCGACGAGGTGCTGGCCTTTGACCACCTGCGCAAAGAGATGGTGCTGGTGGTGACGGCGGACGTGCGCCGCCGGCCTGCGGACGAGGCATACGCGCAGGCGCTTGCCCGCCTGGAGCAGTTTGCCGCGCGCCTGGCGCGGCCGCTGCCGGAGAGCGCGCTGCGTCCGCAGAAGCCTGCCGCAGGTCCGCTGACGGTCGTCCCGCGAACCCAGGAGGCGGACTTCCTGGCCGCGATCACCAAAGCCAAGGAGTACATCGCGGCCGGCGACATCTTCCAGGTGGTCCTGTCGCAGCGCTTCGATGTCGAGCCGGCGGTCGATCCGTTCTCGATCTACCGCTCGCTGCGCGTCGTCAATCCCTCGCCCTATATGTATTTTCTGCGGCTGGGCCTCGAGAGCGAAGCCGATACGCACATCGATACGCACATTGTCGGCTCCTCGCCCGAGTTGCTGGTCAGGGTCACCGGCGACCGGGTCGAGTACCGGCCCATCGCGGGCACGCGCCCACGCTCGGCCGACGAGGAAGAAGACCGCCGCATCGCCGACGAGCTGCTGGCCGACGAGAAAGAGCGCGCCGAGCACGTCATGCTCGTCGACCTGGGCCGCAACGATGTGGGCCGCGTGAGCCAGTACGGCAGCGTGCGCGTCCGCGAACTCATGCGCATCGAGCGCTACTCGCACGTCATGCACATCGTCAGCGCCATCGAGGGGCGGCTGCGCAAAGATCTCGATGCGGTCGACGCGTTTCGCGCCTGCTTCCCTGCCGGAACCCTCTCGGGCGCGCCTAAAATCCGCGCCATGGAGATCATCGAAGAGCTTGAGCCAGCGCGCCGCGGCATCTACGGCGGCGCTATTCTGTACGCCGACTATTCCGGCAATCTCGACTCCTGCATCGCCATCCGCACCCTTCTGCTGCGCGATGGCCACGGCTCTGTCCAGGCCGGCGCCGGCATCGTCGCCGATTCAGTCCCCGCACGCGAGCACGAGGAATGCCAGAACAAGGCCAGCGCCGTGCTGCGCGCGATTGAGCGCGCGCGGGGGTAAGACCCCCTGCGCGGGAGGCGGCCACTTCGTGGCGCGTGCTCGTTTACGTGGGGATGCCGGCACTTGTGGCCCTCGCGATGCTCGGGGTTCGAGAGGACGGCGGTGGATCTACGCCTTACGCCTGACCGCAACCTTTGCCTGCTCTGCGATCTCTGGAGCTGGATGCAGCGCTTCCAGCACGGCGGACGGGTTACGCTGTATCACGGTGAGATACGCCCGGGCCGGCACTTCGGGCGTCCGGCGTCCGCCTTCCCAGTGCTTCACCGCGTCGAGACTGAAGCCGAAGCTGTCAGAAAACGCCGCCTGGGTCATGTTCAGCCCCTTGCGGATGCTCTTCACATCCACAACGGGCGGGACAGTGACTTTGTAGCCCTCCCGCTCGCCGTCCATGTACGCCTTCGCCTCGTTGAGTCCGCGCATTACCTTGCTGAAAGCTTTTCCGTTCATTCGTCACCTCCGGTCGGTTTGAAGAGCGTTTTTACGAACTTCGCCATCTCATTCCGCTCGGCCTTGCTGAGATTCGCCTTCTCGTTCTTGGCAAAGGCCGCGAGCAGGAAGATGGGATGGTTAGCGTTGTGGTGGAAGTAAATCACGCGGCCACCGCCGCTCTTGCCCTTGCCGCCGCGGCCAACCCGCACCTTACGAACGCCGCCGGTACCCTGCATCACCTCGCCGCACGCTTCATGTTCTGGTTGACACTCACCCCGGGCGGAGCCGTGGGTACAGCAGGACAGCCCGGTTTACTTGGGGCAAAACCAGGTGCATGAGCTTCAAACCCATCGTAACTGCAGTGTGCAACTCAGCTGGCTGCATTAGAGAGGTCGTAGAGGTAGAGTCGCAGTGTTCTCTTAAATGGTTGTAATCGTTTCTGCGTCGTCAGTCCCGTTGCCTACGTTTAGTGTCACCTGATTAAGGAATATAGGGGCACTAACGCGGACTGTGACGGCTTTAGGAAGCTGACGCAGCCTGAGCGTGGCCGGTGGCCTCATGGCTCAAGCCTGCACTACCTTGGCTGACGCGGGATAACCTTCATCGGCGGCGCTCCACAGTCGTTGCAGGTCGGCTTGACGGGACGCGCAGTGATATTTACGTCGAGAGACGGCAGCACTTCAACTTTGGGATTAGTGGGACCATCCGTGGGCTCTCCAGAGATTTGATAAGTGTAGGTGACGGTGAACTGATCGTTCACCGTCACGTCGAACTGCCAGGTCTTGAGATTTGAAACTGTTGGCACCCGCAATTCGGTTTCACCTGACTTCACCTCGGTTTCAACGACTCGCCCGTTCTTGACCGTTACAAGTACTGTCACCTTGCCCCGGATGTGCGCCAGACGCCATATAGGCGGATACATCGGCAGATCGGCACTCCGCAGGATCGGAACCGCCGGAACGTGTGCCGCTGAAGTATTCTGCCCGAACACTGGGGCTGCCAGGAGCAGTCCCAACGCCACTTGACTCCATCTGCTCATGACATCTCCTTACTGCGGCGCTGGGGCTTGAGGCACAGGGTTTGGTGGCAAGTTCCCGAATTGCCCTTGCCCTGGATTAGCTTCTGTAACTCCGTAGCCGTTGGCTGGATTTGCAAGCAACTGTTTGATCGTGGCATCGGGATTTGTAACCCCGAAGCCAAGCGCGCAAGGCCCATCGTTACAGGTGCCGAAGCTGGCCGTCACTCCCTCGTCCGAAAGAACCGCATTTGTAATTCCGTATTGGTAAAACCACCATCCAAGCAGAAAGTCGCATCATGCGGATTGTTCCAGATAATCTTGCCAACCGTCAGATCATCCCCCTCTAATACAAGAGTCTTTCTGGATTTCCCGTGTCGCTCCAGATGGGCATAAACTCTAGTCGTATCCGAGGCAAGGCCAACTCCATTGGAAACTTCTACTGTATAGAAGACTCCTTCGGCAGGAGACTTGCTTATGGTGACAAAGTCTGGCTTGCGGCAACCGAGCATTAGGTTGAGTATCAGAAATATTGCCGGTGAAAGAAACATCTTTCTCATGACGGACATCCTGGAGTAGCAAGCCCTGGAGTTTGAACAGAGGCAGCACTTTTGTCGATCAGCATATGTCCGTTATGCTCCGGATCGTTCGCCACCATGGTCACAGTCGCTTCACGCTCCCGGGCGGTGAAGATCGCCTCGGCATCCTTGAGATACCCGGGAGTTTCGACCACGCCGTGCATGGGATAAATAGTATTCCATTGGACACCTTTCGTGTGCGTTTAGTTTCTGTTTCATGACTCGGCCGCCCGTGCGTGTGAGTCTCAGGAAGCCTAGACCCCGAGCATCGCGAGGGCCACAAACGCCGGCGCTCTAGTATCAACGAGAACCCGCCACGAAGTGGTCGCCGGCCGCGCAGGCGGTTTTCCCGTCTGGACACGCGCTTGCAAAAACAGGCATCCTCAGAGCGAGATGATCCGAACCCTGCTCGCTTCCCTGCTCGCTGTTGCTGCCGTTTCCGTCTCCGCGCAGACACCTGCTGCCCCGTCCACGGCCACGCCCTGGTGGAAGGGCGCGGCGCTTTACGAGATCTACCCGCGCTCGTTCCAGGACTCGAACGGCGACGGCGTGGGCGACCTGAACGGCATTACCCAGCGCCTGCCCTACCTGCGGCAGCTGGGCATCAACGCGATCTGGATCGCGCCGATGTACCCGTCGCCGCAGGTGGACTTCGGCTACGACATTTCGAACTACGAGGCAGTCGATCCGCAGTACGGCACCATGGCGGATTTCGACCGCATGCTGGCGCAGGCGAAGGCGCAGCATATCCGCATCATCCTCGACATGGTGCTGAACCACACGTCGGATCAGGACCCGTGGTTTCAGGAGTCGCGCTCGTCGAGGACCGATCCGAAGCGCGACTGGTATGTGTGGAAAGACCCGAAGGGATACACGGCGGACGGCAAGCCGATTCCGCCGAATAACTGGGAGAGCGTCTTCGGCCACTCGGCCTGGCAGTGGGACGCGGCGACGAAACAGTTTTACTATCACCGCTTTTATGTGCAGCAGCCTGACCTGAACTGGCGCAACCCGGCGGTCGAAAAGGCGATGTTCGACGTGATGCGGTTCTGGCTCGACAAGGGCGTGGCCGGCTTCCGCCTGGATGCGATCCCGTCGCTGTTTGAGGACCCTCAGCTGCGCAACGAGCCGGTGCTGCCGGGCACCAATGCCTACGGCGACCCGAATCTCAGGAACATCTACACCGATAACCTGCCGGAGGTGCACGGCGTCATCCGCCGCATGCGGCAGATGGTCGCGAGTTATCCAGGCGACCGGGTGCTGATCGGCGAAACCTATCTGCCGAATGTAACCGAGCTGGATAAGTGGTACGGCGGCGCGGCGAAGAACGAACTGCAGCTGCCGATGGATATGATCCTCGGCTTCGGCAACGGCTACTCCGGAAAAAACAAGCTGGACGCGAGTTACTTCCGCAAAGTTATCAACGATGCGGAGACAGGCCTGCAGGGCTCGGAGCCGCTGTTTGTTTTCTCAAACCATGACAACCCGCGCGACTGGGACCGCTTCGGCGACGGGGTGCACAACCTGCTGATCGCGAAGATCCTGGCGACGGTGCTGTTTACGACCCGCGATACCGCGCTGATGTACTACGGCGAAGAGCTCGGCATGGTGACGAGCACGCCCACGCGCAAGGAAGATGTGCGCGACCCGATCGGCAAGCTCGGCTGGCCGAAGGAGAAAGGCCGCGACGGCGAGCGGACGCCGATGCAGTGGACGCCGGGACCGCAGGCCGGCTTCTCGACTAATCCGCACACCTGGCTGCCGGTCGCCTCCGACTACAAGACCGTGAACGTCCAGACCGAGCAGGCGAACCCGTACTCGCTGCTGCACTGGTACGAGATGCTGCTGCAGCTGCGCGCGGTGGACCCGGCCTTTACGGCGAACGCGAAGATGACCATGCTGATGAAAACCTCGCCCGACGTGCTGGCCTACACCCGCACCGCGACCGACGGCGAGCAGGTGCTGGTGGCGATGAACATGAGCGCGGAGCCGCAAATCTTTGACACTTCAGCCTATGTCAAGGGCGGCAGCGCCCTGCAGACCCTGGCCGCCAGCAACGCGCCGGGCGGCACCACAATCCGAAGCCCGGAGGTGACGCTGCCGCCATTCAGCGTCTGGATCGCGGAGCAGACGGAATAAGTGCAAAGGCGAAAACCGCCTGCGCGGCTCGCGGTCCCTTCGGGACGTGTTCTCGTCGCTTCGCGAGAAGTGCAATAGAAACAGGTCCGGTGTTTCTGGACCTGTTTCTATTGCACCACGCCGAAGGCGTAATCACACCCCACGAAGTGGGCGCGAGCCGCGCAGGCGGTTTTTGCCTTCTGTAGTTGTGCGGTTCATCTAGAACGCCGAGGTGCTATGTTGAATCCCACATGCGCCTCCTTTGCCTGGCTCCTGCTTTGCTGATCGCTGCTGCCGCTCTGCCGTTTGCGCACGCGCAGGCTGCGCCGTCCATCACCGTGACGATCCCGGCGGCGTCTTTTCCGAAAGGCGCCGCCACGCTCACCGGCCACCTGCTCGTGGTCTTCGCCAAGCAGAGCGACCCGGACGAAGAGCCGCGCGACCAGGTGCAGGAGCAGTACACCTCCGCGCAGGCGTTCGGGCTGGACGTGACCGGGTTGAAGCCAGGCGAGAGCGTCACGGTCGATAACACGACCGCAGGCTATCCGCTGCGGCACCTGGCCGAGATCCCGGCCGGCAGCTACTACGTGCAGGCGGTCTTCAACGTGTATGAGCCGTTCCACCTGGCCAGCGGCAAAACCGTGATGCTGCCGCCGGACCGCGGCGAAGGCCAGCACTGGAACCGCAAGCCCGGCAACCCGTTCGACGCGCCGCGGAAGCTCGACTGGTCGCCGACCGCGGCGCTGAAGCTCACGCTCGATGCGGTCATTCCTCCGGTGCCGACGCCGGACGAGCTACTGGCGCAAGACCCCGGCGCGAAACAATGGCTGCGCTTCGTGCGGCTGCGCTCGGCGAAGCTGTCGGCATTCTGGGGCCGCGACATGTACCTGAACGCCTGGGTGCTGCTGCCGCCGGGCTTCAACGAGCACCCCGGCGCGCATTACCCTACGGTCGTCTACCAGGACCACTTCAACCCGTACTTCCGCGGCTTCCGCACCGTGCCGCCCACGCCGGCGATGAAAGGCCGCGAACGCGCGGCCGCGGAGCAGGGCTACCAGTTCTTTGAGGACTGGACGAACGGCCGCATGCCGCACATGCTCATTATCTCGATCCAGAACGCGAACCCCTATTACGACGACTCCTACGTGATGGACTCGGCGAACGTCGGGCCCTACGGCAGCGCCGTGACCGAAGAGCTGATCCCGGCGATCGAGCAGCAGTTCCGCGGCATCGGACAGGGCTGGGCGCGCGCGACCTTCGGCGGCTCGACCGGCGGCTGGGAAGCCTGGCCTCGCAGATCTTTTACCCCGAGTTCTACAACGGCACCTGGGCCGCATGCCCTGACCCGGTCGACTTCCACGACTACCAGAACGTGAACCTGTACGAGGACACGAACGCGTTTGTGCGCCACGGGGACTTCGGCTCGGAGCTGATCGCGGCCGACCGCAAGCCGGACGGCAGCATCCTCGCGACCACCGGCGACGAGGTGCAGTTTGAGTACGTGCTCGGCACCCGCGGCCGCTCCGGCGAGCAGTGGAACATCTGGCAGGCGGTCTACTCACCGCAGGGGCCGGACGGCCTGCCGGTGCCGATCTGGAATGACCAGACGGGTGAGATCGACAAGCAAACCGTGCAGTACTGGCACGACCACTGGGATCTGACCGCGGTGCTCGCGCGCGACTGGCCGACGCTGGGGCCGAAGCTCGAAGGCAAGATCCACGTCGAGGCCGGCGAGGGCGACACGTACTTCCTCAACAACGCGGTGCACCGCATGCAGCACATGCTCGACGCGACCACGAACCCGCACTCCGACGCGAGCTTTCAGTACGGCATCGGCGACCCGCACTGTTACACCGGCGGCCCCGACGCGTATACGATGGCCGAAAACAACCGGACCTGGTTCCAGCGCGTGCTGCCACAGATGGCCGCGCGGATCAAAGCGACGGCGCCGAAAGGTGGGGATGTGACGAGCTGGGTGTATTGAAGAGCTAAACCGTCCGCGCGGCTTTCATTTCTCCCGATAGGCTGCATGGGCCAGCGGATGTGAGTGTGGCCTTTCCGTAAAGAAAGGCCACGTGCAGCGTATCCAAGCGTGGAAATCGTCGTAAGAAATGAACTGGCGGCCATTTCATGGCGGGTACTCCATTGCGAGTGCGGGTTGAGGCACTGATGATGTTGTTGGCGGTGAAGAAATTGTCGTTGTCCCGGCTCCTTTTCGGCCTTGGATATCTCATTGTCGGAGCTGTGGCAACAGGTCTCTTCGCAGGCCGCGCACATGCAGTCAAACCGCAGCTCGTCGAGCAGTTAAAGCTCGACTGGGACCGTTCCGGTCAGCTGTCCGTATTCAGTTTGTCCTGTTCGCTCGGGCGCGGTATTTGCAAGGATGCAAACCGCCTGACAATCAAGCGGGGGGACCAACCTTCCTGGTCGATCATCAACCGTGACGACAATTGGGCTGCTCTTACGCCCGAGCATGTCTTTACCTCGAAGGAGCAGTTATCAGCCCTGCTTAAGCTACGCGTGGCTCCTTCGCCACGTCTTCTTTTCGTCTCATCCGGCGACAGCGTCGACGGTCGCGTTTATCTCATCCTTATCGGAAATGCTGGCAGCCTCACGATTCTCTCGCCTGATGTTTCAGGAACACCGCGCGTGGTCTTCCACTCCCGTCAGCAGCTTCTCGCAGCTATTCTTTCTCGCAAAGATAAAAGTGGAATCGAGATGGTCGGGCAATCGACGGATTCCGAGGCGTGGGCGTCCAAACATGCACAGAGCTACGATCCGTACCGCGTCTATCTTATTCGAGGTTACGATACCGCCAGATATGACCTTGTCCGCTCAAAAGCCTACACACTGGCGCATTACTGCCAGTGGCACGGCCCAACGTACGATGAGCGCTTTGGGGCCATTGGCGATCCGACCGGCGCGGCCCACTGCCGTGTGATGTCCAGAGCCAGTTGGATACTCTATGCTCAACGAAACCCGGAGCTGTTTCCCGAGCGATAGATGGTGAGGAGCGCTGAACCTGAGAATGGCGGTCCCATGGCTCGCGCTCGAGCCGTGGAGACGGCAGGTGCCCAAGCCCGCGCATACCGCCGCAGGCAGCGGCGATACACTAAAAAGACATGGTCTTCGTCCTCGACAACTACGACTCGTTCACCTACAACCTCGTGCAATACATGGGGGAGCTGGGTGCGGAGATGGTCGTTCGCCGCAACGACGAGCTCTCGGTCGACGAGGTGGAAGCGCTCGCGCCGGAGCGGATTCTGCTCTCGCCCGGGCCGTGCACACCGCAGGAGGCGGGCATCTCGATCGAGCTGATCCGGCGCTTCGCCGGCCGCGTGCCGATCCTGGGGGTGTGCCTCGGCCACCAGGCGCTCGGCGCCGCGTTCGGCGGCAAGGTCGTCCGCGCGCCGCAGCTGATGCACGGCAAGACCAGCGAAGTGGAGCACGACGGCAAAACCATCTTCTCGAACATCGCGAGCCCCATGACCTGCACCCGTTACCACTCGCTGATCGTCTCAGAAGAAGGGCTGCCGCCGGAGCTCGAAGTCTCGGCGCGCGTCATGACGGCTGGCGGGGACAGCACCATCATGGGCCTGCGCCACCGCGAGTACCCGGTCGAAGGGGTGCAGTTTCACCCGGAAAGCGCGCTGACCGTGGATGGAAAGCGCCTGGTGGGGAATTTTCTTGCGCTTTAGCGATCGTGTTACCCGGCACCGTTTGCTGCTCGCCTCCGCTGTGCTCGCTGCCGCCCCGCTCCCGCTGGGCGCGCAGCAGCCGGCGACGGTGCCGCCCCAGCCCATCGCCACGGTCGCGGTCGACGGCGTCGGCCTCAACGGCGTGCTGAGCGTCGCGAACGGGCGCGCCACCGTCGCGAACAACGGCGAGATCATCGCGGCGAAAAAAACGGCCGAGATCGACCTGGTGCGCGGCGGCACGCTCCAGCTCTGCCAGAGCACCATCCTGCACATCTCGAAGGACGCCACCGCGCGGACCGCGGCGAAGCCCGATGACGCCGGGCTGATGTTTTCACTCGAACGCGGCGCGTTCCAGACCAACTACACGCCCGGCGCCTACTCCGACGTGATCCTGACGCCGGACCTGCGCCTGCTGATCTCCGGCCCCGGCCATGCGGACCTGCGCCTGCGGGTGAATGCGCAGGGCGACACCTGCGTGGACAACGCCGGGCAGGATGCTCCCTACGTCGTCGCCAGCAGCCTGATCGACGGAGGCGCCTACCGCGTGCGCCCCGGGCAGCGTGTGCTGTTTGTGCACGGCTCGCTCAACACGGTCGTCGATAACGAGCGCGAGCCCTGCGGCTGCCCGCCTGCCGCGCCGCCGCCCGAGACCGCGAGCGGATCGCCCAGCGACAACAGCTTTCCCCTGGCCGTGAGCGAAGGCCTTGAGCCGCCGCCGACGCTGCCCACCACCCCGGTCGTACCCTCCGGCGAAGCGCATGCCGAGGTCTCGGCCACGCTCTCGTCAAATAC
>CAXTMY010000040.1:9961-30154 GCA_964245565.1 uncultured Acidobacteriaceae bacterium | reverse complement strand
CCGCCCTGCGCCTGACTGCCAGGGGTTGGGAGACTGCGCCGCTGCCTGCGCCCGCTCCTCGCCAGCCTCAGCCGCGCGCGCGCCCAGCGCGGCCGCGGCGCCAAGCGCCACCCCGCCGCGCAGCAGCCCGCGCCGCGTCACCGATGCGCTGATCCCGCCCGGCGTGCTCATGCGGTAAGCGAGGGCGGCGCCAGTTCCGGTGCCACGCCCAGCGTCTTGTTGGGTGTGGTGCCGAGCTCGAAGACGATGTGGCCGCCGTGCGCAATGTCTTCGTGGCGGACCCACAGCTTGTCCGACGTTTTGCCGTTGATCGTGACGGACTGGATGTACATTGCGTCGGGCGAGGACCGCTTCGCTTCGATGACGAGCTTCTTGCCGTCGTTGACGGTCAGCGTGGCCTTGTCGAGGATCGGCGAGGTAAGCACGTAATTTGCACTCACGGGGTCAACCGCGTACAGGCCCATTGCGCTCATCACGTACCAGGCCGACATCTGCCCGCAGTCCTCGTTGCCCTGCAGGCCGTCGGGCTTATTGCTGTACATGGTCTTCAGCAGCGAGGTGACGCGCGACTGCGTCTTCCAGGGCTGGCCCGCGTAGACATACAAAAACGCGATGTGGTGACTGGGCTCGTTCCCGTGCGCGTACTGGCCCACAAGGCCGGCGATATCCGGCGGTGCGTTCGCCGGCAGGGTAGAGGGCACGGTGAAAAGCGCGTCCAGTTTGGTGACGAAGGGCTCGCGACCGCCCCACAGCTCGATATACCCCTTGTTGTCGTGCTGGATGCCGAACGTGGTCTGCCATGCATTCGATTCGGTGTAATCGCGGTATGCGTCGGTGTGGCCCAGGTCAATGGGATTGAACGGCTCGGTCCACTTGCCGTCGCTGAGCTTGGCGCGGATGAACTCCGTCTTCGGATCGAAGAGGTGCTGATAATTCTGCGACCGCTTGCGCTGGATTTCAGCATCGTCGTGCGCGCCGACTGCGTCGGCGACGTGCGAGACGGCCCAGTCGTTATAGTCGTACTCGAGGCACTTCGAGACGGACTCTTCCTCCTTGTCGGCGGGGATATAACCGAGCGAGCGGTAATAGTTGAGACCGCGCCAGTCATCCTCCATGTTGCGCTTGCGCATGGGTTTGTAAGCACGCGCCCAGTCAATGCCGGGGAACTTCTTGGCGCAGGCTTCAGCAATGACAGACGCAGAGTGATAGCCCGTCATCGTCCCGGTTTCCTTGCCCTGCAGCGGCCACACGGGCATGCCCTGCGGGCTCTGCTCCGACATTTCAATCAGGCTGTTCACCAGCAGCGGCACGCGCTCGGTCTGGAACAGCGTGAACGCAGGGTGCAGCGCGCGGAAGGTGTCCCACAGCGAATACGTGCTGTAGTTGTGCTGGCCGTCCTCGAGCGTGTGAACGACGCCGTCCATGCCGTAGTACTCGCCGTTGGCATCGTCGAACAGGGTCGGCGCAACCATCATGTGGTAAAGCGAGGAGTAGAAGATACTTCGCGTGGTGTCGTCGGTAGTCTCGATGCGGATGCGGCCCAGTTCTTTCTGCCACTGCTGCCGGGCATTCGCGCGGGTCTCGTCAAACGCGTAGCCGGGCATCTCGGCCTTCAGGTTGGCCAGTGCGTTTGCGGTCGAAACGCCGGAGATCCCGACGCGGACGTGAATTTTTTCGCCCGGCTGCACGCCGTCAAAATGCAGCGCGGTCTTCAGCGCCATGCCGAATGCGTTCGTCGAGCCTGCGGGCAGCATGGCACCGTCCTGCTGGATCTCGGCTTTCGCAAACGGCCTGGAAAACTGCGCGGCGAAGTAGATACGGCGCCCGTTGGCCCAGTCGTGGACGCTGCGGCCGCCCGTCACGGTATCGGTGCCGACCACTTCGAGCGAAGAATCGTAAGCGGGCAGATCGGAATAATCAGTCGAGCCGTGGGCGAAATCGATCAGGATATGACTGTCGCCGCCCTTCTGGAACGTATAGCGGTGCAGCCCGGTACGCTCGGTCGCGGTGAGTTCGACCAGGATGCCGCGATCTTTGAGCGGCACGGAGTAGAAGCCGGGCTCCAGGACTTCATCGTCGTGCGAAAACGGCGCGCGGTAGCCTTCGCCGGGGTTCTCGCGCGAGCCCGGAATCCATTTCACTTCGCCCACGTTCGGAATCAGCAGGACGTCCAGCAGCCCCGCCGCGCCCGTGCCGCTCAGGTGCGTATGGCTGAAGCCCATCAGCGACGTGTCCGTGTCATGGTACCCCGAGCACCAGTCCCAGCCCTTCGTATAGGTGTCCGGGCTCAGCTGCACCGCGCCGAACGGCACCGTCGCGCCGGGGTAGGTGTGTCCGTGGCCGCCAGTGCCCACGCGGATATTTACGTATTGAGTCAGGTCGTCGCCGCTGCCGGCAGGCTCACCGACAGATGCAAGCGCGGCCAGGGCAGGCTGGGTGTGGAGCAGGGGCAGGCAGGAAGCAGCAGAAGCAGTCTGGAGAAACGTGCGGCGCGTAAACATCGTGAGCAGGTTAGCCTTTCAGGAGGTGAACTGGATCGAACCCTCAAGTGTTCGACGAATCCCCGGTCCATTCGATTCCAAAGCGATAAAGCTCAAACAAGGACGGCGAAAATCGATGTGCTGATCATATGCTGGCCAAACGACAAAAAACCAAGCGCCATCACGATTCTTTCGTGTAGCCTGTCGTTTCAGTCGCAGCGCCCCCGATCCTCGCTGCGCATCACCCACTTACACATGGAGCCACGGAATGACGCTTCGTTTCTTCGCCTCGTTTGCTCTGGGGTGTGCCGCCATCGGTGTTGCAGGCGCGCAGCAGATCGCCCTCATGCCCATGCCCTCCTCGGTGCAGCGGGCCGACGGCGCGCTTACGGTCACGCCCGCGCACGGCCAATCGAGCTTCACCCTCGGCTACAGCGCCACGCATGACGCGCGTCTTGAAGCCGCGGCCATGCGCATGGTCGAGCGGCTCGACCGCACCTGCGGCGGAGAGGTGCGGCGCTCCGTGCTCACCGGCCAGTCCGGCCCGGGCGCGACCCTCCAGATCAGTGTCGCCGCGCCCGGCGGCGCCGTGCAGGGCATCGACGAGGATGAGAGCTACTCCCTCGACGTGACGCCGGCGGGCGCGCAGCTGAAAGCTGCGACCGACGTGGGCGCGATGCACGGCATGGAGACGCTGCTGCAGCTCGCCTCCAATGTGGGCGGCGCCTGCGTCCTCCCCGCCGTCACCATTCAGGACGCACCGCGTTTCCGCTGGCGCGGCTTCATGCTCGACACCAGCCGGCATTTCGAGCCGGTCGACGTCATCAAGCGGAACCTCGACGGCATGGCCGTCGCCAAGCTCAACGTCTTCCACTGGCACCTCTCCGATGACCAGGGCTTTCGCGCTGAAAGCAAGAAGTTCCCGAAGCTGACGGCCGTCGCCTCCGGCGGCCTGTTCTACACGCAGGACCAGATGCGCGACGTGGTCGCCTACGCGCGCGCCCGCGGCATCCGCGTCGTGCCGGAGTTCGACATGCCCGGCCACACCTCGAGCTGGATCCTCGCCTACCCTGAGCTCGGCTCGGGCGAAGACATCAAGGCGCTGCCCATCGTCTACGGCACGCCGCAGGCTGAGCTCGACCCCTCCCGCGAGAGCACCTACAAGTTCATCGATGCCTTCGTCGGCGAAATGAGCACCATCTTCCCCGATGCCTACTTCCACATCGGCGGCGACGAAACCGAGGGCAAAGGCTGGATGGCGAACCCCAGGATTCGCGCCTTCATGCAGAAAAAAGGCTTCGCCGGCCCGCCCGAGCTGCAGGCCTATTTCAACCAGCGGCTGTTACCGATTCTCAAAAAGCACGGCAAGCGCATGATCGGCTGGGACGAAATCCTCAACCCCGCGCTGCCCAAAGACATCGTCATCCAGAGCTGGCGCGGCGAGGCTTCGCTTGCCGCGGGCGCCAGGCAGGGCTACGAAGGCATCCTCTCCGCTCCGTACTACCTGGACGGCCAAAAAACCTCGGCGCAGATGTTCCTCGATGACCCCATCCCGGCCGACACGACCCTGACCCCCGACCAGCAGAAGCTCATCCTCGGCGGCGAAGTCTGCATGTGGGCCGAGCAGCTCGATGCCGAAACCCTCGACAGCCGGGTCTGGCCCCGCACCCTCGCCGTCGCCGAGCGCTTCTGGTCTCCGCAGAGCGACCGCGACGTTTCCTATATGTACCAGCGGCTGCGGAAAGCTTCGCTCGAGCTCGAAGATGTGGGGCTCACCCACATCTCCGGCCCGGAGAAGCTGCGGCGCAACCTCGCCGACACCCTGCACCCGGAAGCGCTCGATCTGCTCGCCTCCGTCACCGAGCCGTTCTCATTCAGCGACCGCTACGACAATCAGCACACCAACGGTTACACATCGCTCGACCGCCTCGTCGATGCGACCGTGGCCGACCCTCCCTCGCGGCAGCAGATCGCCGGCGATGTCGCCGCGATCGCCGGCAGGGCAATGCTGCCGCCCACCGGCAAAGCGCCTGACACCAGCGGCGACGTCCCGGCAGGCTTTGTGCCCTCACGTGGCGAGGCCATGGCCGACCTGCGCCGCCAGTTCCTCGCCTGGCAGAGGGAAGCGCCCGCGATGCTCGAGCTGGCAACCCGCACGCCGCGGCTGAACGACATCGCTCCGCTCGCCCTCGAGCTCAGCGAGCTCGGCGCCGTCGGCATGGAAGCGCTCGGCTACCTCGACGCGCACCTGCCGCCGCCGCCCGACTGGACCGCGCACGCCGGCGCCGTCATCGACCAGGCCGAGAAAGGAACCGCTCTGGTCCACTTCACCTTCCTCGCATCCCTGCGCAGGCTGGTGCTCGCAGCCTCGGAGCAAAAAGTTTGACCGCAAGGTTGCAGCGGTAGGCGCAGGTATACCATTTGCCTATGGGTTTTCAGGTGAGGGCAAAGGCGATGGCGACACTCTCAGGCGCGCTCGCAGCTTTCCTGCTTGCCATCTCCTGCGCCGCTGTTGCCTGCAACGCCACCTGTGACCTGCATGCCCTGGCGCACTCCGGCGCTTCCACGTCCGGTTCTTCATCGGTCGGCATGGAGCACTGTTCTGCGCCCGGAACGATGCACTCGCCTGGCAAAACAGCATCGCTCGGCACGCCCCCCGCCATCTGCCTCGGTCATCCGGTCTGCGGTAATCTATCCGTATTTTTTGGCCGCGAGCACCGCCTCCGTGTTCAGCTCTTCCAGCTCCACGCCGCAGCCGCGCTCGTCGCCGTTTTTGCCCCGCTCACCGGCGCTCCCGCGCCCTTCTTCCCCACTCCGCCTCTGCGCACTGCCTCGCTCCAGACCACGCTCCGCATTTAGCCCCGTCCGGCCAGGTCACCCCTGACGATATGCCGCAGACAACGCACCGCTCGCTCCTGAGAACCCCTCTGAGCTGAGCTACCTCGCTTGCCCGTGGTGAACCCCAGGCCGAACCAGCGTTTCCGGAGCTTTCCCATGCGTATGCGCCGCACTCTCGTTCAAGGAGCACTCCTCGGCTTCGTCCTCGCACCGTCGACGATCCCCGCCCAGCAGTCCCAGATGCAGCCCATGCCCATGGACAACGGCATGCAGCAGCTGATGCAGCAAATGCACCCGCACACTTTTCTCGAAGCCATCCAGCACCACGCCGCCTCCGGTACCAGCGCCGAACCGGACTCAACGCCCATTCCGATGCTCATGTCGATGAAAGGCTCATGGATGCTCATGTTTCACGCCAACGTCTTCATCGACGACATCCAGCAGACCAGCCCTCGCGGCGGCGACAAGTTCTTCTCCACCAACTGGTTCATGCCGATGGCCGAGCGCCGACTGGGCCCCGGCCAGCTCACCCTCCGCGCCATGCTCTCGCTCGAGCCGGCGACCATCTCCGGCGAGCGCTACCCCTTGCTCTTCCAGCAGGGCGAAACCGCCTACGGCAAACCCATCGTCGACGGTCAGCACCCGCACAACCTCTTTATGGAGGTAGCTGCGCTCTACGACCTGCATCTCGGCGACATAAACCTGCTCAGCTTCTATGCCGCGCCCGAAGGCGACCCGGCCATCGGGCCCACTGCCTACCCGCACCGCGCCTCTGCCGCTGAAGACCCCGTCGCCGCCCTCGGTCACCACCAGGAAGATTCAACCCATATCTCGAACGATGTCGTCACGCTCGGCTTTACCCACGGCATCGCGCGTGTTGAGGCGGGTGGCTTTCACGGCCGGGAACCGGGAGAAAACCGCTGGGACTTCCACCAGGGCGCCATCGACTCCTGGGCCACCCGCCTCACCGTGCAGCCCGGCCAGCACTGGAGCGGCCAGTACTCCTACGCCCGTATCGCCAGCCCTGAATCTCTCTTTCCAACAGAGAACCAGGCGCGCACCACCGCCTCCATCATGCACAACCAGCCGTTCGCTCACGGCAACCTCGCCAGTACGCTCCTGTGGGGCAGAACCCGCTCCCTCCCTGGCTCCGCCAAGGAAAACAGCTATCTCTTCGAGTCGACACTGCGCTTTGCCACCCGCAACTACGTCTGGACCAGGATCGAAAACGCAGGAAGAACGAACGAGCTGCTCAATGGCGAGAACCCTCTGCCCGCCGGCTTTCAGGAGGAGCCGCTCACCCATGTCCAGGCCTACACCTTCGGCTACGACCGCGATGTCGATCTCTTCCCTCACCTCGCTTCGGCGATCGGCGCACAGGTCACCACGTATGGTGTCGGCGCTCCTCTTCAGCCCATCTACGGCACTGATCCGGTCGGCTTCAACTTCTTTATCCGCATCCGTCCATTCTCAGGAGGCGAGCGCTAGGAGCAGAGTCACTCCACACGGCGAGAGAGACCGGAGGAAAATGCCAATCCGTGAACGTTTGTAAGAATGACCAGATGGAAAACACGACAAATCAGCCTGCCAACAAAGAACCTGTTGCCGGCAAGGAACTCGTCGACACGCTGCGGAAGCATCTCCGGAATGCCGATGTGTTTGGTGATGATCCACAAACGGGCGCCGATTTCCATACGTGGAATACGAAGACCGCGTGCCCGCTGGCGCGGGTCGAGTGCAGGAGCGTGGCCGACGTGCAGGCAGCGCTGCGCATTGCCAGGGAGTTCGGAGTGCCGCTGTCGGTTTCAGGCGGTCGACTCGATCCTGATGCTCGCACGAACCTGGACGGCCATCTCATCCTCGATCTGCGGCGAATGGCTGCGGTGTCTCACGACACGATAAAAGAAACGGTGACGTTGCAGGGAGGTGTAACTACGGGCAATCTTCTCGGTGTGTTGCCGGAGGACATCATTACCGTAACAGGCTGGAACCCGGACATCGGAGTCGTCGGGCTCACGCTGGGCGGCGGCTACAGCGGACTGAACGGACGGTTCGGACTCGCCTGTGACAACCTGCGAAGCGCGCAGATGGTGCTGGCCGACGGTGATCTCGCGCACGTCAGTGTCGCAGAGAACACCGAACTTTATTGGGCCCTGCGCGGCGGTGGTACCGGCTTCGGCGTCGTCACTTCTTTGACCTTGGCAACGTACCGAGTGCGCCGTGTGCTGTGTGCCACACTCGTCTTCCAATTGCGCTCGGCCCGGCAGGCGCTTTTAGCCGAGCAGGAGCTACTGGATGCTGAACCGGATTCGCTCGGCCTGCTTCCTCTCTTTACCTTGTCGCCCAATGGTGAGCCTGCGCTCTTCATGGTGATGCACTGGACCGGCGAGCCGTCCGGCGGAGAGAAGATCCTTCAGCGATTAAGCGCTTGCGAAGGAGCGCAGGTTCTCAAGCAAGGCTGGGTTCCGTACCGGGAAACTGTGGATTCCCCCAAAACGTGGCCCTGGGGTAAGCTCTGGCATGGCGAAACACGGACGATCAAGCGCCTGGATGAGTCTGCGGCGGAGATGCTGGCAGATGCCGCCGGCAAGATCGTCTCGCCCGACCAGAAACTTTTTCTGCACGATCTGCACGGCGCGCCTGCGCGGGTTCCACCCGACGCCACCGCATTCCCGCTGCGAACCAGTCACTTTGTCGTCGAAGTCGTCTCCGGCTGGTCCATAGGTGACGGGCAGGCAGCCGCTTCCCGGCGGGCCTGGGTTGAGGAAACCTCCCGGCAGCTTGCAGCCATCGCCCTGCCGGGAGGCTACATTAATTTCCTGCGCTCCGATCAAGCCGAGCAAGTGAGGCTTTTCTATGGCGCCTCCGTCTCCCGCCTGCGCAGAATTAAGAACAGCGTGGATCCGGAAGATGTGTTCCATGCCAGCACCGGTCGCCTTCCGGACGAGAACCGGACCGGAGAATAGCTGGAGCCTGCGAGAGCAGCCTGTCTGCCCGTGCTGTCCGTCCGGACCGGTCCTGTGTGCGATGGCTCCCGGTACAAACGTCACTAAAAATGAAAGCCTGTACTCTCGATTTCCATTCCCCATTGGCCGCCCGCAGTTAAAATAAAGGCAGATCCCGAGCGACCCTCGCGGTCGAACCCACGCCGGCGAAACGGGCTTGGGCCCGGTTCCCAACCTTTTTCAGGAGAGTTTCATGGCGTTTTTACACCTGAAGGCTTTCGCGGCAGGCGTGTTCCTGCTGGCTGCTTCCGCCGGCGCTGCCGTCAAGCCGGCCGCTCCGGTCGTCCCCGCCAGCATTTCGGAGGCAGCCCTGTCCGCGTCCCTGCAGACACCCCTTTACCTTTCCTCGAACGCCGACAAGCAGTACCACCTGCGCATGCATCATCTGCACACGGGCGAGTCCCTGGACGTCACCTACCGCGTCGGCAATCGCTATGTCCCTTCCGCCATCGCCATGCTTGACAACTTCCTGCGCGACCACCGCACCGGCGATGTCACCAGCTACGACCCGCACGAGTTCGATGTGCTCTACGCGCTCATGCACAAGCTCCACCGCTCCAACGGCGTCATCGACATCGTCTGCGGCTACCGCACCCCCTGGAGCAACGAGTATCTCCGCGAGCACGGCCCGGGCGTCGCCGAGCACTCGCAGCACATGCTCGGCAAAGCCATTGACATCCGGGTGCCCGGGGTATCGACCCGCCGGCTCGATCGCGCGGCCATCTCCCTGCAGGACGGCGGCGTCGGCTTCTACCCGCACTCCCAGTTCGTGCACGTCGACGTCGGCCCGGTCCGCAAGTGGACCCTGATGTAACCTCGCCTTCGGCCGCCTGGTCCAAAAGCAAAGGCCGATGCCTGAGCATCGGCCTTTATGCGCAGCACAAGCCTCACGCCGTGTCTCCGTTCGCCTGCTTTTTCACTTCCGGCTTCACCGGGAACGGGTCGCCTTTCGCCAGTACCGCTTCCATATCCGCGTCATAGCCGTAAATGTCCTTGAAGAAGTGGACCTTGCCGTCGTCCGCAACCCGGGCCGTCGCATAAAAGATCAGCACCGGCAGCGGGTGCGACAGCAGCACCGTCTTGTTATCCTCGCCGTTCTCCATCGCATCGTGAATCGCATCCGGGGTCCACTTCGGCTGGTCCGCCAGCACCCAGTCCGCCAGCTTCTCCGCATCCTGCAGGCGAATGCACCCATGCGAAAAATCCCGCTTCGACCGGTCGAACAACTGCACCGCCGGCGTCGAGTGCAGGTAAATATTCAGCTTGTTCGGGAAAATGAACTTCACCAGCCCGAGTGAGTTCTGCGGGCCCGGCTTCTCCCGCACCATGTACCGGCCTTTCGCCATCCCCTCGACCGACCAGTCTTCCACCGGCTTGCCGGTCCTGCGGTCTACCACCTCAAAGTTCTTGTCCGCGATATAGCTCTTGCTGTCCTCGACATGCGGCACAATCTCTTTCTTGATAATGGTCGGCGTCACCACCCAGAACGGCCGGAACACCAGGTACCGCATCTCCTTCGCGATCACCGGCGTCTTGCGGTCGTCCTGGTCCGAGTCGCCCACCACCACCTTCATCTCGAACGCCGGCTGATGATCCTCGCCGTAGGCGCGCAGCGTGTACTCCGGGATATTCACGACGATCGACGCCGCCTGGTACTCCGGAGCCAGCCATCGCCAGCGCTCCAGCGTGTCTTCCATCTGCCGCACCCGCACCGCCAGCGGCACATTCAGCGCGGCAACCGTCTGCGGCGTCAGCCGTCCATCCGTCGGCAAACCGTGCCGGCCCTGGAAGCTCCTGACCCCGGCCGCGAGCGCCGCGGTGTAGGTCCGCGTGGCCGTCGCGCCGTCCTCCTCCATATCGCCCAGCAGCCGCAGCCGCGCCGCCAGCGCAGCCGCCCCAACATACGGCGCGCCCGGGCTCAGCGCGCTGGCCGGCACCGGCAGTGGAGCCATCCCGGCCGTCTCCTGCGCAAACTGCCGGTATGCCCCCAGCGCCTTCTCCACGCCCTTGTACTGCGCCCCATCCGGCTCAATACCTGCCAGCGCCGCGGGCACATCGGCCGCCGCGACCACCTGCTGCGCCAAAAAGTGCGCCAGCTCGTACTTCTTCGCCCCGATGTCGACGCCAAAGATAAAGTGCGCCGGGTTCACGCGCCCCACATGCAGGTCAGAGATGTAGCGCATCGCGCTCACCGTCATCGCCGTGTCGAACATCGCCACCTCCCGCGCCGAGGCATGCGGCAGCGCAGCAAGCCGGTACGGACACTGCGCAGCGTCGTAATCCTCAGGGTTCAGCCCCTTGCCTGCGCTCATCGCAAACAGCTGCGCCAGCGCAACCGCCTGGCGCGTCGGCTGGTGCCCCCGCACCCACGCCGCATGCCATCCCCGCCCCGCGTAAAACTCCTCCACCGCCGGCCGGTAGTCGCGGAAGTCCGGCCAGTGCAGCAGCGAGAGGCGTCCGGCTGCGGCGTCGGCATGCAGCGCCTCCGCGACCGGATCGACCACCTGCACCACGCCTTGTTTCTGCCGACAGCCCGCCAGCAGCAGGAGTAGCGAAACAGAAGCCGTAACCACCAGCAGCGTACAAGAGGAGCGGCTTTGCAATAGAATCGGTACCTTTCACGTTCCGGCCGGGAGTTCTGATGCGGCAAGCACCTCGCCGCCGCTCAAGTGGGATGCAGCCCCAACTGAGTCTACGTCCTCAGGCATTTCAATCGAAAGTAACCGTCCTGCCCCCGGCATCCTGAGCCGCCTCGCCGCCCATCCGGCCGTCTCCCGCAGCACCGCGTCCGGCTCGTCCGCCTGCGACCACCGCTCCAGCTGCGGCAGCAGGCCCGCATCGCCGCTGTTGCCCATCGCAATCGCCAGGTTCCTCCGGAAGCCCGCAAACCGCGCCCGCTTCACCGGCGAGCCGAAAAACATCCCCTCCCACTCCGCCTCCGTCAGCGCCGCGAGCTTCGCCAGCGCCGGATTTACCAGTCCTCCCCGCACCATCAGCTCAGGGTCGATATCCGCCGGATCGGCAGCAGGCTCCCGCCGCGCACGGCCGTTCCACGGACAAACATCCTGGCAGATGTCGCAGCCGAACACCTGCCGCCCCATCCCCGCGCGCAGCTCCTCGTCGATCGCGCCGCGCTTTTCAATCGTCAGGTACGCGATGCAGCGGCTCGCATCCATCTGGCGCGGCGCCACCAGCGCCCCGGTCGGGCACGCCTCCAGGCAGCGCGTGCACGACCCGCACCGGTCCGCCGGCAGCGTCGCCCGCTGCTCGTTCGCTACCTCCAGCCCCGTTACAATCACGCCCAGGAAGAAGAACGAGCCCAGCTCCTCGCTCAGCGTGCACACGTTCTTGCCCGTCCAGCCGATCCCGGCCATGGCGCTGAACGCCCGCTCCACCATCGGCCCCGTATCCACATACGCCCACGACTGGAACGCCCCCAGCTCCTGCTTGAGCGCAGCCTCCATCCGCTTCAGCCGCCGCAGCAACACCTTGTGGTAATCGGAAGGCGCCAGCGCGCCGCTCTCCGTCTCGCGCCCCGACCACGCATACCGCCCGATCCAGCCGCTTCCGGCCGGCGCCGCATCGGTCGACAGCGGATACTCCGCGCCGCCTCCATACGGCGCGGCGCACACAATGATCGACCGCGCCCACGGCACCGCGACCTCCACCGCGCTGCGCACATAGCGCCCCAGCGCATCCCTGCGCTTCAGGTACTCCATCTCGCCCGCGTGCCCCTGCTCCACCCAGTCGCTGAAGTAACGCGCATGCACCTCGGCTTCCCGCTCCTCCAGGCGAGGCAGCGGCGCTATGCCGGCCGTCGCAAAACCTGCGTCCACGGCATGCCGCCGCACCGCCTCCTGCAACCCGACCTCGGTCCTCGCTTCCATGCTCCGCGGCTCCGCGCCTACACGTTGAACTTGAAGAACAAAATATCCCCGTCCCTCACCACGTACTCCTTGCCCTCAGACCGCAGCAGCCCTTTTTCCTTCACCGCCTGCTCGCTGCCCAGCGCAAACAGGTCGTCGCTCGCATAGCAGTCCGCCTTGATAAAGCCCTTCTCGAAATCCGAGTGGATCACCCCGGCCGCGCCCGGCGCCTTGGTCCCGCGCCGGATCGTCCACGCGCGCACCTCCTGCACCCCGGCCGTAAAGTACGTAATCAGCTCCAGCAGCCGGTACGCCGAGTGGATCAGCCGGTGCAGCCCCGGCTCCGCCAGCCCCATGTCGGCCAGAAACTCATCGCGTTCCTCCGGCTCCAGCTGCGCAATCTCGCTCTCCAGCGCTCCGCAGATCCGCACGACCTGGCTGCCTTCTTCCTCCGCCCGCTTCTCCACCGCCGTCGTGTATGCATTGCCCGTCTGCAGCCCGGCTTCGTCCACGTTCGCCACATACAGCTGCGGCTTCGCCGTAATCAGGAACAGGTCGCGCGCGACCGGCTTTTCCTCCTCCGTCAGCTCAGCCGTCCGCGCCGACCTGCCCGCGTTCAGCGCCGCCAGCAGCTTCCCGAGCACCGCGAACTCGGCCTTCACCTTGTGGTCCGCCGAGGACTTCGCCGCGCGCTCCACCCGCGCAAACCGCTTTTCGACCGTATCCAGGTCGGCCAGCAGCAGCTCCGTGTTGATGATCTCGATGTCGTGCAGCGGATTCACCCCGCCCGCCACGTGGATCACCTCCGGGTCGTCAAAGCAGCGCACCACGTGCGCCACCGCGTCGGTCTGGCGAATGTGGCCGAGAAACTGGTTGCCCAGCCCCTCGCCCTTCGACGCGCCCTCCACCAGCCCGGCAATGTCGATAAACTCCATCGTCGTCGGCACCAGGCTCTTCGGCTTGATCAGCGCCGCGATCTTCTGCAGCCGCTCGTCCGGCACCGTCACCACCCCCGTATTCGGGTCGATCGTGCAAAACGGATAATTTGCCGCCTGGGCCTTCGCCGAGGTCAGCGCGTTGAAGATGGTGCTCTTGCCCACATTCGGCAGTCCGACAATTCCACAATTCAGGGCCATTCTTACCTAATCCTTCTCTCCTATTGAAGCATGCCAGCAAGCAGCCGCCGGCAGCGCTCAGGAGAGCAAAACCGCCTGCGCGGCTGGCGCCCACTTGCGTGGCGAGAGTCATAGCGCCTTCGGCGCAGTACCAGAGGAGCAGGCCCAGAAACATCGGGCCTGCTCCTCTGGTACTTCTCGCGAAGCGACAAAGACACGTCCCGAAGGGACCGCCAGCCGCGCAGGCGGTTTTGCTCCTCAGCGCTGCACAGCAACTGCGAAAATGCGTTACTCTCCTCGGGAGCGGTTTTTTGGAAACGCTTCCGGTCTCTGTTCAAGCGCATGCGCGTCCACGGTCGGCGAGCGGAACCACAGGCAAACATAAAGGAGAGCAGGGCATGACACGACGGCAGCGAAGAGGTGCATACAGAACGGCAACGAAGGCGGCCATGGTCGCGTGTCTGGCTGCCGCGGCAACAGCGTCCCTGCTGGCGCAGGGCGAGCGCGATAACGAAAAGGCGATGATCGCCTCGCTGCCGCCCATGCTGCAAAGCACCGTCAACCAGCTCGGCAGCCTCAACGAGTTCACCGCGAACGACTGGCGCTACCACATCGGCGACCTGCCGCACGGCGAGTCGCCCTCGCTCGACGACTCGAGCTGGCAGATGGTGCAGCCCCGGAGCGAAGCACCGAAGGAAGCCGTCTGGTATCGCCGCGTCATCACCATCCCCAGGACCTTCAACGGCTACGACACCGCGGGCATGCGCGTCACCTTCCGCTTCAACACCGGCCTCAAGGTCATGACCGAAAGCCGCGCCGCGCAGGACACCCCGGTGCCGGAGATCGTCTACCTCGACGGCCGCCGCGTCGCGCTCGGCGGCGACCTCGAGCCCATTTCGCTCACCGATGACGCCAAACCCGGCCAGCAGATCCTCGTCGCCGTCAAGCTGCTTCCCACCTCCGAGCCGAAAATCTTCCGCCGCGCGGAAATTCGCTTCGAGTACGCGAAGAACCGTCCCAACCCGAGCGATCTGCGCGCCGAGCTGCTCTCCGCGGCCCTGCTCATTCCCGCGCTCTCCAAGGACCCGTCCGCCGATCAGGCCACCGTGGCCAAAGCTGCCGCCGCCATTGACTTCAAGGCCCTCGCCACGGCCGGCCCTGCCGGGCAGAAACGCTTCGACACCTCCCTCACCGCAGCCGGGCAGGATCTCGAGACCCTCCGGCCCATGCTGCAGCAGGCGACCTTCCACCTCACCGGCAACTCGCACATCGACGCGGCCTGGCTCTGGCCCTGGACCGAGACCGTCGACGTCGTCTACCGCACCTTCGGCAGCGCCGCCCAGCTCATCAACGAGTATCCCCAGTACACCTACACGCAATCCGCCGCGCAGTACAACGAGTGGATGGCCGACAAGTATCCGGAGCTCAACGACCAGATCAAGAAGGACATCGACGCCGGCCGCTGGGAAGTGGTCGGCGGCATGTGGGTCGAGCCCGACCTCAACCTGCCCGACGGTGAATCGCTCGTGCGCTCCATCCTCATCGGCAAGCGCTACTACGAGAAGGAGTACGGCGTCGATGTCCACATCGGCTGGAACCCGGACTCCTTCGGCTACAACTGGCAGCTGCCGCAGATCTACAAGAAATCGGGCATCGACACCTTCGTGACCCAGAAAATGTCGTGGAACGACACCAACCAGCTGCCCTTCAAGCTCTTCTGGTGGGAGTCGCCCGACGGTAGCAAGGTGCTCACCTACTTCCCCCACGGCTACGGCAACACCGCCCTTGAGCCGGTGCGTCTGTCCATGGATTTCGTCACCGCGCGCAAGCAGGCTCCCGGCCTGCCCAGCATGATGGATCTCTACGGTTCAGGCGACCACGGCGGCGGCGCCACTCGCACCGTGCTCGACCAGGGCACGCACTGGGCCGACGGCGACAAGCCCACGCCGAAGTTCGAGTTCGGCCTGGCCAAAACCTACTTCGACGCAATGCGTCCGAAGATCGCCCCCGAGTCGAAGACCTGGGACTACGCCTCCATCGCGCAGGGCTATGCCTATCCGCCTCCCGCGGCCGAGGGCCAGATCGACATCCCGACCTGGAACGACGAGCTCTATCTCGAGTTCCATCGCGGCGTCTACACCACCCAGGCCCATCACAAGCAGAACATGCGCAACAGCGAAGAAGAAGCGCTGAACGCCGAGAAGTACGCCTCGCTCGCCTGGCTCGACGGCAACACCTACCCCAACGCCGAGTTCACCGACGCCTGGAAAAAGATCACCTTCAACGACTTCCACGATCTCGCCGCCGGCTCCGGCATCGGCATCATCTACAAGGAAGCGCAGAAGCAGTTTGACGTCGTCCGCCGCGAGACCAACGAAATTTCGCAGGCCTCGCTCAAAACCCTCGCCGCCAACGTCAACACCTCCGGCGGCTCCGGCACTCCGGTGCTGCTCTGGAACCCGCTCGCCTGGGAGCGCACCGGCATGGTCACCATCGACGTGCAGCTGCCGCAGCCCGCCGAGGCCGTCTCGGTCGTCGACGCGAACGGAACCACCCTGCCCTCGCAGGTCCTCTCTTCCGACCCGAAAACCAACACCTACAAACTGCTGGTGCGCGCCGAAAAGGTGCCCGCGCTCGGCTATGAGCTGGTCCACGTCATGCCCGTCGCGAAAACCTTCGAGAGCGACCTCAAGGCCCCCGATCTCACAGGTGACCTCACCCTCGAAAACGACATACTGCGCGTCAAGGTCGACAAGCAGACCGGCTGCATCACCAGCCTCTACGACAAGCGCGCGCACTTTGAGACGCTCGCCGCCGGCGCCTGCGGCAACGAGCTGCAGGCCTTCGCCGACAACCCGAAGCAGTTCGACGCCTGGAACATCGACCCCGGCACCCTCGACGTGCCGCCCACCAAGCTCGACATGGCTGACTCCGTCGAGCTCGTCGAACACACCCCGCTCCGCGCCGCCATCCGCATCCATCGCAAGTGGCAGAGCTCGACCTTTACCCAGGAGATCTCCCTCACCGACGGCGCCGACCACGCCGTCGTCACCACCGACGTCGACTGGCACGAGCGCCACATCCTGCTCAAGGCCGCCTTCCCCCTGGCGGCAACCAGCCCCTTCGCCACTTACGAAATCCCCTACGGCTCCATCCAACGCCCCACTACTCGCAACAACAGCTTTGAGAAAGCCCGCTTCGAGGTTCCGGCCCTGCGCTGGGGCGACGAGGGTGACGGCTCCCATGGCTTCTCCCTCATCAACAACTCCAAGTACGGCTACGACGCAGTCGGCAACCTGCTGCGTCTCTCGCTGCTCCGCTCGCCCGTAAGCCCCGATCCCGAGGCCGACCAGGGCATGCAGCACTTTAGCTATGCGCTGTACCCGCACGCCGGCGACTGGAAGCAGGCGCTCACCGAGCAGCACGGCTATGCCTTCAACTACCCGATGACCGCCATGCAGGTCGACGCGCACACCGGCTCGTTGCCCGCGTCCTACAGCTACGTCTCCGTATCCTCACCCACCGTCATCCTCACCGCGCTCAAGAAAGCTGAAGACGACGACGCGCTGGTCCTCCGCATGTACGAGTCCGCCGGCAAGGACGAGCAGGTCAAGGTCGAGCTGCCCGAAGGCGCAACCTCCGCCAAACTCACCAACCTGATGGAAAAAGAGGACGGCGCAACCCTCCCGATCTCCGGCCGCTTTGCCACCGTCGACATGCACCCCTGGGAGATCCAGACCATTGAGGTGGGCTACAAGCACTGAGCTTTCACGCACTTACAACCACACGCCCTGCCTACCCGGCAGGGCGTTTTTCTGCTTGCCGCCACGCAAGACAGACGCCCGGCCGAAAGCATAGAATCCCTCTCGAACGTGGAGCCTCGCGAGAGCTCCACCCCATAAGGAGCAATCAACTATGGCCACCATCCCCGCCCTCCGGCCCGAAACCTACGGCTTCCCCCTCTCCCTCAAGCAGCAGTACGGCAACTACATCGGCGGCAGGTGGACCGCGCCTTCCTCCGGCGAATACTTCGACAATGTCACCCCCGTCACCGGCCAGCCGCTCTGCCGCGTCGCCCGCTCCAACGCCGCCGACGTCAACCTCGCCATCGACGCCGCCCACGCCGCAAAGGGCGCCTGGGGCAAAACCTCGCTCGCCGAGCGCAGCCGCATGCTCAACCGCATCGCCGACCGCATGGAAGAAAACCTCGAGATGCTCGCCACCGTCGAAACCTGGGACAACGGCAAGCCCATCCGCGAGACCATGGCCGCCGACCTGCCGCTCGCCATCGACCACTTCCGCTACTTCGCCGGCGTCATCCGCGCGCAGGAGGGCGGCATCAGCGAAATTGACGCAACCACGGTGGCATATCACTATCACGAGCCGCTCGGCGTCATCGGCCTCATCATCCCCTGGAACTTCCCCATCCTCATGGCCGCCTGGAAGCTCGCGCCCGCGCTCGCCGCCGGCAACGCCGTCGTGCTCAAGCCCGCCGAGCAGACTCCTCTCTCCATCCTCGTCCTGATGGAGCTCATCGAAGACATCCTGCCCGCCGGCGTGCTCAATATCGTCAACGGCTTCGGCCTCGAAGCCGGCAAGCCGCTCGCCTCCAGCCCGCGCATCCAGAAGGTCGCCTTCACCGGCGAGACCACCACCGGCCGGCTCATCATGCAGTACGCCTCGCAGAACATCATCCCCGTCACCCTCGAGCTCGGCGGCAAATCTCCCAACATCTTCTTCGAGGACGTCGCCAACGCCGACGACGCCTTCTTCGACAAGGCCCTCGAAGGCTTCGCCATGTTCGCGCTCAACCAGGGCGAGGTCTGCACCTGCCCCTCCCGCGCGCTCATTCAGGAAAGTTTTTACGACCAATTTATGGAACGCGCCGTCCAGCGCGTCAAAGCCATCAGGCAGGGCAACCCGCTCGACAAAACCACCATGATCGGTGCCCAGGCCTCCAGCGAGCAGCTTGAAAAAATCCTCTCCTACCTCGACATCGGCAGGCAGGAGGGCGCCGAAGTCCTCGCCGGCGGCAAACGCGCCCAGCTCGACGGCGAACTTGCGGACGGCTTCTACATCGAGCCCACCATCTTCAAAGGCCACAACAAAATGCGCGTTTTCCAGGAAGAAATCTTCGGCCCCGTCGTCTCCGTCACCACCTTCCGCGACGAAGACGAAGCCCTCGCCATCGCCAACGACACCCTCTACGGCCTTGGCGCCGGCCTCTGGACCCGCGACATCAACCGCGCCTTCCGCATGGGCCGCGGCATTGAGGCTGGCCGCGTCTGGACCAACTGCTACCACCTCTACCCCGCCCACGCCGCCTTCGGCGGCTACAAGCAGTCCGGCATCGGCCGCGAAAACCACAAAATGATGCTCGACCACTACCAGCAGACCAAGAACCAGCTGATCAGCTACAGCCCCGACGCCATGGGCTTCTTCTAAACCCAATGCCCGACTACCCCGAACAGGTCCTCTACACCCCCGCCGCCGCCGAGCTGATCCACACACTCTCCACCCGCCACGGAGAGCTCATGTTCCATCAGTCCGGCGGCTGCTGCGACGGCAGCTCCCCCATGTGCTACCCGCGCGGCGAGTTCCTCATCGGCGACCAGGACGTCCTGCTCGCCACCCTCGGCGAAACGCCCTTCTACATCAGCCGCAGCCAGTTCGAGTACTGGAAGCACACCCAGCTCATCCTCGACGTCGTCCCCGGCCGCGGCGGCATGTTTTCACTCGAAGGCCCCGAGGGCGTGCGCTTCCACATCCGCTCCCGCATCTTCACCGATGAGGAAATCGCCGCGCTCCGCGCTGCCGGCCGTATCTGACAACCCAGATTTACTCGTGCGTATGGTAGCACCGGGTGCTACCATACGCACGAGATGGTAGTTGCATCAGAACGAATCTTCAAGACAGCCTGGTTTGCCAGGGCCTCGAAAAAAGCTCACATTACGACGACGAGCTTTGCTCGGCTGTTCGGCAAGTAATGCTCGGCCAGGCCGACGACCTGGGCGGCGGCGTATTCAAGAAGCGTCTTGGCAAGAACCTGTATCGATCCCTGATCGTCGCGCGCGGCCGCCAGTATTGGGTGTATGTCTATCTGTTCGCAAAGAAGGATCGAGCGAACATCGATGAGGACGAGCTCGTCAGCTTCAGGGCTTTAGCGGGACTGTACGCCGGAAAGACCGCCGAGGATTTAGCCAGGGAAGTACAACTCAAAGAACTGATGGAGATATGCCGATGACAACCAGGCACAAGTACAAGAGCGATGCATTCGAAGCGATCCACAGCACCGTTGCCGGCATGTATAAGGCCGGCACCATTGACAAAGAAACAATGCGCAGTTTCGATGAGTCCTGCCTTACCGTGCCCGACTCCATGGAACCGGCGCAGATCAGGCAAATTCGAGAGAGCCAGCAGGTCAGCCAGCCGGTTTTCGCTCGCTACCTTAATACCAGCGAGTCTACGGTCGAGAAGTGGGAGACCGGCGTGAAGCGGCCCAGCGGCATGGCTATCAAGCTCCTCATGATCGTGCAGAAGCATGGACTAAAGATGCTGGCCTGATACGTCAGCGTGAAGAACCGCTTTTTTCGAGACTGATCGCTCCTGTGAACCGGCGTGAGGCCTTTTACCGCGCTCCATGCATACGCGCCTGGCTGCTCTTTCACCGGCAGCCGTATCTACCTTGATCATGGACGTGCTGATCCAAACAATCGCCGCCCAGCCGGATGCATCTCACTCAAACGAATGTCTTCCCATGGTTCGCCTGAAACACACAAAGCCTCCACTCCTGTGTTAATCCCCGGCGCGGAAGTCCGTCACGGCAGCGGCGTTCACTTCCGCGTCTGGGCACCCGGCCGCCGCAGCGCCGCCATTCTCATCGACACCC
>CAXTMY010000040.1:0-9951 GCA_964245565.1 uncultured Acidobacteriaceae bacterium | reverse complement strand
GTACTGGACCTGCCTCATCCCCACCGCCGGCCCGGGCACTCGCTACAAGGTCCAGCACGACGACGGTGAAGCCTTCCCCGATCCCGCCTCCCGCTCGCAGCCCGACGGCCCCCACGGCAGCTCTGCAGTCGTCGACCCTTCTGCCTACCGGTGGAGCGCGCAGGAGGCCTCCTGGCCCGGCTGTTTCCTCGCCGGCCAGGTGCTCTACGAACTGCACATCGGCACCTTCACGCAGCCGGGTACCTATGCCGCCGCGGAGCGTGAGTTTCCGCGCCTCGTCGCCCTCGGCATCACCACGCTTGAAGTCATGCCGCTCGCCCAGTACAGCGGCCGCTGGGGCTGGGGCTACGACGGCGTCAACCTCTACGCCCCGCACAACAGCTACGGCACCCCCGACGAGCTCCGCCATTTCGTCGATGCCGCCCACCAGGCCGGCCTCGGCGTCGTGCTCGACGTCGTCTATAACCATCTCGGCCCCGACGGCAACTACCTCGCCGACTTCTCCCCCGACTACTTCTCCAAAACCGCAACCGAGTGGGGCGCCTCCATCAACTTCGACGGCGAAAACTGCCTGCCCGTCCGCGCCTTCTTCGCCGCCAACGCCGCCTACTGGATCCGCGAGTTCCACTTCGACGGCCTGCGTCTCGACGCCACCCAGTCCATCCACGACAATCTCCGGCTCGGCAAACATATCCTCCAGGAGATCGGCGAGCAGGCCCGCGCCGCCGCCGGCAGCCGCAGCATTCTACTCATCGCCGAAAACGAGCCGCAGGCCTCCAGCCTCATGCGTCCCATTGCGCACGGCGGCTACGGGCTCGACGCCATGTGGAACGATGACCTGCACCACTCCATGCTTGCGCGCCTCACCCTCAAGCGCGAGGCCTACTACTCTGACCATCTCGGCCTCGCGCAGGAGTTTGTCTCCGCCGCCCGGCACGGCTTCCTCTTCCAGGGCCAGCACTACGGCTGGCAGCGCGCGCCGCGCGGCACCTCCGCGCAGCATCTCGCCCCGCAAAAATTCATCACCTTCCTTGAAAATCATGACCAGGTCGCCAACACCGACACCGGCTCGCACGTCCGCCTCCGCAGCCACCCCGGCGTCTACCGCGCCATGACGGCCTACTGGCTGCTCATCCCCGGCACACCCATGTTCTTCCAGGGGCAGGAGTACGGCGCGGAAAGCAGCTTTCTCTATTTCTGCGACCATGCCCCGCAGCTTGCCGACGCCGTTCGCACCGGCCGAAAGGTCTTCCTCGGCCAGTTCCCCAGCCTCAAGTCCCCTGACTCCCAGCAGGCCTTGCCGGACCCCTGCGTCGAACAGGCCTTCCAGCACTCCAAGCTCTCCAGCCACGACAAAAAACACCCGGGGCTGCTGGCGCTCCACACTGAGCTGCTCCGGCTGCGCCGCACCGACCCTGTGCTCGCCGACCAGCAGCCCGGCATGCTCGACGGCGCCGTTCTCTCCCCCGACTGCTTCATCCTCCGCTTCATGGCCCCAAATGGACCTGAAGACGGACCCGAAAATGGAGACCGGAGTCGGCAGGATCGCCTGCTCGTCGTGAACCTCGGCCTCGACCTCGCGCTTCCGCACGCTCCCGAGCCGCTGCTCGCCCCTCCATCCGGCTACCGCTGGCAGCTTGCCTTCAGCAGCGACGATCACCGCTTCGGCGGCAGCGGCATCGTGGCGCCGGTTACCGCAACCGGCTGGACAGTTTCAGGAGCCTCCACCTCCTTGCTTGTGCCTATACCCAGCGCAGCCTCCACCACCCCCGGTGTTCCCGCCGGCTCCAGCACTCATCCCGGGCACGCCGAGGGACCGGCAGCTGTCGAGGCGACTTCCCCGTCGGGAAGCGTCCTGGGAGCGTGATGTCGGCCTCGGTAAAAATAGCAGGAATGCTTTAAATTCTGTCAGCGGGCCGCCGCGCTGCCGGTGGCCCCCTCCCCGCATCTCAAGCCTGCATCCACCACCCCTGCACACCAACTCAGCAAGGTGAGGAGTTTCTTCCGATGGCCATCCCCCGTTTCCCTCTACTGACCCGTTCTATCCAGCTCGATGCGGACAAACTCGACAGTGAAGAGCGCGGCATTCGCAGCCTCCGCCACGAGTGGATCCTCACCAACGGCATCGGCGGCTACGCCTCGGGCACCCTGGCCGGGATCAACACGCGGCGCTTTCACGGCTGGCTCATCGCCGCGCTGCCCGCCCCGCACGGCCGCACCATGATGCTTAACCAGCTTGAAATGACGCTGACGATCGACGGCGTCGCCAACAAGCTTGTCGCCGAAGACGTCGCCGCGGCCTCGCAGCAGGATCTCGTCAGCCCCACCCTGGCCGAGTTTCGCCTCGAAGACGGTCTGCCCGTCTGGACCTATCGCTGTGCCGCGTTCGAGCTTGAAAAACGCGCCTGCATGGTCTACCGCCAGAACACCACCTTCATCCGCTACACCCTTCTGCGCGGCTCCGGCGCCTGCCTTGAGCTGCGGCCCTCCATCGACATCCGCCCGCACGAGGGCGCGCTCGCCGGCCCCAAAGCCGCGGATTACCGCCTTACCGCGACCGCGAAGGGCTACGAAGTCACCTGCTCGCCCGGCATTCCCCCGCTGCTCTTCTCCATCCAAGGCCGCGACGCCATGTTCCGCCTCTCGCAGCAGGAAATTCATCTCCTCGAGTACCGCGAGGAACAGCACCGCGGCTACGACTGGAAAGGCCGCCTCTGGACGCCCGGCACCTTCTGCGCGCAGCTCTCCGAGGGCGAAAGCGTCTCACTCTGCGTCTCCGCGGAAACCTGGGACCGGGTCGAAACCCTGCCCGTCGACCAGGCCTTCGCCATCGAGAAAGAGCGCCGCCGCCGTCTCCTCAGCACCGCGCCCCGGCAGGCCCGCAGCGGCCTCGCCGCCGAGCTCGTCTTTGCCGCCGACCAGTTCCTCATCCTGCCCGTCGGTCGCGCCGCCGATACCGTCCGCGCCCAGGCCGTCGGCGAGGAGATCCGCACCGTCATCGCCGGCTACCACTGGTTCACCGACTGGGGCCGCGACACCATGATCTCGCTCGAAGGCCTCACCCTCACCACCGGCCGCCATCGCGAAGCCGAGTTCATCCTGCGCAGCTTCGCCGAATACATCAGCGACGGCCTCATCCCCAACATGTTTCCTGAGGGCAACGTCTCCGGCCTCTACCACACCGCCGACGCCACCCTCTGGTTCTTCCACGCCATCGAGCGCTACGTGCAGGTCACCGGAGACAACGACATCCTCGAATTTCTCGCTCCCCGCATGGCCGAGGTCGCCGACGCCCACCTCCGCGGCACCCGCTTCGGCATTCACGTCGATCCTGCCGACGGCCTGCTCTCGCAGGGCGAGCCCGGCTACCAGCTCACCTGGATGGACGCCAAGGTCGGCGACTGGGTCGTCACGCCCCGCCGCGGTAAGGCCGTCGAGATCAACGCGCTCTGGTACAACGCCCTGTGCCTGCTCTCCGGCTGGCTCGAGCGCCTCGGCGACAGCGAGGCGGCTGGCCGCTACCGCAAGCATGCCGCCCGAGCCCGCCGCAGCTTCGGCGAAAAGTTCTGGTACGCCGAAGGCAGGTATCTGTACGACGTCATCGAGGCCGAACCCGGCACCAGCGCGGTCGTCCATGGCAACGACTCCACGTGCCGCCCGAACCAGGTGCTCGCCATCGCGCTCGAACACCCCATCCTGGCCGAAGAGTACTGGGCCCCGGTGCTTGAGAAAGTCCGCGCCGAGCTCGTGACCCCTGTCGGCCTGCGCTCCCAGTCCCCCGGCAGCCCCGGCTACATGCCCCAGTACTTCGGCGATCTTAAAACCCGCGACTCCGCCTACCACCAGGGCACGGTCTGGGGCTGGCTCATCGGCCCGTTCGTCAACGCCTGGCTCCGGGCTTACCCGCACGACCTCAGGACAGCTTCCGGCTTCCTCGACGGCTTCCACCAGCATCTCAGCGAAGCCGGCATCGGCACTATCAGCGAAGTCTTCGACGCCGAACCCCCGTTCACCCCCCGCGGCTGCATCGCCCAGGCCTGGAGCGTCGCCGAAGTCCTGCGCCTTACCGTGCTGCTCCATCACGCCGCGGCGCAGGCGCAGTAAGCCTTCACAAGCAGCGGGTGCCCCGGCTCAGAGCCGGGGGCCCACCGATGGAGCACAAAAGTCCCCAACGGTGTGCCGGCCAATCACCATCTCGCCAGGGAGCTGTAAAACAAAAAGTTACGCTCGCCGCTGCACCATTTCTGAAGCACTCCATGAACGTTCCACGTGGAACGTTTTCCGTGAAACGCCTTCCCGCAGCTCACCCACATCGGGAAAACGGAATGACATCGAGCAGGTATCCGCACAACTCAATGAGGGCCGCTGTACTTCCAATGCCGTGAAGGAGAAATCATGCGTTTCCCAATGCTTTTGACAGCAGCAGCCGTAGCGGTTGGTCTTGCTGGCAGCGTACCTCTTGCCAATGCCCAGATTTCGATCGGCATCGGCGGCCCACCGGTCTGCCCATACGGCTACTACGACAACGCCCCATACAACTGTGCGCCCTATGGCTACTACGGGCCGGAATGGTTCAATGGCGGCGTGTTCATCGGCGCAGGTCCCTGGTTTCATGGCCCGCATGGCTTCTATGGGCATGTGAACAACCGCTTCGATCCACACAACGGCTACCACGGCGGCTATCCTAATCGCGGCGACCACCCTGCCGGCAACTGGCACGGCGGACCCCAGGGCTTCCATGGCAATGAAATGCGGGATGGACGGGGACACGTCGGCGGCGGCGGCGGGCACCGCTAGCGGCAACTGGCCGGCAGCCACTTCCGGCGCTATGCGCCGGAAGTGCCGGTCTAGCCCAGCCTCTGCAGCATCTCCTCCGGGGTCATCCGGATGCACGTAAAGATCGGCGTATCCCGCAGCGTGTAAGGGCTGACCTCGGTTTCGCGCAGCTGCTGCACCAGGTCCAGGAAGTCCTCTGGGTAGTTGGTTTCAAACGCGACCACAAACTCCTGGTCATCAATGCCGAACGAGTAGGTCGTGTTGAGCTTGACGCGCGGGTACGCCTGGCCCACGCGGATGTGCTCGTTCATCAGCCGCTGGCGCTCTTCAAGCGGCAGCAGGTACCACGCGCGCGTCTTCCAGAACGGATAGATAAAGATGTACTTCTGGCCGCCGGGGCGCAGCTTGCTGCGCGACTCGGCCTGGTCTTCGTCTTCGTGGTCGATCAGGTACTGCGAGCGCTTGGTCATGGACAGGAAACTGAACGGCGTCTGGAGATAGCCGCCCATGGGCGTGGCCAGCAGCTCGGCGCGCATCTGGTTCAGATCGTCGACCGTGTAGCAGATGGTCCAGATGACCATGTCGCAGTCGCCGCGCAGGCCCACGGTCGAGTAGGTGAGGGAAAGCATGCGGCTCGGCTGGTTCCAGCGGTGCAGCACCTCGACGAACTGGCGCTTGTGCTCCTCGCGCTCGGCAAGCGGCAGACGGCGCCACTCGGGCAGCACCTTGTAAAAGGTAAAGCCGATGATCTGCCGCTTGACCGCCTTCTGGCCTCGCCTGGCAAACTCGTCCCCTGCGTCTGTTCCCGCGATCACTTCCGGCGTCGCGACTGCGTCTGCCATAGTTTTCTCCCCCTTCGGTCTCACCCAAGTTTATCGCAGGGGTTGCGCGGCCGCGCATGGTGAGATCAGTCGGTCATCAGCATGACCTCGGTCGATTTGACCAGCGCCGTCACCGGGTCGCCCTTGCGGATGCCCATCTCTTCGACACTCTCCCGCGTGATGACGCTCTCGACCAGGTTCTCGCCGATCCGCACACTCACCTTCGCGGTGACGGTGCCCAGAACGATCTCCTCGACCGTACCGCGCAGCTGGTTGCGGGCGGAGATTTTCTTGCCCGTGCTGCTCCTTGCTTCGTTCATTCCGATTCACCTCACGCAGTAAGATGCGCCAGTGCAGGAACGGCAAAAATGCGTTAGCGTCAGACGCAGGCGGCAACGAAGGAGACAGCCCATGCTCGAGACCCTGAAAGCTGAAGTGCTGGAAGCGAACCTGGAGCTGGTGCGGCGCGGGCTGGTCATCCATACCTGGGGCAATGCCAGTGGGATCGACCGCGAGCGGGGGCTGGTGGTGATCAAGCCGAGCGGGGTGCCGTACGACTCGATGCGGGCCGAGGACATGGTGGTCGCCGACATGGACGGCGCCGTGGTCGAAGGCACGCTGAAGCCGAGCTCGGACCTCGGCACCCATCTCCATCTCTACTCTTCGTTTGCGGAGGTGGGCGGCGTCGTGCACACGCACTCGGAATATGCCACGGCGTGGGCGCAGGCCGCGCGGCCCATTCCGCCGCTCGGCACCACACACGCCGACTACTTTTACGGGGCGATCCCGGTGACGGAAGAACTATCGCCGTTCGATATCAGGGGCGATTACGTGCTGAACACCGGCCTGGCGATTACGCGCCGGTTTCGCACCCTCGATTCGGCGGCGATTCCGGGTGTTCTGGTGGCAGGCCACGCGCCGTTCGCCTGGGGCGCGACGGTGCGCGAGGCCGCGCATCACGCGGTGGTGCTGGAGGCCGTGGCGAAGATGGCCTGGGTGACGCTGCAGATCAATCCCAATGCCCGCCAGGTGTCGCAGGCGCTGCTCGACCGCCACTACTTCCGCAAGCATGGAGCAGAGGCGACGTACGGGCAGTAGAAGTCAGCTAACTGCAAACGCCAAACCGCCTACGCGGCTCGCGCCCACTTCGTGGAGTGTGATTACGCCTTCGGCGTGGTACCAGAGCAGGAGGCCCGATGTTTCCCGGGCCTCCTGCTCTGGTACTTCTCGCGAAGCGACAAAGACACGTCCCGAAGGGACCGCGAGCCGCGTAGGCGGTTTGGTTCTTTCTTCTTACGACTTCGGGAGCATGACGAACTTGCTTTCGGTGTGCTTTGGCTCTGCGGCGTGGCGCATGGCGCTTGCGGCCAGGATCGACGGCAGCTCGATCTCCCACGAAGGGGATGCCAGCTCCGGCATCGGTTTCGCCTGGAACAGCTTGCGCGTCTGCGCGGCCAGAAAGCGGGCCCACTTCTTCGACTTCTTTCTCCGCGCGCTGTCGGTTGAAATGCCCGTGCCCGCATACATCTGCCGGTAGAGCTTGGACAGGAACATGAATGCGATCCGCGCACGCAGGGTCGGGGTGCAGGCCGAGCGCTCCCAGATCGCCTTCCAGGTGTAGAACGTGTCCCACACGCCCTGCGTCCGCTGGCTGATTTCGGCCGAGCTCATGGAAGGGTGTGGCGTAAACATTTTGGGGCGCGTCTCGGTCGGGATCAGCCAGTAGCGCGTGATCGGGATGTCGCCGACCATCTCCGGCGCTTTGGCCTGCTCTTTTTCCCAGCGCGCGAAGTCCACCGTGCCCGGGAACGGCGTCATCATGACGAACTGGGCAAAGGTGACGCCTGCTTTCAGCGCCATGGCCACGGTTGCATCGAAGGTCGCGGGCTTGTCGGTCGGCAGCCCGAAGATGAAGGAGCCGAGGACGTGGACGCCATGCTTTTTGAAGGTCTGCAGCTGCCTGGCCAGCGCCTCGCCGGAGTAGTTGAAGTCCTTGAAGACGGCCTTCAGCCCTTCCGGCGTTACGGCTTCGACGCCTACCAGGGCGCCCTTGATGTTGGCTTTGCGCATGGCGTCGAGGTACTCGCCGTCCTCGCCTGCTTCCATCGTGATCTGCGTGAAGAAGACCATGTCCCTGGGCAGCTTCGCGAGCTCGGCCATGAGCGCGAACCGCTCTTCGCGGATCGCGGTCAGCTCCGCGACTTTCGCGAGATTGTTCTGCTCCCGCGCGAGGCGGAGATCGGTGAGCGTGACGGGGTAGAAGTTATCGTCTGCCAGCGCGATGAACCGGAAGCCGATCCGGCGTAGGTCGATGATCTCGTCGATGACGCTCTGGTAGCGGCGCTGCCGCGGCTGCTGGCCGTCGGTTCTCCACACGCTGCAGAACGAGCAGTGCTTCGGGCAGCCGCGAATCGTCTGGACCGAGGCCCACATGTACTTGTCAGGCGGCATCAGGTCCCAGCGCGCTGCCAGAAACTCCTTGCCTTCAATCCGGCCACCTTCGTAGATTTTGCCCGGCTGGCCGGCGAGGCAGTCCATCACGACCTTGCCCCAGGCGACGTCGCCATCGCCCTTGACCACGGCATGCGCTTCGCCGAGGCTCAACGATTCCTCAGGAAACAGCGTGGCATGGATGCCGCCGTAGACGACCCAGGCGCCGCGCGCGCGGGCCATGCGCCCCACCGCATAGCCGCGCAGGGCGTTGCCGGTGTGCACGCTGATGCCGACGATATCGCCCGGCTCGATCGACTCGGGCACGATCTGCTCGAGCGACTCATCGACCAGGATCGGATCGCCCGCGGAACGCGGGGTTGCGGCTGCGAGGACAAACATCCAGCGCGGCGTAATGACCGCTGTTCCAAAAGAATTGTCGCTGGGATTAACAAGATGAACATTCATCCAATCCAACCTTTCCTCGTGCAAGTGCGGGGCTTTGGAGAGCGATGTCACGACAGCAGCGCGGAGTGGCTGGTTGATCGCGCAGGTTTGTCCAGTTAAGCTTTTCTTTCGCAAGCATACAGAGCATACGCATGGGATGGCTCCTGAGCGAATGGAGTCTGCCGAACATGCAAGGATAGATTCGACCGCAAAGGCGAGTTGGACGGCCTTTACGGGAATGATGTAGAACAAACTGAAGATATTAAGAAGGCCTGACTACTTTCGTCATTGAGATATTTTTTGTTGAGCTCAGATATTTTGTTGAGCCGATATTTGCCGAGCCGAGGCAGAAACGGCTTCCTGGTGGACTGAGCAACAAGCCGCTTCCCTCCAGATCAGCTTTGTCCCGTGCACGAACATCTTCTGGTAGCGTTTCTCAAGAGAGCGAGCGCAGCGAAAACCGACTGGAGTACGACCAAACCGCGCACCGATGCCAACTCGCTATCCATTCCACATCGTCATCCTGAGCAAAGCGAAGGATCTGCTTTTCTGGCGCGAAGCGCTTGCCGCCCGCGCGGCGGTGCCTTCCAGCGCTGCTGCCCGTCCGAACAGGACTGAGGAACTATGAAGAAACAGCTCACATTTGGCGTGATTGTCGGTTCCCGCGGGTTTTTCCCTCACCACCTGGCGAAGGAGGGCCGCGAGGAGATGATCGCGGTGCTCGCAAAGCTCGGCTACGGCTCGGTTGTGCTGTCGCCCGAGCAGACCCAGCATGGCGCGGTGCAGACGCCGGATGACGCGCGCCATTGCGCCGAGCTCTTCAAAAAGCACGCCGACTCGATCGACGGCATCGTGGTGACGCTGCCCAACTTCGGCGAAGAGCGCGCGATCGTCGACGCGATCCGGCTCTCCGGCCTGAAGGTGCCGGTGCTGGTGCAGGCCACGCCCGACCGCACCGACATTATGAAGATCGAGCACCGGCGCGACAGCTTCTGCGGCAAGATGTCGGCGTGCAACAACCTGAGGCAGTACAACATTCCGTACTCGCTGACGAAGAAGCATACCGTCGCCCCGCAGTCGGAGCTCTTCGCGAGGGACCTGGCCGACTTCGCCGCGACCTGCCGCGTGGTGAACGGCTTCAAGAATCTGCGCATCGGGGCGCTCGGGGCGCGGCCTGCGGCGTTCAACACGGTTCGCTATTCTGAAAAGATCCTGGAGCACAACGGCATCTCGGTCGAAACGCTGGACCTGTCGGAAGTCATCGGGCGCATCAACCGCATGAAGGATTTCGACGACGCGGCGCAGGCCAAGCTCGCCGCGATCCAGGCGTACGTGCCGACCGCGGGGATTCCGCCGGAAGCGCTGATGAAGATGGCGAAGCTGGGCGCGGTGATCGACGGTTGGATGAAAGAAACCTACTGTACGATCTCGGCGATCCAGTGCTGGACCGCGATGGAGGAGTTTTTCGGCGTGGTGC
>CAXTMY010000039.1:10225-31778 GCA_964245565.1 uncultured Acidobacteriaceae bacterium | reverse complement strand
CCGAAAAACACCCCGTACTCCCACGGATCGGTGGCGAGCACGGCGGAAGCCGGTGCCTGGTTGCCGGAAGCGGCCGTGCCTTGCGAAAACGCGGGAATCGCTGCGAAAAGCAGCGCGAGTGCTGCGACTGTGTTTTTCATGGTCTCCAGAACAGATGCTGATGCGGCAAAAAGGTTCGCACACAAACGTGTTTTCAGCCGGGACAACTCTCCGGCACGAAGTTCGCCTTCCCCCGAAATTCTCCCCAGGGGCAAAACACGAACGCGCGGTTTTCCCCTCGCTGCACCAAGTGCCTGCGCAAGAAACGTAGTCGAACGAACTTGAGCGACGGGTCTGCCGCCCAGTTCATTGCCGGGACAAAGCCAACGCGCCGGAGGCTGCTAACCTGCCGCAGCCTCGACAGCAACCACCCGCGGCGGTTCGCTTTCGGTTCAGCCTAGTGCGCGGTCTCCGCCATCTGCTCATCCATGTCGAAGTTCGAGTACACATTCTGCACGTCGTCATGGTCTTCGAGCGCCTCCAGCAGACGGATCATCTGCGCGGCCGTCGCGCCTTCCAGGCGGGTGTAGGTAGAGGCGAGCATGGTGATCTCCGAGGCAAGCGTCTCGATCTTCGCGTCCCGCACAGCCTGCGCCACTGCTTCATAGCTCGCCGGGTCGGTCGTGATCTCCCATGTCTCGCCTTCATCCGCCATGTCGTCCGCACCCGCGTCCAGCGCCAGGGCCATCAGCTTTTCTTCGTCGGCCGAGGCCTTCTCGACCACGATCAAACCCTTTTTCGCGAACATGAACCGGACCGAGTTCGGCTCACCCAGGTTACCGCCGTTTTTTGCAAAGGTGTGCCGTATCTCGCTTACCGCGCGGTTCCGGTTATCGGTCGTGCAGTCTACGATCAGCGCCACGCCGCCCGGCCCGTAGCCCTCAAACGAAATTTCCTCATACGTCAAACCAGGAATCTCGCCCGTGCCCCGCTGAATGGCGCGCTTGATGTTGTCGGCCGGCATGTTTTCGGCTTTCGCCGCCAGAATCGCCGAGCGCAGCCTCGGGTTCCCGTCCGGGTCACCCCCACCCTGCCGCGCGGCCATCGTGACTTCCTTGATCAACCGTGTAAACGCTTTGCCGCGCTTGGCATCCAGCGCGCCTTTTTTGTGCTTGATTGTCGCCCATTTTGAATGGCCAGACATTGGAAAACCCTCGTCTTTTCTGGAATCGCCCGGTAGCGCGGCCCGCACAGCCAGCCTCGTCAGAGCCCGCCACAACGGCTCAGTATAGCAGCGCGCGGCACCGTCATCTGCCGCGCCCGCCCTGGCCCATTCCTCGCAATTGCATGCCGCGCCGGCGACTGTGATCGGCATGCAACAGTGGAGAAATGCGCTGGCCCCCAGCGCCGCCGGAGCGCTATGCTTTTCGCTCCGGTGTTTCCTCCACCACCCGGGCCGAAAGCATCGCAAATGCCCCGCATGTTTCTATCCGCCGCAGCCGCGCTCCAGCTGCCCGATCTGCTCCACCTGCTCCGGGGCCAGACCCAGCATGCCCTTCAGTTTTCCATCGTCAGGATCGGCACCGTCACCATCACAATGCTTTTCCTCATCAAGACCGGGCTGTTTCTCTTTCTGCTCGTGCTGCTTTCGCGGCTGCTCCAGTCCGTCATTCTCAGCCGTATCCTGCGGCACATCCACATCGCCGAAGCGCAGAAGTTCGCGCTCACCCGTTTCATCACTTACCTGTTTTTCCTGGGCGGCCTGTTTATCGGTCTCCAGTCGCTCGGTGTCAACCTCAATTCGCTGGTCGTGTTCGGCGGCGCTATCGGCGTCGGTGTCGGCCTCGGCCTGCAGAACGTCGTTTCCAACTTCGTCGCCGGCCTCATCCTGCTCATCGAGCAGCCTATCCGCATCGGGGACCGCATCGAGATCAAGGAAACCATGGGCGATGTCGTCCGCATCGCGGCGCGCTCCACCTGGGTCCGCACCAATGACAACGTCGTCATCATCGTGCCCAACTCCGATTTCATCAATCACGCCGTGATTAACTGGACCGGAAACGACCCGAATGTGCGCATCAAGCTGCCGGTCGGCGTCGGCTACAGCTGCAACCCGGACCAGGTCCGCGACCTTCTGCTCGAGGCGGCACTTGCCAATCCGCAAGTGCTCAAGGAACCCGCTCCCGACGTACTCTTTACCGGCTACGGGGATAACAGCCTCGACTTCGACCTGCGGGTTTGGACGGCCGAGCGCACCCATGCCCCGCTCATCCTCCAGTCCGACCTTTACTTCGCCATCTTCCGCATCTTCAAAGAACACGCGATCGAGCTGCCGTTCCCGCAGCGCGACCTCCACATCCGCTCCTCCGAGATCCCACTGCCCTACACCGGACCGGAATCCCCGGCCTGACATGACAAGATCCGGGAACACGGGGCGTTCCCGGCGCAAGACCCGCAACGACCCCGGTCCGCAATGACTCCGGAAGAACTACTTCTGTGCCTTCTGTGCAGCCGGCACCGGGAGCGGGTTTCTCTCGCGAAATCCGTCCTGGTGCCAGTACGGATAAGGCTTCGGCAGCTCGCTCGCCGCGTCCAGCCTGGCGATCTGTTCCGCCGTCAGCGACCAGCCGATCGCGCCAAGGTTCGCCTTCAGCTGCTCCTCGTTCCTCGCACCGAAGATAGCGCTTGAAACTGTGGGCCGCGAGAGCAGCCAGTTCAGCGCTATCTGCGGCACCGTCTTCTCTGTCTCCTTCGCGACCTGGTCCATCACTTCCACCACATCGTAGAGATACTCGTCATCCACCGCCGGGCCGCCCACGGCGCCGCCCTGGCCCAGGCGCGAGTCCGGCGGCAACGGATGGCCGCGGCGCACCCTGCCGGTCAGCCGGCCCCATGCCAGCGGACTCCACACCAGCGCGCCCACCTTCTGGTCCAGCCCGAGCGGCATCAGCTCCCACTCATAGTCGCGGCCAACCAGCGAGTAATACACCTGGTGCGCCACGTAGCGCTGCCAGCTGTGCTTCTCACTCAGCGCCAGCGACTTCATCAGGTGCCATCCGGAAAAGTTCGAGCAGGCGATGTAACGAACCTTTCCGTGCTTCACCAGTGTGTCCAGCGTCTCCAGCGTTTCTTCAATCGGCGTCAGCGCGTCGAAACCGTGCATGTGGTAAACGTCGATGTAATCCGTGCCCAGCCGCTTCAGGCTGGCATGGCACTGCTCCAGAATGTGGTGCCGCGAGGAGCCGGCATCGTTCGGCCCTTTGCCCATCGGGAAGGTCGCCTTGGTCGAAAGCAGCATCTCGTGCCTGCGGCCGGCGATTGCCTTGCCCAGAATCTCTTCCGCCATACCTTCAGAGTAGGTGTTCGCGGTATCGAACAGGTTGGCGCCTGCCTCCAGGCAAACCGCGATCAGCCGCTTGGCCTCATCGACCTGCGTCGAGCCCCAGGTCTTGAAAAAATCGTTGCTGCCGCCGAATGTCGCGACGCCGAGCGAGAGCACCGGAACCCGAAGCCCTGAATCACCAAGTTGTCTGTATTCCATACTTCTGGAGATGCGTGTTGCGCCCCGCGGGCTTTACCGAACAGGCTTCGGCCGGCGAAGCGCATAGACGACAGCCAGCAGAGGCGGCGCCAGCAGCACGCCCCAGAAGGGGATCAGGATGCCCAGCACGATCGGCGAGAGGATCGAAGCCCAGACCGGTACCCGCGTCGTCTGCCGCATCAACAAAGGCTCAATGACCAGCTGGGTCAGCACCACAATACCCGCATAGATACCAAGCACCAGCCCCAGCCGGTGGAAGTCCCCTCCTGAAAACCCAACCGCCAGCACCGGACCGATCAGGCTGACCACTCCACCGAAGTGCGGAATAAACGCAGCGACCGCTGCCAGGATTGCCCACAGCGGCGCCAGCGGCACATGGGCCAGCGTAAGCCCCGCCCACCACAGCAGTCCGACGCACAGGCTCTCGAGCATTGCGGCACGCCACCACTGGCGAAGCGCATGCGCCGCCGTGCGCGCCGCGCCGTAGCGTTGCGGCGCCGCTCCCGCCGTTCCGCCCGCAGGATCCGGTGCTGCCATATCGATCGCCCCTCGCTGCACAGTGTGTGACGGACAGCCACGACAATTGGAGGCAAATGTCCGCACTATGGATGTGAACGAGGAACCCGGGCACCCGGAACTGCTACGCTATGGCCATGAAGTTCGGTGTGCTCGTCTTCCCCGGCTCCAACTGCGACCACGACACTGCGCATGTGCTTTCTGCCATCGCGGGTCAGCCCGTCGCCATGCTCTGGCACGACTCCTCGTCGCTCGAAAATGTGGACGCCGTCCTTGTTCCCGGAGGCTTCGCCTACGGCGACTACCTGCGTACCGGGGCCATCGCCCGCTTCTCCCCCGTCATGGAGTCGGTGCGGCGCTTTGCCGAAGCCGGCGGACCCGTGCTCGGCATCTGCAACGGCTTCCAGATCCTCTGCGAGAGCGGTCTGTTGCCTGGAGCATTGCTTCGCAATGCCGGCCTGAAGTATGTTTGCCGGCAGGTGCATCTCAGGGTTGAAAACGCAGATAGCATCTTTACAGGCGAGCTCCGGAAAGGCCAGGTGCTCAAGGTGCCGGTGGGCCACATGGAAGGCAATTACTTCTGCGACGCACAGACGCTCTCCGCGCTCGAGAGCGAGCGGCGGGTTGCGTTCCGCTACTGCTCTCCCGCAGGCGACGTTACCGCGGAAAGTAATCCGAACGGTTCCCTCGCCAACATCGCAGGCATCCTTAATCGCAAGGGCAACGTCCTCGGGATGATGCCGCATCCGGACCGTTCCAGCGAAGCCCTGCTCGGCTCATCGGATGGTTTCGGCATTTTTCAATCGCTGATCCGCGCGCTCGGCGGAACACACGCCGCAGCCGTGTAGAGGGAGAAGCAACTATGGTCGATATTCACCATCATCTGCTGCCCGGCCTCGACGACGGCTCCCCCAGCCTCGAAAACTCCATCAAAATGATCGAGATGGCGGTGCGGGACGGGATCACACACATCGTCTGCACTCCGCATGCGAACGACCGCTTCTTTTATAACCGCGAGAAAAACGAGGCGCTGCTCGATGAGCTGCGCAAGCGCGCCAGCCGCGAGATCACACTCGGGCTTGGCTGCGACTTTCACATGTCCTACGACAATATCCAGGACGCTCTCGACTTCCCTGCCCGCTACACCATCAACGGCCGCAAGTATCTGCTGGTCGAGTTCGCTGAAACCAGCATCCCCGAGAGCACGACGGACAATATCTACGAACTGATCGTCTCCCGGCAGCGCCCTATCATCACTCACCCGGAGCGCAATCCCGTACTCCAGCAGCACCCGGAGCGACTGGCTGCGTGGATTCGCGAGGGCGCGCTCGTACAGGTCACGGCCGCCAGCTTTACCGGGCGCTTCGGGCGCACTGCCAAGGCCACCGCCGAAAAGCTTTTGAAGCGCAACTGGGTCCACTTCCTTGCCACCGATGCGCACAACCTCGAGTCGCGCCCCCCGGTGCTCAGCACCGGCTACGATTTTGTGAAGAAGCATCACGGCACAGAAACCGCGGAGCGGCTCTGCATCAGCAATCCGCGCGCTGTCTTCGACGGTGCAGAATGGCCGGAACAGCCCGAGTCCGAGGGCCTGTACGAGCACTACGAGGAAGAGCAGCAGGCCACCTACGGGCGCCGCAAGGTAGGCTTCTTCCGCCGCATCTTCGGCCTCGACTGACCCCCGCGTGCGTCTATAGGCCCAGCCCGCCGTCCACCGCGATGACCTGCCCGGTCAGGAAGCGTGTGGCCCCGGCCAGAAAGACCACCACCTCGGCGACATCTTCCACCCGCCCATTGCGCGCCATCGGCGTCTTCGCCACAAAGTGCGCGTAGGCTTCGCCCGCCTCGCTTCCGGTCACAATCATTCCCGGCGCCACGCAGTTCACCGCAACCTCAGGCGCCCAGGCCTTCGCCATCGTCTGCGTCAGCATATGCACGGCCGCCTTCGAGGCGCAGTAATGGCCGTGCGTCGCCCAGGCGTGCAGGCCGCCAAGCGAACCGATGTTGACAATCCGCCCCCCGTGTTTCGACACCCGCAGCGAAGCCAGGGCCGCCTGCGCGACCAGCAGCGGCGCCCGCGTGTTCGTTTGGAAGATCGCGTCCCACTGCGCCGCCGAGATCTCCTCGAGTACCGCGGTCTCAAATGCGCCGGCATTGTTGACCAGCAGATCGAGACCCGCGGCACCGGCCCACCGGCACGCCTCGCCGACCGCCTGCTCGATGGCATGCGGGTCGTGCAGATCACAGGCCACCGCATGCGCCCGCACCCCGCTGGCCTCTAACAGCCTCACCGTCTCATCTGCATCGGCGCTCGAACGGTTGTAGGTAATGGCAACATCGGCCCCGGCGCGGGCCAGGCTCAGCGCAATTCCGCGGCCGATGCGCCGCGCCGCGCCGGTCACCAGCGCGGTTCTGCCGGCCAGGTTCAGGGGGGGGGTCTCTGGAGAAGAAGGCATCCTCGCATGGTATCGCGACGCACCGGCAACAGCCGTTCGCTGCCTGCAGCGCTCAATGGTCACAAAGGTATAGGAATAGGCAACTGCGTCGGGTGAAAAGTGCCGCTCCGCACCGGCGCGTGCTGCCCACGCTCCGGCAACTCAACCTGCCTCGTTCGCATCGCAGTTACATCCTGTATCAGGCGTGGAAAGTGTTGAGACATGGCAGCTCATCCATCAGCGCTCCGGATTGCCCTGCTGGCACCTGCCTTCGTCTGTATCGTCTGCTGCCTCCCGGGCTGCTCAAATCCGCGCCTCCCGGGTAGTTCGCTGGCCGGTGCTCCTGCCCTGCAGGACGACGACTCGATGCCGATGCGCCGCAACGTGGCCGATCCCAACGCCCCGTTCACGCTGATGCCCCAGCCTGCGCGCCTTGAAAAGCGGGAGCCGATCCTGGATATCAACGATGTCCCCGCCTGCGCGCCCGAGCAGCTGAGCTTCTTTGAATCGCGGGCGCAGTCGAGCGGCCCGCATCACAGCCTGCGGTTCACGGTCGCAAACTCCGGGAGCGCCTGCCGGCTGGGCGGGTTCCCTTCAATTACGCTGATCGCGCCGGATGGCTCTGTGCTCGGTGACATTCACGTCCGCAAGGTCTCCCAGGAGAGCCTCGCCGCAACTCTCGGGCCGGCATCGGCCGTTCCGCAGGATGCCGCGCTTGACCAACCCTCGCCCGAGGTCCTGGTCGTCACCCGCGGTCAGGCTGCCTTCCAGCTTGGCTGGACAGCCGGAACCAACTGCGAACTGGTCGGCCGAATTGCGATCGCCGCTCCGGGCGACACCGCGACGATTATCGTTCCGCGTGCTCTCGACGTCTGCGAGGGCCAGGTTCTGGTCACCGCCGTGTCCCTTGAGGGGAGTGAATAGCAGGTCTTATTAGTTGTGCGGTGGTGTCGGGGGTTTCGCGGAACCTTCCGTAGGCTGCGGCGTTACGGACTGCTGGGCGTCCGAATCGATGGGATGGCTCTCATACGCTGAATACTGACCGGTCGGCGGCTTCACTTTAATCTTGAGGTCACGCGAAGCCAGGTCATTGGTAAATGCGTCGCCATAGGTCTGAAAGCCGACCTTGAAGACCTGCAGCCGCACTTCGTCGCCCAGCGGAATGACATCCAGAACGGCCTTGCCCTCCTCGTTTGTCTTCAGCTCCATGTTGCCCATGTCTTTGCCGTTGTGGAAAGTGTGGAAAATGACAGCCGCGTTTTCCACCGGTTTGCCGTTGGAGGCTCGCGTAACGGTTACGGAGATGTGCGAGATCGGGGGCGGCGCCTTGTACTTGCGCCCACGCTCTTCATCCTGGGCATGGGAAGGCTGGACGGAAAGAGCGAGCGACAGAACTCCGGCGAAGAGTGCTGCTGTCTGCCCGGCGCGCGTAGAGAGCGGTTTCATGCGTCGATTGTACTGCGCCGCAGGATGCATGTCTCGGCTGCTCCCGACCGGAAAGGCGCATCCAAGTTTCTGTCGGCTGTCCGTTGGTTCCTCGCAGAGCCGCGATCCGGTTTGAGCGAAAGCGAAACCCATCGGACGCTTGAACATGGAGGAGTCTATGGCCCAGAACAGCGTGAAGGAAATGCCAGCCAAGAAATATCGTGAAGCCAAGGGAACACCAGGTCCCGCAACCAAGATGAACGACAAGATGTACCGCAACCGGGTTGCGCTCTCGGATGAGCAGAAGAAAAAGACCGTCGAGGTGATGCAGGAGCGGCTCGCCGAAGCGCTCGATATGTATTCCCAGGCCAAGTTCGCGCACTGGAACGTGAAAGGCTACAACTTCTACCAGCTGCACCTGGTCTTCGACAGCGTGGCGGACAACATTTTCCCGCAGATCGATGAGATCGCCGAGCGCATCACGCAGCTGGGCGGCGTCGCCAACGGCACGGTCCGGCAGTCCGCGAGCGGTTCGCTGATCCCCGAGTACGACACAAGCCTCACCGCCGGCATGGATCACGTCAATGCCCTCGCAAACGCTCTCGGCTCATACTGCCAGGCGCTGCGGGAAGCTTCCGACAAGATCGATGAAATCGGGGATGAGCCGACCTCTGACTTCTTCAAGCAGCTGGTAGTGGAAGCCGAGGAACAGCTTTACTTCCTCGAATCGCACCTCGAAGCAGGCGATGTGGAGTAGGAGGGGAACACAAGGATGACAGGCGAGGCACCCGCAGGCGGGTGCCTTTTTCCTTGGAAATTCTGGAACAAACGAGTGCCTGCGAGGCACGAGCCAGTGCGAGAATACAAGTCATGAGTGATCCGATTCGCGCCGGAGTTATCGGTTTTGGCCTCGCAGGCCAGATCTTCCACACAGCCGTACTGGCGGAGACGCCGGGCATGGAGGTGGCCTGTATCGTGGAGCGGTCGGGCAGGTCAGCCGCGCTCAAGTATCCCGACGCGAAGGTCGTCGCTTCGGTCGAGGCCATGCTTGAGGATCCATCGATCCAGCTTTGCGTCGTCGCTACGCCCAACAACATGCACCGCCCGCTCGCCGAAGCATGCCTGAACGCGGGCCGCCACGTGGTGGTGGACAAACCGGTTACGCTGACCAGCCAGGATGCAGCGGAACTGGCAAGACTGGCCCGCGAGAAGAATCTCGTTCTCGCCGCGTACCACAATCGCCGATGGGATGGAGACTTCCAGACCGTCCGGGAGCTGCTGGGCAACGGCAAGCTCGGCGAACCTGTCCTGTTCGAATCGCATTTCGACCGATTCCGGCTGGAGCCGAAACCGGGCGCGTGGCGCGAAACGCTGGACGCGGGCGGCGGCATCCTCTTCGACCTGGGTCCTCACCTGATCGACCAGGCGCTTGCGCTGTTCGGACCACCCTCCAGCCTCTGGGCCGATGTCCGCAGCAGCCGACGGAACGTAGATGTGGATGACACATTTGACATTCAGCTCACCTATGAGAATGCGCCGGATGAGACTCTGCGCTCGCTGCGCAGCTGGCTCCGCTCCTCTATCATCGCCGCCAGCCCCGGCGCGCGATTTACCGTGCACGGCACCCGCGGGAGTTACGAAAAATGGGGGCTCGACCCGCAGGAGGCAGCGCTCAAGGAGGGTGCTCATTTCAGCGACGAAGGCTTCGGCACGGAGCCTTCCGAGGCCTGGGGCCTGTTCACCGCGCCAGGCGCCGCACCGGTGCCCATACCGACCGCCGTGGGGGACTACCGGGGCTATTATGCAGACGTGCGGGATGCCATCCTGGGGATCGCGCCGCTGACTGTGAACGCCGGCACGGCGTGGTCGGTCGCCCGGCTGATCGAGCTGGCGCGGGAAAGCAGCCAGACGGGCTGCCGCGTTGCCGTCGACCTCTCGGCAGCCGCAACGATGTAATGAAACGAGTTGAGAGCAAAGCGATCGGAGTGTGCCGGATGTTTGGGAGAACTCGGGATTGCCTGTTTTTTTGCACCGCTCTCACCTTGCCTCTTGTCTTCGCGCACGCGCAGAAGCAAGCCGATCCGTTGAGTAGCGCACAGGCCGACCAGGTTCGGGAGCTCGGTGACCGGCCGGTAGAACGTGTGAAGCTTTACCTGAAATTTGTCAACCAGCGGGCAGAGGCGATCCGCAGCCTCACCGCGGACAGTAACGAGAACAACCGCCCGGCGGAGCTGCGCGCGCGCTTTGAAGAGTTCACGCGGCTGAGCGACGAGCTCTCCGACAACATGGAAACCTATGATGCCGACCATGCCGACCTGCGCAAAGCTCTTCGAGACGTGGTGAGCAGCAGCGCCAAGTGGCCGTCGGTGCTCCAGGCGCCCGCGCAGAACAGTACGTATAGTTTCTCGCGGAAAACTGCGCTCGACGCAGCCAACGCTACCATCGAGGAAGCGCAGAAACTGCTCGCGGCCGAGGAAACCTACTTCGCGGCCCACAAAGACCAGGCCGGGAAAAACGGCAAGGCACCCACACCCGAGCAGTAGAGTCACACGGTGCCTGGCCGCTCAAACCGGCGCCGCTGTGTTTCAGCAGCGCATGCCCCTCCTGTAGAATCGGGCTGAGGACAGTATGCCCGAGATTCATCGCAGACAAACCGTGACGGCGACGGTCGGCAACGTGCGCATCGGTTCCGACGCCCCGGTCGTGGTGCAGTCCATGACCAATACCGATACCGCCGATATCCCGGGCAGTATCGCCCAGATCGCTGCGCTGGCCGCTGCCGGCTCTGAGCTGGTGCGCGTCACCGTCAACAACGATGAAGCCGCCCAGGCGGTGCCTTACATCGTCGAAGGCCTTGACCGGCTCGGCTTGCAGACGCCCATCGTCGGTGACTTCCACTACAACGGCCATCTGCTGCTGCGCAAATTCCCGGCGTGTGCCCGCGCGCTCGCCAAGTACCGCATCAATCCCGGCAATGTTTCGATCGGCCGCAGGAACGACGACAACTTCCGCACCATGATCGAGTGCGCGGTCGACAACCAGAAGCCGGTCCGCATCGGGGTGAACTGGGGTTCGCTCGACCAGGCGCTGCTAACCGCGATGATGGATGAGAACTCCCGCCGTGCGGAGCCGCTTCCCGCACGCGACGTGATGATGGAGGCGATGCTGGTATCGGCCTTGTCCTCGGCCGAGGCTGCGGAGCGCTACGGTTTGCGTCATGACCAGATCATCCTGAGCGCCAAGGTCTCCGGCGTGCGCGACCTGATCGACGTCTATACCATGCTTGCCGCCCGCTGCGACTATCCGCTGCATTTGGGCCTGACCGAGGCCGGCATGGGCGTGAAAGGTGTGGTAGCCTCAACCGCCGGGCTCGCTCCCCTGTTGCTGGCCGGTATCGGCGACACCATCCGCGTTTCGCTTACGCCCAAACCGGGCGGTGACCGGACCGACGAAGTGCAGTGCGCGCAGCAGATTCTGCAATCGCTTTCGATCCGCTCTTTCACGCCGCAGGTCACCGCGTGCCCCGGGTGCGGACGCACCACCAGCACCTTTTTCCAGTCACTCGCCGAGCAGATCCAGGACTACCTGCGCGCTTCCATGCCGAGCTGGCGGGAGCAGTATCCCGGAGTCGAAGAGATGAAGCTGGCCGTGATGGGCTGCATCGTCAACGGGCCGGGGGAGTCGAAACACGCGAACATCGGCATTTCACTCCCCGGCACGTTTGAAGAGCCGAAGGCGCCGGTGTACGTCGACGGCAGGCTGATCACGACGCTGCGCGGCGACACTATCGTTGCTGATTTTCAGAAAATCCTCGACGAGTATGTGCGCAGCCATTACGGCTCGGCCCCGACCGAGACGACGCAGTTGGTCGAAATTCACTAGCCGTCGTCCTTTCCTTCTGACCGTAGCGGAATACAGAAGCAGGATCAGCCCGCCCGGACCCGGCCGCCCCCCATGATGTCTTTGCCGGGGAAGCATTCGTTCCATTTCGGAACAACTTCCCCCTGCCCCTGCTGCGATCGTGACCGCGGTACTCTACCGCTCTCGCGGCAGCTGCGGCTAGGCTGGATTCACCTTTCCGGCTGGGTGATGCCATGAATTTAAGAAGATTGCTGCTGGTTCTGCTGCTTGGCCCGGCGCTGATCGTTACTGCCTGCTTCGCAAGCCGCACCTGCTACCAGCCTGAAGATGCGGCGAGCCATGCCGGCAAGGAGATATGCCTCAGCGCGCACGTGTATAACATCGTCGAAAATCAGGATGGTACGCGCTACCTGGACGTATGCAAACCGGGTATTCCGGACGAAAGCTGCCGCTTTACCATCGTGAGCCTCGCCGCGGACCGCAAGGAAGTCGGAGATCTCGACTCTGTCCGCGAGCAGGACATCCATCTTCGAGGCCAGGTGATCAGCCTGCATGGTGAGTCCCTAATGGTTTTGAGCCATGCGCGCCAGTTTCACGACGGGCCGCCGAAGTTTCGGCCGAATCCGGAGCTGCTGAAAGGTTTTGGCGCGGATAGTGGTTCTACCGCGTTCAAGGACCCGTCACTGAGCGCAAAGCACCGCAAGAGTTCGAGCGTCTTCTCAGGAGCAGCAACAGCCGTGCACTAAGGCTTTAATGCAGCGGACCCGCAGAACGGCGCAGGGCGGCAAGCGGGTAGAGCGTACCGCGCCACTCCACTCCGCCGCGAAAGAGCGTCAGCAGGATCGATCGGGAGAGCGCGAAGAGGAACAGCGCCGCTCCTGCCGGAAACAGGAGCACGTACCAGGGCGAAATGCCGGTCTGCCCCACATCGCGCCGGTACAGCAGCGCAAGCGCCAGCAGAAACGGCAGAAACGACAAGCGCATGGCAGGCGTCCCGGCCAGCGCAGCGAACGGCGCAAACAGCAGCACACCCAGCGAACACAGGGCCGCGGACGCCGGCACCAGCCGGTAGCGGAACAGGGCGAAGCCGTTCTTGGTGAGGTTGCGCGCGATGCCCAGCGCACCCGCTGCCCAGTGCAGCTGCAGCAGTCCCCTGCCGAACGCGACCTGCTGGCGCAGTCCATGGCGCCGCTTGATCTCCCAGCCGAAACGCAGATCCTCCAAAACCTCCATGCGCAGCATTTCCCAGCCGCCGATAGTCTCGAGCGCCTCGCGCCGCACCAGCCCGAATGATCCGACTCCCAGCGAGGCGCGGGAGTCCGGGTCGCTGATCTTCCAGAGCCGCAGCGACCAGACGCCGATGGTCTGAAGGGCGCCCAGCATCATGCGCTCGCCGGCTGTCTTGCTGATGGGGGTGGAGGCAAGAACCAGGTGATCGAGCTTCTGCCGCTCAAGAAAATCTATCGCCCGCAACAGCGCATCTTTCCGGAAGAGAATGTCAGCGTCGGTAAACAGCAGAAGAGGTGCGCGGCTCAGGGCCACGCCCCGCGCGAGGGCATGCGGTTTGCCGAGCCAGCCTTCCGGCAGCTCCCGGATATGCAGCACCTTCAGCCGTACGTCAGCATGCTTTGCGTCCGCGGCAGCGAGCTCGTCGAGAATTGCCCCGGTGCGATCCGTCGAGCGATCGTCAATCGCGATCACCTCGACCGGGACTCCTCTGCTCGCGAGCAATGAGCGCACCGTCGCCGCAATCGCGGCTTCCTCGTTGCAAGCCGGTACGATGACGCTCACCCGGGGCGCCGCGCTTTCCTCCGCGGGCCACCCGGCAGGCTCGGGGATTCGCAGCAGGTCCGGCACCCGGCCGATGTATCGCAGCGCTTCAAGCGTTCTTCCCAGCCACGCCAGGGCCACTGCCCATGGCACGGCCGTCAATACGGCCCGAAGGATCGGATGAGCGATGAGCATGGCATAACCGGGCAAGGCGGGAAGAATGCAAGCGACGCCGCGAGGCTCTACTGCGCGGGACGCGGCCAGCGGGCATCGACAACCGTGGCGATGCCGCCGCGCGGTCGAAACTCCCCGTGGACGTGCGCCCACACCGGATCGCAGCACTTGACCACGTCCTCAAGCACCTGGTTGACGATGTTCTCCTGAAAGATTCCGAGGTTCCGGTAGCAGAACAGGTACTCCTTGTAACTCTTGAGCTCGAGGCAGCGTTCGCGCGGCATGTAGCGCAGCTGGATGACACCGAAATCCGGCAGCCCGGTCTTCGGGCAGACAGAGGTGAACTCCGGGTCGTCGATCAGGATCTCGTACCCGGCGAACTGGTTTTCCCATGTCTCGATCTCGGGAAAGCGCGTGTCCAGTCCGGCCTTCGCATGCTCATCTGTGTAGCGCGGTGTGTTGGTAGGCATACTGCGATCTTAACTGAGCTGTCCGGCGTGGAAGGGGTTGTCCGCGCCGCTCCGGTATACTCGACCTCGGACCGCAACCACCGAATGGCCAACGAACGACCCAAGAGTACGCGCCTTTTTATCTGGACTGCCGCAGTCATCGTGGTCGTTCTGGTTTTCTATCTCGCGCACATCGCCACGCGCACCGTACTCCAGGTCCATGCCTTCACCGTCGAGCGCGGCTCCATCAAGAGCACGGTTTCAACGAACGGCAAGGTACAGCCGGTCAGCAATTACGAAGCCCACGCGCCGTTTCCAGGCCTGGTCCGCGCGATCTATGTACACGAAGGCGACAAGGTTCCGGCGGGCAAGCTGCTGCTGACGATGGACGACGCGGATGCCGAGGCGCGCTTCCAGCAGGCGCGTGCCGCGCTGGCCGGCGCGCAGGCCAATCTGGCGGCGCTTTCGGCCGGCGGCACGGCGGAGGAGCGCTACAGCTACGGCGGCCAGCTCGACCAGGCGCGCACGGAACAGCAGGCTGCCGCGCAGTCGCTCGCCACGCTGCAACAGCTCGCGGCCCAGGGCGCAGCCTCCCAAAGTGAAATTGACCAGGCGCGGAACCGCCTGGCGACGGACCAGTCGAATCTCGAGGTCCTTGAACAGCGGCAGACTGCCCGCAGGAACTCGCCCGGTCTCGCTCAGGCGCAGGCGCAGCTCGATGAGGCACGTGCCGAGGTCAGCGCCGAGCAGGACGCCATCAGCAAGAGCGCTGTGCGCGCGCCCTTCGCAGGAACGGTCTACTCCATCTCGGCCTCGCAGACAGAGTACGTGCAGCAGGGCGACAAGCTGCTGCAGATGGCGGACCTGAACCGCATGCAGGTGCTTGCCTACTTCGATGAGCCGGATATCGGCAAGCTCGACCTGGGCAGGCCCGTGACCATTACCTGGCTGGCCAAGCCGAACGATACCTGGCACGGCCACATCACCCGGCTGCCCTCAACCGTGGTGGGGTATACCACCCGCAATGTCGGCGAGGTGATCTGCTCGATCGACGGTTCCGACAGCGGCTTGCTGCCGGACACCAATGTCGACGTGACGGTGACGACCAGCAGCGTGCCCAACGCGCTGTTCGTTCCGCGCGAAGCGCTGCACACCGAGCAGGGCCTGGACTACGTTTACAAGGTGGTCGGAGGTGCGCTCAAGCGGTCCGCCGTAAAGGTCGGCAGCCTCAACCTCACCCAGGTGCAGATTCTCTCCGGAGTGCGCGTTGGAGACGTTGTCGCGCTCGGGGCCATCAGCGGCCAGCCGCTGACCGATGGAACGGCCGTGAAGGTGCTCGAATAACGCGAGCACGGCGCCGGCGGCCGCCTCTGCTGCTCGTTCGCCAGCGAGAGCTGCCGCGCTTCAGCGTAGAATCTCCTCACAGTGCGCATGGTTTACCGCAACGAAGACGCGATCGGGATGTACAGAAAACACGCATGCGGAAGCGAGAAAAAACAGGCGGTTTGATTCGAATCCTTTCCACGCCCGGTATGCTGGCCCTCTCCTTTTTCGGTGTGGCTGCCTTGCTTTCTCTCTCCGGCACGGCTCACGCGCAGCTCTCGCTGTACAGCACCGTTGATCTGGCCAGGCGAAACAGCACGGCGGTGCGCATTGCGCAGGCGGACGTGGCAAGAGCGCAGGCGAGCGTGTCGGAAACGCGGGATGTGTACGTGCCGTCGTTAACGGCAGGCTCGTCCGCCGGCTATTCCTATGGCTTCCTGGGCGGGGTGCCGAGCGTCTTCAATGCCCAGATCCAGTCGCTGGTGATTTCCTTCTCGCAGCCGGACTACATCCGGGCCGCGCGGGCCGCGCTGCACGCCGCAACGCTCAGCCTCAACGACGCGCTGGACCAGGTGGAGCTCGACACCGCGCTCGATTATTTGCAGCTCAATACCGTGACACAGGAAGCTGCAGCGCTCGATCAGGAAAAGAGTTATGCCGAAAAGCTGGACACGATCGAGCAGGACCGGCTTTCGGCTGGGGTGGAAAGCCAGATCGCCGCAACCCGCGCAGAGCTGACGGGCGCGCAGGCGGATCTGAAGCGGCTCGATCTGGAGGCGCAGGCAGCGCTGCTGCGTAAGCGCCTCAGCGATCTCACCGGGCTGCCGTCAGATGACATCCAGACGGAACCGCAGAGCGTTCCGAGCTCGCCGGCCGGTGAGACGAACCCGGTCAACGGATTCACGGCCGGCGTCCAGGCAGGCTACAGCAATGCGATCAGCAAGCACTATGTCGCGCATGGGGATTCTCGGGTGAATTACCGGCCGCAGATCGGGTTCGGGTTTACTTACGATTACCTCGAGACGACGCTTAATAACTATGACATCTACTACACTAGAGGAACTCTGCGGCCCAACAACTTCGGCATTGCGGCGCAGATAACGTTTCCGCTCTTTAATGCAGTCAACGCTGCTCACGCGCGAGAGACAGCCGCCGACGCGCTGCACGCCGATACCCAGGCCGAGCAGGCCCGCCAGCAGGCTGAGGAGCAGGTCGTCCAGCTGCAGCAGAGCTTCCCAGAGCTGCGCGCCCAGGCCCGCATCGCCGACCTGCAGGAGCAGCTTGCCCAACAGCAGCTGCAGGCAGTGCTGCTGCAGCTGCTGCACCCGCCGGCAAACCCGAACGCGGCGCCGCTTACCCCTGCCAACGAAATGCAGGCGCGCATCGACGAGCGCGTGCGTTACAGCGACGCGCTCGACGCGCACTTCACCTTGCTGAAGGCCCAGCTGTCGCTGCTGCGCACCCAGGGCGACCTTGCAGCGTGGATCGACCAGGGTGCGCGGTAAACCTAAGCCCTTTGTTTGCTGCCGTACATTGCACGACCCGCGCAGCATCACCGCCGCAAAATGTTAAACTCGCAGGTACACGGCTATGCCATTAAAGACACTGTTTTTGAACCCGCCCTCTTTCGAGAATTTCGACGGTGGCGCCAGCTCGCGCTGGCCGGCCACGCGTGAAATCGAGAGCTACTGGTATCCGGTCTGGCTTGCGTATCCTGCCGGGCTGCTGGAAGGCTCGCGCCTGCTCGATGCAAACCCGCACCATGTCTCATGGGACGGCGTCATCGAGATCCTCAAGGACTACGAATTCCTCGTGCTGTTTACCAGCACCATCGGCTGGACCGGCGATCAGCGCGCGGCTGAAAAGGTAAAGGCGGCGTATCCAAATATCAAGATCGCGTTCGTCGGGCCGCCGGTGACCACCGATACCGATAAAGCCCTCAATGAGTGCGCCGCGATCGACTTTGTCTGCCGCCGCGAATTCGACTTCTCGGTCGTCGAGTTCGCCGAGGGCAAGCCCCGCAATGAGATTCTCGGCATCTCCTATCGCGACGAGTCGGGCACCATCGTACACAACCCGGACCGTCCGCAGGTCGAGAAGCTCGACAAGCCCGATATGCCGTGGGTAACGGACATCTACAAGCGCGACCTGGACGTGACGAAGTACAACGTCCCGTTCCTGTTGCATCCGTACGTCGCGCTCTACTCGACGCGCGGCTGCCCCGCGCAGTGCACCTTCTGCCTGTGGCCGCAGACGCTCTCAGGCCACGCCTGGCGCAAGCGCTCCACCGACGACGTGGCCGCCGAGATGGCGCACGCGAAAGAACTCTTCCCGGATGTGAAGGAGTTCTTCTTCGACGACGATACCTTCAACATCCAGAAGGCCCGCACGATTGAGCTGTGCGCGAAGCTCAAGCCGCTCGGTCTCACCTGGTCCTGCACTTCGCGCGTCACCACGGACCGCGATACCCTGAAGGCGATGCGGGAAGCCGGCTGCCGGCTGCTCATCGTCGGGTTCGAGTCCGGAGACCCGCAGATCCTCAAGAACATCAAGAAGGGCGCGACCGTGCAGCGCGCGCGCGACTTCGTGAAGGACTGCCACGATCTCGGCCTCGTGATCCATGGCGACTTCATCCTGGGACTGCCGGGCGAAACAAAGGAATCGATCCGTAACACGATCAACTTCGCCAAGCAGCTCGACGTGGAGACGATCCAGGTTTCCATCGCCCATGCCTTTCCGGGCACCGAGTTCTACGATTACGCCAAGCAACACGGCTTTATCACCAACGAAGCGAAGATGGTCGATGAAGGCGGTCACCAGCTCGCGCACATCGAGTACCCGGGGCTGCCTACCGAGTACGTTCTGGAGATGGTGCACCGCTTCTACGACGAATACTACTTCCGCCCGAAGGCGGCGTTCCGGGTGGTGTGGAAAGCCGTCGTCAACCGCGATCTGCCCCGCCTTTACATCGAGGCGAAGGCCTTCATGAAGCTGCGCGGGGAACGCAACCGCCTGGTAAAGCAAACCAAGAGCGACAAAGCTCGCGAAACCCGCGCAGCCGTAAGCGCCGGGGCCTGAATAATGTTCGAGATACGATGCGCGGCTGTCTCCAGTCGCGCATCGTATTGGCAAATCCTCTTTCCTCAAGACAGCTTGGAACCATGGCAGACTCTTCCATGACGCCCCGCCGGTACCTTGTATTACTGATCGTGGCAGTCACTGCGCCGCTTGGGGATACTCTTCTCGCGGTCGGCATGAAGCGCATGGGTCCGGTTTCACTCGCGCATCCTGCCCTGCTGCTGCACGCCTTGCTGACGCCGTATGTCGCTCTCGGCGTCGCGATGCTGATCGGCTTTTTCGCTTCCTACACGGCCGCGCTTTCCTGGGCAGACCTGACGTACGTGCTGCCGACCACGTCTATCGGCAATGTCATCATCGCGCTGCTCTCGCGTTTCTGGCTGCATGAGCAGATCACGCCTGCGCGCTGGCTGGGCATCCTTCTGATCACGGCCGGTGTCGGCTTTGTCGCCAACGGGCGAAGCTATACAGAACACACCGTGTGCCGCACCGAACCGGCCAGGTCGCTCCGCGCGAGCGAGGCTCCCCCGCTATGACCCCGCAAACACAGCAGGCATCCGGCTGGGCCGTCGGTCTCATGATCGCCGCCATCGTGTTGTTCGCGACGGTCGGCGACCTTCTCATCGCTTCCGCCATGCGGCGGCTTGACCTGGGTGCGATCCGTGCCGAGCGAGGGCTGGCCGGTGCCGGTTGGGCGGTGGTCACCAATGTGCGTTTTATCGGGGGCGTTCTGGGGATGGCGTGCGGCTTCTTCTCGCTGCTCTTTGCGCTCTCGCATGCTGAGGTCAGCCTGATCGGTCCGGCATCGGCGTCGCTCACCTTCGTGACCAATGCCATCGCGGCAAAGTTCTTCCTGAAGGAAGATGTCGACCGGCGGCGCTGGGCTGCGGCGGTCTTCGTGTGCCTCGGCGTCGCTTTGCTCACCCGCTAGCGGATTCTTGTAGATGAATATCAATTTTGCTCAGGCGAACGGATGGCGATAATCATTTTCCATGAAGAAGCGCTTTCTACGAAGCACAGCCTTCCACCAAAAAGATGGCTATAATCGCAAGTGAAAACGGCAAGCGTGCAGGCAGGAGGATGCAGATGAGACCGAAACATGCCGCAGTAGTCGCCAGTGGGCTGGCTGTTCTCTTGCTTAGCAGTGCTGCATTTTCGCGAGTCGTTGACGGAGTATCGCACCCCGAGACATTGGCGCAAAGTGATCAAAACACCGCCAGAGGCCCTGAAGCTCCCGTTCAGATATCAGGAGTCGAACTCCTCTCCGACACTCACGGACTGGATTTCGGACCCTACATAAAAGTACTGATGACCAGCCTCAAGGCCTCATGGAATGAAGTGCTCGCTCAACACACAGTGTCGCCTTCGGACTTGAAGGGCTCTCTCACGGTCCGCTTCACGATCAAACCAGACGGTAGCGTGAGCACAATGCACCTCTATCCTAGCGGCAACGTTGCCTTCGATCGTACGGCTTGGCAATCTTTGACGCAGTCGGCACCGTTCCAGCCTTTGCCGAAGGCATTCACCGGTTCTGAGCTTGAGTTGCAAGTTCACTTCAATACAGCTCGGAAAGCTGCCGACAAGTCCTGAGCTATTCGTTGTGGCGGTCTTTTCCTGCTCTGAGCCGAGTTGCGGCGCAAGGAGACCTCAATCATTGCATTAAAGGACCAGACCTCCAGCTTCTAAGGGCAGCCCGGCTCTTCGGCCAACATCTCCGGATAGGCAGGCCTCCACACACGCCGGCGAATCCTCCCTTCCAGCTCCGCCGCATCCATAGCCGGGGCCACGCCCTCTTCGATGGCCCGGGCCGCTACTGCTACAGCGATGCTGACCGCGGCCTCCTGCATCTGCTCGATCGGCGGCAGCAAGGGCGTCCGGGCGCCTCGCTCTGCGGGCGACCACTCGCCTAAGGCTCGCGCGGCTGCAAGCATCATGCCGTCGCTGACGCGTGCGGCCCGGCTGGCGGCCACACCGAGGCCGACCCCGGGAAAGATGTAGAAGTTGTTGACCTGGGCGATGGGAATGATAATGCCGTCCAGCTGCACCGGCGCAAACGGGGCGCCGGTGGCTACCAGCGCCCGTCCGTGGGTCCACTCCAGTATTTCCGCCGGCACACCCTCGGCGCAGCTGGTGGGATTTGAAAGCGGAAAAAGAATCGGACGGGAGTTGGTCCGCGCCATGGCTTCGACGACCTCACGAGAGAACAGTCCCGGCTGGGTCGAAACGCCGATCAGGATGTTCGGCTGCGCGTTCGACACCACTTCGAGCAGGTTCCAGCTTTTCTCCGCCGCGCTCGGCCGCGGCCACGACGCAAGCTCGCCAGTGGTATGCGCAAAGCGCCGCTGCTCGGACGAAAGAGACTCATCTTCAGCGCGCACCAGCCCTTCCACGTCCTGCAGGAACAGCCGTTCCTTGCCTTGTGCTTCATCCAGCCCATCCTCGATCATGGCCTGCAGCAGGTACGAAGCGATACCTGTTCCCGCGCCGCCTGCGCCGACAATCACGACTTTCTGGTCTCGCATGCGCTGATCGCTCGAGCGCAGGGCGGAGTAAATCGCGCCGAGTACCACGGCGGCGGTGCCCTGGATATCGTCATTGAAGGTGCAGAGCCGGTCGCGATAGCGGTCGAGGATGGGGCGGGCGTGGCGGCGGGCGAAGTCTTCCCACTGCAGCAGCACGTGCGGCATGGTGTCCTGCACAGCCTGGACGAACTCATCGATGAACGCGGAGTATTCCTCTTCGCCGATGCGCTCGTGCCGCCAGCCAAGGTAGAAGGGATCGTCGCGAAGCACAGGATTGTTGGTGCCGACATCAAGCAGGATCGGCAGCGTCCGGGACGGGTGGATGCCACCCAGCAGCGAGTAGATCGCCAGCTTGCCGATGGGAATGCCCATGCCGCCCACGCCCTGGTCGCCGATGCCAAGGACGCGTTCTCCATCGGTGACGACGATAACGTCGACGTCGTGGAACGGGCGGCTTTCGAGCATCTGCCGCATCCGCGC
>CAXTMY010000039.1:0-10215 GCA_964245565.1 uncultured Acidobacteriaceae bacterium | reverse complement strand
GAGAGGAACAGTCCGCGCGGCTTGGTGTAGAGCCTTGAAAACTGTGAGCAGCCGAGCGCGACCGTGGGGGTGTAGAGAATGGGCATCATCTCGGCGGTGTGTGCCTCGACAACCGAGTAGAAAAGCACCTCGTTGCGATCCTGGAGCTGGCGAAGAAAGTTATGCTTGCGCAGGTCGTCAGGCTGGTCGCAGTACGCCTGGTAGAGGCGCTCGATCTGCTGCTCACGGCTGACGACGTGAGGCGGCAGCAGGCCGTTGAGCACGAAGGCGTCGCGGAGCTCCTGCGGAAACGCTGTGCCGCGATTGAGCAGCGGGGTGTTCAGGACCTCCATCCCGCGCAGCGTGGTAGAGACGCCGGTGATAGCGCCGCAGTCGTCAACCATCCATCGAATGTTCTGATTCACGGCTGTTCTCCGGGCTGGTCCTGGTGGAGAAGCCCGGGTCTCCACTCCAGTGGCTTTTCCCGACGCAGGCGACCCGCGCCCACTCCCGGGTCTCTCTACGTGTGGCGTGACATGCGCTAGGACCAGGTCTCCTTGGTCCCGTCGAGTCTGCGGTCAAGATAGGTAGCGGCGCTGATGAGCGCGAGATGGGTAAGCGCCTGGGGAAAGTTGCCGAGGTGCTCGCCGCTGCTGCCGAGCTGCTCAGAGTAAAGACCGAGGTGGTTTGCATAACCGAGCATTTTATCGAAGAGCAGCCGTGCCTTGTCGACCTGGCCGGCCCGCGCAAGGCATTCGATGAACCAAAAGGAGCAGGCGGTAAAGCTGCCTTCCTGCCCATCGAGATGATCGAGCCCTGCCTGATAACGAAACACGAGGCTGTCCTCGGTCAAGGTCTCCTCGATGCGCTTGAGAGTTAAAAGCCATCGCGGATCTGTCGGGCTGATGTAGCGCAGCATGGGCATCAGCAAGAGCGCTGCGTCCACTTGCTTTTCACCCCGCGCCTGAACAAACGACTGCAGCTCCTCGTCCCAGAAGTTTTCAAGGATGTCATCGTTGATTTTGCGGCGTGTTTCAAGCCATTCATGCAGGGGCGCGTCGAGCGAGCGTTTGTCGGCCAGGCGAATCGCCCGATCGAACGCTACCCAGCACATCAGGCGCGAGTGCAGCAGATGCCTCCGCTCGCCGCGCACCTCCCAGATTCCTTCGTCGGGCCGGTTCCAGTTCTCACGCAGCCAGTCCATCATGCGGATGACGCGCCGGAAACCGTCCTTCGATATGCCTTCCGAGTACTTGTTCGAGAGGTAAACGGCATCCATCACTTCGCCGTAGATATCGAGCTGCAGCTGCTTGTCGGCGGCATTGCCGATGCGCACAGGGCGCGAGTTGCGGTAGCCGGCAAGGTGGTCGAGTTCTATTTCGTCGAGGTCGCTGCCGCCATTGCTTCGGTACATGATGCGGATGGGACCGTCGGGCGTATCGACATTCAGGCCGTTGATGACGCGCTCCCGGAGCCAGCGCGTGTAGGCGCGTACCTCGCCCGACAAACCCAGCCGTACCAGCGCGTAGAGCACGAATGAGGAGTCGCGGAGCCAGGTGTAGCGGTAATCCCAGTTGCGGCTGCCGCCAATTCTCTCGGGGAGACCGAACGTGACGGCCGCGATGGTTGCGCCGTGTTCCTGCGAGAACAGCAGCTTGAGCACCAGGGCGGAACGGTTGACCATCTCGCGCCAGCGGCCCTTATAGACGGATTGGCCCATCCAGCCGCGCCAGAACTCGCCGGTCTCCTTGAAGCAGCGTTCTACGCTCGCTGCCTCGAGGAGCTCTGTGGCGTCGATTTCCTCCTGCTTCACCTGTCCAAAGGCAAACGAGGCAGTTTCGCCGCTTTGCAGGGTAAAGTCCGCGGTTGCGTCCTGGCCGTCGACGGTGAGCGGCACGGTGCTGTGCAGCGCCAGCGAGGCGAAGCCCACATCTTCAGGATGGAAACAGACCGCATCGGCCTCCATGCAGGCGCGGTGCGCTCCACGGGCATAGTCGAAGCGTGGCGCGCAGCGCAGATGGAACCGGATGCTGCCTTTGATCACACGGACCATCCGGATGACCTGGTGGGCATATGCCTGCTGCCCATCGACAACCGGCATGAAATCCGTCACTTCTGCGACGCCGTCGTCTGAAAGGTAGCGGGTAAGCAGGATGTTCGTGTCAGGAAGGTAGAGCTGCTTGGTCCGCAGCCCGTCCATGTCAGGGCTGATCTCGAACGAGCCGCCCTTTTCCGGGTCAAGCAGAGCGGCAAAGATCGTGGGAGAGTCGAAGTTGGGGAAGCAGAAGAAATCGATCGTACCACTGGTGGTAACCATGGCAGCTGAACGCATGTTGCCGATGATGCCGTGATGCTCGATCAGTTCGCCTTCAATCGGGGTCTTTGGCAAGCTCTCTCCTGATAGGCCTGGCTCGCACCTGACTGGTAATAGATGCGCCGCCCGCAAACCCGTTTGGCTGGCACGCTAACCGAAGAGACGCATGATGCCCTGCGGAGGCAAATCCGGAACAAGAAAGCGCCGCTGACCGCCGGTGACCGCTTCTGCGGCAAGAAAGCCGGAGCGAGCTGCGCCTTCCATCGTCGCAGGCCAGCCGGTATCGGTCCAGTCCCCGGCCAGGAACAGGCCGGGCCACGCGGTTCGCGAGGCGGGCCGGTGTGCATCGAGCCCCGGCAGTACGGCAAAGGTTGCACGCACTTCCTTGGTCACCACCGATTTGAGCAGCGTGGCCTCGCGAACAGTGGGGAAGAACAGCGCGAGTTCCTGAAGCGCGACCGCCACGATCTCCCCCTGGCCCATCGCCACCAGGTCGCGGGCAACGCTGACCACCAGCTCCAGATGGCTTTGAGTTCCCTGCCCGCTCTTCGCAGGAGCGAGCCGGTCGCGCTGGTACATCCACTGGATCGTGGTATCGAGGAGCACGGCGTGGGGCAGATCGGTGATCTCCCGGTCGAACCAGAGATGGATGCCGACGAGGGGCACGTGTTCAAAATGCGCTAGCGTGTCGGCCAACTCGTCGCGCGCCGCGCCTGCGGGCAGGCCTGGGAGAAAGCGCACGGTCGCCTCGAAAGAAAGCGCCAGCACCACGTCATCGAAGAGCTCTGCCTCTGGAGCCGGACCGGCGGTTCTGAGCTGCCAGCCGTTCGGCGTCGGCTCCAGTAACTCGACGCCGCTCCGCAGGCGCACCGTGCCGCCGCGAGCCTCGATGTACCGCGCGGCCCCGGCATACAACTCGGAGAGCGGCAGCAGGGGGACGCCGATCCGCCCGGCAAACGCGGAGTTCAGGAAGGAATCCCGGAGAACCTTCCCGGCATAATGCAGAGAGATGCGGGCAAGGTCGTCATTGAGCGCGGACTGGAGGATCGGCTCCCAGAAGCGGCGGATGGCGCCGGGCGTTTGTCTTTTGCGGAGCGCCCAGGCGAGAAAGCTTTCGCCGCCAGGCACGTCTTCCGGGTAACCGGAAAGAAACTCGCGAAGGCCGTTGGCGATGGAACGCTTGTCGGCTGCCGAGAAACAACGGGCCTTGAGAAACGATGGGCTGGACTGGAACGGCGCCGGCAGCGCTGCGGGACGGACGATACTCCGGCGCCCTCCGGGTTCGATATACGTAAGCTCGTTCGTCCAGGCGATCGAGTCCGCACGGCCAACGCGTTCGAGCAGGCTGCGCAGGTTGGTACAGCAGCCCAGCAGAATGTGCTGACAGTTATCGATGGTCTCGCCCGAACCGGGATGCAGATAGGACGAAGCGCGTCCGCCGACATACGGGCGCTGCTCGAAAACCGTAACCGCATAGCCGGACTCTGAAAGCGCGCAGGCCGCCGAAAGCCCTGCGACGCCCGCGCCGATCACCGCGACCCGCCTGCCGGCGCCCGATGGCGGACCGCCGGCGAAGACAGCACGCTCCCCGCGGACCCGTGCAGTCAGTGTCCGCGCCAGCCCGCGCAGCAGCAGCAGCAGCTTTTCCGAAGTCGGAACGCTGGCGCGTCGCGTGAAAACATCGTACCCGGCGCCGTGAATACGACCCAGCAGCCGGTGGTAAATCGTCATCAACACCCAGAGCGCCGGACGGCTGTCCGGCTCGACCAGCGGCAGCAGCCGGGTTCCGGAAGCATACAGCTGCTCTGCGCGGGCAGCCTGCTCGGCGAGCATCGCCCGGACCGCAGGCGAAGGCGCGTTGCCGGTGCGGGCTGCCGCCGAAAGCGAGTCGGGAGTCAGACCGTGCTTCGCGAGCTCGTCGACCGGCAGGTACACACGGCCGCGCTCGGCGTCTTCGCGAATGTCCCGGAGGATATTGGTGAGCTGGAAGGCGACGCCGAGCTCTTCGGCAAGCTTTTCCGCCGCCGGTGTGCGATAGCCGAAGATACGGATGCAGACGAGCCCCACGACCGACGCGACCAGGTAGCAGTAGCGGCGCAGGGCCGCAAAGTCCGCGAACGTTTCCTCCGCGTCGTGCTCCTCCCTGAGGTCGATCGCTGTTCCTTCGACAAGCTGGTCGAGCAGCGCAATGGGAATGCGGAAGCGGATGCGCGCATCATTGAGCGCGATGAAAACAGGGTCGTCGGTACTGCCGGTCTCGGCCGCACGGTGCCAGGCATCGGTCCAGGCAGCCATGCGGGCGCGCCGGTCTGCTTTTGAGAGCGATTCCTCGTCGGAGATATCGTCGGCATGCCGCATGAAGGCATACACGGCGCAGATGGCGTTGCGTTTGTGCCGGGGCAGCGCCAGAAAAGCGAAGTAGAAGTTTTTAGCCTGGCGGCGGGCGATGCTACGGCAGACGCGGTACGCGTCACTGGTCTTCACGTACGCAGTCCTTCGCGCCGCGCCTGCGTTTTCGCCGGCAGCAGGTATTTGCCGGCGAGCGCGCGAAGCAGCAGCACGGCTTTGCGCGGCTTCGAAATCGAAGGCCGGTCGCGGAGCACATCGAACTGCTGCTGCTCAATCGCGCGCAGAATCTCCAGGCCGCCGCGGGAGAACAGATCGAGATCGATGGCCAGGTCGCGATCGACCATGCGAACCAGCGGCAGGCCCGCGTGGAACATGACCCGCGCATACCCGGTCTCATACCGCAGCAACTCCCGCACTGCTGCGGATGACTGCTGCTGCGCGATGCCGTCGGCAATCATGGCCTCGGTGACCTTGAAGCGGGCCATGTCCGCCTGGGGAAGGTAAATGCGGCCTTTCGCGTGATCGACCCGCACGTCCTGCCAGAAGTTGGCGAGCTGGAGCGCGGTGCAGGTCTGATCGGAGAGGCGAAAACGCTCCTCATCCGAGTAGCCGGCGACGTACAGGACCAGGCGGCCGACAGGATTGGCCGAGTAGCGGCAATAGGCGAGCACGTCTTCAATGGTGGCGAAACGGGTGACGGTCTGGTCCTGCCGAAAAGCGGTCAGCAAATCGGCAAACGGTTCGACCGGAATATTGCAGGCGCGGATCGTCGGCGCGAGTGCGACGAAGACCGGGTGCAGCGCCTCGCCGCGGTAGCAGGCGTGCAGCTGCTCCTCCCACCAGTCCAGCAGTGCGAGGGACTGCGCGGGGTTACCGGTTTCATCCCCCAGGTCGTCAGAAACGCGGCAGTACGCGTAGACGGCATGGAAGTGGGTCCGCAGGCGCGCCGGCAGAAACAGGCTGGCGACGTGGAAATTTTCGTAATGCGTCTCTGTCAGATGCCGGCACCATTGCTGGGCTTCGGCCAGCGTGGGCGCCGCAGCGGGCGGCCGATAAGCAGCCGGGAGCGCGGCCCATCCCTGCGCCAGCAGTGCTTCGCGATCCTGCGGGATAGGAGTAGTGGCAGCCATGGCTTAGGGAAGAATAACCGTCTTGATGGTGCGCATGCTTCTGCCGGCTCCATTGCCAGGTTTAGCAGTCCCGTTTGCCGCGCCTTCATCCGCAGGATTGCCGTTGCTCATCGAGTGATACAGGCTCACGATATCGGCCAGCCGGGTGCGGCCGGTGAGGAAACGCTCGGCCTGGAAGCGGCCGCCGGCGAGCAGGTCGAAGGCCTGCCGAACGGTTTGCGGTGTGTGGTGGAAGCTGGCACGGAGGGTGAGGCCGCTATAGTGCAGCTGGTTAGTATCGAGCGAAACACGGGTACCGGCAGGGGGTCCGCCGAAGAAGTTCACGGTGCCGCCCTTGCGCGCCATATCGACGGCCCAGCCCCAGGTAACCGGCGAGGCGACGGCTTCGATTGCGATATCGACGCCGCGGCCTTCCGCGGTGAGCGCGCGAACGCCGCCGACCGGGCTGCTGCCGTCGGCCGGCAGCAGGAGCGTTTCAGCCGCGCCGAGCGCTTCGGCGGTCGCGGCCTGCTCCGGGTGCTTGGCGACAGCGATCACGCGGAGCCCGGCGAGCGAGGCGGCATGGACGAAGAGCAGGCCGATCGGCCCCGTGCCGATAACAGCGAGCGTGTCGCCGGGACGTGCATTCGATTGTTCAAGCCCGAGCATGACGCAGGCCAGCGGCTCGGTGAGCGCGGCGTGCTCAAAGGCGAGCGAGTCCGGCAGGCGCAGCGTGTTGCGCGCGGCAATACGGGCGGGCACGCGCAGGTATTCAGCATAGGCGCCATTGTTGAAGAGCAGGTCGTCGCACAGGTTTTCCTGCGCCCCGCGGCAGAAGAAGCAGTGGCCGCACGGCGCGGAGTTGAGCGCAACGACGCGGTCGCCGGGCTGAAAGGGCGCCCCGGCGCCGGCTTCCTCGACCACGCCCGCGATCTCGTGGCCGAACGGCACCGGCGGCTGCAGCATGCGCGCGTGATACCCGCGACGGAACACCTTGAGGTCTGTTCCGCAGGTAAGCGCTGCGCCAAGCCGCACGATCAGCTCTCCGGCTTCCGGGTGCGGACGTGGCACGGTTTCGAGCCGCAGGTCCTGCTTGCCGTAGAGCACGGCGGCCCGCATAGTCGTCATGGCTTCAACGGTGCTCATCGTGGCGAAGCCTGTGTGATGAAGATTTTCATGGTGTGAGCGGCAGGCTCGGACGCAACCCGGATGGCTTCGACTGCCTGCTCCAGCGGAAAGCGGTGCGAGATCAGCCGGGTGAGGTCGAAACCGTTCCGGTAGCCATCGTAGACCAGCGCCGCACCTTCATCCTGTATTTCGACCGATGCACTATAGGAGCCGAGCAGCGACTTCTCGTCCATGCAGATGGCCGCCGGATCGATCGGGGCCTCGCCGTGCTGGGTCTGCGCAAACAGCAGTACGCGGCCGCCGCAGCGGGCGGCATCCATGGCGACTTTGATCAGCGGGTCGCCGGCGACGGCTAGAATGACCGCGTCCGCGCCACGGCCGTCGCTCTCTTCACGAACGCGGGCAAGCACATCTTCGCGGCGGGCATCGATGGGGTGACGCAACCCGTACGCCGCGGCGACAGCGTGACGCTCCGAGTAAAGGTCAGAGGTGAGCACCTTCGCGCCGGTGCGGGCGGCGAGAGCGGCGAGGATGATCCCAATGGGCCCCTGGCCGATCACGAGCACCGTCTCGTCGGGCGCCAGCGCCAGGTTCTTGATGGCTTTCAGGCAGGTATTGACCGGCTCGATAAAAGCCGCCTGCTCAAACGGGATGCCGTCCGGGATTTTTACCAGACCGCGTTCCACGATCCAGTCCATAACCCGGACATATTGCGCAAAACCGCCACCCGAGGGCTCAAAACCCGCCGTAACCCCTACCTTCTTGTAGACGGCGCACTGCGCAAACGTCTTTTTGCGGCAGTAATAGCAGTGGCCGCACGGGATGTGGTGGAAGACGATGGCGCGCTCGCCCGGGGCAAAGCCGCGGACACCCTCGCCGACAGCCACGATGGTGCCGGCGGTCTCATGCCCGAAGACACGCGGAGCGGAGTGAGAGCCGGTGTGGATCTTCTTGAGGTCGGTGCCGCAGATACCGCATGCCTCGACGCGCAGCAGCACTTCTCCTGCGGCAATCTGCGGCACCGGCAGGACTTCGACGCGCACGTCGTTGACTCCGCGATAGACCGCTGCCTGCATCTGCGTGGGGGCCGGGTTGGCTTGGGACCGGGTAAGCTGCGCTGCTGCCGCCATATAGCCTAGGATACCAACTTAAGCTGGGCGAGCATGGCAGGAAGTTGATGCGCCAGCGCCTCGGCCGCAGCCCTGCTGTTCCGGCCCAGCTCCAGGAGCGAGCCGAGCGAGCGTGGCCGCATAAAGGCGTGCAAAGCGAAGGCGGCGGTCCGCAGCTGGCCGGCCGGAGTGATGAACCGGTTGAAGTCGGGCAGATCGTCCGTGGAACCGTCCGAGACGCCGCGCAGGCAGAGGAAGCCTGCTCCATGTGCGCGGGCAAGACGGCCGACCGTTGCGGCTTCCATGTCCACCATCACGGCGCCGTAGCGCTCTGCCAGCGGGCGCTTTTCGGGCTTCAACGCAACGTGGTCGAGCGAAACCAGGCGGTAGCTGACCGCGGGAACGGTTGCCGGGACGTCCGCGGCAAAGCGCTCTCCAGTGCCGGCATCGATGACCTGAGCAACGGCGTAGACCTGGGCCGGCTTGACCGCGCAGGTAAGGGCGCCGGCCCAGCCGTAGGAGATGAGGATGTCGAGCTCGCCGGCGGCCGTGTGCAGCGCGGCGAAGGAGCGTGTCGCCGCGGCAGCGCCCATGCCCTCGCAAGCGGCGTAGCATTCGGCTGCGCCGATCTGTCCGCAAAAGACCTGATCGGTTCTCGGCCAGTCGCGCACGAGCGGTTTCAGCTCGCTGGCTAAAGCGGCGATGATTCCGATGCGCAGTGGACCTGGGACGCGCAGCGTCATGCCGGGGGCGCGTACCCGTGCGCGCGGAACCAGTCGATGGCTGAACGCAATGCCGCGTAGACCGGGACGATGTTGAACCCGAGCTGCTGCTCGGCCTTGGTGGATGCGGCAAACATCTTCTTCCGGCCCATGCGCACGGCCTCGACCGTGGCGCGCGGTTCCCTGCCCCGGATGCGCCCGGTGATCCACTCGTCGAAAAATGCGAAGGTCATCGCGACCGGGACCGGGACCTTGTGCTTCGGGGACGGGATGCCGGTGATGGCCGACATCTTGTCGAGGATCTGCTTGAGCGTCAGGTTTTCCCCGCCAAGAATGTAGCGCTCGCCCGGTGTGCCGCGCTCGAGTGCCGCCACGTGCGTCCGTGCCACTTCAGTCACATCGACCAGGTTGAGCCCTGTGTCCATGTACGCGGGAAAATTGCCGTTGAGAAAGTCGACAACGATGCGGCCGGTCGGCGTCGGCTTGATGTCGGCGGCACCGATCGGCGTGGTGGGGTTGAGCGTGATGACGTGCTGGCCGCTACGCCCCGCTTCGAGCGCCACCTGCTCCGCCATGTATTTGGAACGCTTGTAGTGGCCGACCATATCGGCGAGAGAAACCGGCGTCTGCTCGTCGACGATCACGGCGCTGTGCTGAAAACCCATCGTGGCCACGCTCGAGGTGTACACCACGCGCGGCACTTTCTCTTCCCGCGCCAGGCGCAGCAGGGAGCGCGTACCTTCGACGTTCGCCGCATACATCTGTTCCGGATCCCGCACCCAGAGGCGGTAATCGGCCGCAACATGCATCAGCGCGTCGCAGCCGCGCAGCGCCGTGCGCAGCGACGCAGGCTGGCGCAGGTCGCCGGTGACCCGCTCCGCGTCGGTCAGTTCCTGAAGGTTGCGCAGGTCGCTGGTGGACCGCACCAGCAGACGCAGAGACGCGCCCTGCGCCTGGAGCGCATGGGCCACGTGCGCGCCCAGAAATCCTGTCGCTCCTGTTACGAAGACTTTCATCGTATGTTCTTCATTGTACGGAGTTCTGCTCTGCATCCTATGCGATGAGGAGCGAAAACGTCATGGATAAACTGGCAATCTGGGGACAGTTCGAAGCCAAACCCGGCAAGGAAAAAGAGGTCGAGGAGTTCCTAAAGTCAGCGTTGCCGATGGCGCAGGCCGAAGCAGGAACGACCACCTGGTACGCGCTGAAGATCGGCCCTTCGAAGTACGGCATCTTTGATACTTTCGCGGACGAGACAGCACGGGAAAAGCACCTCTCCGGCGAGATCGCCAAGGCCTTGTTTGCCAAAGCCGACGAGCTGTTCGTGCGCGCGCCGGAGATCGACAAGCCTGAGATTCTCGCGGTCAAGGCGCCCGGCGCTTAAGTTGCGCCGATGCGGTTTCTAGGGCCTGTTCACACTACCCAGGCGTCAGCGTTGCGGGTCAAAATCCGGCCAGACGAGGCGGAGCGCGCAGGCTGTGGCGGGACCACCGTCAAGCGCGACA